>CACNRI010000002.1 GCA_902622845.1 uncultured SAR86 cluster bacterium | reverse complement strand
AAATTACGAAGGATTCATGGCCTTGTTCAATTAATGCTTTAGATAAATCTAATGTTCCTCTTTCAACTCCACCGATATTAAGTTGAGGTAGAATTTGTATAACTCTCATTACTCGTATCTTAGGGATACTGCAGGATCAAGTCTAGCTGCCCTTTTTGCGGGCCATATGCCAAAAAATAATCCCACTAAAGCTGAAAAGCTTAAAGAACCAATAATTGCGTAAATTGGAACTGAAAACGGTAGATCAGCATCAAAAAAAGATGCGGCTGAAGTAAATCCATAAACAATTAAAACTCCTAAAAGAATGCCAATAATCCCACCCAGAATACAAAGAACTATTGCTTCAATAATAAATTGCATCAAAATTACTGTATTTGTTGCACCCAAAGCTTTTCTTAAGCCTATTTCTTTAGTTCTTTCGGTAACTGATACGAGCATAATGTTCATAACTCCTATTCCACCAACAAGTAAACTAATAGATGCAATTCCTGTTAGCAACGCGGTGAAGATGGCTGTAGCTTGTCTTTGTAAGTCCGCATATTGACTCCAGTCATTAATTCTAAAATCATTTTGTTGACCAGGCCCAATGTCATGAGCAACTCTCAAGATCTGTTCAATATAAAGCATTGACTCTTCAACACTTGCGTCGTTTGGTATTTTTACATTTATAGATCTCAAGTTTCTTGTTCCAAATATCCTTGTGCTAGCAGTCATAATAGGAACATAAATTTCATTATCTGGTGATTCCCATCCCCGTGACCCCTCCTTCTCAAGAACTCCTATAACTTTATAAGGAACTCCATTGATTAAGAGCTCATTATTAAGAAGTGCTTTTGATGATGTTTTTAACTCTTTAGGAATATCAGCACCAACAACAGCAACACGTCTTCTGGACAGATCTTCATCTTCTGAAAAAAATCTTCCTTCCTCAACAACATAACCTCTAGCTGAAGCATGATTTGACCAGTATCCGCCAATTTGTGCACTATAATTTGCATTCCCGAACTGGATTTGTCTTCTATCTTTCATCTCAGGTGCTATTTCCCATGCAAAGTCTGTGAATCTTCTTAATGATTCAGCATCTTTTATTTCAAGAGGCGCGTATGAGCCTTTCACACCACCTCTTCTAGTTTGACCTGCATAAACACTGAGGATTCTTCCACCCAAGGCATCTATTTCATTTTCAAGAGCTTGTTGGGCACTTGAACCAATGCTTAGCATGGCTATAACCGATGCTATACCAATGATAATTGCTAAAGCAGTTAAGAAAGACCTTGTAGCATTAGATTTTATAGAGTCTAAAGCAGTCTTTATTGATTCTGTAAATAACAAAACTTCACCTTAACCAAAACTATTTTTTACTCTTTCCTTAAATCTATTCTGATAATCAACAAGTCCCTTACTAGGCAAAACAAAGACTTGCTCGCCATTTCTAAGACCATTTTTAATTTCAACAAATGCTAAGTCGGAAATACCTATTTCAACCCATGAAGGAGTTGGGCCCTTTGAGGAATTCTTAAAAACAATAAATTTTGTAAAATTCTCCCCTTCAACTTTTTCTAAAAGAAAATCATCAATTATTGTTTTATTGATTCCCAAAATTTCTGCAGCAGAATAAGCATCATCTCTTGTTCGTAAAGCACCTGTGGGAGCACTTACGGCAACTTCTGTATCAATTACTTGAATAACAACATCTGTATTCATCCCTAAAAGTAATAGATTATCTTTATTTTCAATATCTATTAAGACAGGAAAGATTGTGACTCCTTGTTGAACAATAGCTAGAGGCTCTATTTTGGAAACTTTTCCTGAGAAGATTTCTTCCCTAAAAGCACTCACTCTGATAGAGACTTCCTGACCAACTGTAACCTTTCCAATGTCAATTTCATCTACAAAAGCTCTTATTCTTACCTTTGATAGATCTGCCATCCTCATTAGTATTGTCCCACCACCAACTGCAGATGTGGGTGAGGATATTACTTGTCCTACTTCAACAGGTCTGGAAATAATTGTTGCATCTAAAGGGGACTTAACAAGAGTGTCATCTAGAGCTATTTTAGCGTTTTCTACAGTGACTATAGATCGAACATGTTGAGACTTAGCTGAAGCAAATCCCTCTTGGATTTCCTCAAAGTTTTTATCAGCAATACTGCCTTCTGCATGAAGAGCCTCTCCTCTTGTTAATTGAGCCTCAGCATTTTCTAATCTTACTTCAGCTAATTTAAGATCAGCCTCTGCCTGATCAAGTACATTTTTTGGTGTTCTTTGATCTATCCTTGCAAGAATTGTTCCTTTTTTTACAAAGTCGCCAACTTCAGCAGGTAAATCTAAGATTTCACCAGAAGCTTTAGATTTAATTTCTACCGAATAGATTGCTTCAATTTCTCCAGATGCTTCAATAGTTAAATCCAACTGCTTAGGCTCAACATCTTTCTTTTGATAATAAGAATATGACTGAGATTCTCCTGATCCACCTCCACAGCTAACTAAGATTAATACAGGTAATAAAAATAAATATCTCATACATTTCTCCTCATATCTGACTCAATTAAACCATCTTTAATATTTATAACTCTATCAGTTTGATCAGCAATATCAGTTTCATGAGTTATTACTATTATGGTTTGCCCATTTTTATGAAGCTCTTTAAACAGACTCATTATCTCTTCACCTGTTTTAGTATCAAGATTACCTGTTGGCTCGTCAGCAAATATAATACTGGGATTATTTACAAGAGCTCTTGCTATTGCGACTCTCTGTTGCTGTCCTCCTGATAGCTCGTTTGGTTTATGTTCGACTCTGTCTTCAAGGCCTACTTTATCTAAAACTTTTTTTGCTCTTGATAATGCCTCATTTTTATCATATCCAGCGTATGTAAGAGGCAACATCACATTATTAAGAGCTGTATTTCTTGATAATAGATGAAAGGATTGAAATACAAAACCTATCTTTTTATTTCTTATGGAAGCTAACTCATTATCATTTAACATACTGACTTCATTATCATCGAGATGATATTCACCTGAAGTGGGTGAATCAAGACAGCCGATGATATTCATTAAGGTTGTCTTGCCAGAACCTGACGGCCCCATAATCGAAATAAATTCTCCTTCATTTACTTCAAAACTTATGTCCTTAATAGCATTGACAGTTTCGCTACCAATCTGAAACTGTTTTTTTAAATTTTTAACTTTTATCAAGCTCATAAGTGTCAAGTTTACTTTTCATATATTAAATGATCAAACTTTGTTTATGATTATGAAGCAGCAGCTCTCAAACCCTCTGTAGATTCTATATAGGATAGCCAAGGGTTTGCTTCTTTTTCTTTGCCGAAATCTATTGCTTTTTTAAGTTCAAGGCGAGCATTCTTGAAGTCATCAATTTCTATATAACAAACACCTAAAAGCATCTCGAGGGATCCAGGCTTTCTGTTCCAGCCTTTACTTCTTGCTTGCTTAAAATATTTAATAGCTTGTTCATATTTAGAATTTTGAAGTTGTATTTGACCGATTCGATAATCATACTTTGGATCATCAGTAATTTTTGTTACCTTATTCAATGATCTAACTGCGTTATCAAAATCTTTTGCAATGATATAAGCATTACTTAAAAGCTCGTTATTTTTAATATTATTTTCTAATACTTTTAATTTCAAACCTTTTTCAATTACCTTGCTTGAGTCTACAGGGAGTCCCTTGTAAAGATAAAAGTTTGCAAGATTAATATATTCAGATGGTTTTTTTAATAGATCTTGTTGTAGTTTAAACTCAAGAGATGCCAAAGATTCTTCTTCAAATTTGATGATGTTATATATTCCAGCCATTTGCTCAATGTATTGTTTATTTTTTGGCTTGTACCTTACCAAATCCTGAGCTATTTCAAGAGCATCAAGATATTCTTTTCTTTCTGTATGGATAGCAAACTTAAGTTGAGCCCAGTCTTCAACAAATTTATATGAGTTTTCAATGGCTAAAGTAATAAACTTAAGGGCGTTACCCCATTCTTCTTCTTGAGCATAAATAGTTGCTAAAATTGCATAGCCTTCTGGTTTTAAATCTAGTTTATTTTTTTCACCTATCTGAACCCACTTTAGGAGAGATTTTTTTGCATTCTCTATATCACCAGTAACGTAATAGACTTGGCCTAGTGTAAATGTGAGCTCAAAAATATCATAAGGTGGCATATCCCTTTTTAGACTTGCCTGCTTTAGATATCTCAATGCCTCATCATTTCTGTCATAGGAAAGTAAAAAATAAGCATAGGTTCGCAAAATTACAAAATGATCATATGATCTAGATGACCATGTATCATTAGCATAGTCATAATAAATTCTTTCAGCAGCTTCCAGGTTGCCTTTATCAAGATTTGCTTGAGCTCTCTCTAGGGTGTTATAAACCCACTGAGTAATTGCTTGCTCAGCAGCTGAAACACTTAAACTAAAAACTAGCGCTAAACTTAAAATTTTCTTTATCATAAATTAAACTCAATAGTAGTAAGACCCACCTGTTTAACAGGAACTCCATCTATAACTCTAGGTTTGAATTTCCACTTGAGCACTGCTTGTATGGCAGCTGCATCAAAAATCCTAGGTGGTCTTGACTCTTCAATTATAGCAGTAATTACTCTTCCCTTTTCATCGACGGTCAATCTAACAGTTACAAAACCAGTCTTTCCACCCTTTAATGCTTCTCTAGGGTACTTTGGCTGTATCTTAACTAGTGGTATTAATCCACTATTTGAAGCTAATGAATTTGAACCTCTTAAAAAAGCACCTTTCAAATCTACAGGAGTATTGAGAGTAGGAAACTTAATATTAAGATTTTGAACCGGTTGCACAACCTCTGGCGTCTCAAGTTTTGGAGGTGGTGGTTTTTTTGGAGGAGGTGGCTTTTCTGGAAGAGCCCTTTCTCTCTCATTTAAAAAATCATTTTTTCTAAGTCTTACAAAATCAACAAGGCTTGAATCTTTAACAGAATCAAAAGTTTTATCACTTGGCAAGATAATTATGTATATAGTTAAAAAAATTGCAAAAGCTATTGAAAAACCGCCAACGACTGAAACGGTTAACCTATTGTCTAAATTAATCTTGCTCAGCAGCGATTGAAACATTTTGTACTCCAGCCAACCTTACTTGGTCCATTGTTTCAACTAAAAAACCTGTTTTAGATGCTTTGTCAGCTTGAATAATGACAGAACCTTCAGGATTTTCAGCCTTTAGTCTTTCTACGTTGGCTCTTACAGACCTAAGGTCAACTCTTCTTTTATCAATCCAAATTTCATCATTTGCAGTTATTGCAATTAAAATATTACCTCTTTCGTCTCTGACAGCTGTAGATGCATTTGGTCTGTTAACTTCAACACCCGTTTCCTTAACAAAAGAAGTTGTAACAATAAAGAAAATTAGCATTATAAAGACAATATCAAGCATTGGTGTAATATCAATGGTTGATTCGTCTCTTGCTCTACTTCTTCTCTTGATCATGTTAAATTGTCTCTATTGTATGCTTTACTTCAAGTGTGGCTTTTTCAATACTAGATTTAATTGCTGTAAGCAAAAATAGTCCAACAATTGATATAAAAAGTCCTGTCATAGTTGGTAGTGTAGCTCTTGCAATTCCAGAAGCCATCGCTCTGGCATTACCTGTACCAGTAATTGCCATAATGTCAAAAACCTCAATCATTCCTGTGACAGTGCCAAGAAGTCCAAGCAGAGGGCACAATGCAATTAATCCCTGAATCATAAGAAGATTCTTTGAGGATTCAGAATTAAGAATAGATATATTTCTGACTTTTACCTTATTTTTAACCCATTTATTATCAGATGGGCAGGTCTTAATTTCATTGACGCGGTCATCGCTTAACTTTTTTAAATCATTCAAAAAAAATATAGTTCTTTCAACTAGCAGAGTTATCATAACTATGGCAACTAAAAACAATATAAGAATTACAGGGCCACCTCTATCAAAAAAATCAAGCAAAGATACAAAAGGTAGAGATAAATAGTAAAACATTATTATTTTTCTCTAGTAGAAAATGATGCTATAAAACCGATTGCTTGCTCCTCATAAACCTGTGTTATAGCTCTACTTCTTGATTCAAGAATATTATGAATAAATAATAAAGGAACAGCAGCAATGAGACCCAACATAGTTGTAACCAAAGCTTGTGAAATTCCACCCGCCATAAGTTTTGGATCACCAGTTCCAAAGAGTGTTATAGACTGGAACGTTTCAATCATACCAACAACTGTTCCTAATAAACCTAAAAGCGGAGCCACAGCAGCTAAAAGCTTGATAGTGCTAAGATTTTGTTCAAGTACAGGGACAGCTCTTGATAAAACATCTTCAAGTTGTGCTTCAAGATCCTCAGGGGTATTACCATGATAGTCTTTAAATATTCTATTTAATTTTCCAAGAACAGAAGTGTCTGAGAAGTTTCCACTTGAAAGCTCTGCATCAAGGACTTTAGACTCGGCTGAAAGAAATCTATACCTTAAAGCTCCTAATACAATACCAATAGTTAGAAGAATGATAATAATATAACCGACAAAACCACCTTGATTGATTCTTTCAAAGAAACCAGCTCTATCGATAAGTTTAGTAAGAAGTGATCCTCTAGTAGGGTCTATGTAAATTTCATGATAGGTTCCACTATCAGAATTTTGAAGCCTTTTTGCTGATCTTCTGATGCCACCATCAGGCTGCTTTGGGAGATACTCAAGAATATTCTGCTCTGCAACAAGGTTTAGGTACATTCCATCAGCAACTGAATTAAATACACCAACTCTAAGAATGTTAGCATCTTGAATTTCTCCGGACTTAGAAAGAATTTCCGTAGAATATTCTTTAACTTTTCCGCTTTGATTTAATTCATTTAATATCTCAAACCAAAGTCTTTCTAATTCTTCATTAGTGGGTAAGTCTAGACTTTTTCTTTCAGCAATATCACCTAAAAATTCAATTCTTTCAGGATATTCCACATTTGTTAAAGAAAGTGAAAATTGGCCTTTCGATTCACCAGCTGTTTGCCTCACAATTCCAAAAAGCTCACCAAATGAGCCTAGTTTGAGTGTAAGCTGCTCTTCAAGATCAGCAAGACGAGCATCATTGTCTTCATACTCCTTAGTAAGCCTTGCGCTTCTATTCTCTTCCGCCTTTAAGTTAGCTTTCATTTGATTTAAGAGATACTGTTGTCTATTTTTGTCAGCTAAGAATCTTTGCAACCTTGCGTTATCCTCAGCAGAACGCGATGAGGCTGTTTTTTTAACGGATTCAACTAATCTATCAAGATCAGTAATGATTGGCTCCGCTAGTTGAGCAGTATCTTCTTGAGCAAACGCCAAAGAAGATATTAATATTAAGGGTAAAAATCTAATACTCATTTTTTAGTCCTTATAAATTGGTATTTGAATAAGTGCCGGTGGAGCTTGCTTAGCAGCAATTTTTAAGCCATCTTCAGTTGCTCTTCTAATAGAACCAGATGATTTCAAAAATTGACGTTCATTTAAATCAAAATAACCACCCTTACTTCCGTCAGTTGTTAAATATGTAAGTGCTATTCTTCCAACTCTGAGGAAATCTGCACTTGTATCTATGCCATCAATTTTAATGGTATCCCTATATGCTTCAATTGTTCTTCCATACTCAAGCTCTGTTTTGTAAGCTTCAGTGATAAGCCTGAACTTTTCAGATGTTGATATATCACCTCGATCCATAGTAGTTCTTAGGTTAGCTAAACGATCCATACGTTCAGACATTAAAAAAGGAACATCAAGATTAATAAAGTCTTCGAGACCATTTATCATTTTAATCATCAGTGGAACAATCTTTTGATTAGTTTTATCTAATTCATCAATTTGAAATAAAATATTTTCTATTTCATCTAATTGTGAATTAATAATTTTTTGAACTTGATCGTTATAAAGTTTAAGTGACTCATATTCTTTGGATGTAGATTGATAATCTGCTAACAAAATTCTTGTAGTTTCATCGAGTTTATTTATTTGTTCCTGCGTTAAGGCCGAGTTTTCAAGACTATTTGTTGAAATATTTATTGACTCTGTAAGCAAATCAACATCATTTACAGAAGTTGATTCTTGAGAGAATAATGCAACAGATGAAAATACTGAAAACAAGGAGATAGCAAGAATATTTTTATTCATATCAAACAGCATAGTAATGTCCCTTTAAGTGACCACAAATTATACTCTAAAACAGTATATTTTTCTTGATATTTGTAGTCCAAAAAATGTTTTATTTTTTGACAAAAAAAAGGAGGCTAATGCCTCCTTTTTCTTTAATTCATATTTTAGAATCTCATTTGATAAACAAGGTAAGCCTCTGGGCCGAATCTTGGATACCTGAATGAGTTAAATCCATATGGATAGAAACTACTTCCAGTATCATATGCGTCATCTGAATCCGGAATTGCATCAAACACGTTTGTAACTGTAAATGCAAGGAATGAATCCTGTGTAACGTCATAGTTAACTGTAAAGTTAGTATTAAAGTATGGGCTTAGTTTATTTCCATCTAAAGCTTCCATATGACCAACTCTAAGAACTGATACACCAGCTCCCCAATCACCTCTATTCCATCCAAATCTTGCAGATTGTCTGGATCTAGGTGTATATGAATTGTTCATGTAAGAAAGTAGTGGATCACCAACATCTTCAGCATACTTAAGATCAATTTGATGTGAGCTAAATACACTTACAGAGAAGTCACCAGCTTTATCAGTAACCCAAGCATATGCTACAGATGTATCAATACCTAGGAATTCTTGTCCAGCAATGTTTACTGGAGTTTCATAAATAGCTGTAATACTTCCTTCAGGTGCACTAAAGTCCTTACCACCTCTAATAATATTATTTTTTACCTGTGTACAGTATGAAGCAGGGTAATCAACAAATGAGTCAAGTACCGCACCAGCTTCTCTAGCTCTACATACTGCTTCATCAAGAACCATTTGAGATAATGATTTAGTAGCAACGATGTCGCCAAGTTGAATGTGGAACGCATCAACTGTTACAACCATTCTATCCATTGGCTCCCAAACAATACCAACAGCATATGAGTCACCTTCTTCTTCTTTTAGACCAAGGTTACCAGTTGTAATACCATCAATATTAATAATTCCGTAGCCTCCGCCACAGCCAATACCGTTTTCACCAAATTGACCATCAACATAACATGACCAGTAGTCAGTTTGCTGTGTAAAGAATCTTCTTTCGCCTACGAAAGAATAAGGTAAATCAGGAGCTTTAAATGACTCTGACCATGATGCTCTAACGAGCATGTTATCTCTAGGTCTCCACTCTAGTGTTGCACCAGCTGTTTGTCTGTCTACATTAACAACAGCATCATCGTACTCATCCCATCTTGTGGAAACACTTAAAAGAAGATTTTCAGTAGCAGGTATATTTAATTCTATACCAAGAGCAGTTCTATCTCTTTCACCGCCGCCGTCAACACCACCGATACCCCAAAGTAGGCCATCTTTATTTAATTGACTTAGGTTAACTTCGTATCCTTTTGTTTGTTGCTCAACAACAGCAGCAAATGCAAGTGGACCATACGGTAATTGCATGATGTCACCAGTGATTGATGCAACAAAGAACTCACTGAATGCATCAGCAGGTTCAACATTATCAACTCTTAGAGCTTCAACTTCATCAACAGTTTGTTCTGATAGATACCAATCCCAGTCATAACAGTTTGCTTGGTTGTAAGCAGCACCGTAACCATAGATACCATACCAGTCAACAACTTCACCATTGGATGGATCGCCATCAAGAAGAACTGCTTGGTCTCTAACACAAGGGTTACCGAAACCATCAACTCCACCAATATTATGGATCTTATCGAAAAGTGCTTCTCTTAGGAAGTTTCTTCCCGTTTGGACAACATCATAAGTGTTTTCAGTGTAGGACATATCCCACTCAAAACCATTGTTTAAAACACCTCTTAGTCCAAAGTCTACAGTTTGTGTTTCTTCTTCATATGAAGAACCTCTGTATACACCAGGGAAAATCTTTTGGAATCTAACATCCATCATTGCAGAGTAACCAGGAGTATAGAAACCGTCATTATCAACGTTTCTAATCCATACACTGTCAACTGAACCGTAAGGTTGTGGTCCTGAAACCCACTCAAAAGGAGTAAATAGGTTATCAAGAACACCGATTGTATCTGTTTCAAGAAGAACTACTTTCGCATAAGCTTCAACTGAATCAGTTAATTCATATGTACCTGAGACATATGCTGCAGTTCTTGTTCTTTCGTTTGTAAGTGATCCGTTTGCACTGGTATCAATAGCACACCAGTCACCATTAGCGAACCAAACATAGTTACCAATCTGCTCTTCTGTTGGTCTAAAGTAATTACCAGCGTTAGAACAATCAAGGCCAGCTGTTGCTGTAGTTCCTAATCCAGGATTCTCAACTGCATCAATACCTCTGATAAGTTGATCTGGTGTATAGTGGTTGAAACCAAACCCAGGAAGAGAAGGATTAAAGAAAGAGTAAGTATCTCTCATTAATAAACCTCTTGATGGTAAACCACCATCATTAGCATCTAGGTATGAATCATGTTCACTTCTTGAGCTGATTGGTACTTGTTGCTCGTCGTAATATTCAAGCGCATATGTATAGGAGTACCTTTCACCGAAGCCGCCACCTGCAAACTCTAGGTTAAGTGTTTCACCACCTGAACCCTGGTTTACACCAGCTCCAGCTACAACTCTTGCAGTTTGTTTTTCTAATCCATCAACTAATATAACGTTAACAACACCTGCAACAGCATCTGAACCATAAATAGATGAAGCACCTGAAGTTAAGACTTCAATTCTTTCAACAGCTGCAAGTGGAATTGCACCCCAGTTAAAAGAAGCTGATTCACCATTATATGGAAACGGATAGTCTGCAGTTCTCTTACCATTAACAAGAACTAGTGTTCTACCTGGACCAAAATCTCTAAGGTTGATTGGTTGCAATGAAGCATTAAAACCAGCCTGGAAATTTTCACCATTAACACTACCTGTGTTTTGGGTAAGGTTGCTTACTGCGTCATAAACAGTTTGGAAACCTGCGTTATCAATATCAGCTCTAGTTATAGTGATTAGAGGTGTTGCACCTTCTATATCAACTCTTTTAATTCTAGAACCAGTTACGCTTACTCTTCCTAGGTCTTGAGCGTCTTCATCCTCTGCAGCATCTTCAGACTCTGTCATTGTTGCCTCAGCAACAACTTCAACATCTTCATCTACAGGCTCATCAGCTACTACAAAGCTGACACTTAGGAAAGCAAACAAAGTTAAAAAACTTAAATTTTTCATAATATTTTCCCCATATATATGCATAAAATTAACACGGAAACATGTTCCGATTCAATGAATATACATATTTGTGACATTAATGTAAACATTTTTCGCAAATATAATTTTTGTTTCAAAAATACTGTTTTTAAGGTATTTTATACTCAACGTCTTTATTTTTTACTTTATGTAAAGTAGACTTGACACAATCTTATTAATTCTCAAGGAGAAATTTAAAAAATGCTTACACTAATAAATGTAATTAATTCTATTAATAATAATGCTTATAATTCTTTAAAAGCACTATTTTTATCCTTTTTACTGGCATTTTCATTCACTTCGCAAACCGATGAATATGTCCCGATACCCCTTGATAAACTTGTTTGCTATGGCCAAGGTACTCAACAACAACTATCACCTTCCGGTGAATTTTTAGCAGCAATGGTTCCTGTTGACGACAATGTTTGTGATATTAAAGATGAAACCGATCAAGAAATGATGGCAACAGACAGAGTCTTGGTGGTTACTAACCTTGAAACTATGGAACCAAAAATTATTTCGGGAACAACAGCAGGATCTGCTGTTACAAGCTTTAGATGGTTGAATGACGAAAGATTACTTGTATCAAGAGACTCAAGAGCTGGTATTGATTCTGCAAGTTTATATACAGTTGATAGAGATGGGAAAAATACAACATTACTTATAAAAGCAAAGGCTTTTAGAAATAAGCCAGGATATCAAGTACCAAGCCTTTATGGCGTGTATCCAAGAGTTCCTGGAAAAGTAATGATAAGCCTTTTTAACACAGGAAGTAGATCTAGAGACTTATACTGGCTAGATCTTAAAACTAAAAGAACAGAGCTAGTAGCAAGAGAGCCTTCCGTTCCTGGTGAATTAGTGTCTGGCTGGATGCTTGATTGGGAAGGTGTACCTTATGGATTTGAAACGTTTATGGAGGAAGGTCCTAATAAAGGAATTGAAACAACATTTTATAAATTTACAGATAACGGAGGATATGAAAAAGTTCTTTCATGTATGCATCAAGCTGCATGCTTCTTCCCTCAGAGTTTTGATATTGATAACAAGTCTATTTTAGGAGTTGGTCAAGCAGTCCTACCAAATGGACAAATTATTAATGAGACTGATACAAATGCATTATGGTCAATTAATTCTGAAACAGGTGAGTATCAGGAAATGATATATCACGATCCTGACTATGACCTCTCTAGTCCAATGCATGGCATGTATTCAATGAATATGTGGTTTTCTTCTGGTGGTTATGAGCTTTATGGATTTTCTTATGAAGGTGCAAAAACCGAAAAAGTATACTTTGATGAATATTTTGCTTCCGTAGATAAATCTCTTGAAGCTATCTTCCCAGATCATGAAGTTAGAATTAGGGATTGGTCAGATGACCTCACAAGATTCTTGTTTACTGTATCTAGTGATAAAGATCCTGGAGCCTCATATCTTTTTGATTTATCTAAAGGAAAAGTGTCAAAAGTATCAGAATCTGCTCCTTGGATTAAAAACTATCAGTTAGCCGATATTGAACCATTTACTTACACAAGTAGAGACGGAATTAAGTTACACGGATACATAACTTTGCCGCCTAATTATAAAGATGGTGAAAAGATTCCATTTATTATTCATCCCCATGGTGGGCCCAATGCAAGAGATTATTGGGGATATAATCCTGAAGTTCAATTTTATGCAACCAGAGGTTATGGAGTAATTCAGATGGACTATAGAGGCTCTACAGGGTATGGAAGAAAAGAAATGATTCTTGCAAATCATCAAATGGGTAAAAAAATGCAAGAAGATAAATATGATGCATTAATGTGGGCAAATGATCAGGGTTATGTTGATATGGATAATGTTTGTATTTCTGGAGCATCATATGGAGGATATGCAGCAATGCAAGCGGCTACTAAAAATCCAGAGCTGTTTAAATGCATCATTGCATATGTAGGCGTCTATGATCTTACAAGCATGGATTTAAGAGGTCTTCAATGGAGTGAGTTAGGTATGCCAATGGAATACATTGAAAAAGGCGATCCTAGAGACCCAGATGACTATAAAAATCTGTATGAAAACAGTCCATTATTTTTTGCTGAAAATGTTGAAGATCCTATTTTAATCATTACCGGAAGAAGAGATACTCAAGTGCGATTCCAAGAGACGGTTGATATGGTCAATGAGCTTAAAAAATATAATAAAGACTACAAGTACATTATTAAAGGCGAAGAAGGTCATGGCTTTAGAAGAGAAACTGCTAGATTGGAACTCTTCCAAGACTACGAGGAATTTTTAACAAAGCACCTAAATTAAAAACTTGAAATATTAGTTTGTTTTTGACCAAGGATGAGGGCATGAATATCACTTGTGCCCTCATAAGTGTTAACAGCCTCCAAATTCATTGAATGTCTTACCACATGGTATTCGTCGCTGATTCCATTACCACCATGAATATCTCTAGCTGATCTAGCAATTTCCAAAGCCTTTTGACAATTATTTCTCTTGATTAACGAAATCATCTCTGGAACAAAATTATTTTCATCTATCAATCTTCCAACTCTGAGGGCAGCCTGCATTCCCAATGAAATCTCAGTTTGCATATCAGCCAATTTCTTTTGCACAAGTTGTTTTGATGCTAGAGGGGCATTGAATTGATTTCTGTCGAGAGTATATTCAAGTGATTTCTCCCAACAAAATTCTGCAGCTCCCATTACACCCCAAGCAATTCCATATCTTGCAGAATTTAGACATGTAAATGGGCCCTTAAAACTTTGTACATCTGGAAGCACTTTATCTTCAGAAACAAATACTTGATCCATAAATATCATTCCAGTTGCTGATGCGCGTAATGCAAATTTACCATCCAAGTAAGGAGTCTCTAATCCCTTAGCCTCCTCTCTCTCTAAGATAAATCCCCTCAAGACGCCCTGCTCATCTTTAGCCCAAATAATAAATAGATCAGCGATTGGTGAATTTGTTATCCAAGTCTTAGACCCCGTTAATTCAAATCCACCATCTACTTTTTTTGCAACTGATTTCATGCCAGCAGGATCGGAGCCAGCATCTGGTTCGGTCAGGCCAAAGCAACCTATGATATTGCCTTTAGCCATTTCAGGTAGATAGTGCTCTTTCTGCTCTTCAGAGCCAAACTTATAAATTGCATACATTGCCAACGATGACTGAACACTAAAAGCAGATCTGTAACTTGAATCAACTCTCTCAATTTCTCTAGCAATCAATCCATAAGCAACATTACTTACCCCAGCACAGCCATACCCTTTTATGTGAGGACCGAGTAAACCTAAAGCTGCAAGCTCTTTATAAATTTCTTTATCAAAAAGTTCTTCTCTATTAGCTTTTTGGATTCTTGGCATGAGAGATTTATCACAATAATCTCTTACAGTTTTTTGAATAGCGAGCTCCTCTTCTGTTAATTGCTGATCAAAGAGAAGTAAGTCTGGAAGTTTACTCATGCAAGTATTATAAATTAAATTTTCTCAACTCTGATTAATCCGAACCTAATATCTTGATATTTTATTTTGTTTATATCTAGGCAGGATTTGGTAATAGAAATCATCTTAACACTGTTGCCACATATTATAACTAAAGGAATTAATTCTTGATTCCTTAAAACAAAATCAAGTACAAGTTCATGCACCTCGTGATGTCTTACTCCATGAAGATCCAAATGAGTAATTCCATTCTCAACAAAAGTTTTCATAAAACCATTATAATTTCCTTATGGCTAAGGTTCACTTTTTTTACTCAACTATGAATGCTGGTAAATCTACGGCATTACTTCAATCGGCCCATAATTATCATGAAACAGGCAATGAAACAATTTTATTTATTCCAAGAGAAGATGCTGATAAGAATTCTGGACTAATAAAATCAAGAATTGGACTTAGCGCCTCTGCCGTTGTAATTGATTCAAAATTTAAAATCTTTGAATACGTCGAAGAAGAAAATGCAAAAAGAAATATCGATGCAATTCTTGTTGATGAAGCTCAATTTCTAAAAAAACATCATGTACTTCAAATGTGTAAAGTCTGCGATGAATTAGGGATTCCTGTAATGTGTTATGGCATAAGAACAGATTTTAGAGGAGAGCTATTTGAAGGAAGTGGGTCTCTTTTAGCATTAGCAGATAATCTCATTGAGCTTAAAACAGTCTGTAATGAGTGCAGTAAGAAAGCAACTATGGTTGTTAGGCTTGATGAGAGTGGGAAGGTTGTAACTAAGGGATCAAAAGTTCAAATTGGTGGTAATGATGTATACAGAGTTTTATGCAGAAAACATTTTAACGAAGCCACAAAACTTTTAGATTAAGCGCCTCTTTTTCACGACCACATGCTTGCGCCGCCACAGATAGTTAATGCCTGACCAGTCATAAAAGAGCTTTCATCAGAAGCAAGAAAAACTGCAACTCCTTTAAAATCATCAGCTTCACCAAGCCTTCTGAGCGGCATCTTCTGGCTTGAAGCTTTTTCAGCATCTGGATTTTCCCATAAGAGTTTTGAAAAATCTGTTTTGACAAGTCCTGGGCAAATTGCATTTACTCTAATATTTGAAGGACCTAATTCAGAGGCATAGTTTCTCACTAAACCCAACACAGCAAGCTTTGAAATGCTATATGCACCCAAAGTTTCAGAGGCATGGAATGCTGCAATGCTAGAAGTAATCATAATTGACCCACCTCCTGATTCTTTCATTGAAGGTGTGACCATATTTATTAACCAATGATTAGACTTAACATTAGTATCCATGGTCTTATCATATGACTCATCATCTATTTCAGACATGGAACCAAAAAATGAATTTACACCAGCATTACAAACTAAAGTCGTAATTGATCCAAGCTTGGATAATGAAAAGTCTACAAGTGCATTCAATTCATCTTTGCTTGATGCATTACAAGAAAATGCAAATGCTTTTTCTTTTCCAATAGATTCATTAATTATCTCTACAGCTTTTTCACATTGATCAAGTTTTCTACTTGATACAACAACATTAGCTCCATGATTCACTAAACCTTGAGCCATGGCCAGCCCCATCCCTTTGGACGCTCCAGTTAGCAAAACATTCTTATTACAAAGATCAAACAGTTTAGACATTAAAGTTAATTATAAATTAAAAAAGGGAGCAAGCTCCCTTTTTAAAAATAGCTAATTTTAAGAAGATGGTTGAACTATAGGATACCCCTCGAATTCTAGTGTTTCACATGATTCAATTTCATCAAATCTAGATCCGAAATCTGTCTCATCATAATTACTATAACTAGCCTCTCTTTCAGCAGCATTTTGCCAGTAAAAGCCGATTGCATAGTCATAGCCATCTTGAACAGAGCCACTAGCATTTGAAGTGTCAAATAGTGGGTCATGCCATACATACCACATGCTATCCTCTTCTGTTCCTTCAACCCATGCATCATAATCCGCCATTATAGGCATAAGTTCATCCATTCCGTTTTCACCTTTGAAAGTACAGAAATAAAAATCGGCATTAAATGGTGGCTCAGCAGTCCACTCAACTCTTGGTGTCATTCCTGCAGTACCTGTAAATTGAAAAATTCTATCTTCTCGACAGTTAAGAGTATCGTTGTGCTTCGCTTCAAAATCTTCTTGGCTGTCTGCAGCCCAATCTTTCCAGCCAGCATTTCTTTGATCTTCATCAGACCACACATTCAACCAAATAGCATCATATGCATCTGTTTCAAATGTTGGAAAATATCCCCAAGCACTCTCAACTGGATGATCTGAATTTTTGGTTACCTCATTAAAATCTGCAACCAGCTTATCTAAACTTTCCCCAGATGTATTGGGACCAAAGTCGCACCACATATACTCAAGCAAAAGGCTTTGAGCACCTGCGGTTTCCATCGCCTCAGGTTCAGAATCTTGGTTTGAACAACCAAAAATAAAAAGTAAAGCTGTTAAGTAAAAAATATTTTTATTCATAAAATCCCTCCTTATAAAATCATACATCAATTTCAATAAAAAAATTATTATGTTTATAAAAAAAACTTAATTTTGGCAATTTTTTTCTTGATAAAGAGTGGTGATCGTATCTCTCTCATCCAAATCAAGACTTAACCTAAACTCAGATTTAATGTTGAGCCATTTATTTAGATATTCACAATGATAAGAGGCATTATCTGGCATCCAGTTAGATGGATCTGATGATCCTTTGCTTGCATTTGATGAACCTCCCACTGCAATTAAAAGATCATCAAAATCAATATTGTTAGCGAATTTTAGTTTTCTTGAAGCTGGAAAGCTCCAAGCTCCACTTTTATGTGCTTCAAATAATGCAACAACATGATCTATTTGGACTTCAGAAGAAGAAAAATAATAAAGATTATCGTATGGATCAAACCATTTGCCAGAATTGACGAAACATCCGTCTGATGAAAAAACTAAGGGATGATTAGAATCATCATCAATATGTTCAGATTCAAGCACTTCATGTCTATTATTCTGACAATCGCCATCCCAATCTTGCCATGTTGGATAATCATTTGATCTATCATATTCAACACTTGTATTTTCCTCTTCAAAACATACTGTTCTGCCAAAAAAACTGTCTGAACAAACTCTCAAAAGAAAAACTGTAAGTGTTTGAGAAATTGAAGCAATATTATCAGTTACATTTATCAAAATTGAGAACTCATTCTTATCAAAATAATTCGGGGGCTGATTAAAGGTTATTACTCCTTCATTGGTTATAGAAAAATAGGAAGGATCATTCCCTGAGAGACTGTATTGAAGTATATCTCCATCATTATCACTAGCAGAAATGGTAGCAACAGATAATTGCATTTCATCAACCTCAATCTCACCAATGTTATTTACGAAAAAGGGAGAAGTATTTGAGGTCTGAGGTATAGGATCAGTACCTCCTCCACCGCCGCCGCAGGAGTTTACAAAAGTGATTGCAACAATCAATGAAAATGTCGATCTCAAACCAAAATGTTTCATAAAAAGATTATAATCCCAATTAAAATAATAAAGATGAAAAAAGCATTAATTACAGGAGCTTCTTCAGGAATTGGTTTTGAGTACGCTAAGCATTTAAACCAGAATGGTTGGTCTTTAGATTTAATTTCCCATAGTGAAGAAAGATCAAAAAAAGCAAGAGAGTTCTTTCAAAATAATAATAATAACTATTTTCATTTTGATCTCTCGAAGAAAGATTCTATTTTAGAGCTGCTTGAAAAAGTAGATTGTCCAGATCTTGTTGTTGCTAATGCTGGCATTACTATGATGAGCAAAGCTGGTGAGAGCACCTCATTGCAAAGAGATGAATTATATTATCTTTTATGTGGTGGAGTTATTGATTTAATAGAGGGATTGGTTCCAAGGTTAAAAGAGAAAGATGCTTCAAGGATTGTCATTATTTCAAGCATAGGAGCAGTAACACCAATGCCAAAATCTTCATTATATGCATCTGCAAAGTCTGCTATTTATTCTTATGGAAGATCGGTTGGCGAGGAGCTAGCAGATGAAAATGTTTCTGTCACTATCTCACTTCCAGGTTATGTTAAAACAAATGCGCACAAAAGAGCTGGTCTTGATCATCTAGAAAAGAAAATACCTTTTTGGATGTGGGTATCTGCTGAAAAGGTTGTAAGGACGACTGAAAAAGCTTCTAGAGCTGGAAAGAGTACCGTTATTCCTGGCATAGCCTATAAGTTAGTAAGGCCATTTCTTGGAATGAAAATTACTTCCAAGGTATGGAAAATGCTTAATAAAAGAATCTAAAGAAGTTTTTAAATAATACTAAGAATTTTATTGAAACAAGACTCTATTCCTTCGTGGTTTGGCACAATATGATCAGCAAACTCTCTATAGATGCTCTCTCTTTCATTAAAAGCTTGTTGCATTGTTTGATTTGCCTCTTTAATAAAGCCACGATTTGAAAAATCAGGAATACGATCAACTATATCTTCAAAAGAAACTTCTAAAAAAACTACTGATGAATTGTTTTTAATATGATTCATTGCATTTTTGCTAAAGATTGCACTTCCACCGGTTGCTAAGATAGTTTGATTAAATTCAACAGATAAAATTGCAGCTTCCTCAATTTTTTTAAATTCTTGAATTCCATTCTTAGCCAGAACCTCCTGAAGTGATTTATTTTGATTTGCCTCTATTAATTCATCACTGTCAATGAAATCAAACTTAAGATAATTTGCTAACTTCACTCCAATGGACGATTTTCCTGCCCCTGCCATACCTATAAGTGATATTGATTTTTTCATCTTTTAAATATTTGGTGGAGCCAAGGGGGATCGAACCCCTGACCTCAACGCTGCCAGCGTTGCGCTCTCCCAGCTGAGCTATGGCCCCAAGAAGTTCCAGATATTACCTAAGTATATTTTTGAAGTAAATATTTATTCAATCTAAATTTATGATCGAGCCTGGAATGGGTGCAATAAAGCTGTTTATTTTTTTATTTTTAACTTCTGCATCAAGTCTCTCTCTTGGCTCCAAAGTATCCTCATCTGTAAGTTTAAAAGTTGCCCAGTGCATACCAAAACTACTTTCAGCCCCAAGATCTAACATTATTTGAACAGCATCTTCTGGATTGACATGACTTTCAGCCATAAACCACTCTGGATCATATGCTCCTATCGGAATAAAAGCATACTTAGGTGAACCTAGTTTCATTCTGGTGCTCTTAAAATCTTCAGAATAACCAGTATCGCCTGCATGAAATATTGAAAAATCATTAAACTCAAAATACCACCCTCCCCATAAACTTTTGTTTCTATCAAATAGGCCTCTCTTTGACCAATGCTGAACGGGAGTGAAAGTTATCTTAAGTTCGTCTGATAAATATCCTTCCCACCATTCATACTCATAGACATTTTCTATTTTTTGTCTTTCTAAGAGCTTTTTGTCTCCAGCAGGCACTAAAAAAATGGTACTTGAGTTTAATAAATAAAGATCTTTCAAAGATCTGATATCTAAATGGTCATAATGATTATGACTTATAGTTATAAAGTCAATTTCAGGTAGTTGTTTTAAAGGAATTGCTGGAGGAATAAGTCTTTTGGGTCCTATGTTTTTAAATGGAGATGCCCTGTCAGAGAAAACCGGATCAGTCAAAATTGTGATGCCATTTTTCTTTATTAGGAAAGTAGAGTGCCCCACCCAGACTCCATAATTATCATCTTCTTCAAAATCTAAGCTTTCCCAATCATTTGATATTTCAATGTAATCGATCTTTGTTTCAATATCATCTGTAGCCCACTTCAAGAGATCCTGGAATGATTTTTCAATTGGTTTTCCGTTGGTATTTTCATAGTCTGAAAGAACTACACTCGAATTAAAAATAAAAAATGTAATTAAAATACAAGTTTTGCTAAGTCTCATATACTTTTCCATAAGTAAAATAAAAACATTTAAGATGATTGTATAAAATTCAGTATAAAAGAAATGGTTAGGTGGAAAAAATTAAGTCTAATGATAATTTACTAAAGATTACTCTGCGTAATGTTTTTCTTGGTCATCATTAATATATTTAATATCCGCACAGAATTCTGCAGTTGGTCTTATTAAAAGTCTTTCAAGACCAATTGGCTCTCCAGTCTCCATGCAATAACCATACTCACCTGTTTTAATTCTTCTTAGAGCAAAGTCAATTTTTCTTACAAGCTTTGACTTTCTATCAACTATTCTTAAATACAATTGTGAATCCATTTCAAAAGAGGCTCTATCTGCTTCATCTTTGCACTCTGGCGGAACTCTCAATCTTTGTCTTGCATCTTCAATTTCAGTCAAAGCTTCGGACTTTTGATCATTAAGTTGAGCTGAGAAAAACTCAAGCTGCTCTTTAGCCATATATTTTTTTGCTGGCATTCTTAGAAGTTTTGCTTTTGTTAACATAAATAGATTACTCGAATAAAAAGAAGCAGGTATTAGACATTAATATGTTAAAAATTTCAACACAAATTAATAAAAAAAGGGGTCCAATCAGACCCCTTTAAATTTAGGAGAAAATAAGTTAGAAAGTTGAAACTATGCTAACAAATACTCTTCTACCAATTACATCATAAACACCAGGCTCAGTATTTCCATTAAAGTTACTATGGAAATAAGGAGGATTTTCATCGGTTAAGTTATTAATACCAAATCTAAATGTGGAATTTCTAAAATTGTACGATGAAACAGCATCTATATATGTTGTTGCTTCAGCAGTAGCATCTTGTGTAACTGCAGGATGTCGCCAAACATCATCAGATTCACCGATACCTCTAATACTTAAAGCTGTTGTCCAATTATCTCCTTGAACACCGGCTGAAAGAACATATCTGAATTCAGGATATACAGCAAAACCATCTGCTGTTCCTACATAATCTTTTCCTCCACCAAAAGTGAATTCTTGCTCATATGAATTGTGCAAAGTCGCATCAAATGAAACAACATAACCAGATATCCTTCTCATATCTAAATCGCCAGATTTTGCTAATGCAAAGTCAATACCATCAGATGAGAAAGTTCCTTGGTTACCCCATGGAGTTTCTATATCCCCTGGATATCCAAAATAATTCAATCCATTGGGACCAAAATCTGAATCATCATTCAAGCCATAATCGATAAATGTTCCACAGCTGCCTGTTGAAAAATCCATGACAGGTTGTGATAGACAATCTAAAAAGATTAAATTAGCAATTGGTAATGCAATTACATCATCAATCTCTATATTCCAGTAATCTACAGCCAGTGAAAGGCCATCAACTAAGACATCTTCCATTACAAGACCAACAGAAAAGTTTGTTGATTCTTCAGGAGAGAGATCACCGTCAGCATAATACTCATGATAAGACTGCCATCCAAAACCATATTCGCCAGCATCTGTTGGATCAAAACCTAATGCGACGCAGTTATCATAGATAGTCTGAGATATTGAGCCTGCAGCAAGTCTTCTATCAGCTAACTCACATGGTAAATCGATGACAGGAAAAGTTGTACTTGCACTTGTGTTTAATTCAGAAACATTAGGCGCTCTAAATCCAGTACCAAGTGTTGCTCTTAATCTCATGTTTTCTTGAATTGTGTAATCAACTCCAACTTTGAAAACAGTGCTTGAGCCAACAGTATCGTAATCAGAGTATCTCACAGACATATCGACGTTAAGATCATCGTTAACATCCATAAGATATTCACCAAATACTTCCATGACACTAAATCCTCCTCTTAAAGGATCAGAGGCACCACCTGTAGTTAAACCCTCAGCACTAAATTCATCAGGTTTGAAATATCCGTATTCTTGCCTCTTTTCAACACCAACAGCATAATTTTCACCAGAAACGACATATGAAATCATGTCAAAATCTGCACCAGATTGATCTTTAAGTGATCCAGCTGTTAAGAAAGCCATTTGCTCTGGAGTGATGCTTCCAAATTCTCCAAATGGGTTTAGCACACCAGGGCATGAAGAATTAGCTTCACATGCAACTGGGTCAACAGCTATTGCCCATCTATCAAATCTTCCATAATTCAGTGTTTCATCTACTTGCTCTGTTTCACCAAAAGATAAAGATAAGTCATGATTTAAGCCAAACATTTCCCATGTTAGTCCTGTGACTAGAGAGTATGCATCAACAGTTTGCTCGAATAGTCTTCCTCCAGACTCTTCAAATCTTCTATTGATTCTTACACCAAGATCACATATAGCACCACCAACAGGTATCACATTCCCATTTCCATCAATAAGTTCACCATCACCGGCAGTATTTGCACAGTTGACAGATCCAAACGGGTTGTAAGGATTATTTGCAGGAACAAAATCATTATATTGAAGACCATTATTAGGCGTTTCAACAGATGGATTCACAGCAAAAGATGCATCTGGAGCAAGTCTTTGATGGGAATATCTTCTATTATAAATACCTGAAAAGTAAAAATCTAATCCATCTGTAACTTCCAATTCTCCCATTACAGCCATTTGTGTTCTCTCATTTGGAGTTATCAATGCATTTACAGGAGCATAGTTATATACATCCGCAGAGGTAAAATCTCTAGCTGCACCAATAGATGAATCATAAATATAGTTGCCTCCTGGACCTCTAATTTTTCTACTATTAGAAGAACCAGATCCTACAGCTTTGAATGAACCATCAGCTTGTATTTGAGGAAACAAAGCATCATTAGCCCATGGTTGTTCTGCTTGGAGCATTTCTTTTTGATTTTTCCAACCCATGGCAAAAACAATGTTACCCCTATCGCCTTTCAAACCAGCTTTTATACCAAAGTCTTCATTCGCAGCTTGGCCATTTTCAAGGCCTTCCCCCATTCCAGTAGAGACTTGTAGACCTTCAAAATTATCATCAAGTATAAAGTTTACGACACCAGAAATTGCATCTGATCCGTATACAGTTGAAGCTCCATCTTTTAAAACTTCGACTCGCTTAATCATGATTTCAGGAATACCACCAATATCAACGGCACCATCTCCGCCAACATCACCGATTACTCTTCTAGAATTCACTAAAACAAGTGTTCTATTAAAACCTAAACCTCTCAGATCAACCTTTCTTGATCCATCCCCACCATTGTTGGTAGACGTACCAAGCTGATAACCTGTGAAGGCAGGCGTGTACTTAAGAAATTCGTCAACACTAGCATTACCGCCAGCGAGAATATCTTCGTCAGAAATTATTGTTACAGGACTAGAAGATGCAAATTCATCATTTAAAATCCTTGAGCCAGTAACAACTACCTCTTCAACATCATCGTCTGAATCTTGAGCAAAAATTTCAAAATTAAATAGCCCAAGTGTCAGAGATAAAGCTAAGAAGTTTCTCAGTTTGAGTATATTCATACTTCCCCCCTATTTTTTAAAAAAAGCAGCAAATAATGCTACATCAGTAATTTATGGAACCATTTATTCAAAAGAATGTAAACAAATGTTTTATTGGCTTATAATTTAATTTGACAAATCGAAAAATGCTAAATAACAAAAAATTCATAATCACCGGATTAGCTAATAAATTCTCAATTGCAAGCGGAATAGCTAAATCTATGGCTGCTCATGGGGCAGAACTATTATTTTTATATCAAAATGAGAGATTTTTAAAAAAAATTAAGCCAATTGCTGATGAGTTAGGGGCTGAGTTACTAATAGAATGTGATGTTTCGTCTGATAAATCTATAGATAGAGCATTTAAAGAAATAGGATCAAAGTGGGAGAATATTGATGGATTAGTTCACTCAATCGGTTTTGCTCCATCAGATCAGCTTGAAGGAGATTTTACCGAGGTAACAACGCGGGAGGGTTTTCAGATTGCTCATGATATTAGCTCATACAGCTTTACTGCTCTTGCGAAAGCATCTCTTCCTCTTTTAAACAAAAATGCTGCCCTTTTGACTTTAACTTATCTTGGGTCAATTCAATCATTGCCTAACTATAATGTAATGGGACTTGCTAAAGCGAGCCTTGAAGCAAATACAAGATTTTTAGCAGCCTCACTTGGTAAAAGAGGAATAAGGGTAAATGCAATTTCAGCAGGCCCAATTAAAACTCTCGCTGCATCTGGTGTAAAAGATTTTAGAAGCATGCTAACAGAATACGCAGACAGAGCGCCACTTGGAAGAACTGTAACTACTGAGGAAGTTGGAAATGTTGCAGCTTTTTTATGTTCAGATTTAGCAAGTGGTATTACAGGTGAAATAACATATGTAGATGCTGGTTTTAACACTTCTGCAATGAGTACAATTCCTAAAACTGAATAAAATTATGCAAAATCGATCAGTTGTGATTGGTGTTTCTGCAATTAAACAAAAAGGAAATTTCGAGGATCTTGATGAAGCATTGATCCTTATGGATAAAGCTGTAAAAAATGCTATTAACGATTCAGGAAATGTTTCGATTAAGGATCATATTGATGAAATAAGAGTACCAAAAGGGTTTTGGAGATATAGAGACCCTGGAAAATGGATTGCAAAAAACAATAATTTTAAAAAAATTCCTACAACTTATGTAACAAAAATTGGAGTTCTCCAACAAAATCTCATAAATGAGTCTTGTTTAAAAATTGAAAAAGGAGAAATTAATGCATCTATTATTCTTGGAGGAGAGGCAAGATATAAACAGCTAAGATCAATAATTGAAGAAAGAAAATTTTCTGAAACTGAACTTAATGAAAATCCTGATTTTTACATTAAGGCAAAGGAAGATCTTTATACAGAAGAGGAGCTAAAAAATTTAGGTTCAATGGCAGTAGGTTATTATGCCTCTATTGAGACAGCGATTAGAAAAAATGATCAAGAAGGTGTTGAAGAGCATAAAGAAAAGATTGCTTCAATGTATGAAGAATTCTCAAAAATTGCAGCTGCAAATGATGATGGTTGGATTAATAAGCCCTACTCTAAAGAAGAAATATTAAATAGCAGTCAGAAAAACAAAATGCTTGCTTTTCCATATAATAAACTTCATTGCACAAGCTGGAATGTTAATCAATCTGCAGCCTTAATTATATGCAGTGAGGAATTAGCAGATAAGTTAGGAATAGATATGGATAAGAGAGTTTATCCAATTTCATCGGCAGAAAATAATCATATGATTGCAATCCAACAACGACCAAAATTATATGAATCATTAGGCATGAACTATGCCGCTCAATACATAAAAGACGAAATTAAAAGACAAGGCATAAAAATAGATGCATACGATTTATATAGTTGTTTTCCAGCTGCTATAAAAATGTTTAGTAAATCTCTTGGTCTGGATGAAAATAAAAATGAGTCTATAACTGGTTCAATGGCATATGCTGGAGGACCTCTAAATAGCTTTGTCCTTCACTCAACAGTAAGAATGATTCAAAAAATTAGAAATCTGGAAGTTAATTATGGTCTTGTAACTGGTGTATCGGGAATGATGACAAAGCAGTCTTTTTGTATTTGGGGCAAAAAATATAAGGAGAGTTTTATTTATAAAGATGTAACAGATAAAGCTAGAATTAAAGAAATACCGATTAAACTGTCTAATATTAATGAAGGAGAAGGAGTAATCGTTGGATATACTATTTTTAAGAACGATAAGGATACACCTATTGCTATTTTATATGTCGAAGATCAATTACAACGCAGGAAAATTCTCTCTTCTAATCAAAATAATTTCTTAAATATATTGAAAAAGGAGGAATGGGTAGGAAGAAAAGTTAAATTCAAGGATGGAAAAGTTATTCACTAAAAATTTTAACACCCTCTTGATGATTAAAATTCATCGCAAAGTATCTTACTTATTAGCAAATTTGCCCAATTTAAAAAGTTTATCTTATTTGATTTAACTGGCAATTTAAGTTATAAAATAAAGGATTTTTAACGAAAATTAATGGGGGAAATATGAAGTTACTTAAACTTTTTTCAATTTTACTTATACTACCAGCTGCATTTCTTTTTGCTCAAGACGAAACTGAGTCTGATGTTGAAGAGGTTGTTGTTGTTGGATCACAAATTAAAGGAGCCAAAATTACTGGTTCTTTGCCTGTAACTGTTATTACTGCGGATGATATAGAAAGCTTAGCAGTTGAGTCTGGTGAGGAACTATTTGCAGATCTAGCTGAAAATGGTAATAATAACTTTAACCAAACAGACTTTAGTGGGGGTTATAACGCTTCAAGGGGTGATGTTGGTTCACTGGATTTGAGAAATATTGGGACAGGTAATACTGTTACACTTCTCAATGGAAGGAGACTGGTTCAATCACCTGGTTATGCTACTGAGTGGGTTGGTGGAAGTTTCGTTCCTGTATCAAGCGTTAATTCAAATACTATTCCTGTCTACGGAGCTGAACGAGTTGAGATTCTTCGTGATGGTGCTTCTGCTATTTATGGAGCTGATGCTGTTGCTGGGGTCATAAACACTGTTCTCAAAGATGACTTTGATGGTCTAACTATGCGAGTGAGACAAAACTGGTATGACAGCTTTGATGCTAAAGATAATAAAGTTAGTATTCAATGGGGACAGACTATGAGCGATGGCTCAAATCTCTCTATTTACTTTGACAGATATGATAGAGAAAGAATCAGAGGTATCGAGGATCCTAAATGGGCTGATGGTGATCTAAGAAGATTGTTGCCAGATCCTGATGAAGGAGGATTAGGTGCATTCAACGACACTACATGGAGAAATGCAAGCGCCAGTTCAGTTTGGGCTCAATTCTATGAAGGTAGCAATATTTTTACAATCTATAGACCTGATGATTCTAACTGTTTAAGTAACTCATCAAGTAATCTTTATAATATTCCTGGACTTGATCATATGTGTCTTTATGACTCAAGCTCAATAAGAGCAGAAAGTAGAGCGAGCTATGGTCAAACATATGATAAAAGAGGACCACTTCTAAGAAATAATCTTGTAATGTTCTACAACACAACTCTTGATAATGGAGTTGAAGCTTATAGTGAAGTAAGTTACTACAAATCAACTGCAAATAAGCAACTTTATGGTGGCGCACCTTTAGGTATGGGTTCTTCTTCTAAAAATGGAGGAAACACGCAACCTATCTTAGTTCCATCCACTAACTATTGGTTAAATCAACTTCAAAGACCTAATGGTGATCTATTTGTTGATAAAGAAGGTGATCAACTTTGGTTTAGATACTTCAGATTTAATACTCCGAGAAGTTGGGACTCAACAAGAGAAACATGGAGAGTTGTTCAAGGATTCAGAGGAACCTATGGCGATTGGGATTGGGATGCTGGCTTAGTTGCTTCAAAAGCAAGTTCTGAAATGGATAACCACGGAAGACAAAGTATGACTTTACTTAATGAAGCTCTGGCTGACTCAACACCAAATGCTTATAACCCATTCAATGCTGGTGTAAATAGCAACGAAGAGCCTTTTACAATAAGCATATTCAGAAATAACAATACTGATCTTTATATGGCAGATATTAAGATGTCTAATCCATCAGTATATTCTATGCCTGCTGGAGACGTAGCTGTTCTTGTTGGTGCTGAGGTAAGAGCAGAGTCAATGGAAGACCTCAGGGATCCAAGAATTAATGGTACGATTGTTTACTCAACACCTCCAGAGGCAGCAAATCAATCAACATTCCCTTATATTTCAGATGTTGTAAATAGTAGCCCATCACCGAATACTACTGGAGATAGAGTGGTTACTTCACTATTTGCTGAAGCCCAAATTCCTCTGCTAGAGGACTTAGATGCTCAGTTTGCAGTGAGAGTTGAGAATGCTGATGACTATGGAACTAATACTGTTGGAAAACTAGCATTAGGTTATGCTCCAACAAATTGGTTCAAGTTAAGAACTTCAAACTCTACATCTTTTAGAGCACCAAACCTTATAACAGTTAATGAGGGTCTTGTTGTTAGGAATAACTCTCAGGAAGATCCACTGTACACAAAAGCAATTGGTGAAAACTATGAGAATTATTCAATTCAAAGAGTTGCAAAAGGTAATGATGCTCTCGAGGGTGAAGAATCAACCAATGCTTCAATTGGATTAGTTCTTACTCCTGGAGATAATTGGATTATCACCATTGACAAGTGGCAAATTGAACAAGAAAGTGTTGTTGGACTTTTTGGTGAGAGAAATCATATGCTCTTAGATACATTGATTAGAGTTAATGGCGGTGTCAATGAGTGTACTGGTAACCCATTTGTTATTAGAGGTGACTTTATACCTGATGATGATCCAGAATCACCAACATACAATGCAACTTGGGATCCTAACTTATGTCAAGTTGGAACAGTTCAAAGAGTTGAAGATGTTTATGTGAACTTAGATGATAGAACACTTGAAGGAACAGACTATGCTGTTGAATATTCTGTAGATACTGATTATGGTTCTTTCTCTGCTAAATTCATGAGTGTTCAGTTTGATTCGTTTGAGCAAGATGCTGGGGCATTAACACAGCAATTATTTGATGCTGCTGGTCCTGGTGGAGCTTTGGAAGGATTAATATCTCCTTCAGGCTTTGGCGATCTTCTTGGAACATATGATAGAAGAGCATATCCTGAATATAAAGACTCTATGCGTCTTGCATGGAAACATAATGGATTTGATGTATATCTATCAGGAACAGAAATTGCTAGCTTCAGAGAACTTGCTGTTACAAATAATGCAAAAGACTCATCTGGCAATTATGTGTGTTCTGGAACAACATCATATTCTGGTGGCAACTGTGGAGAAAATTGGTTAGTTGAATCAATGATGACTCTTAATCTTACTCTTGGATACAGATTTAAGAATGGTTTAAGAGTAAGAGGTCAAATCAGAAACCTTGAGGATACTCGAGCTCCTTTGGCTGATGAGTATACATGGGGTTTTGTAGGAGACGTTCACAGTGACTACGGAAGAAGTTATTCTGTAGAGTTTTATCAGAAATTCTAAAAACCCATTAATTATCAAAAGGGAGCTTTATGCTCCCTTTTTTTATCCTATAATTGATTTATGGCTTTAAGAAAAAGAGGTTTTTGGATTGGTATATTTCTTTTTTTAGCAATTATCATATTGCCCTCACCTAATGGTTTAACTGAAAGTGCGTGGTTGGTTGCAGCTGTTGCGGTATTAATGGTTACTTGGTGGGCAACAGAAGCTATACCAATACCTGTTACCTCTTTATTGCCGCTTGCACTTTTCCCGATTCTTGGTGTTACTTCAATTGAAACAGCAGCGCTTCCATATGCAAATAAAAACATCTATCTTTTTTTAGGTGGGTTCTTAATTGCCCTGGCAATTGAAAGATCAGGTCTTCACAAGCGTCTTGCATTAATTATGATTAAAAGACTTGGCTCAGATGGACCTAAACTCATTGGTGGATTCATGCTTGTCTCTGCTTTAATTAGCATGTGGGTAATGAATACATCTACTACTCTGATGCTACTTCCAATTGGTCTTGCGATTTGTTCAGTTGTAGCAAAAACTGTTCCAAATATGTCTGAAAAGGATAAAAGTAACTTTGATAAGGCTCTTCTACTTTCTATTGCATATGCAGCAACTATTGGAGGCATGTCTACGCTTGTTGGCACAGCGCCAAATATTGTTTTTAGTTCATTCATGCAAGAAGTTTATGGATTAGAAATCTCTATGATTGATTGGATGAAGTTAGGTGTTCCAGTTTCAATTTGTATGCTTACATTAGCTTGGATAATTCTTACTAAAGTTGTATATCCAGTGGATTTTGCTTCATCGAATGAAACAAAGAATACTCTTGCAAAAATGCTGACTGATATGGGTCCTATGTCTAAAGATGAGTTTAGAGTTGGGATTGTCTTCTTCATTGCTGCAGGTTTGTGGATGTTCAGGAGTCTAATTGATAACTATGTAATTGGTCTTACTGATGCTGGCATTGCAATTATAGTTGCTATTGCTCTCTTTATAATCCCATCAAGTGGAAGAAATGGAGAATTGCTTTCATGGGAGCAATCAAGCAAACTCCCATGGGGTTTGTTACTTCTTTTCGGTGGAGGCCTGTCTCTTGGCGTCCAAATTAATGACACCGGTTTAGGTCTTTGGATTGGCCAAAGTCTGATAAGTCTCAAAACAGTTCCATTGGTAATCCTAGTCATGGCTGTTGCTGCACTAATAATATTTTTGACTGAAGTAACAAGCAATGTTGCTACAACCTCAACCTTCTTGCCAGTTTTTGGAGCAGTTGCAGTTGCTGTTGGTGTTGCGCCAGAAGTATTGACAGTTCCTGTGGTGCTTGCTGCTAGTTGCGCATTTATGCTTCCAGTTGCAACGCCACCCAATGCAATTGTTTATGGTGCTAATAAATTTAAAATTATTGATATGATGCGTGCCGGGTTCCTTATTAACATTGCAGGCATTTTTGTAGTGACGGTTTTTGCATACTACTTCGCAAAAGTTATTTTTTGATGAAATTCACGAAAATAGTACTTTTTCTTTTCCTTTTTCAAATACATGACGCTCATTTAGATGCATACCTAGATTATAAATCGCCCTTCCATCCAACAATTTCAGAAAATGGAATGGTAGTGTCTCAAAATATTGAATCATCAGAAATTGGAGCAATAATTTTGGAATCGGGAGGCAATGCAGTGGATGCTGCTGTAGCCGTTGGATTCTCTTTAACTACAACTCTTCCAAGAGCAGGAAATATCGGGGGTGGCGGTTTTATGTTGGTTTACATTAAAGAAACCAAAGAGTTGTTTTCAATTGACTATAGAAGTAGATCTTCTTTAAATTCAAATTTAGAAGATTTATTTGGCTCTAAATCTCCCGCACAAATTCAAGATGATGATTATGATCTTACTAAATATGGCTATATGGCATCTGCTGTTCCTGGAACTGTATATGGTCTCTTGGAAGCCCATGAGAGGTTTGGACAGCTTCCTCTTGAAAAAGTTTTGCAGCCAGTTATTGATCAAGCCAGAAATGGGATTATTGTTTCTTATGACTTACATAATGCTATTGGAAGCTCATATCAGCTTAAGGATGATCCCGAATCAAGAAAGATTTATTTTCATAACAATAAACCAGTAGCTATTGGCTCTCTTATGAAAAGGCCTGATCTAGCAAATACTTTTGAAGCGATAGCTAAAGAAGGGAAAGATGGATTCTATAGTGGTTGGGTTGCTGAAAGAATTCAATCCTCTATGGCAGAAAATGGCGGCTTTATTGATGCCGATGATCTTAATAAATATATTTCAAAGTTTAGAGATCCAATTGGAGTTAATTACCGAGGGTATAGTGTATACACTCAAGGACCTCCATCAGGAGGTGGAATAACATTTCTAACTGCTTTAAATATCCTTAGCTATTATAATCTTGGAAAATATAGAAAAGATTCCTCATTAACTTACCATTTATTAGCTGAGGCATTAAGAAGAGGACATAACAATAGATCTCATCATGTGGGTGATCCAGATTTTTATGACGTGCCTACTGAGGGGCTAATATCAAAAGCTAGGGCTAAACAATTAACTAAGAGTATTAGTTTCGACAAAGCTTCAAAGGCATCTTCAATTCAAAAATATAGTCATGTTGAAGAAAGTAAAGATACTACTCACTTCTCTGTTGTAGATCGAAATGGAAATGCTGTTTCAAACACATATACTTTGGGATATTCATTTGGGTCCGGAGTGACAATCCCTGGAACGGGGATTTTAATGAATAATCAAATGAGGAATTTTGCATACAAATATGGTGACAAATCCTCTATAAGTAGAGCTTCTAGTCCTGGAAACAGGTTTGAAGCAGGTAAAAGACCTATGAGCACAATGCACCCCATAATGGTATTCAATAAAAAAGGTGAGTTGTCTCTAGTTACTGGATCTCCAGGGGGTTCTCAAATACCTGCTGCAAATCTGAGGGTTGTAACAGGTGTTATAGATTTTGATTTACATGTGGGTGATGCGACTATGCTTCCTAGAATTCATAAAGATTGGCCATATGACGATCTTGATTTTGAATCGACATTAAGTCAGGATAATTTAAACCTTTTAGACAAGATAGGTCATCAACTAAAATTGTCAGATACTATCGGCAGCACCCAATCAATTCAGATCATTGATGGAATTAAGTATGGTTTTGCTGATCTAAGGAGACCAAATGCTGGAGTTTCGATAGAAAAGTCTAACTAATAAAATCTATTGCTTTTTGTATCCTTTCTAATGACTTTTCCTTCCCAAATAGCTCAAGTGTTAAACCAAGTGATGGAGAGACAGTAGAGCCAACAAGAGCTATTCTCATTGGTTGATTTACCTTTGGAATAGGAAGATTAAAATAATCTCGAACCTTTATAAGCGCCATATCTAATTCTGCCTCATTCCATTCAGTCAGTTTAGTAAGAACTTCTAGGGCAAAGATAAGTGTTTCATGAGATTCATTTAGAAACTTCTTAACACCCTTTTCATCATAACCATCTAATTCAAAAAAGAATGGTCTTGTTGCATGAGCTATGTCTTTTAAATTTGTTTTAGAGGTTCTCATTGCAAGAAGAATCTTTTCATAATTTGGAAAATCTTCATTGATATCTTCATCTTCCATAAATGGTTTAATTACCTCAAAAAAACTTTCTTCATCTAGTTTTGCTAATTGTTGGGAACTTACCCAGTTAAATCTTTTTAGATCAAATACTGCTGCAGCTTTTTGAACATTTTCAAGCTTGAATGATTCTATTAGTTCATCAATTGAAAAGATTTCATTTTCAGTTGACCAACCAAGAAGTGCTAAGGCGTTAATAATTGTTTCTTTCGTAAACCCCATTTCTTTATAAGCATTTAAGCTTGTTGCAGCATGCCTTTTAGAAAGTCTTTTTTTGTCTTCACCCAATACTAATGGTAAATGAGCATACTCAAGATCTGGATAACCTAAAGCTTTCTGGATATGAATCTGTCTAGGTGTATTGCTTATATGATCCTCTCCTCTGATAACTGTAGTCACGCCCTGATCAAAATCATCGACAACATTGCAGAAATGATATGTGGGAGTCCCATCACTTCTTAATAAAATAAGATCATCTAATTCAATATTTTTGAAAGTTATTTCACCTCGAATCAAATCACATACCACCGTTTCTCCTTCAAGTGGTGTTTTTAGTCTTAGAACTGTTTTTGATGACTTTTTTAGGCCAAGGTCTCTGCTTCTTCCGTCATACATTGGTTTTTTACCAGCGGCAGCTTGCTGTTCACGCATTTCTTCTAAATCTTCTGGAGAACAGTCGCACCAATAAGCATTTCCAGAGTCAATGAGCTTTTCAGCAGCTTTTTGATACATATCAGATCTCTCTGATTGTCTTATCGGTGTTTTATCGGGAGATATACCAAGCCATTCTAATCCAGAGATTATGTCTTCTTCATATTCCTTCTTTGATCTTTCTCTGTCAGTATCCTCGACCCTTATTAAGAATAAACCACCAGATTGCTTTGAAAATACATAATTAAATAAAGCAGTCCTAACTCCTCCTATATGCAGATTGCCTGTGGGACTTGGAGCAAATCTAGTTACCTTCATTTAAGAATTCCATAGTGTTTTCTTACCTATCTTTTTCTCAATCTCTTCAAGTCTTTTAGAGTGCAAGAGTTGATCCTCTTCAGAAGTAATAATCTTAGTAATTTCGAAATCATTTGAAAAATCTCTTGCTTGTTTTTTATTTTCCTCCTGAAGATCAGCATCAAAGTTATTCGCAAAATTAATTTTACTTTGGCCGCCTGTAAGGTTTGAATAAACATCAGCTAATATGTTGGCATCTAGTAAAGCTCCATGATAGCTTCTATCGTAGCCATTGATGTCAAAACGTTTTGAAAGTGCATCGAGGGAATTCCTTTGTCCTGGAAACTTATTTCTTGCAATCGCAAGTGTATCTTTAACTTCACAAATCTCAGAAATTGATGGATAGGTTGACGATGCTATTTTAAATTCAGCATCTAAAAAACCAACATCAAAATCTGCGTTATGAATTACCAATGTTGAGCCATGAATAAATTCTAAAAAATCCTCTGCAATTTCAGAAAAAATAGGCTTATCTTTGAGATCTTCATTAGAAATACCATGAACTTCTTGTGCTTCTTTATCAATTTCTCTTTGTGGATTTATATATACATGAAATGTTTCAGCGGTTTTTTTTCTACCGTTCATTACAACTCCGCCTATTTCAATAATTCTATGCCCTTTTTCGACATCTAATCCAGTAGTTTCTGTATCAAGCACTATGTGTCTTTTTTCCATTTTAAAGTTCGTCTATACCTCTATTTGCGAGCATATCTGCGGTTTCATTACCTGGATCACCAGAATGACCCTTAACCCAGTTCCATTTTATATTATGTTCATCTCTAAGTTCATCTAATTCTTTCCAAAGATCAATATTTTTTACTGGTTTCTTATTTGCACCTCTCCAACCTCTTTTTTTCCAGTTATATATCCACTCTTCTATGCCCTGAAGAACATATTTTGAGTCTGTATAAAGAATGATTTCACAAGGTTCTTTAATTTCTTTTAGAGCCATAATGGCTGCTGTCAGCTCCATCTTATTATTGGTAGTAGAAATATTTCCTCCATAAAGCTGTTTGCTTGATTCACCATACTCAATAAGCGCTCCCCAACCTCCTGGTCCAGGATTGCCTCTGCAAGCCCCATCAGTGTAAATAATTACAGTTTTCATCTCGTTAGTTGTAAAATTTGCATGTGATTAATATTAAACCATTAAAGGCCTTCACTGATAATTATATTTGGTTGCTTGAAACTAATGAAGAGGTTTCTGTTGTTGACCCAGGTGATGCGAAACCTGTTCTAGATTATTTAAGTAAAACCAATAAAAATTTAAGGGATATTTTTATAACCCATCACCATTTTGATCATACTGCTGGAGTACCTGAATTAGAAAATATAATTTCTGGATCTATTTATGGACCTAAAAATAGTTACGAACTAATAAATGAAAAAGTCACTCAAGGAGATACTCTTTCTAGTCTGGGAATAAAATTTGAAATCATTGAGGTTCCAGGCCACACTCTTGATCACATAGCTTTTTATAATGAGGAAAATAATATTCTCTTTTGCGGAGATACCTTGTTTGCTGGTGGATGTGGAAGAGTTTTTGAAGGTACATTTGATCAAATGTTTGAATCTCTTAATAAATTAAAGCAATTACCAGACAGCACACAAATCTATTGCGGTCATGAGTATACAAAGAGCAACCTACTGTTTTCAGTTGAAGTCGAACCAAAAAATAATGACCTAATAATGAGAAATACTGAAATTGACAACCTTCTTACAGAACATGGTTCCTCACTTCCCTCTTCCATTGGGCTAGAAAAAAAAACAAATCCTTTTTTAAGATGTGATGTCTTAAGTGATAATATGCATCTCATAAAAAAAATTGGATTAGATAATCCTTCGGAAAAAGAAATCTTCAAATATATTCGAGAATGGAAAGACTCAAAATAAGATATTTAGCTCTCATTCTACTTTTATCTGGCTGTCAAATGTTGGAAGTTACAAATGATGAATCCATTGAGATGATTCCTGATCTCTCTGAACCAAAGAATGAAGAAACTATTGAGTCTAATCAATTAGTTGAGGTTGCTAATATTGAGCCATCCGTTCCAGAAATAATCAGTATTTGGGAAGTCTTAAAAAATGAAGCTGTAATCAAAGATTATGAAATCGATGATTTGACTCTTTATTACATGAATCAACATCTTAAAAATGTAGACCTTTTCGAAAACTATCTTGAAAATTCTTATTATTTCTTATACTACGTTATTGAAGAGCTCAAAAGGAATAACTTGCCTATTGAGCTTGCTTTTTTACCATTTATTGAGAGTAGTTATGACCCATTTTCTATTTCTTCATCTGGAGCAGTTGGATTATGGCAAATAATGCCGAGAACAGCTGAACTACTTGGGTTGAAAGAAAATTGGTGGGTTGAAGAGAGGCATGATCCTTATAAATCAACAGATGCAGCAATAAGGTACATTGACTATCTATATAAAAGATTTAACGAAGACATTTATCTGGTCTTAGTTGCCTATAATGCAGGGCCAACTTTTACTGCAAAGGCTATTCAAAGAAATTCAAGAAGGACTTCAGTTATTTCTTATAAAGATTTGTCACTGTCCGCTCAAACAAGAAACTATATTCCAAAATTTTTAGCATTGATTGAACTAATTAATAATAATGAAAAATATGGTGTTGATCTCCCAGAGATTCCATATTCAAAGGTCGTAGATAAGATCTCTTTTGAAGAGCAAATAGAGATCTTAAACTTTAGTGATTTTCTTAATCTACAACCTGAACTTCTTTATAAGCTTAATGCAGGTTACACAAAATGGGCAACTGATCCAAATATGGTAAGCACCTTTTATGTTCCAGTTGAAAACAAGGCTAAATATGAGATGAATGGTCAAGAATACATTCAATCCCAAAAAATAAACTGGATTTCACATGACGTGTCTAGAGGTGAAAGTTTGTGGGTATTGGCAAAAAAATATAGGACAAAGATTGATATCATTAGGCAAGTGAATCAGCTTGACTCAGATACATTGTCAATAAATCAAGTATTACTAATTCCTGTTGGGCAGGCATCATCAAATATTCTTATACCATTTGAAGCTCATGTTGTGAGCGAGGGTGACACCTTGTGGAGTTTAGCGAGAAAGTTTGGAGTTTCTGAAAAAAAGATAATAGATATAAATAACCTAGATAGTGGCTCGGACATAAAAATTGGTCAGGTTTTGAATATAGGTAATAAAAATATCTATAGAAATATAGATTCAAAGAAAAGAACGATCCTCTATTCTGTTAAACAAGGTGATAACTTATCAAAGATTTCTAAACTCTTTAATGTATCTATTAAAACAATCAAGCAGGATAATGAAAATTTGGATATTATAAGACCAGGTCAAATTTTAAAAATTACGATTAAAGCGTTTTAGTTATCTGAGGTTTTGGGATCTAGGGCATCTCTAAGACCATCTCCAAAGAAATTTAAAGCAAAGAGAGTTATGGTGAAAGTTAAACCAGGATATATTAACAGCCAATAATGCTCTTCCATTGATTCAACTCCATATCTTATAAGGGTACCCCAACTACTCATTGGTGGCTGAATACCCAAACCAAGGAAACTTAAGAAAGCCTCCAATAACATTACTTGAGGTATTGTGAGAGTTGCATAAACGGCAATTGGTCCAAGAATATTTGGAAGTATATGCCTTCTAAACATTGAAAAATTACTAACTCCCATGACTTGAGCAGCCTGAACAAACTCTTGATTTTTTAAACCAATCACTTGAGCTCTAACAATCCTTGCCATTGTTAGCCACTCTACAGCTCCGATAGCTGCAAACAGGAGCCATATATTTCTTCCAAAGATAACCATTAAAAGAATAATAAAAATTATGAATGGAAGTCCATACAAAACATCAACTATTCTCATCATTATTGAATCAACTCTTCCACCAAAATAGCCGGCAATAATACCCCAACTAACTCCAATAACTAGGGCTACTCCCGTTGCAACAAAGCCCACAAGTAAAGAGATCCTGGCCCCATATAAAAGCCTACTCAATAAATCTCTTCCTAACACGTCAGTACCCAGTAAATGCTCTGCAGAGGGAGGAGAGGCTCCAATATCAAGATTTTGATATGAATAAGAATATGGAGCAATCCAAGGAGCAAATACAGCAAGTATGATAAGTAAAAGTATCGTGATGCCCCCAATCATGGCTGCCCTATTTTGAATAAGTCTTCTTACTGCGTCTTGCCAAAGAGAGGAATTATTCATAAATTTTCCCTGGCTCTGGGATTTAATAAAAGAACAGCTAAATCAGACAATAGGTTAAAGAAGATTATCATTGCTGAGAAGAAAATTGTTGTTCCAAGAATCATTGTATAGTCTCTATTGAAAGCAGCTTCAACATAGAATCTTCCAAGTCCAGGAATTTGAAATATTGTTTCTACAACGAATGAGCCGCCAAGTAATCCAGCAATTGCAGGACCCATGAATGAAACAACCGGCAATAATCCTCCCTGCATGGCATGCCTCGTAACGATACTAAATTCACTAAGACCTTTTGCTCTAGCAGTTCTTATGAAATCTTGACCAAGGACTTCTAGCATGCCTCCTCTACTCAACCTTGCAATATATGCAGCATATGCAAAGCCTAAGGTTATTGACGGTAAGAGCTTATCACCCGATAGAGTATCCCAACCTGAGACTGGAAGTACTTCAAGATTTATACCAAAAACTAAAACTAAAATTGGGCCCATTAAAAATGTTGGAACGCATATTCCAAGCATCGCAATAGCCATTGGGAAGTAATCTAAAAAAGTATTTCTTTTTAGCGCAGCCAAAACACCAGAAAATATTCCAAGTGCAACTGCAATCATTAAAGCATAGAATGCCAACTCGAAGGTTATTGGAAGTCCTGTATATATCATTTCAGATACAGATCTTCCAGGATATCTAAATGATGGACCAAAATCGCCAACAACTACTCCAGACATATAATCAAAGTATTGTTCATGAAGTGGCGCATCAAGATTGTAAGCTGCATTTAAGTTCTTCATCACTTGAGGTGAAACAACCTTGTCAGCATCAAATGGTCCGCCTGGAGCCAATCTAATAAAAAAGAATGTAAGACTAGCAACTACAATTAAGACAGGAATTGCTATTAATATCCTTCTTATTAAAACATTAAGCATTAATTTTTAGTCTCGCTCTAGATAAAGTGTTTTCGGGTGATGATGATCTAAATAATTTGGAGAGTATCCTTTTACATCAGAAGAAAGCTGATACGAACGAACATAAGTATAGACAGGAATGATTGGCAATTCATCAATAAGTATTTTTTCTGCTTCACCTAAAAACCTATATCTTTCCTCTTGATCTGCAGTTGCATTGGCTTTTCCAACTAACTCATCAAACTCTTGGTTACTCCATCCAGTTCTATTATTTCCTCTACCAGTTCTCATAATATCTAAAAAAGTATTTGGATCCTCATAGTCTCCAATCCATCCAGCTCTTGAAATCTGATAATCCATAGAATTTTGTCTGCTGAGATAAACTTTCCAATCCATATTCTCGAGCTCAACATTAATACCAAGATTTTGTTGCCACATTTGTTGAATAGTTAAAGCAATTTTTCTGTGATCTTCAGATGTATTGTATAAGATTTGTAGAACAGGAAAATCCTCGATACCACTAATTCCTTCTTCCTCAAGAGCTTCTGAAAGAAGCTGACGCGCTAGTTCTGGGTCATACGGTATTTCTGTATCAGGGTTATATCCTGCGGCACCTGGAGGCGTAAATGAGTAGGCAGGAATTTGTCCACATTGAGTAACTTTTTCCGTTAGTTTTTCTCTATCAATAGAATAGGTTAAAGCTTTTCTTACTTTAACATTATTCAAAGGTTCAACATTTACATTTGCTCTGTAGTAGTATGTTCCCATATACGGATCTATTCTAAGATTTGGATTTCCTTCTTCTCTCCAAACTCCACACTTTTGAGAGGGCACTGTAGATGTTAAGTGAAGTTGTCCTGCTCTGAACATTCTTTCCTCAGTATTAATGTCTGAAACTGGATAAAAATGCATTTGGTTAAGTCTTACCTTATCAGCATCCCAGTAGAGAGGATTTTTTTCTACAATAATTTTTTTATTTAGTTCCCAAGATTTTAGATTCATAGGCCCATTGCAAACAAAATTTCCAGGTCTGGTCCACAAACCCTGCCTATCATCAATCTCGCCAAACTCCAGTACCGTCTCCTTATGGACAGGCCATGTAGAATAATGACTAAGAAGTCCTAGAAAAAATGGTGTAGGATTTTTTAATTTTACTTCTAGAGTTTTTGCATCTATTGCTTTGACTCCTACTTTAGAAAAGTCTGTTATTACTCCAGTATTAAATTCTTCAGCACCAACAACATAATAGAGCATATCTGGATATTGAGATCCTAAACTTGGAGTGAGGACTCTCATCCACGACCAAACCATATCTTCAGCAAGAAAATCATCTCCATTTGACCATTTAGCATCTTTCCTAATATTGAAGATATAAGTTTTTCCGTCTTCGCTTATTTCCCAGCTCTCAGCCATGCCAGGAAGATTTGCTCCACCCTCTGGATTTGAAATTGTTAAGCCTTCACACATTGTTATTAAAAGATGGTGCTCAGGAACGCCTGTAACAATATGAGGATCTAAGCCTTGGGGCTCAGAGCCATTTCCAATATGCATGACTTGATCAATTAGGCCTTGATCAACAGGAGAAACAGTTGAACCACAACCATATAAAATGGCAACCAAAAATATAGAAGTTATTTTTTTCATTTTTTATTTAAATATTTAAGTTTTTAATATTATCTCTTATTCGACTATTTATTTCTTTTTCAATAATCAAGTTAAGTTTAACAAGAGACGTTGTTGAAGAGAAATTATCATAATCTGTGATTATGGAGCTAATAAAATCATCAGATGGTTCAGTTATTTTAGTAACCTTGAATACATATATATCTGAGTTGAAAGCTCTAATATTTTGGACTGAGTCAATAGAAGATGAAAAAATTTCATTCAGTACATTCGCAGGAAATAGTGATGAGCCTCTTTTTACAGAAGTAAAACTGTCTTGAAGAACATTACTATTATCCAATACAAAAGTATCGTCATTTATTGCAGCCACTAAGTCATTTGTTAAATCCACTAAATCCAAATTAGCTTGATCTATTCTCAATCGTTCAAATACATCGTCTGTTACTTGATCAAAAGGAAGAACTGAGGGAGCAACTACTTCTGAAACAGAAGCTACTAAGACTCTATCATCAAGTTCAAAAATTTCGGCAAAATCACTTGGAAAATCAATTCCATAAAGAAAGTCTCTGATAGCTGGATTATCATATATTTCAAAATCTTCATAACTTGTCTTATTGCTCACAGAGAACTCAAGATTGAACTCATTCGCAATAGCCTCGACTGAGAATCCACTTAACAATAAATCTTCAATTTCATCTCTTAGATCGAGCATTAGAGCATATGATTCAGCTTCTAATAGATCAGAAACAAACTGTTTTGACATGCTCTCTTTAGATTTTGGAGTTTCTTTATTCTGTTCAGTAAATTTAATTATGTGCAATGACTCCTCAAGCTCTATGATTTCAGACAAACTTCCTACAGACATTGAATCAAGAGCAATCTCAAACTCAGGAGGAAAACTATCTCCACTAGAAAAACCTAAATCTCCTTGCTGATCAGCTGATATTAAATCTTCACTAAACTGCTCAGCAGCTTCTTCAAATGTTAGATCATTACCAATTTTATTTTGTATTGATAATAAAGCATTGTATGCATCCTCTTTAGATGCATAGTTAGAGGCTTCAACCATTATGTGAGAAATTCTTCTTTCAGCTAGAGCATTTATCCTTTCTAAGTAGTCTTTGTATTCATTTTCTATAAAGTCTTCAGGTATTTCCACAAGCTCTTTAAATCTATCTTGAGAAATCGATAGCAAATTAAATGATCTTTTTTCATCATCCATAAATAAAAGCTGATTAGATTCATAATACTCAAGAGCATTTTCTAGACTAGGATTGATATTGCTTTTAAGCGCATTAAAATCAATCTTAAAAAAATCTATATTTCTCTCCTGCTCTATAAGCCTGATTTGATTCTTGAGCTCTGCCTCAATCTGGAAGCTTGAATCAGATATAGCTAAAAGAAAGTCATTCACAAGTGAGCTATTTTGAATATTCTCAATGTACTCATTGGGCAAAATACCATTTTGCCTTATGGTAGCTTCAAATATATTTTGATCAAATAATCCGTCTGTTTGAAAAGATGGTTCAGACATTATCAATCTTTTAGCCTCATCCTCAGAATTCACTAAATTCATTTGTTTTACTTGATAGAGTAAAGCTTTTTGGCTAACAATTTCATTTCTTACAAGATTATTAAAAATACCCTCTTCAAGGCTTTCAACAGTAAAGTCATCTCCATATATTTGCTGCAATCGAGAAGTAACTGAATTAATTGCTATACTTACGTCTAGAGTAGATACAGTAAGGCCATTAACCTTTCCATAGTTAGTAAAAACAGTTCCAAAACTACTCGATCCAAAAAAAACAAATGGTATAGCTAGGAGAATTCCTATAATAGCCAACCTTGGCCCTGATAAAAAAGATCTTAATGCATCCATAAACGTGATTATTATAATAAAAAAAAGGGTGCATAATAAGCACCCTCATTGATTTTTAAAGACTAATTAGCCGTGCTTGACTTTGTCCTTAAGAGCTTTTCCAGCTTTAAAACCAGGAACTTTTGATGCAGCGATTTGCATTGTTGCCCCAGTTTGAGGGTTTCTACCCATTCTAGCTGCTCTATGTCTTACTGAAAATGTTCCGAATCCTACTAAAGAAACAGAATCACCGTTACCAAGAGCGTCCCCCACAGAACCAAGTACAGCATCAACTGCTCTTCCAGCTTCTGCTTTTGACATATCTGCTTTAGAAGCAACTGCATCTACTAAATCTGATTTATTCATTTGATCTCCTCTAAATTGAAAAATTTACTCTTCTATGAAAAGCCAGAAACCCTAAAAAGTCAAGCTTTTAAAGGGTTTTTTTAGTTTAAAGGAATTAGTGTTTGCTTAATGTTTTTGCAGATTTTTTTGTTTTTGACTTAAAGCTTGATGATTTGTTAATTGCGCTAGGTTGAGATTCAAGCGAATGCAAAATTACTTCATCTATCCATTCAACAGGAACTATATCGAGTTTATCTGTAATTACATCAGGAATTTCTTTAAGATCAGCCTTATTATCCAATGGTATGATTACCTTTTTGATGCCGCCCCTCTTCGCAGCTAGCAATTTTTCCTTGAGTCCACCAATTTTTAGGACCTGTCCTCTGAGAGTAATTTCTCCCGTCATAGCAACATCCGATCTTACTGGAATTTCAGTAAATGCAGAGATTAGAGCGGTAGTCATCCCAACACCTGCACTGGGTCCATCTTTTGGTGTTGCACCCTCAGGAACATGAATATGAGTATCAAATTTTTCATAAAAGTCTTTCTTAATACCAAGAGAATCTGATCTTGACCTAACAACAGTAAGCGCTGCTTGAATCGACTCTTGCATAACCTCACCTAACGAGCCAGTTTTAATTGTTTTTCCTTTTCCTGAAACTTTAGAGGCTTCTATAGTTAGTAATTCGCCACCAACCTCAGTCCATGCAAGTCCACAAACTTGACCAATAGTATTAGAAGACTCAGCCTCTCCAAACTTGAACTTCCTAACGCCAGAATATTTTTCTAAATTCTTCGAATCAATCTTTGTTGCAGTTTTTCTTTTAGAGAGAAGTCTTTCTTTAACAACTTTTCGTAAAATTTTAGATATTTGTCTTTCTAAGCCTCTCACTCCAGCCTCACGAGTGTAATATCTTATAAGATCAAGAAGAACATTTTTGTTTAGTTTAAGCTCATTGTCATCAAGACCATTTCTTTTTAATTGCTTTGGTAAGAGATAATTCTGGGCAATTTCTAGTTTTTCATCTTCAATGTAGCCTGGGATCCTTATTATTTCCATTCTGTCTAATAGTGGACCAGGAATATTAAGGCTATTTGCTGTACAAACAAACATAACCTCAGAAAGATCGTAATCAACTTCCAGATAATGATCGCTGAAAGATGTGTTCTGTTCTGGATCTAAAACCTCAAGCAAAGCAGATGCAGGATCTCCCCTGTGGTCCATCCCTATTTTGTCTACTTCATCAAGAAGAAAAAGAGGGTTTTTGACACCAACTTTTGTAAGTTTTTGTATTATCTTTCCAGGCATAGAACCGATATAAGTTCTTCTATGGCCTCTTATTTCAGCTTCATCTCTTACTCCACCAAGAGACATTCTTATAAACTTTCTATTTGTTGCTCTAGCGATTGATTCACCAAGGGAGGTTTTTCCAACTCCCGGAGGTCCAACTAGACATAACACAGGTGCTTTAAGATTTTTGACTCTTTTTTGGACAGCTAGATATTCTAATATTCTATCTTTTACCTCTTCTAATCCATAGTGATCATCGTTAAGTGTATCAAGAGCTAATTTAATATCAGACTTAACTTTACCTCTTTTCTTCCAAGGAACATCAATCAGACATTCAAGATAAGATCTTATTACCGATGCCTCCGCAGAAGTTGGGGACATCATTTTAAATTTTGAGAATTCGCTTTTTGCTTTTTTAAGAGCTTCTTTAGACATTCCGGCTTTTTCTATTTTGTTTTTAAGTACCTGAAACTCATCACCTTCCTCACCAATCTCACCAAGTTCTTTTTGAGCTGCCTTTATCTTTTCGTTTAAGTAATATTCTCTTTGAGATTTTTCCATCTGTTTTTTTACTCTTGATCTAATCCTTTTCTCAACATCAATAACATCTAGCTGAGATTCAATAAAAGTTAATAAGCTTTCGGATCTTTTTTGAAGATCAAAGATTTCTAAAATTTCTTGTTTTTGAGAGGTATCAATATTTAAGTGATTTACAATGTTGTCTATTAACTTAGAAAGATCATCAATTGCATCGATAGTAGATAATATTTCCGGTGGTATTTTTTTTGTAGATGCTACATAGTCGTTAAACTTAGTTTTTATAAATCTAACGAGATTCATAGAGTCAGAAACCTTAATAACATCATCATCAATTTCAGTTACGACAGCTTTTGTTACACCTTTTGTTTCATTTATTTTCTCAATTTGACATCTTTTTGAACCTTCAACTAAGACTTTCATGGTTCCATCAGGAAGCTTTATAAGCTGAAGAAGATTGCTAACAGTTCCAAAATGATAGATGTCTTTGAAAGTTGGATCTTCGTTGGACGCATCTCTTTGAGCAACCAAAACAAGTTTTTTATCTGAAGCCATTGCAGAATTTAATGCTTCTACTGATTTTGATCTTCCAACAAATAAGGTAGTAACAATGCCTGGGAATACCACAACATCTCTCAAAGGTATAATGGGATAATCTTTTGTTATTGTAACCATAAACAATATTTAGGGATTAATTAATAATAATCAATCAGCTTGCGGAAGATTTCTTTTTTGGGGATTTAAAGACTTTAATAGGATCAGAGCCATTATCAGCTGAATTTTCATCAATAATGACTTTTTCAAGACTTTCATCTGGTAGTTCAAACATAACATCCATCAAGATGTCCTCTAATATTGATCTAAGACCTCTTGCGCCAGTTTTTCTGGCGATAGCCCTTTTAGCGATGCTTCTAAGAGCTTCATCTCTAAAACTTAAATCAACTGAATCAATCTCAAAAAGATATTTATATTGATTAACTAGAGCATTCTTAGGCTCTTGCAAGATTCTAACCAAGGCATCCTCATCTAACTCATGCAATGTACTTATTACAGGAAGTCTTCCGACAAATTCTGGTATTAGTCCAAATTTTACTAAATCCTCAGGCTCGACATCTTCTATGTTCATTTTCTTAACTTCTTTATCATCAACTGAATTGACTTCAGCTGAGAAACCAATTCCTGTTTTTTCTGTTCTGTCTCTGATGACTTTATCAAGACCAGAAAAAGCACCACCACAAATAAACAAGATATTTGATGTATCTACTTGAATAAATTCTTGTTGTGGATGTTTTCTTCCGCCCTGAGGAGGAATAGATGCAATTGTCCCTTCAATTAATTTAAGGAGTGCTTGCTGAACGCCTTCACCAGAAACATCCCTTGTTATTGAAGGATTATCTGTTTTGCGTGCAATCTTATCTATTTCATCAATATAAACAATGCCTAGCTGAGCCCTTTCAGGGTCATAATCACATTTTTGTAAAAGCTTTTGAATGATATTCTCAACATCCTCACCAACATAACCTGCTTCTGTAAGAGTTGTAGCATCTGCAATTGTGAAAGGAACATTGAGTATTTTGGCAAGTGTTTGAGCTAAGAGAGTTTTTCCGCTACCTGTAGGACCTAAAAGAAGAACATTACTTTTTTGAAGCTCAACTTCTTTAGCTTTATTATTTCTAAGTCTTTTGTAATGATTATATACAGCTACCGAAAGAATTTTTTTTGCTTTTTCTTGGCCGATAACATATTCATCAAGCTTTTGATAAATCTCTAATGGAGAAAGTAGAATATCTTCTTCATCAGACTCTTCATGTTTTACTTCTTCTTCGATTATATCGTTACAAAGGTCAACGCATTCATTACAAATATATACGCTTGGACCTGCTATAAGTTTTTTGACTTCATCTTGATTTTTTCCACAAAATGAACAGTGTAATTTTTTTTGATCTTTAGTATCAGTCATTAGTTTCTTTCTTCAAGTATTTCATCAATTATCCCATATTTTTTGGATTCCTCTGCGTTGAGAAAGTTATCTCTATCAGTGTCTTTTTCAACAGTTTTGAGGCTTTTTCCGGTATGTTTAGATAATATTTCATTTACCTTCTTCTTCATTAGCAGTATTTCTTGAGCATGAATCTCAATATCTGAAGCCTGGCCTTGAAAACCTCCAAGTGGTTGATGAATCATAATCCTAGAATTAGGAAGAGCAAATCTTTTCCCTTTCTCACCTCCAGCAAGCAATAGAGCACCCATTGAGGCAGCTTGACCTATACATAATGTAGATATAGAAGGAGATACAAATTGCATTGTGTCATAAATTGCTAAGCCAGATGATATGACGCCACCCGGTGAGTTAATATAAATGCTTATGTCTTTCTTAGGATTTTCAGATTCTAGAAATAATAACTGCGCAACTACCAGATTTGAGATTTGATCATTTATAGGTCCAGTAAGGAAAATAACTCTCTCTTTCAGCAACCTTGAATATATATCAAAAGCACGTTCTCCTCTGGCAGTCTGCTCAACTACCATAGGAATCAAAGTTGAATTATGTTCTTCCATTAGTATTTCGATAAATCCTTAAAGTTAATAACCTTATCCTTTGATTTAAGATCATTATCCAATTTTTCAACCAACTGATTCTCAAGAACTATCATTCTGTATTGATCCAACTGGTTAGGTTGATTATATACCCAAGTCTCAAATTGTTTAGGATCTTTATATCTTTTTGCTTCTTCCTCAATAAATTCTTTAAGATCATCTTGATTCACTTTTAAATCATAGTGATTTAATAAAGCAGTGAATAAAAGATCAAGTTTCACTCTCTTTTCAGCATTTTCTTTAAAAGTATCCAGAGGAAAAAGATCATTATCACTTTCCCCATCAGGATTTCTTCCTATTCTTGAAAGAGCTTCTTTTCTCATTAATTCAGATTGCTCTCTAATGGTGCATTGAGGTGCAGAAAATTTGTTAATTTTTAGGAGAAGCTCATACATAGAATCTTTTGTGAGAGTTTTTTCTTGAGTCAAAGACTCGTTCTCCATTCTTTTTCTGATCTCATCACGAAATTCATTTTCATTCTTAACTTCCATAGCAAGCTTCTTAAATAGATCTTTATTAATTTTTGATGGGACATTTTCTTGAACCTCTTTTAAATTAATCTTGAAAACTGCCTCTTTGCCGGCTAGATCTTTTTTAAAGTAATCATCAGGAAAGTTTGTCTTAATTTCAAAATCTGAATTTATCTTTTTATTAATCAATTGATCTTCAAACCCGGGAATCATGGATTTGGAGCCAATAATTAATTTAAAGTCTTTGGCTGTATTTCCATCAAAAGACTCACCTTCGATAGTGCCCTCAAAATCAATGACTACTTGATCATTTTCTGCAGAATTCCTCTCTACTTTCTCCCAATCTCCATATCTCTCTAAGATATCTTGTATAGCGTGGTCGACATCTTCATCGACAATATTAATTTTATGTTTTTCATAAGTCTTCCAACTACTTACTTTTGGTTTAATATCTGGGAAAACTTCAAATACTGCATTGTATTTAATGCCTTTATCAGGATTGTCCTCAACCATTGAAATAGTTGGAGTGTTTGCTGGTCTTATTTGCTTATCAGCAATTTCTCTAGGGTATGAATCTTGAATAAGGTCATTTAAGACCTCAGCATGAACAGATCCTCCATATCTTTGCTCGATAACATCATTGGGTACTTTACCCTTTCTGAATCCATCAAGTTTTACATTTTTTTTAAGGTTCAAAATCTTTTCATTGAACTTTGATTGATACAAATCTTTTTCAATTGAAACTGTAAGACTTCTTTCCAAATCTTTAAGTTTTTTTAAACTACTTGCCATTTTTTATCCTATTTTAATGGGGCGAGCGATGGGGTTCGAACCCACGGCCTCCGGAGCCACAATCCAGCGCTCTAACCAACTGAGCTACGCCCGCCGCGAACTAAGTATTATAATGATACATTGATAAAAAAATAGTAAAATTTGTTTGGGAGGATAAATTGAATGGGCAATAATGGTTCGAACTATTCATTTTGGGAGAGCACAGAATCAATTCTTGATGATGCCCTCTCCTATACTAAAATCCCTACTAACTTAGCAGATCAGATTAAAATCTGTAATTCTACCTATACGGTAAGATTTGGGGTGCAGTTAGGTAAAAAGATTCATAATTTTATTGGTTGGAGATCTGTCCATTCAGACCATATCATGCCTGCTAAAGGAGGAATTAGATATTCAATAGACGCTAATCAGGATGAAGTTGAATCTATGGCAGCCTTGATGTCATATAAATGTGCAATAGTTGATGTTCCATTCTCTGGCTCTAAAGGAGCTCTAAAAATTGATCCTAAAAAATATGAACGTGGAGAAATGGCTAGGATTACTCGCAGATTTGCTCAAGAACTAATTAAAAGAGACCTAATATGTCCCAGTCAAAATGTTCCTGCTCCTGATTTAGGCACCTCCGAAAGGGAAATGGCATGGATTGCAGACGAATATCAAAAATTACATCCAAATGATATTAATGGAAAAGCATGTGTGACAGGAAAACCTCTTAATAAAAAAGGAATAGCTGGAAGAAATGAAGCAACTGGAAGAGGAGTACAATTCGGCCTTCGTGAGTTCTTTCAAGATAAAAAACTTCTTGATACCAAAAAAATTGAATCTGGTCTTGAAGGCAAGACAGTTATTGTGCAAGGTCTTGGTAAGGTTGGGTATCATGCTGCGAAATGTCTCTCAGAGGATGATGGATGTAAGATAATCTCAATTATTGAAAAAAGTGGCTCTCTCTTTAATGAAGAGGGCCTTCCAGTAAAAAAAGTTAAGAAATGGCTTGATGAAGGTAAAACCCTTAAAAGATGTCCATATGGAAAGTTTTTTAGCGACTCAGCAAAGGAGCTTGAAAGAGAGTGTGACATTTTAATTCCAGCAGCTGTTGAGAATGTTATAAATCAAAAAAATGCTAAAAATATAAGAGCAAAAGTAGTTGCTGAAGCAGCAAATGGACCTGTTACATATAAAGGAGATAAAGCTCTAAATAAAAATGGTGTTTTAGTTATTCCTGATGTATATCTCAATGCAGGTGGAGTGGTTGTTAGTTATTTTGAGTGGGTCAGAAATATTTCTCAAATGAGATTTGGTAGACTTGAAAAAAGAAGAGATAAGGCACAAATTGATCAACTAATAAAAGTTGTTGAGAAAATGACGAATCAAAAGATGCCTAAAGTAGATAAATTAAAACTGTTTGATGGAGTTAATGAGATTGATCTTATTAGATCAGGACTTAATGACATGATGGTGGATGCTTATCAAAACATTAGAGGACAGATGCTAAGAAGCAAATTACCGAATTTAAAAATAGCAGCTTTTAAGCTTGCCCTAGAAAAGATTGCTGGAGCTTACGACACGATTGCTCTTTAGGCCAATAATAATTACTAAATATTATATTGGTGGAAAATAAACAGGTTCTGCTTCTAACTGCCATTCATCATACTTAAACATTATCTTTTCAAACTCTTCTGAATCTAAATAATTACTCAAAATCTTTCTAATTCTGCTTATCTCTTCAAGCGAATCAAACCACTCAGGATTTGCTATCCTAAACTGGCGAATAAAAGGTAAAATTGAGATATCCAGTTTGTTTAAATTTTCTCCAAAGATCCATTTACCATTTGAAGCAATAGCTTCAAGATCAACTAATATCTTTAGACACTCAGCTCTGTGAAAATCCGAATCTGTATTCTCATATCTTGTTGCATATTTATATCTGTCTAAGTGATGTTTAAACTCATCATCAAACTTTTTAATTAATGATTCTGTTAAATCTATTTGATCTGAATCCAAATTTCCATCAAAAATATTACTCTCTTCTATAACCCAATTTACAATATCATAGCTTTCATCAATAACTTTATCTTCCAAAATAAGGATTGGAACAGTACCTTTTGGTGATATCTCCAACATCTGTTCTGGTTTATTGCTCAACCTGACTTCTCTTATTTCACATTTAATTTCAGCCAGATGTAAAGCCATTCTTGCCCTCATAGCATAAGGACATCTTTTAAATGAGTATAGAATTGGATAACTCATATGGTTAATTGAAAACTTCTTCTTTTGGTCCGATATGCTTCTGCTTTCTTTGTTTTGCAAGGTCGACTTGCTTTTGTCTACTCATATATCTAGATTTTTGCTCTTCTGTAGTTTGGTCATAGCAATTTGGGCATGAAACTCCACGAGTATATTTTTGAGACGTTTTATCTCTTTCTGTGATGGGCATCCTACATCCATGACACATATCATAATCCCCAACAGATAAATCATGTTTTACTGAGACTCTGTCATCAAAAACAAAACATTCTCCATTCCAAAGAGATTTTTCTTTCGAAACTGATTCAAAATATTTTAATATGCCGCCTTTAAGATGATAAACCTTCTTAAATCCTTCATTTTTCATTAATGATGAAGCCTTTTCGCATCTAATACCTCCGGTGCAAAACATAGCAACTTTTTTATTGTTTTTATCCTCATGAGTGAAATCCTGATCTTTTAACCATTTTGGGAAGTCTCTAAATTTTTGGGTCTTTGGATTAATCGAATCTTTAAATGAGCCTATGGAATATTCATAATCATTTCTGGTATCAATAAGAAGAATGTTTTCTTCTTCTAAAAGGGAATTCCAGTCTTCAGGGTTAACATACTCACCTACACTTTTTGTAGGATCTATAGATTTGTCACCAATAGTAACTATTTCCTGCTTTAATTTTATTTTTAACCTTACAAAAGGATTCTTTTTCGAGTCTGAAAATTTTATATCTAAATCATTAAAGCCCTTGAGATTTTTTAGATGCATTAAGGCTTTATTGAGATTTTTTTCATTTTTAGCAGCTATTGTCCCATTAATACCCTCACTTCCAACCAAGATTGTTCCATAGATAGAAAGCTTTTTTAGAATCTTCTTTAAAGAAATCTGAACTTCTAAAGGATTTTCAATTTCAGAGAACTTATATAAGGCTGCTACTTTAAACATGATCAAATTAAAGCAAAAAATGGCGCGCCTGGGAAGATTCGAACTCCCGACCCACTGCTTAGAAGGCAGTTGCTCTATCCAGCTGAGCTACAGGCGCTTGGTCGGGGTAGTAGGATTTGAACCTACGACCACTCGCTCCCAAAGCGAGTGCGCTACCAGACTGCGCTATACCCCGGTGAAATGAATCTTAAAGTTTTAGAGATAAATAATCAATCTTCATTGGAATAATTATTTTAAGATGAGAAAATATTGAAATGCCAGCACAAATACTCGATGGAAAGAAACTCGCAAGTGACTCTGAAAAAGAGATCTTGGAATCTGTATCAGTCTTAAAGGAAAAAGGAATAATTCCCACCTTGGCAACTATTCTTGTGGGCGACGATCCAGCATCTGAAACATATGTAAGAATGAAACAAGAAACTTGCAAAAGAGTTGGTATGGAATCATTAGCTATTAATTTACCTAAAGAAACATCTACAGAAGAACTCCTTTTGAAAATTGATGAGCTAAATAATGATAAAAAAATTCACGGTATTTTGTTGCAACATCCAGTCCCTAATCAAATCAATGAAAGAGAATGTTTTGAGAGAATTTCCATAGAAAAAGATGTTGATGGAGTTACATGCCTGGGTTTTGGAAGAATGTCTATGGGTCTATCTGCATATGGATCATGCACACCTGCAGGGATTATGAGAATTCTTGAATTTTATGATGTAGACATATCTGGAATGAATGCTGTTGTAGTTGGAAGAAGCCCTATTCTAGGAAAGCCGATGGCAATGATGCTTCTTAACAAAAATGCAACTGTAACGATTTGTCATTCTCGAACTAAGGAATTAGAGGATCATGTGCGTAATGCAGATTTAGTAGTTGGTGCAGTTGGTGTTCCCAAGCTAATAAAAAAAGAATGGCTCAAAAAAGGTGCTGTAGTAATCGATGCTGGTTACCATCCTGAAAAATGTGGCGATATTGATTTAGATGGAATTGAAGAAATAGCTTCCTCGTATACCCCTGTACCGGGTGGTGTGGGCCCAATGACAATTAATACTTTAATTCTAAATACTATGGAGGCTGCTAGGAAAACTCTTAACTAGTTTCTTCTTTTTCTTCTGTAGGAACTTCTTCTTCGATTTCTGAATCTACAACAACTTCATCTGGACTCGATTCACCATCAATATCAGTAAAAGGAAATGGAGGTAGATCAGTTTGAAATAGAAGATAAGAAATGATTTGGTTATAAAACTTTAACAACCAGGAACAAACTCTTGATAAAGGTTCATTAACATTCCCGGTTAATAAGAAGAAAACAAACTGAATTAAAGCAAAGCCAAAAAGAAAAGGAATACTAAAATTAAAAATAAATGCATAAATTAGCATATAGACGAGTCTTGCCCACTTACTAGTTTTTGTAATTTCTTCTCTATTAATTTGTTCCATAGCTATGATTCTACATCAAAATTCACATCAACATAAATTTCACTATTTATGATCTGTTCCAAGAGTAATTCTTTGCTTCCGTTATTAAACAATATTTCATGCATGCCAGATACAAGTGGCATCTTGATTTCAGATGAAGAAATCTCGCTGTGAATTATTTTAATAGTATTTAACCCCTCTGCTACCTGACCCACTTTATTTTTTGCAGACTCAATATCAAGACCTTCTCCAATGGCCCAACCAAACTGATAATTTCTTGATAATTTTGAAAAGCAAGTTGCAACCAAGTCACCCATTCCTGCAAGGCCTAGAAAAGTAATTGGATTTGCTCCCTTACTAACAGCAAAGGTGCTCATTTCTGCCATGCTCCTTGTCAGTATAAGTCCGATAGCGTTCTCACCTACATCAAGAGAATGACAATAACCCGATATAATTGCATAAATATTTTTTAAAGCCCCCGCAAGTTCTATACCTTGAGTATCTTCGCTTGTGTATATCTTAAAAGTGCTTGAGGACAGAATTTCTCTTCCTAGATGACAAAGATCTGCATGCTTGCTTGCTATAACTGTTCCAGCAACCTTTTCATCTGCAATTTCTCTTGCTAAATTTGGTCCGCTTAAAACACCCACCTTGATGCTGGAATTATTAAAGTGTTTTTCAATTGTTTCAGACATTGTCATGAAAGGTTTTTCATTAATGCCCTTAGTGCATGAAATTATCATCTTATTATCCATCGAGAAATCAGAGATTCTATCAAGGACATCATTAATAATTTTACTTGGAGTAGCTACAAATATTATTTCAGATTCTGGAATAATTTCTTCTAGCTTCTCAGAAGCAATAATATTATTAGAGAGTTTGAGTTCGGGATGATATTCAGTATTTCTGCTTTCAGAATTTATTCTTAAAGCTTTATCAGAATCTTTAACCCACAGAGATACATCATGTCCTTTCGATGCAGCTAAGTTTGCTAATACAGTTCCAAAGCTTCCTCCACCGAGAACGCTAATTTTGTAATTTTTATTCATATTAAGAAAGATATTTATCAAGTTGTCTTAGGTATTTAGAAGGATCTTTTGGAGATCCTCCTTCTGCAATTACTGCATAGTCATAGAGAAAATCTACAAACGCTTTAAAGTCTTTACCATCTATCTTTGAAAGCTTTTTAATGAGCTTGTGCTTCATATTTAACTCAAATATTGGAACTGCATCACCCATTTTTTGACCAGCAGCCTCAAGTATCTTTCTAAGCTGTATTCCTGGTTCATTGCTATGCAGAACTAAACAGCAGGCAGAATCTTTTAATCGTGAGCTAGGCAATACTTCAGAGACTCTTTCTCCTAAATGATCAGCAACTTTTGTTAAAAGCTCATTTTGATCTTTTGTTGTTTTAGGTTTTTCTTCAGTTTCATTGCTAGTTTTTGCCACATTAATAAAACTCTTACCTTTGAATTCAAAAAGAGTAGACATCAACCATTCATCTATTCTATCGGTTAGTAATAATACCTCTGTATTTTTAGATTTAAGTGATTCAAGATGTGGAGAGTTTAAAGCACCCTCAAATGTGTCAGCAACACAGTAGTAAATGTCCTTTTGATCTGAAGGCATTCTAGAAATGTAGTCATCAAGAGTTTGATCTACTTCGTGTGTTTCTTTATTTGATGTAGCAAATAGTAGAAGTTCTGCAATTGCTTCCTTGTGTTCAAAATCTTCTGCAGGTCCCTCCTTCAGAACAAGACCATACTCCTTCCAAAATTCTTTATATGCATTGATATCATTGTCTTTAAGTTTTTTGAGAGCATCTATAACTCTTTTAGTTAAAGCTTTTTTTATTGAATCTACTAGAGGATGATCTTGAAGGATTTCTCTAGACACATTTAAAGGTAAGTCGCTTGAATCAATAACGCCTCTAATAAATCTTAAATAAAGGGGTAAAAAATGGACGGCATCATCCATAATAAAAACTCTTTGAATATAAAGCTTTATTCCTCTTGGAGATTCTCTGTTCCATAGATCAAAAGGTGGCTTTTTTGGGATATATAAAAGATTAGAATACTCTTGCTTGCCTTCAACCTTATTATGAATTGTTAGCAATGGATCATCCTGATCAAAACTAATAAATTTATAAAATTCATTATATTCATCTTCTTTAATTGATCTTTTGGGTTTGAGCCATAATGCATCAGTTTCATTAATAACTTCCTCTTCCTCATCAATATTTGAAAGATAGATTGGAAAGTTAATATATTGTGAATATTTGTTAATGAGAAAACTTATCCTTTGCTTGTTAGCAAAATCATGATTTTCTTCACTCAAGTAAATTATTATGTCGGTTCCATGTGATTTTTTTTCAACTTCAGTAAGCTTATACTTATCTTCACCACTGCTTTCCCAAAGAATAGGTTGTGATGATTTCTTTTGTGCTGATTTAGAGAGAACTTGTACTTTCTCTGCAATCATAAAGACAGAGTAAAAACCAACTCCAAACTGTCCAATTAAATTTGAATCTTTCTTTTTATCGCCAGTGAGTTTTCCAAGAAATTCTGCGGTACCAGATCTAGCAATCGTCCCAATATTTTCAATTATTTCCTCTTCAGACATTCCGATGCCATTATCAGATATGGTTAAAGTCTTATTTTCTTCATCAACAATTACCTTAATTTTCAAGTCATCAGATAGACTTGCTAATTTAGAGCTGCTTATAGATTTAAATCTAAGCTTATCAAGTGCATCAGATGCATTTGAAATTAATTCTCTTAGAAAAATCTCTTTATTTGAGTAAAGAGAATGAATCATCAACTGAAGCAACTGCTTAGTTTCAGTCTGGAAACTTTTTGTTTTACTTTTCCCCATAAGTTTATCCCCTGCTAATAGTTAATGCTAATTTAAGATATTTCAAGTTTTGTAATTGCTTTAGGCAAGCGAAATTCTAACTATTTCCGTAATTGAAAAAATAAAGATGGAGATTGTGATGTAAACACTTAGCCTATGAAAAAAAGTGAAAAGTCTATCCCATGACCTGTCTCTAGCAGAGTTTGTCATAGGAATAATTATGTATCCTATGAATGCAAGGCTGCTGTTTATTGCAGCCATTATCAAGAAACTTCTTTCCAGAAAAAGATAAGAAATTAATACCGCTAGAAGGCAAAATAAGAAAATTATTAAGTAATATCTTGGAAATATTCTTCTTAAGAATTTTGAAGCAGTCTCATTGTCAAGAACTTTAAATACAACAGGAGCTGTAAGTAAGGCTTGAGCAAAAATAATTCCTATAATTAACGAATAGGTAATTGATAAAAGTATTACAACAATAGTATCCATAATAACTGGCGGACCGGACGGGACTCGAACCCGCGACCTCCGGCGTGACAGGCCGGCATTCTAACCAAACTGAACTACCGGTCCGCATAAATATATGTTTGCGAATAATATCTTTTTAAAATAATTCTGCAAGTATATTTGAATGGTGGGTGATGACAGGCTCGAACTGCCGACCCTCTCGGTGTAAACGAGATGCTCTACCAAACTGAGCTAATCACCCACGGAGTTGTATTATATTGGCTAATTTAGACTATACAAATGAAATTTTGTAATTTTTGTATCCATTAAAGATGTCTAAGTATTTTTAAATAAGCTATTTTGTAATGCTTAGTCTTGCAAAATATATTCCAACGAGGGTAACAGCAGCAAAAATTATTTGTGCAAGATTGAGCCATTCTGAAAATAAGTAGGCAGCTAAAATTGTTGCAGTAAGTGGCTGCATTAACAATCCAATAGAACCGTTTGATGGTGAGATCTTTCCAATAGCATATGTTATTAAAAACTGGCCACCAAATTGACAAACTAGAGCAAGCAAAATTAAATTAATCCATTCAAAATTTGATTTAGGAAAATTAACTCCTGAATCTAGCATCATTGGAATAATTGAAAAAAGACAGCAGAAAAGAGTTGTATAAAATATTAAGTTCAGGGATGTTTCTTTTCCTAGCTTGGCAATTATTAACAAATATATTCCATAGCCAATAGCGGCTATGATGCATAATAAATCGCCAATTATTTTTCCATTTGCATAATTGCTAGAAAAAATAATTAGTCCAGTTATTCCCAGGTAAGTTATTAAAAAAGAAACGCCGAAACCTTTTGCGGGCACTTCCTTGAAAATGAGATAGGCAAAAAGAGCTACAAATATTGGAGCGGAGTTCACTATTATCGTTGCATTTGAAACTGAAGTTATATTCATACTGTAGTGCCAAAGAATTAGATCAGTTGTGAATGCAAGAGAAGCTATTGCAGTATATAAAATAGTATTTTTATTTTTGACCTTAAAAATAAAAGTCTTATTAAGAAAATAATTAAGGATGGCCAGCATTGGTAATGCCAGAAACATTCTCCAAAATAATATCGCTGAAGAAGAAAGCTCACTCCACTTTACAAATATTGGTGCGAATCCTATCAAAATTGCTCCTAGGGATAGTATTAAAAAGAAATTTGCTCCCTGTAAATTTTTTAACATCTAGCTATACTCTGTTCATGGACAAAGATATTGTAGAGCAGAATAATGAAATAATCTCAGTTGGGGAATTGAATAGATCTGCGAAATACCTCCTAGAAAGTAACTTCCCTGCCGTTTCAGTTATTGGAGAAATTTCAAATTTAGCAAGGCCTGCATCTGGTCATATTTATTTCTCTCTGAAAGATGATGAAGGTTCAATTCAGTGTGCGATGTTTAAAGGGAGTAACATGGGTCTTAATTTCAATCCTAAAGATGGTGATGAATGCATTGTCTCAGGAAATATAAGCCTATTTGTTCAAAGAGGTAATTATCAACTTATTGCTAAGAAAATGATTCTTGCTGGCCAAGGAAATCTAATGCAAGAGTTTGAAAAGCTTAAGAACAAGCTAAAAGATGAAGGCCTCTTTGATGATGCAAACAAAGTTCCTATTCCTGAAGCACCAAAACATGTTGCTGTTATTACTTCTACTTCGACTGCTGCGTTACAAGATATATTATCAACGATTGAAAGAAGAGCTCCAAGTATGAAAATTTCAGTAAGTCCTGCAACAGTTCAAGGTGAAAATGCATCCGAAACAATTATTGAAGCCTTTAAAAGAATACAAAATTATAACAACAACTCTTCAAATAAGGTTGATTGCGTTCTTTTATGCAGAGGCGGAGGTTCAATAGAAGATTTGTGGTGTTTTAATAATGAAGATTTAGCTAGGGAGATATTTAGCTTTGAAATTCCTGTAATTTCTGGTGTTGGCCACGAAATAGACTTTACGATTGCTGATTTTGTATCGGATCTCAGAGCCCCTACTCCAACTGCAGCTGCAGAAATTGTAAGTGAGTTTAATTTTAATCTTATCGAAAAGCTTTCAGAAATATCAAAAGATTTGGTGTCTAGTATCAAGAATATCTTAAGAGATAAAAATCAAACCCTTGATTATCAAAGCTCTCACTTAAAACATCCAGCCCATGCAATAAGAGAGCAATATAGAGTTCTTATGTCGACTTATGAAAAAATAAAAATGCTTGTTAAGCAAAAAATCTCGGACTCTAAATTGTCCTTTAAAGAAAATACAAACTCTTTAATGATAGAAAACCCTAAATATTTAATTCTTGATAACAAAAATGCTTTGCAAAAGAATCATCAATCTTTGAAAACTTTAATTAAAGCTTTTCTAAGCAAATCTCAATCAAGACTTGTTACTTATGAAAAAGTTATAAAATCGATCAATCCTCAGAATGTCCTTGATAGAGGATATTCTTTAATAACTAATATAAAAGGAGATGTAATTAAAGATTCTGCACAAATTAACGAAGGCGAAGAAATAACTGCTAAGTTAGCTAAGGGATCTTTTGAAGCTAAAGTAGGAAAGAAGAATGTTTAAATTTTTAGCCTTGTTTTTATTCTCAAGCTCCATATTTGCTGCTGCATACGAAGGAGATTCTGGAGGTATTTTTGCACTACCTGTTTCTGGCAAGTATATTTCAAATGATTATCTTCTGTTTGAAATAGATGGAAAAAATTATGTAATTGCTGGCATGCCTTATGTCTTAGAAGAAAAGGTAATTAAAATAAATGATAAAAAAATAAAAGTTTTGCCAGTAAATTATGGAGAATCAAGAATCACAATCGAGAATGATAGTCTTGTAAATCCATCCTCATCAGATCAAGAGCGAGCAGCTAAAGAGAGAAAATTATTACAGTCAGTTCTTACAAAGAAAAGTAATTTTATTTTGAGTGATTTGAGGTTTTTAAGGCCAGTTGAAGGAGCCGTAACTAGCGGTTTTGGTAAAAAGAGATTCATAAACGATCTTCCAAGAGCTCCTCATTTAGCCTTAGACTTGGATGGGTTTGATGGAGACCCTATTGTTGCACCCTTGGATGCAAAAGTAGTTCTTGTCGAAAACTTTTTTTATAGTGGCAACATCATCGTTTTAGATCATGGAAGTAATGTTTTTACTTCCTATAGCCATATGAGTAAAAGTCATAGAGCGGTTGGAGATTTCGTAAAAAAAGGTGACTTAATTGGTGAAATTGGCTCTACTGGAAGAGTCACCGGTCCTCACCTACATTGGGTAATTTACATGAATGGAAATCGAATCAATCCAGAAATCGTATTAAACAAAGATTTCCCTATGAATCTCCTTGCAGACTATCAAGATGTTCCTGCAGACTTGCCTCAGTCTGAGGAGTAAGAAGACTTAGCACAACCTCCCCTCCTGGTTTAATAAAATATGTTGCAGGTAAAATTGCTGGAGATTCTATGCCCCATACCTCTCTTGGGTGGGAAGTTATAGATGGAATATCAACACCGAATCTTAATATTAAAGGATCTAAGTATTCTGGTTCAAGACGATCAAAATTGTATGCAAATACTTCAATATCAGGATTAGATTGTGCGAAATTTACTAATTCTGGCATTTCCTTTAAACATGGCGGACACCAGTCGGCCCAATAATTAATAACTATCCAGCTTTCATCAAGATCATTCTTGAATTGACTATTTGCTTTATTAAAATGGATATCGCCTGAACTACAAGAATAAAAGAGTATAAAAAGTGGTAATATTTTTATAAAATTTTGCATCAAACCTATTTTGAGACATGTTTAGCTTTTTTCAATACCCTTCTTCTAGCTTATTTATAATTTTTCTCTTAATTGTTAACAAACTTGTAATCTTAATCTTGTATAAACTGCCCCTATTAATATTTGGTTTTTGGGCAATTCCTCTTTTGTCTTTTTCTTTTTTTCTCTACAAAAAGTCAATTAGAAGCTACCAATCCTATGCATTTATACTCTTGCTTTATTTCATGTTCTCTTGCTTACGAGTTTTTGGTGTTCCAAATCCATTACCTTTTGATATTACTGAACTTGTCTTAGTTACAATAGCTTTTGTTAATGCTTTATATGGACCAAAAAATATAAATAGCAATTGACATGTCAAGCAGACTTGACATAACATAGCTACATGTTTATTTTAATAACCCTAACTATATGGTGCTTCTCTGCACTTGCATTGAAGTTTTTACCACTTTTAATTAGCTTAATTTAATATTTAATTCTTTCATATGGCCAAGATTACCCATAAAGGAAATTGGATAGAGCTTAAATCTTTAGATAAAGATGCAAAAAGCAAATACATACTATGTAATGTCTTTCTCTTTGCAGGAGCTCTTCTTTTTGGCGTTCATCTAACTGCAGTAGGTGGATTTGGCTTTGAAGTAAGTGAGGAAGTTTCACCATCACCAGTTTTAGTTATCGTTAGAGTCTTATCACTAACTTTTATGCTAATAGCTGCATGGTTATACAAAGAATTTTATGCAACACAAGATGAATTTCTCAATAGATATAATGAATTTGTACTTAGCAATGGAGCTATCGGCTTTCTTTTTGTTGGTTTTCTTATCTCTCTACTGTCTCCATATACTGATTATCAAGTAACTTTTTACGAGTATTTTATTGGCTTTGTCCTTGGGACAATTATTGGTGGATATAGATTCCATAATAAATTTATTGATTAATGGATAATTCAATCAAACAATTAAGAGAGCAAATGGGTTTAAGTCAGGCAGATCTTGGCAGTTCTGTAGACGTTAGTAGACAAACAATTAATTCAATTGAAAATGGTAAATTTGACCCGAGTTTGCCATTGGCACTCAAGCTGGGTAAATTTTTTAACACTTCTGTTGAACAAATTTTTTCAACAAATAACTTTAATAAATAGGATAAATTATGGAAAAAGCTAAAAGTATAATCACATTTGTAGACAATCTTCTTGGAAAATTTAGAAAAGTGTTTCTAAATATTTTTACAGTTCTTCTTTTAATGCTCATCACTTTGGGTATTTTTGGCAGTTTAGGTTCTTTGTTTGAATCTGATGAAATAGAAACAGAAGATCAAATCCTCTATCTTGAACCTAATGGAGTAATTGTAGATAAGGCAATAAATAGAAATGATTTATTTGAAGAATTTGAAATTTTCGGAAGCTCCACAAACCAAATCGAGTTAGAAAATATCTTAAAAGTTATCAATAATGCTGGAACTGATGATGATCTTAAAGCTATTTATCTTGATGTTGATGGCTTAAGTGCTTATTTCACTTCTGCATTAAAGATTGCAGATGCTTTGTATAAAGCTAGAGAGAATGGAAAAGAAATAATTGCTTATACCAGTGGGTTAGGAACAACAAACTATCTTATAGCCTCTCAAGCTAATGAGGTAATTCTTGAAAAAGATGCATACGGATCTGTTTTGCCCTTTGGTTTTAGCAGAGTAAGGCAATATCAAAAAGATTTTTTTGAAAATATTAAAGTTGATATGAATGTATATGCTGCTGGTGATTTTAAGTCTGGTCCTGAAGGTTTTACCAGAAATGATATGTCTGAAACAGATAGGCTAGCGTGGGTAGAGTTTATTACTCCAGTTTGGGAAAAGTATAAAGCTATGATGGAAAAAGGCAGAGGTTTTGACTCAGGAACTATTCAATATATTGGAGATAATTATCACTTGCTAGCAACTGAGAATGGTGGCGATGATAATGAAACTGCTCTAGCAGTTGGCTTAGTTGATAAATTAATGACAAAACAAGAGATTAGAAACTATATGATTGAAAAGTTTGGCAGCGATGATGATTATGAGTGGCCTGAGGGAATAACTGGTAGAGAGTATCTTTCAACTCTGGAAGATGAAAAAATTAGTAAAAAACAACAAAGAGCTCAGGATAAAAATAAGATTGCTGTTATCCATGTTGAGGGAGCAATTGTTACAGGTGGAATAGACTTCAATACCGCTGGTTCTGGAGGTATCGTTAAAAATATTAATAAAGCCAGAGATGATAAAAATGTAAAAGGAATTATCTTAAGAGTTAATAGCCCTGGCGGTGATGTTTATGCTTCTTCGATGATTACGAATGCTCTAGAGGAATTTCAATCTACTGGAAGACCTGTATTTACATCTATGGGTGATATTGCTGCATCAGGCGGCGTATGGGTAACAACAACTTCAGAAGAAATATGGGCTGAAGATACAACGCTTACTGGCTCAATTGGAGTATATAGTATTGTTCCTGATGTAAGCCCCCTTGAGAATTGGGCTGGTATCAACTATGACGGCGTGAGCATGACAAAGGCTGGTGATATTTATGATTTAAGTAGAGGAATGAATGAAGAGCTTAATAAGCAATTCAGAGAAAATACAGAGAACTTCTACAAAGAGTTTGTTACCAAGGTAGCTGAAAATAGAAAGATGGAATACTCAGAAGTCCTCAAATTTGCTGGTGGGAGAATATGGCGAGGCGATACTGCTCTTGAACTAGGTTTAGTCGATAAATTGGGCTCACTAGATGATGCAATTGACTCTATGGTAACAAAACTTGAATTAGAGGACTATAAAGTCTTTTCGTACAATACTGAAGTTGAGTTTGAGTTCGATTTTAATTTACTAATTCAAAGTAAACTCCCCTCTCAGATTCAGGATTTATTGAATGAAATTAGTGGTCTCAATAGGATGCTCTTATCAGGTGAAGATAGATATATAGTGGCCTATTGTTTTGATTGTGGCTTTAAGAACTTCGAATAACTTCTTTTATAAGATTTAGACCTATAGATTTTTTTCTTTCTAGGGACTCTTTCTCAAGCTGAGATAGAGTCCTGAATATAGTTTTAATATCTCTTCTAGAATTATTCATAAGATAATTCAAATTTTTATCAGAAATTTTTATATTAAGATTTTTAGAGATTGCTTGGGTTGCTTCTAACAACTCATCATCGTTTATAGCCTCTAATCTTAATATTTCCATTTTTTTTATCCTAGAGACAAGATCAGGAATTGCCTCAAGCTTATTAATGCTACCTGATAATAAAAGAAGGCACTCTTTTTCATAGCATTCATTAATGAGATTAAAAAGTGCAATCTCCCACTCTCTTCGTTTACTTATAAGATCTACATCATCAATACAAATTAAATTAAGTTCGCCTACCCCTTCAAGTATTGAAGGATCAAGATTTATTACTTCGTGCATAGGGATATAAATTGATGAATTATTAGAATTAGAAAAATCATTGCAAATAGCCTGAAGCAAGTAGCTTTTTCCATTACTGCCTAGATCGTCTATAAATATCTGAGCCCCGTTATTCGAGTTGAGTAGATCTTTAAGGATTTGGATAGTTTTATTATTGTTTTTAGAAACAAAGAAATTATTCAAAGATGCTCTTTCATTAATTTGAATTTGAAGAGCAAGTTGGCGAGGATTAGGCATTTTGATTTATGAAATTATTTTTAAACCACCATCTGAAATAACTTATAAGGCTAAATAATGTAATAAAGCCTATTAAAATGTGGAAAAACAGGGGATTTGTATCCACATTGAAGATTTCAAAGATTATCAAACCTAAAATATAGATTATTTGAGAGGTTGTGGTTATCTTTCCAATTAAATTTGGAGATGGAGTTTTTTCCGTAATTGACATCTCGAATGCTGCACCAAGAAGAATAAGCAGGTCTCTAAGAACAAAAATTACAAAAACTGATAGAGGAACAATTTGATTCAACCAAAGTGCAGTTATTGAGCCAATCATAAGAAGCTTGTCAGCAACTGGGTCCAAGATTTTTCCTAAATCTGTTTGCCATTTAAAAAATCTAGCTAGAAAACCATCGATGGCATCTGAAATTGATGCAATGGCAAATAAAATCAATGCAAAAATATATTTCCCGGCAAGAAGATTAAGAACTGTTGGAATGACCAAAGATATTCTTACTAAAGAAATAAGGTTAGGTATAAATCTTAAATAATGCTTCATATTGAATTTAGTGATGCCTGAATTTTTTCTGTTGCGGTGCTTTCGATTGAAAAATCTTTATGTGTTTGAACGGACTTCTTGAATTGATCTTCCGTCCCAAAAATTGTTAAAGAAAAGGATATTTCATCCTGCTGAAATGATTTAATTGAGTATTCTTTAATAGAAATCATTTTATCTAGAGCTTCTAAAAGATTATCTAAATGTTCAGCTGAAGAAACTTTAGTAACCGTCATCATCAACTTCCTTTCTGAGTTATCCAAAACAAAGTCACTAAGGTAATCTACAGATAAATTCTCGAATAAAAATCTAATCCTTTCGGTAATTTCATCAATGTTTTCAAAAAATGCTATCTGGTCTTTATAACTAATTGACCAATTATTGATTCCGGATCTTGAAATAATTAATGATTCAAGATAATCATACTTATATTGATCGAAGTCATTGTCGTTTTCGTTATCAAAAAAGTAATTTTTATCATCTAGATTTATTGTGTTTTGAGGAAATTCAAAGAAAAGTCCTCGTTTTTCTGAAATATCATCAAAAATTCTTTTTATTGATGATTCTAAACTTGTTTCATAAGGTATTGACTCTATTTTGAAGGGTTTATCAAAGCCATTGTCAATTTGGATGTCTAAAAAAATAATTGGTCTATTTCTTCCAATAAAACTAATACCATTTTCAATAAATTGACTCATTACAATGTCCTCTTCAAATGAAGCTTGAAGAAAGTTACCATCATTATTTCTTACAACAGCATATCTTCTGAGAAAATCTTTTGAATCAAAGTTGTCTCTAATAATTTTTGCTGTTTCAAGATCCTCATAACCTATGAGTCTAAAAACAAGGTCATTAAATGCTCGGTCAATGGAATTTTCTATGTTCTCATTCTTTATTTCTATACTAATTTTAAAAAGATCATCAAAATCCTTTGCAAAAATATCATTAGAAAAGATAATGAGTAGGAAAACACTTTTTAGAATGGCCATCTTCATATATTTATTTTAAGGTACTAGAGCAATAATGAAAAACGATCCCTATAAGAAAGCTGGCGTTGATATAAAAGCAGGAAATGATTTAGTAGACAAAATTAGAAAAGATGTAGCTAGTACTTTCGATAAAAATGTATTGGGCGGGATTGGTAGCTTTTCAGGTTTTTATTCTCTTCCTAAAGGTTTTAAAAATCCAGTTCTTGTTGCTTGCACTGATGGAGTTGGCACTAAAGTCGCCCTAGCCCAAAAGAATTCTTCAATGGGAACTATTGGGCAAGATTTAGTCGCAATGTGTGTAAATGATATGGTCACTTCTGGAGCACATCCGCTATTTTTTCTGGATTATTTTGCTTCCTCAAAACTTAATGTTACTGAAACAGCAACAGTTATAAAGGGCATTGCTAAAGCATGCAAAAAAACCAATTGTTCGCTTATTGGTGGCGAGACTGCAGAAATGCCCAATCACTATATAGGCAAAAATTTTGATTTAGCTGGATTTTCAGTCGGTATTGTTGAAAAAAAACTGATTATTGACACCTCAAAAGTTAAAAAAAATAATATCATTATCGGGATTGAATCTAGCGGAGCTCATTCTAACGGTTACTCTTTGATCAATAAATTAATTAAGGAATCAAAATTAAGTAAGAGTGAAAAAGAGAAATTAATTAAGCTTGCTTTAAAGCCTACTCATTTATATACAAATGTAATTTTGGATTTAGTGAAGAAAGTTAAAGTGAAGTCGATTGCTAATATTACTGGAGGCGGTCTCACGGAAAATATTCCTAGATCAATTCCTAATACTCTATCGTCTGAAATATATCTGAAAAATTGGAAAATGCCAAAATTCTTTGCAACTCTTCAAAAATTGGGAGAAATTGAAATGAGTGATATGTTGAGAATTTTTAATTGTGGAATTGGAATGACTGTTATTATTGAACCTAGGGAGTTAGATTCCACTATAAAAGTACTTTCCAAGCATAAATTTAAAGGCTTCATGATTGGGAAAGTTATAAAAAAATCCTCATCAGCAATAACTTTTATTTGATGTTCAAGATAGCTGTTTTAATCTCAGGGAATGGATCAAATCTTGAAGCACTCATTGATGCTTGCAAAAAGAATGTTATCAATGGATCTATTGATATTGTTATTAGCAACAATCCGGATGCATATGGCATTCAAAGAGCAAAAAACCATTTTATAAATTACAAGATTATTGATAACAATAGATTTGAGACTCGAGAAGATTTTGATCAAGCTCTTGTGGAAGAATTGAAAGATTCTAATCCTGATTTGATTGTCCTTGCTGGATTTATGAGAATATTAACTTCTGTAATGACCGAAGCATTTAAAAATAAGATCATCAACATACACCCTTCTCTATTACCAAAATACCCTGGTCTGGATACTCATAATTCAGTTGTAAAGAATGGAGATCTAAAGCATGGTATAACGATCCATTTTGTAAATGAAGTTTTAGATGGTGGTCAAATTATTGCTCAAGGAGAAATATCCGTGAATGCTAATGAGACATCTGAAGAACTTAAAACAAGAATTCATGCAATAGAACATGTTATGCTTCCGATAGTAGTCTCAAAGTTTGCTGATGGGACAATCAATACGAAAAGAGTCATTTATGAAAAATTTAAATAAGTACTTTCTATCAATTGTATTTATTAGCTTCGTAGCTTTTCTTTCATCAAGTGAAAATATTTATGAATACAAGATTAGATTTAAAATAAAGAATGTAATTTCACTTGACGGAATTAAAGAGCTAACGAGTAAAGGCAATGATACTTATCATATTATCTTTACTGGTAAAAATAGAATGCTAAATGCTGAGCTCAATCAGGAAGCAGAGTTTAAATATCTTAATTCAAAAGTCTTCCCTAAATATTACTCTCAAAAAATAAAAGTTCCTCTTAGAGGAGTATTGAAGCAAACCATTGAATATGACTTTAAGAATCAAAAAATTGCATCAACTGGAGATGTTAATTGGGTAGTAGATTTTCTGGGTGAATCTACTCCCCTTGACCCCGTTTCAAGTGGCTTTCAAATTAGGGAAAATGTTAAAAAAGGTCTTACTAATTTTGATATAAACTTAATAAGGCTTGATGAGGGCACAATTTATAAAAGTTCTTACTCAGTCATAGGAGAAGAAGTTCTTGAAATAAAGGATACTAAGTATCCTTGCATTGTTCTTGAAAGGATAGCCAATGAAAGAAAAGCTCTTTACTATGTTGCAAAAACATTAGATTTCATTTTAATTAAAGTTGAAGATGATCGAAAAGAGAGAATTATTTCAATCGAAGCAGAAAAAATATTAAGTTTTGGGTAACGTCACTCCAGTTTGGCCCTGATATTTTCCATCTCTATCCTTATAACTTACCTCGCATTGTTCATCTGATTGGTGAAATATCATTTGAGCTACGCCTTCGCCTGCGTATATTTTTGCTGGCAAATTGCTTGTGTTTGAAAACTCTAGGGTGACATGACCTTCCCACTCAGGCTCAAGCGGAGTAACATTTACTATAATTCCGCATCTTGCATATGTAGATTTACCAAGGCAGATAGTTAGCACATCTCTTGGTATCCTGAAATACTCTACTGTTCTTGCCAAAGCAAAAGAGTTGGGAGGTATTACGCATACATCTGAGTTAATATCAACAAAGCTTTTTTCATCAAAAGATTTTGGATCAACTATCGTAGAATGAATATTAGTAAAAACTTTAAATTCATTTGCACACCTTACGTCATATCCATAGCTTGAAAGGCCATATGATATTAGCCTTGAATTATCATCAGAATATCTTACTTGATCCTCTTGAAATGGCTCAATCATGCCATGTTCAACTGACATCTTTCTTATCCACTTATCTGATTTAATCGTCATTTATTTCAACCCTACCAATTATTGATCTAGCTATTGTATTGCTATCAACATACTCTAACTCTCCTCCAATTGGAATACCATAGGAAATTCTTGAAACCTTAATATTTTCAACATGATCCTTGATAAATATTGCAGTTGCATCACCTTCAACAGTAGAGCTGAGTGCAAGAATTATCTCTTTTATATTTTCTTTATCAATCCTCTCTAAAAGTTGAGGAATTCCGAGATCATGCGGCCCCAAGTTATCAAGCGGTGACAGTCTTCCCATTAAGACGAAGTATTTTCCTTTATAGCCTCCAGTAGATTCAATTGCCAAAAGATCAGATGGGCTTTCAACTACACAAATAGATAATGAATCTCTTGTTTCGTCCTGGCATACATGACATAAATCATTTGTAGTTAGCATTCTGCACGACTTACATCTTTGAATATTATCGAGTGCGTCACTAAGAGAGCTAGCAATCTCCTTGGCACCACTTTTATTTTTGTCTAATAGATATAAAGCCATTCTTTGTGCAGATTTCTTTCCAACACCAGGAAGAACTGTTAATGCTTTAATTAATTTATCTAATAAATCCGAACTCATTTCTAATTCTTTATTTTAGTTACAACCTCAATTTCTCCATCAAACTCATCTAAAAAGTCTTTAATTTCAGAATCACTTGAGAGTTCTTTTTTTGTTTTTTCAATATCTTTTATTTTATTTTCTTCATTTATTTTATTTGGTGATGAAGAGGAAATGCCCTCTTCAAGGCCAATTTTAATGTTACCAAATTTATCTTTAATTTTTTCCTCAAACTCACTAATAATTTTTTCAGGGATATCAAGCTGATCTTTTGAACCGCATAAGAATATCTTTTGGTCGTAAAATCTTGCAAAAGAAAGATTTCCAAAATAATTCTTAGCAAAGGATGATAGTTGCATATCGTTAAATAAAGTAGGCCAAGATGAAGAATTTATTTCATGACTATCTTGTGCAACTTCTTCATTTGTTTGAGGCTTTTCTTTTTTTATGGTCTTTATTTGGGTTTTATTAGCCTTTTTTTTTTGAGTTTTAGCTTCGCCTGAATTCATATTTTGAACAGGCTGAAAAGCTAACATTCTCAATAAACACATCTCTACAGCTTCTCTTGGTGATGGATGGGTATGAATCTTATTGAAAGAATTCAGACCAATTTCATAAATAAGTTGGCAATACTGTTCATCCATCTTAGAAGCTATGTTGACAATGGGCTCTTTATTTGAGTCTTCAAGAACTTGATGCAAAGAAACTTCATGAATATTTGAAATTAAATCTTTTAAAAGTGCTTCATAATCTGGATTGAGTTTTTCAATATCATTTAATGTTTTAAATGCATCTTCCTTTCTTCCATCAGTTATAGAATCAAGTAACTCATGAATCAAGCTATCATCAATCGTACCTAAAAGTTTTTTGACATCATTAGCAACTAGCTTCCCATTACCATGAGCAATAGCCTGATCAAGCAAAGTTAAACCATCTCTAACAGATCCTTCAGCGGACTTTGCAACTAAAGATAAAGACTCATCGTCTGATTTGATTCCTTCTTTTTCACAAATCTTTTTGAAATGTTCTTGAAGCTCCTCTCTTGAAACAGTTTTAAGATTTAGTTGAAGGCATCTAGAAATTACTGTTTTGGGAACTTTTTCAGGATCCGTCGTAGCCATTAAAAAAATGATATGACTTGGAGGCTCCTCCAGCGTTTTTAAAAGAGCATTAAAACTACCCTTTGACAACATATGAACCTCATCGATTAAAAAGATCTTAAATCTTGAAACGCTCGGAGATGTATGAACAGATGAGAGAAGTTCTCTCATATGCTCTACTCCGGTTCTTGAAGCTGCATCTATCTCGAGGAAATCCATACTTTTTCCTTGTTGAATAGATACAGATGATTCACATTTATTACATGGCTGAGAAGTTGGAGAATCAGATGACATACAGTTTAGACACTTCGCTAGAAGTCTTGCAATTGTTGTCTTGCCAACCCCTCTAGTTCCGCTAAAGAGGAAAGCTTGGTGCACTCTTTCTTGCTCAATACTGTTCTTAATTACTTGGACAACATGCTCCTGACCAATGACTTCATCAAAAGAATTGGGTCTATATTTTCTTGCAAGAACTTGATAAGACATAAGTACCAAATAATAACATGTACTAGTCTAAAACTGATTCAATTTGATAAAAAGTAAACCCTTTGTTTGATAAAAAGTTTTTTTGTTTTTGGAGCTTCTGAAAGTCTTTACTTACCCCATCCGGGAATCTTTTTTTGAAAGATAATTCAGCTAAATCTTCCCAGTCGTCAAACTTATCAATCTCATTAGAAATGAGTGACTCATTTAAACCCCTTTTCTCAAGCTCTGCTGAGATCTTAATTGGACCAAAGCCCTTTTTTCTTCTTGCCTGAACGTATTCTTCTGCAAAACGAGAATCGCTTAAAAGATTCTTTTCCTCCAATCTATCCAGATTTAAATTGATATCTTCTTTTGATTCAAAACGCTTAGTTAATTTTAGATAAAGCTCCTTACGAGAGTGCTCTCTTCTTGATAAGAGATCCAGAGCTTTATTATAAATTTCGGCTGACGCCATTAATTATTGAATGGCTGAACTCTACTTCTATAGTTTGATTTAACTACTTTAACTCTTTGTCCTTCAAAAAAACTATATTGGTCCGATACCTCCTGAACAATTGATATAATTTTTTCATTATCTAATTGTATTGTTAACTCGATAGCTCTTTTCTCATTCACCTTAGACCCAATTTCTGAGCCTACAGCTGAACCAATAAGGGCACCAATAACACCTGCTGCAACAGGTGCTTTATCATTATCTGAGCCTAAATCACCTCCTACAGCAGCTCCAGCAGCTGCACCAAGATCTCTATTTCCTTCAATAACAACTGACTCTAGTTGCAGAATTGTTCCTAAAAGAACTGTCTCAATCTCACCAGCCTGATATTTTGAGATTGATTCAGGTTTATAATCAGCCATTGAGCAAGCAGTCCCAATAATAAGAATAAATATTAAGTTAATGCTTTTAAGAGTCTTCATTTTCGTCTTCCTTTTCTTCTAATAAGTACTTTTTAGTTAAGTCATCCGCTATCGCATAGTAAAATCTGCCCTTATATCTTCCATCGAGAAGCTTTACTTTAAGGACTTCATTAGAATAAAGTTTTTCTGTAACTTCAATTTCATATCCTTTTCTCAATCTTACGAGATCTCTAGAATCAACTACTGAAAAAACATCCCAATCATCAAATATTCTAGCCCTGTGAGTGTGATACGCGTCTGAAGCAATTTGGTATAGCACCTCCCCGGAACCATTCATAGATGCACTACTTTTAACATTTAACTTCCATACTTGACCCACCTCAATTGAATCACTGTTTGTGAATGAGTTGAGGCTAAGAAATAATGGAAGCATTAATAAAAGCTTAATTAGTTTGTATTCTTTATTCATATTCATATAGATAAGAAAATATTAATTTAGTTCCATTTATTGTAGTTTTTTCTTGGAGTTTTGTAATAAAAATCTTTATTTTTCATTGAAATTTTCTCTTTAAACCATAAAAAGGTAGTGTAGGCGCCATAAGGGCTTACATAATATTAACCAAGCATGCCTTTTAGGATGCTTATTAGTCGCTAAGGAGGACTATTATGTTAAATTTTACTGATCCATTTTTCTCAACAAGAGTTCTAGGATTTGAATCCCTTTTTGATAGACTTCAAACCCTATCGGAATCTTCTTCAAGATCATCTTATCCACCCTACAATATTAGGCGTGATGGCAATGATATTTTTGTAGAAGTTGCTGTTGCAGGTCTTTCCAAAGAAGATCTGGATATAGAGCTTGCTGATGGAATCCTTTCAATATCATATGCTGGACCAAATACTCAAGTAGTTAACGGCAGCAATGATCTTGTTTATCAGGGGATTGCTCAAAGAGCATTTCAACAACAATTTACATTATCTGATGATGTAGTTGTTAAAGGTGCTGAACTCATCAATGGACTTCTTACTCTATATTTAGAGAAAATAATTCCAGATGAGAGAAAACCTAAAAAAATTGAAATTAAATCACCTAAAAGAATATTAGGTAAAAAATAAATATGAGAAAATGGGGCGTAAAGCCCCATTTTTTAATTCAATATGAATAAAACTATCTTTTCAATCTTGCTACTCTTTTCTTTTTTTGGGTCTGCTGAGATAGTTGATACTGGTCATGCCAGAATAAGCTTAATAAAAGATCATAGTGACTTTGTTCCAGGAACTTCTATAAACATTGGCTTAAAAGTTTCAATGGATAAGGGGTGGCATACTTATTGGAGGAATCCTGGAGATTCAGGAGGACCTATAGAGATTGACTGGAATCTACCCAAAGGCTTCATTGTAAGTGATATTAAATGGCCTCTTCCAGAAAAGATTGAGTACCCTCCTTTAATGACCTACGGGTATGAAGATTTTGTTATTTATCCAATGGTCTTATCAATACCTCCTGATTATTCAGATGATTATTTTGAAATGAGTGCCGACATTCTTATTTGTGCAGATGTATGTATTCCTGAGTCAGGAAAAATATCATCAAACTTATTAGATATCGAAAGTGATTCATTGATATATGAATGGTTAGAATCTGTACCATCAAAGTCTCTGCCAATTGCAACTTCTCTTAACGATAATAATTTAGAAATTAAATTTACTTTTGAAAAAGAAATAAAGGAAATTTATTTCTTTCCTGATGAAAATGATTCTATAGATTATTCTTCAAAACAAAATTTTTATAAAAAGGATGGTAGTTACTACCTTTCTATAAAACTTTTCAATGATGAGTTTCAAAATATTTCTGGTGTATTTGATATAGATGGAGCTGGCTATAACGTATCTAATGGTATGTTTGATGATTTGAATGAGGAAGGCCTTTCCTTAATAACTGCGTTGATATTTGCATTAATTGGCGGCTTAATTCTCAACTTAATGCCTTGCGTCTTCCCAGTAATTTCCCTAAAAGTACTTAGCTTTGTTTCAATGGGAGGAAGCTCACCAAGTAAAATTCGAAATCATGCCCTGATTTTTACAGTTGGAGTTATTGCCTCCTTCATGTTGATAGCTTTAACAATTGTTTTATTGAAACAGGCTGGGAATTTTGTTGGGTGGGGTTTCCAGCTTCAATCACCACTTATAGTTGGATTGCTAAGCCTAGTTATGGTTTTCATTTCGTTGATTCTAATAACTGAGAATAGTTTTGGAGAATCTCTTACAAAGCTTGGCAATATTGGAAGAAGTGAAAATGGTTACTTCTCTTCGTTTCTAACAGGCGTATTGGCTGTAGTTGTTGCATCACCATGCACTGCCCCTTTCATGGGAGCTGCTCTTGGGTATGCCCTAATTCAGCCTTCTGGAGAAACTGTTCCAATATTTTTATCATTGTCACTAGGATTTTCACTTCCCTACTTGCTTTTAGCAGTAAATCCTAAATTAATAGATTTCTTGCCTAAGCCAGGTGATTGGATGGTAACTCTAAAAGAGTTTTTTGCGTTTCCAATGCTAGCTACTGCATTATGGTTACTTTGGGTATTCTCTCTTCAAGTTAATCAAGTCCTTGTAATTTTCTTATTGGTTGGTTGGCTTTTATTGGCATTAAACTTTTGGATCTTTCAAAAAGACTACAAAACAATAAATAAAGTCATATTTCTTGGTATATCAATTTTTACCATGATTTTTTTCCTTCCTGAAACTGAGGAAATTGAAACTGAACAAAATCTAATCGTTGGTTCTGCTACAGAATGGTATGAAGGAATTGAGGATGATCTAAGAAATAAAAATCAACCTTACTTTATAAACTTTACAGCTGCTTGGTGTATAACTTGTCAAAGTAATGAAATAACAGCTTTTTCAAAAGATGGCTTTAAAAGTCTTTTGGAAGAAAAAAATATCGAATACGTTAAGGCCGATTGGACAAATAGAAATGATGCCATTACAAGATCTTTAAAAAAATATGGAAGATCTGGTGTGCCTTTCTATATTTATTGGGAGCCTGGTTTTGAAAATCCAAAAATTTTACCTGCTATCCTAACGGATCAAATCATTAAAAATAATCTCTAAAATATATACTTAGCCCATTCACTGTCTGGAAAAGTATTCTCATCTATTTTATGTCCATTTAGAAGATGTGAAAAACTTGGCTTAAATGGTTCTCTTATTGGCTTTTGTAAACTTGAGCCCTTTGCAGAGTTGCATGATTTGCAAGAAGTAACAACATTTTCCCAGTTAGTAAGTCCATTTTTAGATTTAGGGATAACATGATCAAGAGTCAATTCGCTCCTAGAGAATATATTTTGGCAATATTGGCATGTATACATATCCCTTAAGAAAACATTTGATCTTGAAAACTTTACGTAATTATGGAATTTATGAAATCTCTTAAGCATAAGAATGCTTGGAAGCTCGATAGAAATCGATGGAGATCTTACATACTGATCATCATGAGCTTTAATTAAAATAACATTCCTTGCAAGTAAGAGTTTAACGGCAGTTTTCCAATTAATCACTGAAAGTGGAAAAAAGCTAACCGGCTTTCCATTCCCGTTAAGAAGAAGACAATCTCGTGACAAATTTTTTCCTATGTAAATTAAGTTTAAAAATACTATAATTGTCCCTTAAGACCAATTCAATACTTTTTTAAAAGTTTGGGGGGAAATATGGAAGGACCAGAATTTATTTTATTTGGAACAACTCATTTAGCAGGTCTTGCAGTAATTTTTACTGTTATGATTGCTTTGCCAAAAATAACGAATAAGTATTTTTCTAACAAAAGAGAGTTAATTGGGAGGATTATAGGTTATCTAGCAATCTTTCATACTTTCTTTTCGCCATACAGCGATCTATATCTTGTTGTTGAGCCTTACAGTTGGAAGGAAGTGCTTCCATTCCATATGTGTGACTTTTCCCTAATCTTTATTGCAATTTATCTTCTTGGAGGTAACAAGTTCTTTTTCAATTGTGCATTCTTTTGGGGAATTGCTGGGGCCTCTATGGCACTTCTTACTCCAGATATTCCTTACGGGTTCCCAAGTATGAATTTCCTTATGTTCTTCTATGGTCATGGATTAATTCTCTTTGGTGTTTTTTATGCAGTTATTGCCCTAAACCAAAGACCATATTTCAATGAAATGAATAGAGTTATAGCATTTACATTGCTTTTGGCTATCCCGATATACTTCGTTAATATTATTCTTGGTGAACCTGCTAACTTCTGGTATCTAGCTGATAAACCAGCTGGTGGAAGTATTATGGACTTTATGCCTGACCCACCTATGCATATTATATATACTCTTCCAATTGCACTTGCAGCATTTTATTTGGTTTATCTTCCTTATTTTATTAAAGATAGGGCAAAGTAATAGTTGTTAGAGCTTAAAAAAGAGCTTGAGAAGATTGAAGATTCCTTTTCAAGGATTTCCGAAATTGTTTACCAAACTCCTGTTCTTTCAAGCATAAGCATAAACAAAGCTCTAAAAGCTGACATAACATTCAAAGCTGAGTGCCTTCAAGAAACAGGCTCTTTTAAATTAAGAGGAGCTTCTTCCGCTATATCAGCGCTCTCTGAAGAAGAAAAGTCTAGAGGCGTAGTCGCTTTCTCATCAGGTAATCATGCGCAAGGGATTGCATATGCATCAAGGGAGCTTGGAACTAGCGCAAAGATAGTTATGCCTTCTGATGCACCAAAAATAAAAATACGGAAGACACAGGAATATGGTGCAGAGGTAATTTTTTATGATAGAGATGAAAATAACAGAGAGGAGATTGGATTTAGTATTGCCATGAAAGAAGGAAGAAAACTTATTAAACCCTTTGACGATTTAAATGTAATTTATGGTCAGGGAACTGCTGCTTTGGAAGTAATGAATCAAGTCAATACAAAATTTGATATGTCAGTTGTTTGTTGCAGTGGCGGTGGTTTGGCTGCGGGTACAGGAATTGTTCTAAAAAATAGCTGTAGTGATTGTCAACTTTTTACTGCTGAACCAAAAGACTGGAATGATCATGAAAAATCATTCTTGCAAAATAATTTAGTCTCAATTAAAACTAAAAAACATGGAATGTGTGATGCTCTTGAAAATCCAAAACCAGGTGAAATTACTTTTAGAATAAATTCTGCTCTAAATACAAAGGGTCTTTCAGCAAATGATAAATATATTATTGAGGCTATGAAGATTATTTATGATGAATTTGATCTAATCGTTGAGCCCAGTGGAGCCATTGGCTTGGCATGTATACTTCAAAATAAAGAGATTTGTCAAAATAAAAAAGTTTTCACAATTCTGTCAGGTGGAAATATAGATGCAAATAGATACAATGAGCTTTTAGGTATCGATAATGGATAACTTTTTAGCAATTTTAAACGAGGTTTGGGTAAATGGTCTTCTCGGTGTGAGTATGACCAAAATTATTTTTTCGATTGCCGTCCTGTTGCTATCTTTCCTTCTAAGAGGCTTTGTAGTTACAGTTGTTGTGTCATCTATTGAAAGACTTGCAAAAAGCACAGAGTCCTCACTGGATGACGAAATTCTAAAAGCAGTTAAAAAACCCTTAAGCTATGTTCCTGTAACTATCGGTGTATACATAGTAACAATGATTTTACCTCTTGAGGGTGTTGCAGGTGATATATCTTCAAATATTGTTAAGGCTCTTATTATTTTTACAATTTTTTCTGCATTAGCAAATTCAATACATCCTGTTTTTACAGCCATGTCGTCTACTTCTTGGTTGACGGAGTCAATGCAAATATGGCTGGAGAGGTCTTCACGAGTAATTATTTGGATTATCGGTATTGCCATAATTCTTGAACTCTTTGGAATCCAAATTGGCCCACTAGTAGCTGGTTTAGGTTTATTCTCAGTGGCGGTTGCGCTTGGTGCTCAAGATTTCTTCAAGAACTTGATTTCAGGTATCTTAATTATTGGTGAGAATAGATTCCAGCCTGGAGATAGAATTGAAGTCCCAGGACAACTTCATGGAGTTGTTGATACTATTGGTTTTCGTTCAACAATTATTAAAACTTTTGATACAGCACCGATGATAATTCCAAATAAAGATCTATCTGACATGCGACTGATTAATCATGGCAATATGGAATATCGAAGAATTAATTGGATCATAAATTTAATTTATTCAACTTCTCTTGAGGATCTAGAAAAAATTTGCGACCAAATTTCGAAACATATTAAGGAATCTGATGACTTTGTAGATAATCCAAATCAAGAACATCTTGTAACAATCAATGAGCTTGGTGCAAGCTCAATAGATGTTGGAATACTCTGCTATTCTGATGTATGTGGCTTTTCTGAGTTTAAAAAGATTAAGCATAGGTTGATTAAAAATATAATTAAAATTGTCGAGTCTAATAATTCGGAATTTGCGTATCCAACTTCATCCATTTTTGTAGAGTCTCCCCCAAAGAATAGTGAATGATCAATTAATTTTGTCCATTGTAATTTTTGGACTTTTAGTTTTTTTTATTTCAGGTAAGTATAGATATGATTATGTATCTCTGGGTGCATTAGCCCTTCTAATACTTTTTGATATCATAAAAATTGAGAATGCTTTCATTGGTTTTTCTCATCCAGCGGTTATAACTGTTGCTTTAGTTTTACTTATAAGCAAAGGCCTTCAAGATGCAGGCTTATCAGCTGTAACTGGAAACATTATTGGAAGATTTTCTCCAAGCGAGACACAGTTCTTATTTCTAATAATGTTCATTGCTGCTATTCTTTCTTCATTCATTAACAATATAGGTGCAATGGCACTTCTACTTCCAATAACATTATCAACATGTCAAAAAATGGGATGGCACGCTGGAAAATTTCTAATGCCTCTTGCGTTTGCATCAATTTTAGGAGGAATGAATACACTTATTGGTACTCCTCCAAATATTATCATTGCTGAATTTAAAGAATCCTATACTGGGGAAGCATTTAATTTCTTTGATTTCTCATATGTTGGTTTGCTTGTAAGCTTTTTAAGCATAATTTTTATTGGATTGATAAGCAGCAAACTGGTTGCAAAAAGAAAACTTGCAAAGACAAATAATCTTATTGATCTTGATAACTTCTTATTCGAGCTAGTTGTTCCAGAGGGCAGTAAGGCAATTGGACTAACATTTTCAAGTTTTATTAGGAAAGCAGGAAATGAAACTGAAATCCTTGGACTTGTTAATGAAAATGGAGCTGTATCTAAAGTAGGAAATAACTCAAAGATAAGAGCTGATCAGCACTTAGTAATGAAAGTTTCTCCTAATCATATCTCATCTATTCAAGATAGATTTGGTTTAAATATTCCTGAGAGTTCCCGAGATCTTAAAGAGGAGTTAATTGATGAAATAGAGGTAGTTATTACTCCAGGATCAAGGCTTGTAGGGAGAAAGCAAAATTATTTAATGAAGCTTGCTTATGAAGAGTTATTTTTGCTTGGTATGTGGAGAAAAGGTGCCAGATTCAGAACTAGGTTATCTAAGCAGATGTTTAAAATAGGAGATGTTTTGCTTTTGGGTGTCAGAAATACTGACAAAGAAGATGTTACTGCAAAAATAAACCATCTTGGCCTGATGCCAATTAGATCTCGAGAGATATCGACTCTTCCTAGTAGAAGTAGATTTTTAAAGGCAGTAATTTTCTTTACGACTGCTATTTTGCTTGCTGCCTTCAATGTAATTAATGTTCTTACTGCTTTCCTTTTATGCGTGTTGGGATTTGTAGGGATCAAAATACTCAAAAGTAACCTTTATCGGCATATCGAATGGCCAATTGTTATTATGCTTGGAGCAATGATCCCAATTGGACAAGCGTTGGAGTCAACAGGTATTACTGCCCTAATAGCTACTGAGGTTGTTTCTTTAGCAGGTGATCTGCATATCTTTTGGATCTTAATGATCATTCTAATAATTACTATGTTGATAACTGATGTAATTAATAATGCTGCAACAGCAGTGATAATGGCTCCTTTCTCCGCAAATATCGCTCTTCAATTAGGGCAGCCTTTAGAGCCATTTCTTATGGTAGTTGCTGTTGGAGCAAGTTGTGCTTTTTTAACGCCCATTGGACATCAATGTAATACCTTAGTAATGGGTCCAGGTAATTATAAATTCTCTGACTATTGGAGGCTTGGGTTACCTCTAGACATTCTTATAGTTTTGGCTTCAATACCAATGATACTTTTTGTCTGGCTCTAATTAAGAAGATAGTTCGTCAATGGCATCTAAAACTAAACTATAGTTTTCATAAAATTCCTTAGAAGCTCCATCTCTATCAGTATTTGGAGTAATTACTGTTACTTCTCTTCCCTCTTTTGCCTCGATTGATATAAATCCCCATTTTTCTAACTTTTGATAAAACCAAATCAGAAATTCAACATTATTGAGAGCGCTCAGCCATGATAGGTTTCCCCATTTTTGAACAGATCCTTCAGACGGCTTGTATTTAGTTATTCTTACAAAAACAATATCATTCTTGGGATCAACAAAAATATACTGACCAAATCTGCCACTGGCATTGAAAATCTTTGATTTTTCAGTGTATCTTGACACCCACCAGTGCAATGAATAGCCCCTCTTCTCGTCAGTCCACCAATTAGGTGTATCCCAAACATATTGGAATGTTTCATCAACTAATTCTTTTGAGATGATTTGTTCGCCGTTCCAACTACCTCCATTTGAGAATAATTGTCCAAACTTTGCATAATCTCTAGCCGACATATCAATACAACAGTAAGTTAGAACATTTTGGGCTTCATCGCGCCAAAGAGTTTTTTTCTCAACGCCAATTTTATTTAAAATTCTTTGTTCTAAAAGAATATCAGCTTTCATACCTGTAGCAGCTTCTAGTATCTCGCCTAAGAGCATGGAATTGACATTGTTATATTCAAATAAAGTATCTGGCTCTTTTTCTAATTTCACATTTTTTGAATATTCAAGATGATCTTTTCTAAAGAACATTGTCTCATGTTGATGATCTGGGTATTGCAATCCACTAGACATATTTAAAATTTGTCTAATTGTTATAACAGATCTCTCGTCATCAAAATAAGGTAAGTAATTTGAAGCTTTTTCATCAAGGCTTTTTATTTCGCCCTTATCAATAGAAATTAAGATTAAAGCTGCATAAAAACTCTTTGCCATTGACCAAGAAGTACCATATGAATCTTTATTGAAACCATCCGCATATCTTTCTCCAATAAGATAGCCATTTTTAAGAAGTACAACTGATTGAGTAGATTCGTCTTCAAAAGATAAATTAAATAAATTATCTATATCTAATCGACTAACACCTAATTCATCTGGATCTTTTATTTCTAAGTTTTCAGCATTGAGTGCAAAACTTATTAATAAGCCAAATAAAAATAAAAATTTAAAAAACATAGAAACTCCCTCTTTTGATGGTGACTCTGGCTGGACTTGAACCAGCGACCTCTTGCATGTCAAGCAAGCACTCTAACCAAACTGAGCTACAGAGTCAAATTTACTTATTTAATTATATATTTACCTAACTCATGTCTAGCAACTGCTCTTCTGTGAACTTCATCTGGCCCATCAGCAAGCCTCAGGGTCCTCATATGAGCAAACATAGATGCCAGAGGAGTTAACTGTGAAACACCTTCTCCACCATGAATTTGAATTGCTCTATCAATAATATCCAGAACAATGTTAGGAACCATAACTTTAATTTGCGCAATCTCACTTGCCGCAACTTTATTTCCAACTGTATCCATCTTGTGAGCAGCATCAAGGGTTAGCAATCTTGCTGCATTAAGCTCAATTCTTGAGTTAGCAATATGATCAAAATTTCCGCCTAGTTGAGCTAAGGATTTACCAAATGCATTCTTTTTTGGATCAATTCCACGAGTACACATTAATTCCAAAGCTCTCTCACCGACACCTATAGCTCTCATGCAATGATGAATTCTCCCAGGCCCCAATCTACCTTGCGCAATTTCAAACCCTCTCCCTTCTCCGAGAAGTAAATTATCTTTGGGAACTCTAACATTATTAAATTTTATGTGTGCATGTCCATGAGGAGCATCATCATATCCAAACACATGCATCATTTTTTGAACCTCTAAACCATCTACATCCATAGGAACTAGAATCATGGAATGTCTTTGATGTTTGGCATTATCAGGATTTGTAACACCCATAAATATCATAATTTTACATCTTGGGTCTCCTGCACCAGAAGTCCACCATTTTTCACCATTTATGACATATTCATCACCATCCAAAACAGCAGTTGCCTGCATGTTGGTAGCATCAGATGAAGCAACACCTGGCTCTGTCATACCAAAACAAGATCTTATTTCACCATCAAGCAAAGGCTTTAGCCATTCCTGTTGATGTTTTTCATTTCCATATCTAGCTATCACTTCCATATTTCCAGTATCTGGAGCTGAACAATTAAAAACCTCAGATCCAATACTATATTTACCCATTTGCTCAGCAAGGTGAGCATATTCATAATTCGTTAGACCAGCACCAAATTCACTCTCGGGTAAAAATAGATTCCAGAGACCCTGTGATTTAGCTTTTTCTTTTAGTTCCTCAACAATTTCTGGAAAATAGTTCCATCTATCATCATCAGTTTTTATTTGTTCGTGAAATTTAGTCTCGTTTGGAGCAACCTCGTTATGCAGAAAATTAGAAACTCTTTCCAATAAATCTTCAGCTTCGGGTCTTAAATTCATATTCATTTATATCTCCACTATGGTTTGGCTTACAGTACATTATAAATATTGTGAATATTACAAATATATTGTTATCATGTTAACTATTAGTATAAAGCAATTCTATATATGTCTCATATTATATGAAAATAAGTTCATTTGATTTAAATCTTTTCGTAGTTCTTAACGCAATTTATACAGAGGGGAGTCTCACTAAAGCAGCTGAAGTTGTTGGGATAACTCAGCCTGCAGTAAGTAATGCTCTCGGTCGTTTAAGAGAAAAATTTGATGATGACCTATTTATAAGAACAGGTTCAGGTATGACACCGACCCAGAAAACAGAAAATATTATTTTGGATGTTAAAAAGGCATTAGATTTAATGCAGAAGAGTGTGAATGAGCCTGATGAATTTAATCCGGAAACTAGCGAGTTAACTTTTAGAATTTCCTTAAGCGATATTTCTGAAGAAAGAGTTCTTCCCTACATCTTAAAAAAGATAAAAAAAATAGCGCCGAGAGTATCTATTGAAAGCTATCAATTTGATAGAAAGGATTTCGTTCATGCTCTTGCTACAAACCAATTAAATTTTGTTGTAGATCCTGTTATTCCAAGATCTAAAGACATTAAACATGATCTCATATTTGAGGATGAGTTTGTTTGTGCTCACAGAAAGAATCATCCAATAGGTGATGAGAAAAAGCTTACTATGAAAGAGTTTTTAAGCTTAAAACATATCAATATATCTAATAGGAGAAGAGGTCCATCCTTAATTGATGTTGAGCTAGAAAAACTTCAGCTCAAAAGAGATATTGCGCTGAGGGCTCAGCACTTTATGGTCACACCTCAAATTGTTAAAAATAGTGATTATGTATTAATTTGCTCCAAAACTTTTGCAATTAAGAATAATCTAGCATTTCAAAAACTTCCAATTGATCTTCCCAAGGTAGAGCAACATCTTATATGGCATTCGAGCGACGATAATGAGGGTCCTCATCTTTGGATGAAAGATCTTTTAGTTGAAGCATTTGCCGAAGCACAAAAAGTTTAACTTAGATCGTGTCCTGAGGCGTTAACAAGGCCTCCATCGCAAGTAATAGTCTCGCCTATAGTATAAGAACCAGCTCGAGAACATAAAAATATAGCTAATCCTGCAATATCCTCTGGTGTTCCAACTCTTTTTCTGGGATTTCGGACAGCAATACCCGAATAATCGTGATTTACTGCAGAGCCTAACATCATGCTTGGGAATGGGCCTGGTGCAATTGCATTAACAAGAATATTTTCTCCAACCAATTTGCTTGCAAGTGCCCTGGTGAGATGATGAACCGCAGCTTTTGAGGCACTATAAGAAAAGGTCTCGAAAATTGGAACATTTATTCCATCAATAGAACCAATATTTATCACTCTGGATGGCTCATCATCAGATGCATTTTTTGCAAGAGCAGGAGTAAGATCTCTTGTTAAAAAAAACATACTTTTTACGTTTGTATCCATAACTTTATCCCAGCCCTTCTCTGAGAAATTTTCATATGGTTCACCCCATGCAGCTCCAGCATTATTCACTAAAATATCTAAGCTATCCTCTTGTTGAAGATAATCAGTGGCAAGCTTCTGAATACCCTCCATATTGCTAAGGTCACATGGAATTGCAATACAATCTCCATTGAATTTTTTAGAAAGCTCCTTTGCCTTTTCTATTAATGGTGCTTCCTTCCTGGCTGTAATATAAACTTTAACTCCATTTGCTAAAAATCCTGCTGCAATCATTTCTCCGATTCCTCTTGAGCCACCAGTAATAAGTGCTGTCTTTCCTTCAATATTAAATAGTTTTTGTAAATCCATAGGTACCTTCTTATAAAAAATATTATTATAACTTTGAATAAGAGATGTAATAAGAAATTCTTGTAGTAATATAATCTTAATAATGAATAGAAGAGATTTTCTAAAAATATTAGGTCTTTTTGCTCTATCCCCTAAAAAGATTTATTCAGAAAGTAGAAACACTAAAAATGCAGTTGTTATTGGAGCTGGAATTATCGGTTCTTCAATTGCCTATGAGTTATCAAAGCGAGGAGTAGATGTAACCTTGATAGATAAAAATCTACCTGGCTCGGGCTGCAGTGGGAGCTCATTTTCATGGATAAATGCAACATATCCAAAAAAACCCTATTCATATAATCTATTTTCACAGCTTGGAATGAATGCTTTTCGTTTTGTTGAAAAGGAATTATCTTTAGATATTAAATGGAATGGATCTTTGGAATGGTCCTCAAAAAAAAAGGATCAAGAAAAACTTATTGACAGTATTAATGAGTTAAAGAAATATCCTAAATATACTCCAACTTCAATCATTGGATACAGGAAAGCAAGAAAACTGGAGCCTAACATTAATTTCGAGAGAAATGAGAATATCATCTTTTCAAAAGCAGATGGTGCAATAAATACAAATGATGCAATATCAAAAATGATAGATGCAATCAAAAAAAATGGTGGTTCAGTATTATGTCCCTGCAAGTTTGAACAAATCATAGATAGCAATGACAGTTTCACGACAATCAAAACTTCAACAGGCATTTTCAAATCTGAAAATGTTATTTTTTGTAATGGGATTGATGTAGATAAAAGCCTTAATACAAATTTTTTAAAAAAACCTAGGCCGGGTGTGATTATTAAGACTAAGCCGACAAAAAAAACAATAAATTCCATTATATATGGTCCTAAAATACATGCACATCAGCAAAGAAATGGTCAAATAATAATTGGTGAGCAAATTACTGCTCCAATAAGAGAAAATTCAGAAAGTCATTTAAAAAGAATCAGTAATCATTTCACAAATATGGTCGATAACACAACTTATTTTAATTCATCAGAAATACTAGTTGGTTGGAGACCCATTCCTCGGGATGACATACCAATAATTGGAAGATTTAAAAGTAAATCAATTTATGTTGCTGTAATGCATAGCGGAATAAGTCTTGCGGCTATAGTGAGTAATTTAGTTACTCAGGAAATAGTAGATGAAGTTGATAGTAAGCTATTAGATGATTTTAGACCATCAAGATTTTTTTAATTTTTATAATTAAATCTATACAATATATATGTGCTTACAAATATTTCACTCCTTCTTTTATCGATTGCAACACTTGTATATGGAGCTGAGAGATTTGTTGAGGCATCATCAAAAATAGCTAGAAACTTTGGCATCAGTGACCTATTTGTAGGCTTGACTATTATTGCGCTTGGAACATCTGCACCTGAAATATTCGTTGCAATTAGTTCTATTTTTAATTCAGCAGAGGCTGTTGCCATTGGAACAATTGTTGGTTCAAATATTACAAATATTGCGCTTATTTTTGGAGTGTCATGCTTCGCTATTAACCAAATTAAAAAAAACTTTTCGTTGTCATCACTAATACCATTTTTGTTAAGTTTTTTTTTATTTCTATTCGCTCTCAAAGATTTAACATTCAGTTTGCTTGAAAGTCTCGGGTTCATTGCAATATTTTTTTATTTTCTAATAATTCTTTCAAAAGACCGGTCTGGCTTTGATGAAGTTGTCTCAGGTTCTAATAACATGTTCAAAAATCTTACAATTCTTTTGATAGGTTTATTATTACTTATCCTTGGATCAAACTTTGCCGTTATATATGCAGAAAAGTTTGCTTTATCTGTTGGTATTTCGGAAGTGGTGGTTAGCTTGACAATTCTAGCTCTTGGCACAAGCCTTCCAGAGCTTGCTGCAACCATATCGGCTATCTTAAAAGGTAAAAATCAAATGGTAATTGGAAATATTATTGGCTCTAATATCTTAAACCTTGTAATCATTGTTCCTATTATTGGAATATTTTCTAAAGCTATCATGCCCATTGAGTTATGGGAAAGGGACTCAACACCATTAATTATTTTAACTCTATTGTTCACTCTAATGATGCTCTTTTTATCTAGGGCTCATTTACCAAAACAGTTAGGCGCTATTTTAGGTTTAGGATTTATAAGCTTCTATTTCCTCTACGTATTAAATTTGAGTAATTTAATTAGTATTTTTTAAAGCTCTTATAAAAACCATTCCAATTAAGAAAACAATAATCTCAAAAATAAGGAAAGTATTTATTTCCACGGGCAATCCTGCCTGAGATCCTAGCAACATAAGCAAGAATCTTCCCAGGGCTATTGAACCAACAAGAAAGACAAGAATTTTTATAGAGAATAGACCAATATCTTTTTTAAAAATGCCAATTAGAAACATTAGGCCAATAACAATATTAATACCTCCGTATATACCTGCAAATTCTGAATATCCAATTGGGGATATTACAGATAAGCCAACAGCTTCATAAAAAGAAGGGAGTTTTAAACCAAGAGCATCTTGAGCTGGAGCAATGATTGCCCACAAACCTATCGGCAAGTATACAATTGCCATTAATAATAAAAAAATTGTCAGACTAATTCGTAAAAGAATACTCATTAAAATGTATCCATTCTTATTTCTTTCTTCCTCTTTGTATGACTAAGTCTTACTAAAAGAGTTACAAAAATGGAGACTATAAACATTCCTATGCCTGGGACGCCAAATTTATAGGATTTATCAAAAAAAAGAAGTGACTGCGTAAGAGTAAAAAACAAAAGTATCAAAAAAACTGGCCAAAGCGTTGAAGTCGGATTCTTCCCAACAAAGTGTCTCAATATAAAGTAAGATGCTGTCATATAGAAAGCTGGCTGGACAGTTCTAGTCCTCCACTCAGCCATAAGCATTGGATTATATTCAGTCCCTGGAAAAACAATAACTAAATGATTGGCAAACATAAAAAAGCCAGCCATAATGATAAAAAAGGCAAACAAACAAAAAAGTACTAATTTTTCAATAATGTCCATATATTTTAAAAGTAGTTTTTTAACATTTTACTTAGTTTTAGTATCATTTCCTATTATGTCTTCAAATACGATTGTCCCAAATGAAGAAATTTTAGGCAAACCATTTCCCCTTCCATACGAAAGAGTAGATTTAAATGAAGAGGATTTAAGTGATTTTATTGATAATACTATCAATGATAATAAGCAGCCAATAATTATTTTTGGTGCAAATTGGTGTCCTGACTGTAGGATCTTAAGTGCAGTCTTGGAACTACCAACTGTAGAAAAATATATGAATGAAAACTTTGAAACTCTTTATATAGATTTAGGCAGATACGATATTAATATGTCGTTGATGAAATATTTTGAAATTATGCCTCAACAGGGCATACCCAGAGTTGTAATTCTTAGTAAAGAAAAAGAGGTTCTTAATATTAAAGACACAGGTGAATGGACAACCGCAAGATCAAGAACAAAACAAGAAATTTTTAATTACTTCCAGGAATATAAGGAATAAAAAAGCCAGGTATTAACCTGGCTTCTTCAAAATCAGATATTCTAATATCTATAGGTATATCTTAATGAAACACTTCTTGGTGGAATCCATTGAAGATAATTTCTTGGTCTCCACCCAGGACTATCTGCAGAGAACTTAAATGCCTCTGTTCTATTATCCATCAAATTATCAATGCTTAATTGTAGTGATGAGCTTTCATTTAGTTCAACTCCCCAGTTTAGATTAAATTTCTCATATGCTGGAGACATTTGATCTTCAGATTGACCAAAAGTAGCATAGCTTTCTCCATAATATAAATAATCTAGTCTTGTATAAGCTGATCTTGAACCCATAGCATAATCATACGATAGACCAACATTATATTGCTCTTCGACTGTTCCCGGTAAGCTATCACCAGCAGATGCACCAAAACTTGGCATATCAATTGTTGTCTCAGCAGTCATAAATGATCCAGCAAAATCCATATAAAGATTTTCTGCAAGTTGTAAATCAAAATCTATTTCAACTCCCTTAGTCTCAGCCTCTCCTCCATTAGCTTGGAAACTCCACCCACAAGCCGGAGCAATACCAATTTGAATATCAATCCAATCGATCATGAAGTATGTTGCATTGAAGTTATAAGAGTCTCCTCTAGCTTTTATACCGAATTCAGTATTTTCTGCTTTGTCGGAGGTATATCTTCTTTGAAAACTTGATGCCTCTGGATCACCTGCACAAAATGGCGGAAGAGCAGAGTTATTACCACCAGGCCTATATCCAGCAGATGATACAGCAAACAATGTTAAATCATCATTAGGCATATAAGTTGCAGTTAGCTTCGGTCTTGTATCTGCCTCAGAACCAGACTCTTCATTACAGGTAGTTCCCTCTGTAGCTGTTCCATCACAACCATTTCCTGAGTAAAAAATACCAAATTCTGATGACTTATAGCCATCTGAGATTTCATAATCTCGTAAACCTGCTGTGAATTTCCACTTATCAAGATTTAAAGCAACCTCACCATACATTGCCTCCTCTTCAGAATAGCTGTAATAAGTATAGCTTCCATAATAAAAGTATGGGCTGGCATCATCTCCACAATAAGGCGGACAATATGCAGCGCCATCGTATCCACCAGGGACCATAAATTGGATATAATCCCAAGCTTCAGGTGACAGTAATGCTTGGTTCTCTACAATCCTATTTGGATCTGCATTAGATTCAAAATCATAGAGTCCTACTGTCCATTCAATCATCCCAGGATTTGAACTTAGTCTTAATTCTGTGATCTCAGTTTCAGAATCAGAGGTTACTATCAATGGAGCGCGATATAAGTCATCAGTATCTATTCTTCCCCACTCAGTATCACTGTCTTCATCGTAATCTCTGTACATTGTTGTGAGTGTTGCTGAACCCCAATCAAATCCAACTTCAGTAGTAGAAGTTACAGTAGACAAGACAACATTATGAATTTCATCTGAGACTTCTGCAAATGCTAGAAGAGGATTGTATTTTGATAGGTCTCTTCCATATTCTGCAGCTAAAGCAGTTAATCTTGTGCAGGAATCACCATAATAAAATGCAGTACTAAAAGAACAATTTGGATCATAAATATCTGCTGTTCCTGGTTTATCTCCATTACCTTTTTCTTTCATACCTTCATCATGCCTATCACTGACGATATATCTAATCATGCTAGAAATAGTGCCGTCATGTATTGGTGAGTCATCTCTTTCAAAACCAAGTGTTAGGGTATATCTCTCGTCGTCTTGATCCCCCACTCCCATATCTTGAGTAATAATATTTTGATAAATACCAGGATCTAATGATTGAGAATATGTAGCTCTCAAAGCAAATAGGTCATTTAGAGGAACATTAACCATGGCATTATAATTAACAATAGAATTTTCAGCATATTTCTTTTTCCCATACTCAACAGAATATGCATAATCAAAGCCAGATGGGTCTGGTTTTTTTGTGATATATCTTATAGTTCCCCCAATCGCATTTGAGCCGTATAGAGTTCCTTGAGGTCCTCTCAAAACTTCAATTCTTTCAATGTCCCAAATATTCATTGTGGTACCAGGTATTTCATCAACATATGTGGATGTAGTTCCTGAAGATCTTTGAGCTGAGCTTGTATTTAATCCTCTGAAAGAATAATATCTTGCTCCTCCAGGTGTTGTCACACCAGCAAGAGTTCTCAAGAAATCCTCAGGATTTGAAATACCTCTTTCTTGAATATCAACTTCAGTGATCACTGAAATATTCATCGGTATCTCTTGCACGGTCTCAACCTTTTTATTAGCTGTAACAATAACTTCTTCAACTTCCGCTTGAATGAAAGCAAACGGAGCTAAGAAGAAAATTAGAGCAAATTTTTTAATCAAATACATGTTTTTCCCCTAAAAATAAATTTATAGGTTAAATATAGCACTAAAAAAGTGTAAAAAAAATATTTTTGTACCCGAAAGGCTTATTTTAAAAGGTTTTTTTAATCAAACTGCTTTTGGTCACTAGCAAAAAATAGATAAATTAAGCCACCAATTACAATCAAGCTTGCAGCAATGTGAAATACAAGTGTCCATGAATTCGTAATATCAAGAACATAGCCAGAAACTGCATTCCCTACGACTCCAGCAATCATTCCAAAGGTGGAGGCAATACCTACAAGTGTTCCTGTCGTACTTGGTCCAATATCAGCATGATTAACACCAAATCCACCTGCAGCAGCACCTGTGAAAAGGTTAGTAACGCAGATAAGTATAATTATCATCGAAATTGACTCAAAAAATGGGATCAAAAAAAGACACGCAGCTGATCCAAAAAATCCTATTGAATTTAATGTTTTACGAACTTTTATAACTTTAATACCACCTTTTATAAAACTATCAGCGAGATATCCTCCTGCATTCAATGCTATTACCGAGATTATGCTTGGAATAATAATTAGAATTACAAAGCTACTTGATTCGAGCTCTATCCCGAGCTCATTATCAATAAACTTTGGAAGAAATGATAAAAAAACAAATAAACTCCAATTATTTGCAAAGGTAGCTGCAACAATTGCTAAAAAAGGCTTGTTAATAAGCAATTGTCTCAAAGGAATTTTTTTTGCGGCTTTTGATGAGGGTGCATTCTTTTGGATATGAAGTAATTCCTCAGGAGTAATTTTTTTGTGATCATTTGGATAGGAGGTTACATTCCGAAACCAAAAAATAAACCACACCAAACCAACTATTCCAAAGATATAAAATGCCCACTCCCAGCCCATTGCAATAATGATCATTTGGGTACCTATATATCCAATTATAGTCCCAACAGATACCCCACTATTTGTAAAAGCAATTGCTCTAGTTCTCTCATTAAAAGGTATCCATCTTGCATATAGGCTATGCCATGCAGGAAATGTGACTCCCTCTCCAATGCCCATCAAAACTCTTATAAAAAATAGCGCAAAAAAACCATTATGAGCAGCCAAAGGAGTTAGCATTGTAAATATCGACCATAAGACAACACCCCAACCTAAAACAAGCTTTCCTCCAAACTTATCAGATAAATAGCCTCCCAAAGCCATTGTAAGCATGTATCCAAGATAAAAAGAGGAAAAAATAAAGCCAACTTGTGAGTCACTCCATGCAAACTGTTCTTGCATAGGAATGATTGCAACAGAGATGTTTACCCTATCTATATAACAAATAATTACTGCAAGCGTTGAATATAAGATTAAATTAATTCTTTGCGGAATCATGCCTAAGATTTAGGCGAAAACTTTATTGGCATTTCTTGAATAGCATGGACAAAATTATTTGGTGCAACTTTCCATTCACCATTCATCTCAAAATCAGGAAATCTTCCTAAGAACTGCGAGTAAAATTCTCTTAGCTGCATCAGCGCAACAGGTTTCCCCAAGCATGTATGTCTTCCAATACCAAAGGCTAGATGATTATCTGCATTTTCTCTGAGAATATTAAAAGTGTCAGGATCTTGAAAAATATCAGGATCTCTATTAGCAGCGCCATACCACAAAGCAATTTTTTCAAAAGGCCCAATTCTTTGACCATTAATTTCTGTTTCTTCAAGAGAGGTTCTACGCATATGAATTACTGGCGAAACGCATCTCACGGTTTCATTTATAAAGTTCGGAAGATAATCGAGATTATTTATTAATAATTCCTTTTGATCTTGGTTATCATGCAGTAACTTAATTCCTCCACTCATTGTATTTCTTGTAGTGTCATTTCCTGCGAAAACAATTAAGAGCCAAGACCCATCAAGAAATTCTTGGGTTAATTCCTTTCCTTCAATTTTTGCGTTTGCGATTGCGCTCAAAAGATCATTTTCAGGATTTTTTCTTTTTTTAAGAAGAATATGTTTTCCATAATCAAACATTTCATCAACCATTGTATTAAAAAGATTAATCATTTCTGGATCTGGCGATGAATCAGTGACGCCCTCATTTTGTTGTTTTATTTGTTCAACTGCAAAGTATTGTGCAAGCTCTAAAAACTCCATCCATGTAACCAACTTTTGTCTATCAGCTTCTGGGATTCCTAAAATCTCGGATAATGTAAAAATAGGAAGCTGCTGAGAAACCTCACTTACCAAGTTGCACTCACCCAATGGAGCAATTTGATCTAAAAGCTGTCCTACTTTAACTGTCACTTTTTTTTGCAAGTCCTCAACATAGCCAGGTTTAAAGAAAGGCATATGTTCTTTTCGAAGACCTAAATGCATTTCACCATCAAGGTTTAACATATGATCAATAGTTGATTTGAAGAGCTTTGGATGTCTGTTCTCTTCTGTTCCAAGTGTGAGTAGATTTCCTGTGGCATATTGAGAAGAAAATATTTTGGGATTCATAGATACATGCTTGATATCTTCATGTCTAGTTAACACCCAGTATCCGGGTTCAGGATCTGTAGGCATAGGATCATGAAAATATATTGGGGCGTTATCTCTTAATTCCTTATAAAAATCTACAGGTTGTCCCTTGGTAAAAAGATCTAAATCATTTAGGGATTTTTCAGCTTTATAAGAAGAATTCTTTGGAAAGACTGGTTCATTTATTTTATGATTAACCACTTCATCAGATAAAACATATCCTGAGCCCATATTTATAACCACCTTCTAACTTTTGCAGAATAGTCTTCCCAATCATCAAATTTTTGCTCCATTGCTCGCTCCTCAGGCATTATCTGAAAAATAGTAATATAGAGAACAAATAGAGCTAGCAAACAAACTGTTAGCTTGGCGCCAAAAATTACACCAAAACCTATCAACATTATGCTCATTCCAAGATACATTGGATTTCGGGTAAATTTGAACGGGCCAGTTGTGGCAAGTTTTGAAGCTTGTGAGGGTTGCATTGGATTAATAGTTGTTTCCAACTGCTTAAAAACTCCAACAGCTAATATTAAAACTGCTAACCCACAAATAATTATCACAACCCCAAGAGGCATTTGAAATTCAAAGCTGAAAGGTTCAACAATTCTATTTGAAAAAGCTATTAAGAAGATAAAAATAAGAGTGACTATTGGTGGGGGTATTTTTGTTTCCATATAAAAATTATATCAATCAAAAGCTAAAATGCTAATTAGCTTAACCAGCTGGAGCAGAAGTTGATGAAGCAGCTGCTTCATCCTCGAGTTGCTGATTTAGTGAAGAAATTGAAGAAACAAAAGAAACTCCGTTACCTAGATATGCTGTCACACCATTAACATTAAACTTTTTAGTGAGTTCATGATCTATCTCACTTTGGCCAGATTCAATATCAATTTTTCTTATTTCTTTATTTGAAAAAGCTATTAGACTTTCGCCAAGATAAATAATTTCAAATTTTTCAAAAGTAAAGAGCTTTTTTTTCTTTAAGCTTTTCTTAAAAATTATTCTTCCTGTCTTACAACAAAGTTTCGTAAAATCTACCGCTCCGGATTTAAAAAATAAATTCTTCCCAATAAATATAGGCTGAAAATAAATATGCCAACCACATAGAAAATCATATCTATACCTCCATAATAAATTTCCTGAACTTTCGCTAAAGCAACTTATGTTTTTGGTACCTGCCCAGTTTTGATGAATTACAAGAAGAAAATCCTCATACTGAGCTATCGCTTTGGGTGACTGCCCATGAGGTAAATCTGCAATCCATAAAGATTGATGGGAGTCTAAATTATACTTTACGATAGAATTTTTCTTCCCAAAGATACCTATCTTGTCCATTAGTTAAGAAGGGATATTTACTTTTCGCTTAACTAAAAATAGTAAAAATCCTGCTAGTATCAATTCGACTAAGATTTTATCAGTTGATAATGCTGCATCATGAAATAAAAATGCAATAATTCTCGAAAAAGCTGCAAAGGCAAATAAGGCAATTGGTGTGTATAACCAAACTGTATTATTTTTGTAGGCTGCGCAAAGGGTAAAAGTACCTATTACCAAGAAAAAGCTCGATAAGTCACCTATTTGAGTACTTAAACCATGCCCTGAAAGCAAAACCATACCCAAACCATTGGCAGCTGAAGTTGGGTCTATCAACCACTGCAGGCCCATAAGAAGAAAGAGAGCTCCTATTAGGTAGATGAGAATATTAAAAAAATTATCCATTTACATATATCCTAACAAAAAAAAATACCTTGTTCAGTTTTAATGAGTTTATTTTTAAAACGTTTTACCGTATTTTGCTAGAGATAATTTATTATGCAGTGTAGAATAATATTCTGAATATAAGTGACAAATTATGTATTTTTTAAACAAACTATTTTTAATTGCCGGTTTATTGTTAATATCGATACCGTCATTTGCAGCAGATTTTGGATATGTTGAAGATAACGGATCAGTTATTGAACTAAAGAGAGTAAATAAATTACTCCCAGAATATCCAAGGCAAGCAATTCGATATGGCATAGAAGGTTCAGTTAAAGTTCAATTTAATGTGGATACTTTTGGAGCAGTACTTGATCCCTTTGTTGTGGAGAGTAATCCTCCAGGACTTTTTGAGAGGGCATCAATTAAAGCTGTTAGAAAATTAATTTATGAACCGCCTAAATTTGAAGAAAAAGCAGTTAACGTAAATAACGTTCAAGTAGATATAGTCTTTAAATTCGAATAAATCTGTCAATATGTCAATTAGACTCCAGTTAATTCTTTTTGGAGTAGTAGGTAACTTACTTGTTGCGCTAATTTTTATTTTCTCTTTTAATTATAGAGAAAATGTTCAAGAGGATTCTTCCAGCGAATCTCTCTTAACCTTGTACGAAGCTGCTTGGTTCCAAACCTATAATGGTTCATTTAACTCTATGTTTAAATGGCAACCACTTATTGGCTCAAATGCATCATTTTGGGATCCGAATGGAGAAGTATTTCAAGATGAAGTTGTATCGAATGGGAACTATGTTAATCCATTTCTCGATACCGTCAGCGCTGGAAGGATTGGAGATGCTCAATATATTCTCGATCTTTTTTTTGAAGAAGATTTTGATTTTGGAGATTTAAGTTATGCAATGGCATATTATCCATCGGGACAGAGGATATACTGTGGAAGCTCGCTTGATCTTCTCGGAATTGATGCTTGTTCACCAAATGCTAGGCCAGATTTCTTCCTAAATATAGATTCTTACATTCAAGAAATTGCAAAAAGACCAAAGCAAAGTGTGGTTGAAATTAAGGATATAACTGGAGAAAATGCTGGAACCTTAAACCAAGCTCTTGCATTCCCAGTAAAAGCAAGTGGTGAGACGCTTGTTGTAATTCTTCTTGGAATAGATATAAGAAAATCTTTAGAAATTTTCGAGGATGAATTTGAGGTAAGGACTGCTGTAAAAACTAAAGACGATCTCATCTCACTCAATGAGTACTATGCTCAACTTGATAATGATGAAGATAACCTATTTGATCAAGAAAATTTCAAACTTCTTTCAGAGAGAGCCTTATTGTTCAGAGAACAAAATGGGTCAAGATTTTCATCTAAGGATACAGAGCTTGGGTCATCTATAACATTGTTGCCCCTTAGTGCTTTTTTATCAGCTGATGATGCGCAGTTATTTATTTTTAAAGATGAAAGAGAAAATATTCTTATTGCTCAAAGCATCCTTAATTTCACTTACGCAATCGCTATTATTTCTGTCTTGATTCTTATTTCGTTAGTTGCGTTTGTAACAACGAGAACATTTGGGGGAATCTCGAGAGCTATTGAAGTACTTGATGGATTAACCAAGGGAGATCATACTCAAGAAATGCCACCCAGAAAGGGAATCTTATCATCAGAAACTGATGAAGTTGGCCAGCTTTCAACCGCATTAAAAAGCTATAAATCTCATCTTCTTGAGATGGACAGAATTAGAACTGATCAGGCTGCAAGAAGACATGAAAGAGATCAGGTAATCATTGAAAAGATGACAAAACTTTCTGATCAATTAGAGGGTGAAGCAAGAACTTTGATAGTAAATGATATTAAAAAGATGAGCGAACTGGCGCAAAGTTCTGATAAGAATTCAAGTGAGGAAGCCTCTGTTGAGCTAATGCTTATTGCCTTCTCAAGAATGTCAGATGAAGTAAATGCCTTAATTGAGGCTAGAACTCATGAGATGGAGTTAGCCAGGGACGAGGCAAGGGATGCAAGTGATCAAAAAACAAAATTCTTTGCAAATATGAGTCATGAACTAAGGACGCCATTAAATGCAATCCTTGGATATGGAGAAATGCTTTATGAGGATTGTGAGGATCTAGGTTACGAAGACCTTCTGCCAGATTTGAAGAAAATTACATCTGCTGGTTCACACCTTCTATCATTAATTAATAACATTCTAGACTTATCAAAAATTGAAGCTGGAAAGATGGAGCTTTTTGTAACAGGTTTTGAAATAGAAAATATGATCGAAACTATAAAAGATGTATCTGCTCCGTTGGCACTAAAAAATAATAATGAATTTCAGATAAATATTGATGACTCAGTTGGATCAATGTCACAGGATGAAACAAAATTAAGACAATGTTTAACAAATTTCTTAAGTAATGCCTTTAAATTCACTAAAGATGGAACGGTAACTCTGGATATAGATGTTGAGATAAAAGAAAAAACTGAATTTATTAGCTTTTCTGTTACAGATACTGGTGCTGGGATGAGTGCAGAGGGAGTTGCAAAAGTTTTTGAGGAGTATACTCAAGCTGAAAGATCAACTTCTGCAAACTATGGAGGTACTGGATTAGGCTTACCCATATCAAAAAGATTTGCTGAAATGATGGGTGGAGATGTTTCTGTATCAAGTGAAGAAGGTGTTGGCTCTGTCTTTTCAATAAGTGTGCCAAGAGAGTGTCCTGAAATTAATGACGAAATTGAGGAAGGTGTAATTAATCTTGATTCTACTGATAATGTTGTTGTTTTAGTCGATGATGACGCTGCAATGCATGGTCTTATAAAGCGAACAATTGCAAAATTAAATTTAACTCTGATTGGTGCAACCAATGGTGAAAAGGGAATGGATTTAATAAGAGAGATTAAACCAAAATTAATTCTCTTAGATGTCTTGATGCCAGGAAGAGATGGTTGGTCAATTTTAAAAGAGTGTAAATTAGATGATGAGCTAAAAGATATTCCAGTAATTATGATTAGTCAATTAGATAAAGCTAACTTTGCAGCCTCTTTAGGAGCAAATGAATATATGACTAAACCAATTGATAGAGAGCTTTTTGTAAATACTGTAAAAAGAATTCTTGGCTCATCAACAAAAAATCAAAAAGTATTAGTAATAGATGATGATAAAGATGTACGAGATCTCATGAATAGGATGCTTGATGATATAGGAGTTAGGTCTATTGAGGCCAGAGATGGTAAAGAAGGTTTAGAAAGAACGAAAGATAAACCATCTCTTATTGTTTTAGATTTAGAAATGCCTAGGATGGATGGTTTTGAATTCCTAGAAAGCTATATCGATGAGTGCCCTGAAGATAAAAGAGCTCCGATTTTAGTTTATTCAGGAAAAGATATTACAGATGTTCAAGAAAAACTTTTAAACGAAAGAGTTGTAGGTTTTGTGAAGAAAGATGAAACTTCTATGGATGAATTATCTGATAGGATTTCAAAATTAATAAAAAGCTCTTAGCTCAAAAGAGAGTCAATTTTTCCAAGTAATCTTTTAAAATCAACTGGTTTTGTATCAAAGTCATCTGCCCCGCATTCTAAAGCTTTTTGCTTATCAGATTCTAGAGCATGAGCAGTAAGAGCAATAATAGGTATCATATTTATTTCTGGATCAGCTTTAGCCTGAGTTGTGGCTTCCCAGCCATCAAGAACAGGCAATCCCATATCCATTAGTACAATCTCTGGACTTTCAGATTTCATCATGTCTAGCCCTGCTTGACCATCAAATGCTAAAAGAACCTCATGCCCTCTTCTGCTTAATCTCCTAGAAAGCATATCTCTGTTCATCTCGTTATCTTCAACGTATAAAATTTTAGCCATTATTCTCCTACTATTTCAGAATCGATTAGTACAAATCTATTTCTACCAGATTTTTTTGCCTTGTAAAGTCTTTTATCAGCTTTATTAACTAAATCAGATGAGCTTTTTGACTCTTCTGAAAAGGCAACGCCTCCACTTGCAGTAATGCTTATTTCAGTATCCTCGAATTTAACAACATTTTTCTGGATCTTTTCAATAAGATCATTAGCGAAAATCTTGAGAGATTCATTTTCCATATAGATAATTGCAAGAAACTCCTCACCACCTATCCTTCCTACTTGATTTGGTTGTGTAATTTCACTATCAAGCAATTTGGCAAAAGCTTTTAGGACTTCATCGCCTCCTGCATGACCATATGTATCATTAACATTTTTAAAGAAGTCTATGTCAAAGACTATTATGGCAAATGGTTTATAGTCTTTTCTTTTTTCTCTTGAAACAGCATTTTCCAAAGTATCAAAAATCACTCTCCTGTTAGCAATGCCCGTTAGTTGATCTGTTGTTGCCTGAATATGTAGCTCATTTACAAGCTCTTTCTCCCTTTCTCTAAGAAGCTTTCTCTCAAGAGATGAAACAACTTTTGCAAGCAACACCGTCCCATTAATGGGTTTAGGAAGATAGTCCTGTGCACCCAACTGAATACATTTAGCGATACTATCAACATCATCAAAGGCAGAAACCATTATTACTGGTAAAGATTCAACGCTATGTTTAGATCTAAATCTCTTAAGTAATTCAAGCCCATTAATATCTGGCAATATAACATCAAGTAAAATTAGATCAGGGGTTTTCTTTTTTACTTCATCAAGAGCTGACTCTCCGTCATATGCAGTTCGACACTTTAGGCCACTCATTGAAAGTCTTCGCTCGAGAACCTCACAATTAGTCTTATTATCATCAACAATTAAAATATCAGATGCCTTTAATTCATCACTTAAAGTTATTGAATGTTCTATATCTCCGAGAGATTTAAAAAGTGCTTTGGCTGTCTCAACCTGGGATGTGTCTCCTTCTTCACTCGCATTATCATCCCCCCTAATAAAGTCTACAAATACTTCAATAGCTTTTTCAGTCTCTCTTGCAAGTTCAATAATATGCTTTAAATCATTAATTATTATTCTTCTTGTTCTGCTCTCAGGAATATCTTCTTCAAAATCTTCAATGAGAATCTCACCATATCCTATTATTGCATTCAAAGGAGTCCTGAGATTATGTCTTAATTCAGAATATTCCTCTGGAGTTTTTTTACCTTGAGATCCTGAACCTGTGTAAAGGTTAAATGCCTCCTCGTATTGATTTATAAGCTTATTACATGAAGACTTTATTTGGTTTAATTCATCTTCTGATTGAAGATCTAACTTTGATACAGCCTTCTCAACAATGTCTAAGTAATCAAAGATTGCATTTGCAGGTGTAACAAAGTCTTGCTTAATTTGAGTAAGGAGGATTCCTTTAGCGCCTCTTGAGCTATCAACCATCATTATTTTCTTTTTTAATACCTTCAATAAAACTTGGCATATGCATTAAGAAACCCTGACCAGTTACACAACCAAGCTCAATCATCATATTTTTTTCTTTTTCTGTCTCAATGCCCTCTCCGATCATTTCTAAATTGAGTTCCGCACAAACATCTGAAACAAACTTTATTAACCTCGATGTGGATGGATCAGAGATATTGGAAGTAAAGTGTCTATCAAGCTTTACAACATCAATTGGTAGATCTCTTATATATTTTAATGATGCATAACCAGCACCAAAATCATCAAGGGCAATCTTAATTCCCCTTTTCTTAAGTCTTTCTAATGACTCACCAGCTTTTTTAGTATCTTCAAGCTCGGCTGTTTCTGTAATTTCTAGTCCAAACTCATTCTCTTTAATGTTATTTTCTTCAACAAATCTTGAAAAAATCTTGCAGAATTCCTGATGCATTATGGTGTGTGCCGATACATTCAGGTAAACAGTTGTATCGGAAAGACCTAGTTCATCTTTTACTTTAAAAAACTTTTTAATTTGGTTTAGTGATTCAAGAACTATTAAAGAAAAAAGTTTTTCACCCTCAATGAGGGGAATAACTTTATCATTTGGAAAATGTCCGCCTTTTCCATCTTGTAATCTTAAAAGAGCCTCTACCCCAGTGATCTCACCAGTAACAAGATCATATTGTTTTTGATATGCCAATTCGACTCTATTATTTTCAATACATTCAATCGTCTCTTTAAGAGCATCTAAACCATCTCTAGATTTACATAAAAGCTCTATAAGCATAATTCCAGTTTCATCTGTTACAGGAATCATGTGAACCCTAGTTCTCATAAAGAATGAAATATTCCTCAGAGTAACTTCAATTGGTGTATCGTAATAAAGAGCAATTGAGTCAATATCACCAAAATTATTCTTGATATCATCATCAATTTTATCAATTGATAGCTCTGATAATTCTTTTAGATCAAATATATATATTGCAGCCATATTTGCCCAAGCTATGGAACCATCTAGTTCATATATTATGTAAGGACTTGGATGATGAAGAAGTGACCTTGTTAGATAACTTAATTCAGTCTTGTTTTGCGTTGGTTCCATAAATTTCGCTTTGTTTAATTTGCTCATCAACTAGTGTAACAAAGTCGTCAGAGAAGGTAACCTTAATAAATTTCCATATTTCAATATGTTTTGGCTCTTTAAAAAGAGTTTTAAAAGAGATGAGCATTGATGACCATTCTTGCTCATCAAGCATACCAATTTTATATTGGTAATGCTGATTTTCCCTTGCACGAAGCATGAGGCTAAAGTATGTAAGATAATTAGCATCTTCTTCTTTGGTAAGCTGCTTATTATTTCTTAACTTAATTTTTGCATCGACTATAACTTTCTTCATGCCTGCAAGTGCTAATTTTTGATGTGAGTCTGCTATGTTCTGCCTTGCATTAGCTCTAGCGACCTTATTTTGCTCTTTTAATTCAGTCACAAGAAAATATACAGTCACTAGAACCGTGAATGGGCCCAGTGTCTGTAGGATCAGTATAATGACATCAAAGTTCATAGAAAAATTTTAAAATTAGAACTGATTTAGACTAACAAGAAAGAAAGAAATCTTCAAATATTTGGTAGGGATGGAGGGAGTCGAATAGATTCACTCTCATCTCTCTATCCATTATAAACAAAGGACTCTTATAAAAAAGGCTAAAGTATCGCAACATATATCGCAATTTTTTATTTTTATGTTTTCAATGTTAATCATTGTTGTCATTCATATTCATCATTGATGTTGACCTGCAATGTATTGGTTGTTTAGGATAGGCTTATGAACATTTTATTTGGTTACATAGCTTTCATTACTGCTTTCATGGCAGTTGGATGTATAGTTTTGTATGTTGCAGAAAAACTAATTATCTTTTTATACGAACAATTAAAAGAGTTCTTCTTCCCTACCCCACAAATACCTGAGGATGTATATGAACAAATCTGCAAAGAAGCAACAGATTTTGTATGGGCTAAGCATAGACCTTGGGGTAATGATGATATGTTTGCTGAGTATATGTGCATAGTTAATCATAAGTGTATAGATAAATGGAATGAGCTTTATGGTTAAGCAATACATCCTAATATCAATAATTCTAACTTCTTCGCTGACTTATGCAGAAGAAGTTATTAATCTAAATTGTGATGATAAAGAAGATTCTTCAGTTGCGATTTCTATAATCATTGATTTAACTAATAAAAAATTTATAACTCAAAATCAGACATTTGATTTGCTAGTAACAGAATCAACATATATGGGAAAAGATGATAGTGACCTAAGAAATGTCATATATTTTACTCTTAATAGAATCACACTCAGCCTCAGCTATCAGGAGCTAAATTTATCTCTTGGAGGAAATGTAAAAAGAATAACAGGGGTCAATGATTATTTTGAAAAATCATATTCCTGTTCAGTTGTATCAAAAATATAAGTAATGTCAAAATATATGCTTGAGTTTTTTGAAGGTATTCCATGGTTACAGGTTTTATCTTTTTTTGGTTTTGGTGTTTGCATCATAATCTTTTGGGTCATAATGGGACAAATATTAGAATCTGAGTTACCTACATGGGGGATATATGTTCTTTTTTGTGCAGGGATTGTTCTTTTTTCGTATCTATTTATTTAAATATTTTTTTGTATAGTTAATTTGGGATGGGGAGCTTCCTATCCCCCCTCCTTTGTTGTTTTGTAAACATTATTTTACAAAGTGTCGCAGAAAGTGTCGCAAGTGATGTGTAATTATTGGTTTATAAGTGTTTTCAACGTTTTGCAAACGTTTGATATTAACGAGTTTATCGTTGTTTCATGGTAGGGATGGAGGGAGTCGAACCCCCACGCCTTGCGGCACTTGGTTCTAAGCCAAGCATGTCTACCAGTTCCATCACATCCCCGGGGTAGAAGAATTATATATTATCTTTCCTAGATTGATAGGATTGTTTTTGCAATTAGCTCTGGCTGATTTTCTTGAGAAAAATGTCCTGCATTAATTATTTGATGATGCATATCTTTGGCGCCAGGGATCTTTTCTATGAAGAATTTTTCTCCGCCTATAAAAGCCATATCGTGCTCACCAAAAAGAGTAATGGTAGGTTTATCAAAGTTTCTAAGCACTCCCCATGCCTCAATATTTTCTTGAACTTGGGGATGTTCTTTAGTGATTGGGACTAAAGTAGGAAAAACTCTAGGTCCTGCTTTGTATGAATCATCAGGAAATGGAGCATTATATGCTGCTATTTCAGCTTCATTAAGTTGTTTGAGGCTGCCTTGATTTACTATTTTTCCGCAGTCAAAGTCTTCTACATTTTGGCTAAAGTGCAGCCATTGCATAAAACCTTCAGTTGCTCCACTGCCAACAGGAAGGCCTGAGTTTGATACTACTAGCCCTTCATATAAATGTGGATATTTTGCTAGTAACCTAAGACCGATGAGGCCGCCCCAATCTTGCGCAAAAAAAATAATATTTTTTAAATCGAGTTTCTTTATTAATGTTTCAACCCACATAATGTGGTTTGCATATGAATAATCCTCTCTTGCTGAGGGCTTATCAGATTTTCCAAATCCGATTAAATCAGGAGCAATAACTCTTTTGCCATTGGAGACTAAGATAGGGATAATTTTTCTATATAGGTATGACCATGTTGGCTCGCCATGCATCAATAAAACAATTTCTTCAGATTCAGAATTTTCGTCAAGATAATGCATCCTTAAAGTATGATTATTATGCTCTATATCAATATAATTTGGCTCAAAAGGATAATCTTCTAGATTATTAAAACACTCATCTGGGGTTCTTAAAATTTTCATATTAACTTTTTAGTAATCTTTCACAACCTGAACCATCGAGTATTTCTAATACCCTCGCCCTATCCTCTTCAGAGAGATTTTCAAATTCTTCTCTTATCCACTTTAGGCACTTGGCCTGATATGGAAAAGCTTTTTGACTCCATGCAACACCGTCTATTTCCGTTTCCCAAGTTTCATCTCCATTTTCTAAAGCTTTTGCATTTGCTATCAATGCTGGGGCATAAACTTTTCCAACTTCTGCAAAAAGCTCTTTGAGGCTACTTGGAATAGAGTCAACATCCAACCACTTTTTATTTTCAATCTTTAAGCCTGATAAATCCTCCATTGAGTTTATCCAAGCAACTGTTCTCTTAGAAATTTCATGAGCTATGTTTCTAGACGTGGGATCAAATCCAATTAATTGCGTAAGTTGACCAAATATCGCAAAGTCTGCAGAACTTGGTTTTTGTCCAAGAATGTATGGACTATTAGCAAGATGTTTTTCCATAATTGCCAGAAAACGTTTATAACTTTCTTCAATAACTGGCGCTGTATTCTCGTTAGAACCAACTACCCATAACCTTTCAATTTGTCTTGGTCCAATATAGTCACTAAATTGTTTCCAATGCTCATCAGGTAGGCTTGCATTATGATTAAGGGGTAACAGGGAAGCTGCGTTTTCAGCATCCTCTTTAAAGTGCCATCGGTAATGGAACATATATTTCGTAGCCCACTCATCTCCAAAATCTTCCAATAAAAAGTTTAAAAAAGACAGAATGGGATTCTTTGGAATTACACTCCTTTCTGAATACTCTTTTTCGAAGCGTCTTAGTATCGGTGTAGAGTCAGTAACTGCCTCCATTTCTCCATCTTTATTTGGAAGAATAAATGTTGGAAGTAAGGCTGGTTTTGGTTTTTCAATGTTAAATTTTGCAAAAATCTCATCACTATCAAGAATAGTTCCTGGATCACCCCAAATAATTTCATAATTTATATGTCTGTACCTCAGTAAAGAGATCATTTTTCTTGTGTAGGGAGATGGAGGAGCCCCAATCAGGGTTATTCTCTCTAATTCCATACTTTAAAGGACCCCCAAGAGGCTAAGAGCTATCAAAATGCTTACAAAAGTTAGAACAAGAAAAATATAAAATTCTTTCATCCTATTATAGTTAAAAGCATTGTAGGTCATGCCAGAGAGTATGATTGGAAGAACAACAATGAAAATGCTCCCAGCCAAGATTATAAGCGGCACAAATGCCAGTAAAGTTAGTGCCTGAAGAATATATCTATTCATCTATAACAACTTCATTATTTATAGAATTTTGTATCTCGAGAAGAATCTGATTATTTTGGGTTCTGTAAGCTTCAAGAGCTTGAACAGACTCCTCTATAAAAAGAATTTGTCTTTTAAGAGATCTTATTTCCGTTTCTGATTTGCTGACAGTTCCTGATAAGTCAGGCTGATTTTCAATTGACTGAGTTAAATTATTTAATTCAGTATTGATTGAAGCTATAGCATCATCAATTTCTTTATCCGTTTTATTATATTTTTGGATAAGCTCATTTAAACTTTTCGTAAGTTTCTCGATATTAACTTTATTTCTCTTGTTGCTTAGGTCCCACAGTTTTCTAATTTCTTTGTCTAAAAATTGCAGTTCTGCGCCAACCTCAATGAGGGAATCTGAATTTACTTCATCTAACATAAGTAATTGATCTTCAATTTTAGATAACCTGTCATCTAATGAAGCAGAGGTTGAATCAATTTTAGTGCTTGTTTGTTCAGATCTAAGAAGCAAGAAGAGAACTGCGCCCAGTATGGCAACAAATATTATGCCAAGCATCAAGCTACTATTTTTTTGCGGCTTAAAGTTAATGCTGTCTTCTCTGCTTACTTTCATAAGTTAATTTATATATTTTTTTAAAAGTAATATAATTTATTAGCTTTGTAAAAGTATATTTTAACTGAAAAAAAAATTATGAATCTAGATTTCTCAGACGATCAAAAACTTCTTCAAGAAGAAGCTAAAAAATTTTTAACTAAAGAAGATGCTCTAAAAATAAATAGAGCAGTTATGGATAGCGATAAAACTTATGACCAAGACCTTTGGAATAAGATTGTAGGGCTTGGATGGACTGGCATCAGAATACCAGAAGAGTATCAAGGATTAGGACTTTCTCACTTAGAGTTATGCGTAATTGCAGAAGAGCTTGGAAGACAGCTTGCTCCAGTACCCTTCTCCTCATCAGTATATTTGTTTACTGAGACCTTAATTGAATTTGGTAGTGAGGAGCAAAAACATTCAATCCTTCCAAAATTAGTAACTGGAGACGTGATTGGGACTCTTGCAATTGCAGAAACAAATTCAGCTCCTACTAAAAGTAATATTTCCGTGGAACTTAAAGGTGGAAAACTTTCTGGAACTAAGATTGCTGTTCCTGATGCAGAAATAGCTACTCATGCAGTTGTGGTAGCAAAAAATGGTGATAGGGTTTCTTTATGTGTTGCAGATCTAAATTCAGATGATGTTGACATTACTGTTCAAAGAAATATCGATGAGAGCAGAGGCTATTATTCAGTTTCTTTTAATAGCGCTAATGCTGAAATAATTGGTGATGAGGAGTCAGGTTGGTCAAACCTTGAAAAAATTATGGACCATGCAGCGGTTTTATTCTCTTTTGAACAAATAGGTGGTGCTCAAGCGAGTCTAGATATGGCTAATACATATGCAAAAGAAAGGTATGCATTTGGAAGACCAATAGGATCTTTCCAATCTATGAAACATAAATTAGCTGACATGTATGTAGCCTTAACTCTAGCTAAATCAAACTCTTTTTATGGAGCATGGGCTCTATCTTCAAATGCAGCTGAACTTCCAACAGCTGCTGCAACAGCTAGAGTTTCTGCAACCAAAGCTTTCCAGCTATGTTCTCAAGAAAACATTCAAACGCATGGTGGTAACGGGTTTACATGGGAATATGATTGTCATATGTTCTATAAAAGATCAAAAGTGCTTTCACTTAACTTGGGTTCGCTGCCATCATGGCGCGAAAAACTTATTAAAAGCTTAGAACAAGCGAATATTAAACTATAGGAGAAAATATGAATTTTAATGATACTCCACAAGAAGCAGAATTTAGAGCAAAGTGTAGAGCTTGGTTAGAAGCCAATGCTGAGCTCAAAACAAAGAAGACTAATTCTGCAAAAAATATGAATGTTGGTAATAAAAGTTTGCTAGAGGCAGCTGCCGAATGGCAGAAGAAAAAATATGATGCTGGATGGGCAATGATACATTGGCCAAGAGAATTCGGAGGAATCGGTGCTACGCCTATTGAAAGGATTATCTGGGCGCAAGAGGAATCAAAGTTTAATGTTCCAAAAGGTGTTTATGAGATCGGTCTTGGTATGGCTGGTCCTGTAATGATGGAATATGCAACTGATGAACAAAAGGAAAGATACTTGCCACCAATGGCTGAAGGAAAAGAAATATGGTGTCAGTTGTTTTCAGAGCCATCTGCTGGCTCTGATGTTGCTGGTCTCAGATCAAAAGCTGTTCAAGATGGAAAGAATTGGATTGTAAATGGTCAAAAAGTATGGACTTCTGGTGCACATTTCTCTGACTTTGGTATTTTAGTTGTTAGACATGATCCTGGTTTAGAAAAACACAAAGGTCTAACCTTTTTCTTTGTTGATATGAAATCTCCTGGTATTGAGGTTAAGCCAATCAAACAGCTAACAGGTGGCTCTAGTTTCAATGAAGTATATTTTAATGATGTTGTTATACCTGACTCACAAAGACTCGGCGAAATTGGTGATGGATGGAAAGTTGCTATTACTACTCTTATGAATGAAAGGCTTGCAGTTGGTGATGCTGATGGTGTGGATGCTAATGAAGCTTTTGAACTAGCAAAAAAACATGACAAGGACGGAAAACAACTAATTGATAATAATGCTGTAAGGGAGTCTATTGCTGATTGGTATTGCGAGGCATCAGGACTCAAAAATACAAAACTCAGAACTATGTCTGCTCTTTCTAGAGGAGATACTCCCGGACCTGAAGCTTCAATTACAAAAATTGTAAGTGCTAATAAGCTTCAAGCAATAGGTAACTTTGGAATGGACTCATCAGACATGTCAGGCATGCTGATGGATGAGGAATCTGATTTTATAAAATTCCAAATGGCATGGATGGGTGCAGCTGGCTTAAGAATAGCTGGTGGAACCGATGAAATTCTTAAAAATATTATTGCAGAGCGTGTTCTTGGTCTTCCTCAAGAAGCAAGAGCTGATAAAGGTCTTGCCTTTAAGGATATACCAAGCGGTTCTTAATCAGTAAATTTTGATAAATAAGTGAGAAAGGCAACTGAGTTGCCTTTTTTCATTTCCATTTCACCAGCGCCTAAAGTTTTTATAGGTCCCTTTATTCCAGCTAATACCTCTTTGAAAGTTATTTCTTCACTTAAAACAATAAAATCGCAGCCTTCTTCTTCAAAATACGATGAAATCTCTAATACTTGGTTTCTTATAGTAGTTTTAATCTTTTTCTCATTATCAAAAATGAAACATCCTTTCGTTAACTCTCCTTCAACTTTAGAAGGATTTAGCCTAACTGATAAAATGCTGAAAAAGTTCTCTACAGGAATCTGATAAAGTGTATCGCTGTTAGACAATCCTATGGCTGGATCTCTACCTTCCATGAACTCTTTTGCAGAAGAAAGGAAAAAATTTCTCTTTGGTGGGTTAGTTTCATGAATACCAATCTGCATGACTGACTTATTCCTTATTTTCATTACTTCTTCAGTCTTGAAGTCCAAGCTAATTAACATATTCGATAGCTCTAAGACCCATTGATGCTCGTCTGCATCACTGGCTCTAGCCAGCTCAGAAAATAAATTTTCATTACCTCCTACTAAATCAGAAATCTTTTGAGATCTCTCGTCTATATTTAATGGATCTAAATCAGCTAAATCTCCACTAAACCATCCTAAATACCCATTAAAAATACTTCTAACTGAATATCTAACAGTTCCATAAAATTCAGCCAAGTAAGGCGATTCTTTTAAATTTTGAGGCAGCTCAAGCTCCTCAACAATCTCATCTGGCGTAAGTCCTTTATTCATTAATCTAACCGTTTGGTCATGAACATACTGCATGCCATCCCTATAAATAATTAGTGCATTTGATATTTCCTCACCTTCAACTGGCATTGTATGACTCGGGAAAAGGTATTGTGGATCTAGCGATCTCATTTTATCAATACTATTCACCCAGCCTATAACATCACGATGTGAGGTACCTCTGATGGTATAAAGATTGGGAAATGTTGTGTAAAAATTATCACCGGGCATAAGTGCAGACAATTCCGGAAACCATACAAACAATTGATCATCGGTTTCTCCTGGAGCGTGGTAAAGCTCAACCTCATGTCCTGCTATTTCAAGCTTAAGCTCTTTTTCAAAGGTCAATGTTGGAGCAATATATCCTGGCGAACTCCTTCCAGCACTCAAATATGGACCAAGACCTACATTAATAAGCTCATTATCATCAAGATTTGTTCCAAACATCTTTCCACTTCTGAGGGTAATAATTGGATTTATGATTCCAAGAATCTTTTCGACTTTCTCTGCTGTTGTTGAGTGGGCAATTACTAAGGGTTTTTCCTCTTGTGCATTATAAAATTCAGAGGCACCAAAAACATGATCTCCATGGTTGTGTGTATATATAATTGCCTTAATTGGATTTTGATTAATCTTTTGGAATTCGCTTAAAACTTCTTTAGCTTGAGAAACATCATCAGTTGTATCAATGATAATATTGCCTCCCTCTCCTTCTACCATTATTGAGTTAGCAATACCAAAGCCAATCGCGACATGAATTCCGTTATCATAAGAATATATACCCTTTATAAATTGATTTGAATGCTCCTCTAGTTTTTCAAGCTTACTAATTTTAGGAATATCAAAATCTTCTGAATTTGAACAACTTACTAAAAAAATGAATAAAATAGGTATTATTAAGAAATTTCTCATTAAGAGCCTCAGCATAATTCTAACTTGAAAGTGAACGATCATCCATTAAAAGTAGAACACCACAACACAATCTTAGATGGAGGATCAATTGCTTCCAAAGATTATGAAGATAGATATTTTCAAGATAATGGGTTTGACGAATCAAAAGAAGTCTACATTGGTGGTAATAACCTTGAAGAGAGGTGGGAAAGTTTCTCAGGGAGTTGTTTTACTATTGGTGAGCTGGGTTTTGGTTTAGGCTTAAATTTCTTAACTACGATGCATTGTTGGTTGAAGAAACAGAGGTCCTTTAATCTTGATTACATAGGAATTGATAAAAAAATACTAGAAAAAAGAAATCTGGTTCTGCTTGAGGAAGCATTCCCAAACTTAAAAAAAGAAATCAAAATCTTTAAAGAATGTGATGTAGTTGGTCATAATGGTTTCGAGTGCATTTCGATACCTGATCTTAAAATTAGATTAATTTTAGTAACCGAAGATGTTCAAAAAGCAATAAATGATATTTGCATTTCAAATATAGATGCCTGGTTCTTAGACGGGTTTGATCCAAAGAAAAATCCTGAGATGTGGACAGAAGATGTTTTAAAAGCGGTCTTTGATCTAAGCTCTAGCGATTCATCTTTTAGCTCTTTTACTTCGGTAGGAAGGATAAGAAGAGCGCTTTTAGAAAATGGCTTCGAGGTGAATAAAGTGCCAGGGTTTGGCACTAAGAGACATCGAATTGTTGGTAGAAAGTTTGAAGAAAACAAGAAATCTAATGAAATCAAGAAGATTGCAATTTTGGGTGCTGGTCTTTCTGGGAGTAACTTAGCTTTTAACCTTGCAAATTCTAATATTGAAGTTGATATATATGATGCTCTAGATGACTTAAGTAAGGGTTCGTCAGGTGGTCCAATTGCTTCCATGTATCCAAAATTCTCTTTGGATAATAGCCCAAGGTCCAAGTTTTTAATTGCTTCTTATTTCTTTTCATTAAATTTTTATATTAAAACTCTTGGTTTTGAGAATACGGGATTACTTTTTTATGGATCAGATGAAATAAAAGATAAGTGGATTTCTAAGATATTAACTCTTAGAAGAGATGATTTATTTGAACTCTTAAATGATGATGAATTAGAAGATTTGCTTGGAGTTAGTGTGATAAAAAAAGCTCTGCATGTAAAAAAAGGACTATTTCTTCAACCATTAGAATTAAAAAAGAAATTACTAGAGCATCGCTTTATAAAAATCATACTTAATGAGAAGTTTGTCTCCTTTACTGAAGAAAAGAATAAAGTTGAAGTACATTTTAAATCTGGTCTAAGCAAATCTTATGATGCTCTTGCAGTTTGCACAGGAAAAGGCCTCAAAGATTTTAATGACAATCTTAAGGTTAGCTATGGGCAGATGGCAGGCATAAGCAACAAGGATTTATTCAATATTAAAATGCCCCTCAATCATCTGGGATATATTATCCCAAAAGTAAATGGCACCAATTGGATCGGAAGTACATATGAACAGTCAACAGATTTTAAAAAAGAAAATATTGAAGAGAAAGTTAAATTAAATCATGCCATTTTTGGCAATAAAGATATGTCTTTTAAGATACAGGATCTGTGGGAAGGTGAAAGAGTGAGTGCTAAAAATAATCTTCCTATAGCATCAAAAATACCTGGAGCAAAAAATATTTATTGCATCGGAGGGCTCGGTTCTAGGGGTTTGTCCTATGCCCCCTTCCTCGCAGAGATTGTTTCCTCAGCAATACAAGATAAGCAAATACCTCTTGGTAAAGAGATATTTACTTTACTTAATATTTAAATCTATAGTTCTTGTAAAAGGCTGTTTACAAGTGCTTGTATTGTTTCTGTATCACTTGAATCATTTAGCCTGTTTTGATTCCAGCTTGTAAAACCAGTCCACAATGATTTATCTTCAGCTTTGTCTTTGATGGTTAACCTTAAAATAAATCTTTCTTCGGTCTCAATATCATCATCTAGGTAAAAGTATCTTCTATCATAGTAATAGCTTCTGGGACCAAATCTATTTGATTCAATCTCATCTTTGGCTGAAATTGAAAGCTCAAAAACTAGATTAGAGTCTTTTGAAGAGTCTAAGCCTCTTAATTCAAGTTCACTAACTAATCTTGATTCAATTGCCTCAAGAACAATTGGATTAACTTCAGGGGATAAATTCTCGCTATTAGTTTCTACATAAAAGTCTTCATAACTAAGAAGTGTAAAACCATTCACAGAATCAACTTTTAGATAAAAAGATTGATTAGAGACGCATCCGGTTAAGAAAATTACAGTTGCTATCGTAAGGAAATTTTTAAAATTATTCATAATACTAATATGCAGTTCATATTTAGAAAATTCAAGTTATTGAAATAAAAAAAGATTAAAAAAATATAAATCTTTTTTTCTTAAGTTCTTTCGCGCAACTCCAATATTGCTGCTGATAAATCTGGGATTTTGCTTGAACTCTATCGGCAACCTTTATAAGCCATTGTTTTTTTCTATAAGTTTTATTTCTAAAACCGGTATATCCTTCATGATAAGCAAGATATAAAGATCTCGCATCTTGTTTTTCGAAACCTTGAAAATAGCCTTTAGATGCATACCAACCTATGAAATCTGCGGAGTCCGAAAAATTGTCTCTTCTGGCAAATCTATTTCCAGTCTCGTCTTGATAATCTTCCCATGTTTTTTCAAGCGCCTGAGAATAGCCTTTTGCTGAAGATGGTCTAAACCAAGGAATAAATCCAAGAAGTTTATCTCTCTCTGGCTTTGCTTTTGCATTATAGCTAGACTCTTGAAAAACAAATGACATTAATACATAAGGTGGCAACTTCCATCTTTTTTCAGTTCTTATTGCTGCCTTATACCAGGAGTTTTTTTCCTTGAAGATGCTGCAAATATTATCAGGTTGTTGTGGCGGTGTTGCGGTGCAACCAACAATTAGCAGTGAAAGAAAAATAATTTTAAAGAAATTTTTTTGTATCATTTAAGAATTCCTCACACTGATCACTGTTTATTATATCAATACCTAAAGACTCTGCCTTTTTAAGTTTGGAGCCAGCCTTCTCCCCAGCTATCAGAAGCGAAGTCTTTGATGAGACTGATGAAGTAACATTTGCTCCCATGCTAATGAGGATTTCCTTTAATTCATCTCGTGAATAATTCTCTAATTTACCAGTAAGCACTATTTGCTTTCCTCTCAGAGGCATGTCCTTGAAATCTTCTTTTGATAATTCTTGCAGAGCAATTTCTTCTAATAGCTTTGGCACCATTTCAACTATTAGAGGATTCTGAAAAAACTGAATGATATTTTCAGCAACCTTTGGTCCAATGTCTTTAACTTCAATGAGCTCATCATAGGTAGCTTCAAAAATTCCTTTAAACTTTTCAAAATGACTTTCAAGGTTTCTAGCAGTTGATTCACCAACCTCAGGAATACCCAGGGAATAAATAAATCTATGAAGAGCTATCTCTCGCGATGTATTTATCGATGCGATAAGGTTGTTGAAGGATTTTTCGCCAAAACCCTCAAGATTAATAATATTATCTTTTTTATTTTCAAGTTTAAATATGTCACTTGGATCTTCTAATATGCCTTGTTTAAAGAATGTGTTGATTATTTCAATACCCAAACCTTCAATATCAAATGCTTTTCTTGAAACAAAGTGAACAATCTGACCTTTTCTTATTGCATCACAGTTAAAGCCTCCTGAGCACATAAGATCAGATGTGTTAACTCTGATTACATCTGCTTTACCACAGGGACATATCTTTGGAATTTGAACTGGCCTTGATTCAGGATATTTCTCAACAACTTTAATAATCTTTGGTATTACGTCTCCTGCTCTTCTTAAGATAACCATATCGCTGATTTCTATTCCTAGTCTTTTAATTTCATCAATATTATGCAAAGTGGCATTCTTGACAGTTACGCCTCCAACAATGACTGGTTGTAATCTAGCCACAGGAGTTAGAATCCCAGTTCTTCCAACTTGGAATTCAATATCTTCTAAAATTGTTGTTGCCTCCTCTGCAGGAAATTTATGAGCTATAGCCCATCGAGGCGCTCTTGATATAAAACCAAGTCTTTTTTGAAGATCATAGTCATTAACTTTAAAAACGACGCCGTCAATCTCATAGGGAATAGATTCTCTTTCTTTAAGAATTTTGTCATGAAATTTCAAGCAATCATCTTTAGTTTCAACCTTCTTACATAAATCACTTGTAGGTATTTTCCATGCTTTTAAATGATCATAAAATTCAGATATTGAAGAAAATTGGATTCCTTCGCACTCACCTAGTCCATGAGCAATAAAAGACAAGGGCCTGCTTGAGGTTATCTTTGAATCAAGTTGTCGAAGAGATCCTGAAGCAGCATTTCTAGGATTGGCAAATACCTTTTCATTATTTTCCTTAGCTTTTTCATTCATTTTTTCGAAGGCATCTTTTGAAATAAATATCTCTCCCCTTATTACCAATAAAGAGGGAATGTTAGATTCAGAAGATGATAGTTTTTGAGGTATTGACCTAATCGTCTTAACATTTTGGGAGATATCTTCACCAACCCTACCATCTCCTCTTGTTAAAGCCCTTTCTAGCATCCCATTTTTGTAAATTAGTGATACTGCGGCTCCATCCATCTTGGGCTCACAGAAGTACTCAAAATCATTAATATTTACAAGACGTTTTAAAATACGGTCATGAAAATCTGAAAACTCTTTTTCACTAAATACATTAGCCAAAGAGAGCATTGGCACAGAATGCTCAAATGTTTCAAATTCATCTATTGGAGAAAATCCTACCCGTTGCGTAGGAGAATCTGGAGTCACAAGTTGAGGATTTTCTTCTTCTAAATCAAGCAAACTTCGAAAAAGCTTATCATACTCACTATCTGATATTTTTGGGTCATCTAGGGCATGATAATTGTAATTATGAAGCTGAATTTCCTCTTTAAGTTGTTCGTATTTTTTTAATAAGTCTTTCATTTAACTGGACTCTTCATCATTTAAAAGATAACGAGATGCTCGCATTTTTAGATCTTTTATACTTTCTGCTGAAAGTGGCTGTCTGTCTGAATCGCAAATATTTGCATATATCTTTTCACAGAATTTTGTAGCAAATCTTAAAAGATCCTCAACACTGTCAGTTGCGTTTTCCTGTGCAGCCAGATCAGTCGCTAAAAGTAATGCTTGAGTTTGAGTATCTTCATTAAGAGTGCCTGGTTTTATGGCATTTGCCACTCTAAATTTCTCAATATCATTGTCATAAATAGAAAAGAAGTCATCATTCTTTTGTAATCCATAATTAATTAAAAAATCATTTAATTGACTCATATCAAAGAAGTTATCATCAATACTAAATAAATATAGAATCACTAAATCTTGCTTTGCGAAAGCTTCACTTTTATAGCTAAAGTCCTTTAAATTTGCCTGCTTTGCTTTCAAAAGCATTTTGTTCGAATTAGATACTTTTCTAAAATAAAGAAATGCCCCAAGTATGGCTAAGAAAAAACCTAAACCTATTAAGTAAATCTCAGTATTTGAAAGCATTTATTGGGCTGCGAACTCTACTGCTTGATTAACATCAACAGACACGACTCTGGAAACACCAGCTTCTTGCATTGTAACTCCCATTAGGTGGTCACTTTTTTCCATTGATACCTTGTTATGGGTTATAAAGATAAACTGAATTTTCTTTGACATTTCTTCAACCATATTGATAAATCTTGAAGTATTTAGATCATCAAGCGGCGCATCAACTTCATCGAGTAGGCAAAAAGGTGCAGGATTTAATTCAAACAAAGCAAAGACTAAAGCTAAAGCGGTCATAGCCTTTTCTCCACCTGATAACTGCGAAAGAGTCGAATTCTTTTTACCTGGTGGGCGAGCCATAAGCTTAACACCAGCATTTAGGTAGCTATTATCAGTAAGAGATAACTCTGCATTACCTCCTCCAAACATTATTGGGAAGATAGATTTCAATCTTTTATTTACTGCATCAAAACTCTCAATAAATTTTTCTTTAGTCTCTTTATCGATTTGTGAAATGGCCTTGTTTAACTTCTCAAGTGCTTCTTCTAAGTCTTCATTTTGCTTATCCAACTCATCTTTTCTTTTTCTCTCCTCAGCAATTTCATCTGGAGCTGCTAAATTGATGGCACCCAATCTGATAATTTTAGATCTAATGGTCTCAAGTTCCGATTGAAGTTCTTCTATTGATAAATCTTGATAGTTGGCTCTGTCAATATCATTAATATCAATTCCCGATTCAGATATTCTTTTTGATGAATTTTCAAGATGAACACTATGAGAACTTATTTCAATTTTTGTATTGGTTATTTTTTCCTGAATTGCTTTAAGATCCAATAGGGAAACACTTTTTTCATTTTCCAATCTTCTTATTTCTCTATCTACTTCTTGTTGGTCTTTTCTAATAGAGTTTAACTCAGCTTCTGCAGAGGCACTTGTCTCTATAAGCTCTTGAAGTTTTGTAGAAATTTCTTTTGAGCTTTGCGTTGTTTTCTTAAGTTCTGTCTCTAGGTTTTCTTGCTGGTTTAGATATTCATCGCTAATTTCTTTAGACTGTTTAAGAACAATATTGAATATGCTGAGCAATATATCTTTAAGTTGTTCTGCTTTGCTTTTGATTTCAGGAATAGAGATTTTAGAAATAATTTCATCTATTAAGTGAATAGCCTTCTCTTTGGGAGACAAGTTTTCAAAATCTGAAGCTTTTTCAAGAGCATCTTCATAAGCCGCTTTTACTCTCTCAAGTTCTCTCGTCGTATTATCTTTAGTTGTTCTAATATTTTGAAGATTCTGTTCAAACCTCGCTATTTCTGACCCAACCTCATAAAACTTTTTCTGTGCATCTTCATATTTAGAAAGAACTGATTCATGCTCTGTTTTGTATTGATCAAGCTTAGCTTGCTTTACTGAAACTTCTGATTCTTTTATAGACTCATCCTTTTGAAGCGCTGCGAGATTATTATTCAAAAGATCTCTTTTGTCTCTGGCATCAAGAGAAAACAGGATAGCAACATTCAACTCTTTTTCTTTTTCTTGATTTTTATAATCTTTGTATCTATCAGCAGCTTTAGCCTGGCTTTCTAATCTTCTTATCAATCTTCCAATTTCATCTCTGATGTCATTGACTCTAGATAAGTTTTCCTTTGTCTTTTTTATTCTGCTTTCTGTTTCCTTTCTTCTTTCTCTATATTTTGAAACCCCTGCAGCCTCTTCGATGTGTGTTCTTAACTCCTCAGGCTTTGCACTTACCAAAGAGGAAACCATTCCTTGCTCGATAATTGCATAACTGCTTGGGCCAAGCCCTGTTCCAAGAAAAATATCCTGAACATCTTTCCTTCTGCACTTAGTGTTATTGATGTAATAACTTGATTGACTATCTCTAGTCATAACTCTTTTTACGGATATCTCATTGAAAGCTGCATACTCGCCTCCAACTTTTCCACTTGAGTTATCAAATAAAAGTTCAATACTACACTGCCCAGATGGCTTTCTTTGCTCAGATCCATTAAAAATAACATCTGACATTGAATCGCCTCTGAGATTTTTTGCTGAGAGTTCACCAAGCACCCATCTGACAGCATCGATAATATTAGATTTTCCACATCCATTTGGACCTACAACGGCTACCATATTTGTTGGGAAAGATATCCTCGTGGGATCCACGAAACTTTTGAAACCAGCCAATTTAATGTGCTTAAGCTGCATCAAAAAATATCAATAAATTAAATGCTTATTTTACCTTATTTAAGGGCTATTAACCATTGATTTGAAGGGATTTTATAGGTCACATTCACATCATTTTTGGACAATTTAAACAGTCTTTTTGCCTCAAAAATATCATCATTCTTACAAATTACTTTGGAGATAATTCGAAGAGTAGATTCATTCATAAATGCAGAAGATATATCAAATCCAGGAATTGGAGAATTAGCATTTGTAATCTTGTGAGCAACCTCACTGGAGTTATTTTGTGAGATTGCTAAAGGAATAAGAGGTCCATCATTGATAAAAATCTTAAAGACAGAGTTTTCAATGGCGCATTTGGGTAGATCAGAGATATCTAATGTGATTGACGCAGAAGCAAATTGAGGAAATTTTTTATCTCTTAAAAGTGAAAAAAGAAAATAATAGGAGGTCTCATTACCAGATTGCATAAAATCTTCTTCAGCATATCTAAGAGTGAGTTCTGCAGTATCTAAATTATTTTCTTGAATGGACTTTCTTATAATCTCTTCAAACCATAAAACTAGCTCATCCTCAGGAGCAAAGTTTCTTATTTTTTTTAAATCTGATGTTTTTAAAGCCTCGCCCGAAATTATCTTAGAATTCACTTCGCTAACAAGAATTATCTCCTTTGATGAGCCAATTACAGAGTATTTACTCAAAAAAAGGAAAGAGGGAATGAAAATAATTAATAAGCCAAAGAAAAGGGCAAGCGATCTCGCCCTATTTCCAATATTAAAAATATATAAAAAGAATGGCGCAGCAATTAAAAAAGAAATTATTAAACTCAATATCATCATCTTCTTCTTATTAGCAGGACACTAACAGCTATTAGGATCAGAAATATAACGGGACTTAACCATAAAAATAAATTCTCTGAGAAGTCCGGCTCATACAATGAATCTTTTCCATATCGTTGAACAACATAATCTTTAATTTCTTGATCAGAGCGGCCCTCTTGAATGAGCTCATAAATCTTTCTCTTAAGGTCTTCAGATATTGGTGCATTGCTGCTTGATAATGAGCCACTAGTGCATTTTGGGCATCTAATCTCGTTTATAATTTGGTAGTATCTAGCCTCATCTTCATCAGAATTAAAAATGAAAAGAGATTCCGCAGCTGTATATACTGAAAAAATCATGGAGATAGTAATGAGCCTAATCATTATTAATTTGATTTATTTTTGATAAAAATTTAGAGCTCCACACCTTCTGATTTACTTCGCCGACATGATGTGAAATTATTCTTCCTTTATGAACTAAAAATGTTTCTGGAGCTCCTGTTACGCCTAAATCAAGTGCAAGCTCTCCATAATAATCATATAGAGAAAAAATATATGGATCTCCAAGCTTATTTAACCAGTCAGTAGCATTGTTCTTTTCATCCTTATAATTTAGTCCAATGATAGGAATTGTTTTTGATATCTCTTCTAAGAATGGATGCTCAACTCTACAAGTTATGCACCAACTTGCCCAAACATTAAGCACAAAAAGATCTTCTAAATCCTCATTTGTAATCTTTTTTTCTAAATGAAGAGTCCCAAGAGTAAATTCAGGTAATGGAGTATTGAGATCTGCTTGAGACTGGCTGTTATTATTATTTCTTATTAAAGATGTAAAAAGAATAACAGCTGATAAAAATATAATTACTATTAAGGTTCTCAAAGTTGACTCAAACATAAATTTTTCTTCTGATCACTAAAACTGCGCCTAAGCTCATTATTATTGCAGAAATCCAAATCAATCTAACAAAATAGTTTTCTTGTACATTAACTATCCATTTGCCGCTGGATTGCTGCTCGCCAATTGTTATATATATATCTTTTATAGGCTTTATGGATATATCTGATTCAGTTGTAATTTCACCTCTTACAAAATATTTTCTTTTTTCTGGATAAAGCTTAAAAGTATCATCTCCATTTGAAAAAATAAAGTCTGCAGAAAGGGATTCAAAGTTAGAACTTTTTTGTAATGAAATCTTATCAAACTCAATTGTATTCTCATTAAATTTAACTTCATCTCCGACACTCATGCTAAATGTTCTTTCACTGCTGAGAGCAGCATTTAATGAAATAGAGATGATCAATAGTGCAAAACCTATATGTGCTATTGCACTCCCTTGATTAAAGTATTTTTTAGAAATAACAGAATCAATAATCAATAATATGTATCTTATAAGAATTAAGTTACCAAAAAAAATACCTCCTATTAGCCACCACTCAAAACTATCTAGAAAAAATATGATCGCGATGGAAGACAATATCGTTAAAGCAAAGATTACTGTTGAAGATTTTATGATTCTCATTATAGGTATATCGCGAGACCATATTGAATAAGTTGAAAAAACCAAGAATAAAGAGGTTATAAAGGTTAGTGGGGCAAATACTTTATTGTAGAAAGGACTTCCTACTGAAACTCTAGAATCTGAAAACGCTTCTAGTATTAATGGATAGGATATGCCTAAGAAAATAATAAATACTGCGGTAATGAAAAAGATATTGTTTGCACCAATAAAAAATTCTTTAGAAAAGTCTTTTACCTTATTAATAGATAAGATTCTTGATAAATTTTTAACAAAAAGCATAATTGGGCCAGTAATTAAGAATGCAGACATTCCAAGCAAGTACAAACCTCTTGTTGGGTCATTTGCAAATGAGTGAACGCTATCAATTATCCCAGATCTAACAATGAAAGCTCCAAATAAACTCAGCGTAAATGCAAGAATTGATAAAAATATTGTCCATGCTATTAGATTCTTTGATCTAGAAGAAACGTAAACTGTATGGAGAAGCGCTGTCCCTGCCAACCAAGGCATCAGAGCAACATTTTCCACTGGATCCCAAAACCAATAGCCACCCCAACCAAGTTCGTAATAAGCCCACCAACTTCCAAGAGCTATTCCAATTGTAAGAAATATCCAAGATGACAATATAAAACTCTTAATTTCTGCAATTGGAAACTTTTCAAACCTTCCACTTATTAGAAAAGCTGTAACAAATGCAAAAGGAATAACAAAACCAATGTAACCGAAATAAAGCATTGGTGGGTGAATTGCTAAAGCTGGATCTTGCAAGATGGGATTAATGTCAGCTCCATCGGGAACTCCAAAAGGCAAGATTCTTTCAAATGGACTTGAAATGAATAATAAAAAAAGAAGGAAGCATGCTACCACTAATGAAATTATCCCTATTGTTTGAGGATAAAAAGTCGTTGTTGAACGATTTCTAAATATTAAGAAAAATAGGCCCCATAAAGAAATTATTAAAACCCAAAGAAATAGTGAACCTTCATGTGCGCTCCATATTGAAGTAACTTTATAAAAGGTTGGAAGATTTGAGTTTGAGTGACTCGCTATGTAAGCCATAGAGAAATCATCGATTATTGCTAAATAAACAAATAGTAAAAATGAAGTAATTAATGTTAATGATCCCAATACAAAAACCTTGGGAACAAAAATACTTATGCTGTTAGTATTTGAGGAATAGGACAAGAAAGCTAGAACAAAGCAGGCCAAAAACACAATTGATGAGGAAAAAGCTAAGAAGTGACTTATTTCACCTAACATAATTAGTCCAATTCTAGGTTTGGTGGCATATAGTTCTCATCATGCTTGGCAAAAACTTCATCTGCATAAAAAATTCCATCATTGTATTTGCCAAGGACAACAATACCTTTTCCCTCTTTAAATAAATCTGGTAATAAGCCTTCATAAATAACTTTAATAGAGTCTTCAAAATCAGTAACCTCGAAGTTTACTTTGTTTTCATTTATGAAAAAGCTATCTTTTTTTACCATACCACCAAGCTTAACTCTTGTATTTGATGATAAAACAACATTTTCATTACTTTTTTTTAGTTCGCTAGGTGTTAAAAAATAATCAAGGTTTGAATTGAGCGCATACAAAATTAAACCAATACCTAAACAAGAGCTGCCTATAATTAGAAGAACTCCAAAAAGTCTTTTTTTTCTATGCTTCTTCATTTATTTCTTTCTTGGCTTGTCGTATTTTTCTATTCAGGAGAATGATCGTAGATCCCAGGATTACAAAAAGAACAACTATAACAATCCATACATACACTCCATGATCTCCCAAGCTTAGAATATTTATTAAGCCATCTCGATTCATTTTCAAATATTTTTTACCCAGCTTTTATATTTTTCCCTTTTTAAGATTTCATTCTGTGAAGAAAGAATAATTAACCCAAAAATTAGGCCTATAAAACTGACTATAGAAAACATTAAGGGATACAACATCACTGGATCAATTGCGGGCTTGCTCGTCAATGTTATGGATGCAGACTGATGAAGTGTTGACCACCAATCTACTGATTTCTTAATTATTGGTATATTCACTAATCCTATTAAAACCAGCACTGAGAAAAACTTGTCAGCCTTATCTTTATTTTCAAAAGATGCGTGCAAAGAAATCAAACCAAGATACATTATGAATAAAATTAATGTAGAGGTAATTCTGGCATCCCACTGCCACCAGGTACCCCAAGTTGGTATTCCCCATATAGAGCCAGAAAATAGCGCGAAGAAAGTCACAATTGCTCCAATTGGGGCGATTGATTTTGAAACATAAGCAGCTAATTTGAGCCTCCAAATAAGAAAGACAGCTGAGGTAATTGCCATTACAACAAAAAGAATTTGAGCCATAAATGATGCTGGAACATGCATATAAATTATTCTGTAAGAATTTCCTTGGACTAAATCAGGAGGCGTAAAAAAAAGCCCCCATACTAAAGCGCTAATATAAAGTAAAAAAAAGAATGTCAAAAAAGGCTTACCAAACTTATTAGCAATAGCAAAGTAACTCTTAGGAGAGGCAAATTGATGAAAAAATTTTTTAATCACAAAAATAATATATGGGTTTTTTTTGCTATTCCAAATGCGTTCTCAGTATAAATGAAATAATAAATGGTATAAAACTTGCTACCAGAATCATTACTCCTACTAAAAGGCTCAAATGACCCACCAAACTTAACCCCAGCAGGGTTGACGTTGTGATTTTGCCAAGAACAATCAATACAGGAATTAAAAATGGAATCGTTATTAAAAGACCTAGAATAGATCCTTTTTTAAGGCTAAGGGCATTTCCTAGAGAAAAGAAATTAATAAAAATTAGATTTGAGATTACTAAACATAGCAAAGCAATTGAACTTATATAGATTGATATGTTCAAAGATAAGATAAATAGAAAAGCGACAAAAGCCAGAGGAATGCCAATCAATACCCAATGAACAAGGATTTTGTAAAAAACAATTTCAAAAAGCTTGTTATTTACTGCATATTGCTCGAGAGTACCATCCTCAAAATCTTCAGAGAAAATCAATTCAGTTCCTAGCATAGTAACCAAAAGTGTAGAAATCCAAATAAAAGATAGATAAATTTGAGGCGGATTATCGCTATTTATATCCAGCGTTAAAGGAAAAGAAATTATTATTAAAAGGAAAACTAATACAGGTCCAACCCAAGCCCTACTCCTTTTAAATAGTTTAAAGCCCTCAATAAATAGTAAATTTCTAGTCATCTATCTTGATTTCCCTATAGTTATCTTCAAGATCAATATGAGATGTGAATATGAGAGTTCTGTTATCTTTTTTTACGGAATCCATAAACTCTCTTAGGATATTTTTACTTTCTTCATCCAATCCCACAAAAGGCTCATCTAGAATTATAATTCTCTCCTTTGCATTTAAAATCCTTATTAAAGATAATTTTTTTTGTTGTCCAAAAGATAGAGTTCCAACAGAATTGTCGATATGTCTCTTTAGATTAAATTTTTCAAGGAGGTCAAGGTTTAATGAATCTATTTTTAAATCTTGTATAAGGAGGTTTTCTCTGACAGTTAAATAGTTTTTTAACCCACTTTTGTGTCCAAGAAAACAGATCTTTTCTTCACTCTTCCTTGTTAAGGATCCCTTTGTCTGTTTTGTTAATCCAATAATTATTTTTAAAAGTGTAGTTTTTCCTGATCCATTTCTTCCTGAGATTTTTACTAACTCGCCAAAGCCTATATCGAAAGTTATGCTACTTAGTATATTTCTATCATTAATCTTATATGAAATGTTTTTAGCTTCTAAAAAATGCATAGTTATGAGACTTGGACCTTCTTTGATTTAATTATAAGTGGTGGCAATGGTTTTTGGGGGTCGAGTCTCGAATAAAGTCTTTTTGAGATTTCTTTAAATGAGAATTTATTAAGCTCTCCAAAACCTCCTAGTGAAAAATAAAGTTCTCTCGACAAATATATACCTTGATCGGTGTTTGGCGTTTTAGTGACTATGGTACTAATTTTCTTAATTTGCGAAATCATATCTGTAAATTTCTTATTTCCTTCAAACCAGCCCCATGAAAGCTGATTTATCAATGCAATCTTTTTTAATGTAGCTCTTGCATCTTTGCTTGGAACACAGCCTGGAAGGAGAATAACAATAATATTTCCTTCGAAATCTGCTACCTCAGTGTCCAACAAATCTCCTATATCTCTTTCATTAGAGAAATTCAATTTTGTAACTTTTTCAAAATTTTCTTCTTTGAATAGCTTGAGTTGGCCTAACCTTTTTTCTGAACCGATATATATATAGTTTATTAACTTATTCAAGCTTTAGCTATTATCGAGCGCATTGCCAAGATCCTCAAGAATATCATCTATATGCTCTATCCCAATAGAGAGTCTTATATAGCCGGGACTAACGCCCCCACTCAAAAGCTCTTCCTCATTAAGTTGGCTATGTGTTGTACTTGCAGGATGTATTGCAAGACTTTTTGAATCTCCAATATTGGCAACATGGTAAAACATTTCTAGCGACTCAATAAATTTCTTACCAGATTCCAGTCCGCCTTTGATTTCAAAACCCATTAAGCCTCCACAGCCTCCATTAAGATAATTATCAGCTCTTTCTTTTTTAAAGCCGTCTGCTACTGAAGGATAGCTGACCCTTTCAACTTTTGGATGATTTTGTAAAAATTCTGCAACTCTAGCTCCATTCTTTGAGTGCTCTTTCATCCTTAATGCTAGCGTTTCAAGTCCTTGAATAAACATAAATGCATTAAAAGGACTCATTGCTGCTCCAAGATCTCTTAAAAGAGTGGTTCTCGCTTTCAAAATATATGCAATAGGTCCGAGCGGTTTAACTGCTTCAGTCCAAATAGCATCGGAATAAGAGGGATCAGGAGTATTTAGAGATGGCTGTCTCTCTGGAACAGCTTCCCAATCAAAATTTCCACTATCTACAATTATTCCTCCAATTGATGTTCCATGACCACCAATGTATTTTGTTGTTGAGTGGACTATTACTGCAGCACCGTGATCAAAAGGTCTACAAATAACTGGACCTGCTGTATTGTCAATAATTAATGGAATACCTAAAGGTTTTCCTAAAGCTGCAACTTCACCAATTGGAAAAACTTCAAAACTTGGATTTGGTAAAGTTTCACCATAAAAGGCTCTTGTTTTCTCATCTACAGCATCTAAAAAGTTTTGAGGATCACTTGGATCAACAAATCTTACTTCAATACCCATGCTAGCAAAAGTATTTTTAAACTGATTATAGGTTCCTCCATAGAGGTGTGTCGATGAGATAAAATTATCTCCACTTTTGCATAGATTTTGAATAGCATAAGCAGATGCCGCTAAGCCTGAAGCAACACCCAAGGCACCAACTCCTCCTTCAATAGCTGATATTCTATCCTCAAGAACTGCAACTGTAGGATTCATTATCCTTGTATAAATGTTTCCAAGTTCAGATAGTGCAAATAAATTAGCAGCATGATCACAATCATCAAACTGATAGCTTGTAGTCTGATGAATCGGCACTGCTACTGAATTAGTATTCTCATCTTTACGCCAGCCTGCATGAAGTCCTATGGTTTCTGGGTTTTTGTAGATTTTGCTCATATGAATTATTTTTTAAAATTTGATGAACGATATTATAAAGCTTTATTTTGATGAATTAAAAAGAAAAAAATCCAAAAAAATCAATGATATTTTTTTTTGATCAAGTATCATTATGTTTTAGAGAATTATTATGGCAAGAAAATACGTTAATTTTAGAGTTGGGGGTTCCCCATACAAAGAAACAGATGCTTATACTGTTTGGACAAATGATCTCCTTGGTAAGGTGATAGCAAGTAAAACTATTATTCAGCCAGGTCAGTCGACTGAGGGTCACAAGCTTATAGATTCAGATGTAGTCTACGTAGTTGTGAATGGTCGCGGAAGAATGGAGGTTGTAGAATACATGAATTCTGAGGAAGGACATGGTGGTGACCCATCCTATGGTGTTGAACATCAAGACTCATATGATTTAGTTACTGGTGATGTCATTCTTGTTCAATCAGGAGACTACGTAAAAGTATCAAATAAATCAGAGCACGATCAGCTAGCTTACTTAAGAATTTTCGATCGTGAAGGTTGGCGTGATAAATAAAAGAAACCTTTTCTTTTCAAGCGTTATTTTTCTCTTTAGTGTTAGTTCAGGTGCTGATAAAAACCTTGAATCACTTATGTCAGTTCTTTATTCACAAACATCTGGTGAGATAAAGGCTACCTTTGTTCAGACCTATAACACTGCAACTGATCTTCTAGATAGAGCTATAAATGATGAAAATTGGGATGCAGTTCTTGAATCCAAGGGAAAGACAGAAAGAACTCCCGCAATAATCTTAGATGTTGATGAGACTGTATTAGACAATACGCCCTTCAATGCAAGATCTATCATGAATCAAACTAACTATCCTGAGGGTTGGGATATATGGATATATGAAGAAAAAGCAACTTTGATTCCCGGGGTTAAGGATTTCCTTCTGAGTGCTCAAGAAAAAGGGGTAAAAATCTTTTACGTTACTAATCGAAGAACTGTTTATGAGGAGGCTACAAAAAATAATATTAAAAAACTTGGGCTACCATTTGATGATGATATTGATGTACTCCTAACACGAGGTGAAAACGGTTGGGGTTCTAGTAAAGCTTCAAGAAGGTCACATGTTTCTAAAGATCATAGAGTGATAATGATGTTTGGAGATAATCTTAATGATTTCTTTGATCTTCCAGATAAAGCTGATTATGTCACTAGAAAAGACTCTGTTGTTAAACATGAGAATATGTGGGGTAATAAGTGGTTTATGCTAGCCAACCCTGTTTACGGCCATTGGGAACAATCTATATATGGATTTGAACTTCTTGATGAGAAGTCAAAAACAAAAGCAAAATTAGAAAATATTAGAGTTAATTGATATTTATTTCTGCTACGACAGGCAGATGATCTGAAATACCCTTACCTGTTAAGATTCCAAAATTCCTTGGTTTACCATCTTTGGTATCAACATTTATTTCATTTTTGAAGATGTATGCGGTATCTAAACTCATCTTTTTATTTTTTGGAAAAACAATTGCATCTAAAAAACTCCAGGTTCCATCCTGACTATAAAAGAAAGTACCCTTACATTTTGTACATCCGTCAAGATGAGAGACGTACCAATCACTATTAAGTTGAGAATATATACCTAGTTCTTTCTCCTCTTGAGAAGTGATATTGAAATCTCCTAAAGCAATCCACTTATCATCATGAGAGTTCACAATCGCATAAAGGTTATTTAATGCGTCAATTCTTGAATTAGCGCTGTTATATGGAGCAGGAAAATGGACAACATAAACTCTTATGATTTCTTTATTAAGACCAAGTTTCACCTCAAAAATTGGTCTCGAACTTGTCACCTCGACAGAATCTGAGAACCTTATCTTAAAATTTCTTGCACCATAGATTGGGTACTTTGAAATAATGGCATTATCAATTCCTCTATAATCTTCGCCTTCAATAAGAGCAAAATCTGTATATCCAAAGCCTTCTATTTTTCTAAAGAGCATTCGAAGAACATTTAAATTTTCAATTTCTTGTATTGCGATGATATCTGGTTGAGATTCTCCCATTGAGATCAAAAGATCTGAAATATTTGAAATCTTTTTTTGAACTACCTCATCATCCCAATCGAGGAATAAGCATTCATTTCTCCACTTAGAATTCTTAACTTGTAAGCATCCCATAATATGATCATCATTGTTTTTGAGCTCAATAGGTAAATAAGCTTTATCATCTTTTCCAACATCATCCTGAGCATCAAATAAATTATTTAGATTGTAGGACATAATGGAAATCTGCTCAGCTGAAATAAAATATGAAAAAGATAAAGCTAGTAATAAAAAAAACCTAAAAATCATTTTAAATAATGCCTGGAATGACTGCTTTTCTGCCTTGAGGATAGTTCTCTATATTTTCATTACACCACTTATGATTGGAAATTCCTCTTGGTATGAGATTTGCAGATGTCCAAATAAAGAAAGCTAATCCGGAAGGGCTTAAACTAGCTATTGTCCACCCAAGCCACTCTAACATCTCTCCAAAGTAGTTTGGAGCAGATATTTTTTCATACAGAAATCCCCCTGGAATATGATATCCAGGTCCTTTATCTTTTCTCAAATTAATAAGCATATAGTCAGATCTAACATTTATATAGAATCCAGCTACAAAGATTAATATTCCTAAAATAAATGGAAAACTTGTAAGCCAGCTTTTCTCATAATTTGCAATAAAAAGAATCCATGTACACTGAAAAAGGACATTAAAAATGTTAAAAACAAATGCTAGAAAAGCCACAAAAATAGGCATCTTTTTACCATCCATTTCAGCAATAAAAGGCCAAATTAAGGTCCTATGGAAATAATGAAAAATATAAATTAGTACAAAAATTGATGATACTAGGCTTAGATTTTCCCTAAAAAATATACATAGACCCCCTATTAAGAATACAGATGGAGATTCCATAACTATCCAACCCCATCTAGCATCCATTGAAGGCCCCCAATTAGTATTAGCATGGCGGCCATACGGTGCAGTAACGAAGAAAAGATAGAAGAAAGTAATGAATGCAACACCAATCCAAAGGCTTAAAAGTAGATAGAAGTTACTAGTAAATATATCAAAAATCATTACAACTCCTCTGGTACCGGGTCATACCCACACTCTCCACCAGGTCTGCACTTAAGGATTCTTCTAAATCCTAAAATGATTCCCGAGAGAGCACCAAATTTCTTAATAGCCTCAATAGTATATGTGGAGCATGTTGGCTGGAACCTACAATTACTTCCAAGCAATGGCGAAAAAAACTTTTGATAAATTTTGATTACTGCAATAAAAAATTTGCCGATCATTTTATTTATTTGGGGCAAGAGATTCTTGTACTACTGAAGTTGTAAAATCATCAAGGGATAATATAGATGTTTCATCACTGCCAAGCCTTCTTATTGAAACAGTTCTGTCTGAAACCTCTTTTTTTCCAACAGCAATAATTATAGGTACTTTTGAGACACTATGCTCTCTAACTTTATAGCTAATTTTTTCATTTCTTAAATCTGAGTTACATCGAATATTTTTACTTCTTAATATTTCAGATATTTCTTTTACATAATCATCAGCCTCATCTGTAACTGAACAAACAGTCACTTGAGTTGGAGCTAGCCATAAAGGAAGATTTCCACTGTAGTTCTCAATTAAAATACCTATGAATCTTTCAAAAGAACCAAGAATTGCTCTATGGAACATAACTGGATTATATTTATTTCCATCCTCTGCAACATATTGAGCATCTAGTCGATCAGCAAGATTGAAATCTAGCTGAAGAGTTCCGCATTGCCACTTTCTTCCAATAGCATCTGTTAATACAAAATCTAATTTTGGACCATAAAATGCTCCATCTCCTTCATCAATTCTATATTCCAATCCAAGTTTTTCGATTGCATTTTTTAGAGACAATTCAGCTTTGTCCCAAATTTCATCAGATCCGACTCTTTGTTCAGGACGTGTTGACAGTTTAATTTCAAATTCATTAAATCCAAGGTCAGCATAAACCTTTGATAGTAAATCAATAAAGATCGCTGTTTCCGACTCGATTTGATCCTCTGTAAGGAAAATATGCCCATCATCTTGCGTGAAACCCCTTACTCTCATTAAACCATGCATGGTACCTGATGCTTCATATCGATGACATGAACCAAATTCACATAATCTAAATGGAAGTTCTTTATATGATCTTACGCCTTGGTTATAAACTTGAACATGTCCGGGACAATTCATAGGTTTCAAAGCATTTACTCTTTTCTCATTTGCATGCTCTTCATCGATTTCAGTAATAAACATGTTTTCTCTATATTTATCCCAATGTCCCGATTTTTCCCAAAGCTTCCTATCTATCACTAATGGAGTATTAATTTCCTTATAGTCAGCTTTCTTTTGCATATCTGACATATAAGATTTTAGAGTTGAATAAATAGACCAGCCTTTTGGATGCCAAAAAACCATGCCTGGAGCTTCATCTTGAAAATGGAAAAGATCCATATCTTTTCCAATTTTCCTATGATCTCTTTTTTCTGCTTCCTCAATAGACTTAAGATGTTCTTGTAGCTCTTTTTCATTTCTCCACGCAGTTCCGTAAATTCTTGTAAGCATTTCGTTAGAGGAGTCACCTTTCCAGTATGCTCCAGAGACTTTGGTAAGCTTAAAAGCCCCTACAAAAGACAGGTTTGGTAGGTGTGGTCCTCTGCATAAATCAATAAAATCTGCATCATTATTTGTATAAATTTGAAAGTTATCAGTTTGATCAGCATCATCAATTATTTCAATTTTGAAGCTTTCACCCCTTTCTTTAAATAATTTTTTTGCATCTTTTTCAGAATGTAAAGTTTTAATAATATTAGATTTCTTTTCCAATATTCTTATCATTTCATTTTCTATTCTAGGTAAATCTTCAATAGATATTGGTGTTTTAGTTGAAACATCATAGTAAAATCCATTTTCAATTGTCGGTCCAATAGCCAACTTAGAATCTGCATATAAATTTTTTACTGCTTTTGCAAGAACTTGTGCAGTGAGGGTATGTCTCATTATTTGAAGGCCCTCTTCAGATTCAATTGTAATAATCGATACAGAAGCTTTATCAGGAAGCTCATCTAGTAAATCTCTCTGTTCACCATCCACTAATACAGCTACAGCACTTTTTGCAAGCCTAGAACCAATAGATTTTGCAAGATCTAGCCCGTTAGAGCCTAGCTCTAACTTTTTTGAAGATCCATCTGGTAAATTTATTTCCATATTAATTTTTTTACACTATTTTAATAGTATTACTCAATTAATCCATCAATATCGTATTTTGATAAAAAATCCCATATTGTTGTTGATGCTTGCAGATCATGATCATTAATATTTGGCCAATCATGTCCCATATTAGTCATGAGAAATAATTCAACATTAGTTTGGTTATCGCAGCCAGAATATACATCATGAATTCCTCCTCCATTGCTTCCGCCTATATCAGATGTATTAGGCTCAGAAGAACAATTATTGTAGTCTATCCAGTAATCCATTACCTCTTCGATTGGTTTACTAAAAGCATTACCGTAGTAACTAACTACAGAATCTTCTAATCCATGAATTTGTGCAATTGATGTAGGATGAGATGGATTACAACCTTCTACAGTTTCAACAGTCATCGAACCAGTTACAGAGACAACTGCTGCAATCCTCGAGCTTAAGTCACAGGCAAGCTTGTAACTCATGTAACCTCCATTTGACATGCCTGTTGAATATATTTTCTTTAAATTAATTGAATACTCATCATCTAGAAAATCAATCACTTCGTTAAGGAATCCAACATCATCAGTGATGCTGCTAGTTGTCCATCCACCAACGTTCCAATGAGTTTGCCCAGTTGCTGGTAAAAGAGTGCCTTGGGGATAGACAACTATGAAACCAAACTCATCTGCTATTGATTGAAATCCAGTATAATTCATATTCCAAAGAGCCCTACTTGTGTATCCATGCAAACTAAATAAAACTGGTGAAGTTGATTGATAAGTGCTCCCAAGATAAATATAAAATTGTCTGATAACATTGTCATAAACAATCCTGCAATTTAAAGTAGTACCTTCACCAAGACTGGTTTGATAGTTGATACAGGGCTCATCAGAGCTATCGACTTCAGAATCTATTTCAATTTCACTTAAAGATGATCCCCCACCACAGGAACTTATTATTATTAAGGTAAATAAAAGGGAGAGTTGATAAAATCTCATTTAGTTTCTCAAGCCATTGATATCGTATTTTGATAAAAAGTCCCAAATATATGTTGCTCCATTTATATCAGAACCCCCTCCCTTATCAGCATTGCTGCTTGGCCAGTAATGATCAAAATTTTCTAAATAGGTATAATTAATGCTAACTCCTTGCTGGCAGCCTGATGATACATCTGAGTACCAGCCATACCCATCGCCATTATTATCATCTCCATCAATTACAGAAGTTGAACTACATTCATTGAAACTACTCCAGTAATTGAATACTAGTTGAACAGGGGTTACGTAATCATTTCCTTGAACTGGAATTTGGGAGTCATTAACTCCATGGATATGAATAATTGGGACTGGCCTTTGGGGATTACAACTATCATAGTCTTCTGGTGAAAGTGAGCCCGCAACTGGAGCAAAAGCTGCAACTTTATTGCTTAAAAAACAAGCGAGGGTATATGCCATAAAAGCTCCGTTAGAAAAACCTGAGACATAAACCATTTCGGGATTTATTCCTAAGTCGTTAACTGAAAAATCTATTAATGCTTCGATATAGGAAAGATCACAGACCTCCAAAGCTGTACAGTCGCCTCCGGCATACCAGCCTGTTGATCCTTTTCCCTCCGCTACTGTTCCTTGTGGAAACATGAGAACAACGTTATTTTCATCTTTAATAGTTTTAAATCCAGTATATTCCATGTTTGCATCTGCATAATCATCTCCGCCATGAAGACTAATTAAAAGTGGTAAATTTTGATCGATCGAAAAATTTTCTGGTGTAACAATATAAAATTCACGAGAGCGACTTTCCCAACTTAATGTGCAATAAGAGGTGTCCGGAGTTTGTTCAGAACAGTTTGGTGTAACAACACCATCTCCATTATCACTCTCATCATCTAGGACAGTTATATTAAAGTCATATCCAGATGAATACGAACTACCATCAAAGGCTCTTATTGAAACTTCAAAAACATTATCATTATTTGAGTCTGTGGGATTCTCAAAATCTGGATTAGTTAAAAAAATAACTTGATTACTATCATTTATTGCAAACGAATTTTGATCCTCACCGGCAAAAATATTAAAACTGACGGTATCACCATCAGGATCGGATCCTTGAAGAGTAAAAGCAAAGTTTTGATTTTCTAATACCGAGTAGGAAGAAGAGCTATTAGTAATGACAGGCGGGCTATTCAATGGAACTTCCATACCTCCACCCCCGCCTCCGCCACAGCTTGCGAGGAACAAAAGTGCAAATAATATTTTATTCTTTTTCATCTTAATCTATTGGAAGATAAACTACTGTATTTGTCGATAGTATCATTATAAATATTAAACACGTAATTAATGGTCCAAGATATACTCTTCCAGTCATATTGAAAAATATTCTATTAAAATATGGCAAGATAAACATCATTGGAACAATTCCAAAAAGAAGATTTACGCTTAACCAATTTGTTGTCCAAAAAACGGTTCCAGTTTTAAAGAATGCAAAATATTGAATAATTATAATTAGCATTAATCCAAGCGAATTTGCAAAGCCTGCAATCAGCATTGATAGCCACTCTGGTTGATCCTTAAATCTCATGGCACCATTGACTCTTAAAGAATTTGAAAAGAAAAATATAAAAAATAAAGGAAAATACATCATTAGAACAATAAGCATTTCAGGTTGAAATATTCTCACACCCATAAACCAAAACCTGTAATCAACGTGAAAAAGATAATAATTTATATACAGGAAAATATAAAAAGTACTGAATATTACGAATGCTAGAATAATGGTCTTAAAAAAATCATTTTTGTTTATCTTAAGGCCCCAAGATTCTGAACTAACACCATTTTTTTTCCCAAATAGTTTATAAGAAAGATAAAAAATAATAATGCCCAATGCGCCATTGAATGCTGCCCATAACATCACAGGATTATTCATTCTTTGCGGGAAAAACCATGTTAATTTCCTATTTGCAGCATCTTCAAATAAAATCTTTGCAACCTCAACCATGGGGATAAATGTTACGCAAGCTATAAGGGCACTGATAAAAAAAATACTCCAGAAGATAATTTTTCCCTCTCTTTTAGGAGTATTTAAAGGTACTGGTATGTTTTTACTAATTGATGAAAAAAAATTAAAACTTAAGAGGAGTTTAGTTAGCGGAATAAGCATAGATAATGCTAAGACCATATTTATAAGAGTAAAAATTTCTTTCCAATGCCAAATTTGATTAACTGAATTAATATATTTTGGAGCTCCAAAGACTTTTTCAAAATAATCTAGTTGATTTGAGGTTGCTTCAAAATTATATGGCTGAAAAGGATGTAATACCGGTTCATTGAAAATCACTCTAAGAGTATTATTTTCTTTAGATCCATAATATTTACCCAAATCAACTTCCTCAATTTGCTGATCTGTTGAAAGAATATTATTTACGACTCGCAGAGATTCAGGTGCAATTTTCATGTTGGCAGAATCCCATCCGCTCAGCTCATTTCTGAAAGCTCCTTCATCATATAGGGCATAGCTAACACCCATATTTGATCTTGAGTTTCTTAAGATATTATTTCTTAAAGTAAGGACATAACCGGAGACGTAAACAGAATCTAATTTACTTTTTATATTTTTTTCAGTTGCCTGTTTTCCAAAAAAATCGGCTCCCCTGATAGCTGCATTACCTCCCATTGAATGACCCGTGGCTCCTATTTTATTTGTATCAACAAATTCAAAAGCTCCGGAGTGAATGTGTTCTACTAGTGCAAACATGCCATATCCTTCGGTAGTTGCAGCCCTAGTACTGAGAGATGCCGAAGAGAGTCCTTGCGCATATGGATCAATTAAAGCAATTACATATCCTCTTCTAGAGAGCTCAATAGCTATATTCGATAGAGCTTCTTTAGATCTTTGAAATCCTGGAATGATGGCTATAAAAGGAGCTTTACTATCCTTTGTTGCTGTCTTTGGTTTATAGAGATCATAAATTATATACTGCCCATTTTGTGTATCTAATCTTAAGCTTTTCACTTCCACTGATCCAAAGCTTGTGAGAAATAATGAAGCTAAATAACTAAAGAGAAGTATCAGCGATGCAATTGCTATTAAAGTTTTATTTTCTTTTAGAGTTGGCATTTGTATTGCTTATTCTAAAGTATTTGTTGTTGAATTTATAAATTCACACTGCTAGTCTTATTTTTTAACATTTTTTGGAGTGATTATGGAAACCTTAATTGTTATGTCATTAGTGCTAGCTATTCTTCAAATTTGGCTTATCCCAATGACTATTAATATAAAAAATCTCAATTGGATGATAGGAAATAGAGAAACTTCGATTGAGGAGACGCCACTTCTTGCAAGAGCAAATAAGGCAGGATCAAATCTTCAAGAAAGCTTACCAGCTTTCTTAGCATTGGCACTTTTATCCATGATATTGGATATTGATGTCACTAATGCTGCCTGTTGGTGGTTAATATTTAGAGTAGCTCATGGAGTTTGCTATATTGGGGGCATAAAATATTTGAGAACACTTGCATACTTTGGTTCAATTGGATCTTTAATTGCTATGGCATGCGCGCTTGTTTAAATTCAAATAGTAATAAAAAAAGCCAATACTTAGTATTGGCTTTTTTTACTTGAATAGCTCAAAAATTTAAAGCATACACCATCTTCTTTCAGCAACAACTTCAGTATTCTTGTTGTACATGGCAACAAAGGCATTGTATTGCTTATCAGCAAGTTCTCTATCATCTTTAGATAAAGCTTCAATGCTCTCTCTCCATTCGTTCCATGAGTTAACACTATCCCAAACAACCATTGTTGAGATACGATGAAGTTTTTCTTCTGTGCCATCATCATTTCTTAAATACTGGAGTGCTGGATAAACTTTTACATTTGCGCCTTGCTCATCGTAAAAGTTTTGATGCATCTTGCTAGCTTTCATCATTCCTTCAACACTTCCACCAGAAATAATTTTAGAAACATAGTAATTGACAACTTTTCCATCGCAGTCTGAGAAATTTGTTGAAATGCGATGATCGTCTGCAAATGAAAACATTGAAAATGTTAATAATAAAAAATATTTCATAATAATATCCTCCTATTAAATATTACTATAAGTTTGTTACAGTTAAGAAAGAATTTGGTGAAATTAGTTTTTAGATTTCCAAGTGGTGCCATCTTCAGAATCTATAAGCTCAATACCTTTTTCTAATAATGAATCTCTTATTGCATCTGCGCCACGAAAATCTTTGCTTTCTTTGAGATTTTTCCTTTCATTTATTAGCTTTTCTATTTCTGCCAATTCAGAATCACTAATTTCAATTTGCTTATTCCATTCTGATGGTTTTTTATCAAATACTCCTAAAATGCTCCCCGCAAATAATAGAGACTGTTTGATGGTTTGAGTGTTTAAGGAATTTCTATTTTTTAAAAGCTCATTAATGGAAGTTAATACTTTTGGTATGTCCAGATCATTAGAAAAGTTTTCTATGAGACTTTCATCAATTTCACCTTCCAGATCATCGTCACAGGTATCAAGAAAATCATAAACTTTGTCCAACAATACTTTTGACTGTTTTATTACATTGTCATTCCAATCAAGTGATTTTCGATAATGGGAAGATAACAGTGCTAGTCTTATTGTTTCTCCATCATGTTCTTTTAAAAGATCATTTAGAAGAATAATATTATTAAGAGATTTTGACATTTTTTCTCCATCTATTGTTACAAAACCATTATGTATCCAATACTTAGCATAATCTTCAGGATTGTCAGAATTAACGCTTGCACAAGATTGGGCAATTTCATTTTCATGATGCGGAAAGAGTAAGTCTTGCCCACCACCATGGATATCAAAAGGTATTTTTAAATTCACCTCAGACATCACACAACATTCTGTATGCCATCCTGGCCTTCCAATGCCCCATGGTGATTCCCATCCAGGCTGACTTTCGCTTGAAGGTTTCCACAAAACAAAATCCTGTTGATTTTTTTTGATATCGGAGACTTGCACCCTGCTTCCAGCAAGTTGCTGATCTATATCTCGGTTTGATAATTTTCCATACCCCTCATATGAAGGAACATGAAAAAATACATGCCCATCTTTTTCATAAGCTTTATCTTTCTGGATTAATTTATCAATAAAATTAATCATATCCTCAACATACTCTGTTGCCTTTGGTTGTATATCCGGATGAAGAACATTCAAATAAGACATATCTGCATTATAGATATTCGTATATTTCTTTGTTAATTCGTTTATAGGTATATTTGATTCATTTGCGGCTTCTATTATCTTGTCATCTATATCAGTAATGTTTGATACATATGTAACGTTTGGATATTTATTTCTTAATAGCCTTACAAACGAATCAAAAACTACCGCCATCCTTGCGTTACCAATGTGTGCATAGTTATAAACTGTAGGTCCACAAGCATAAATGCGGACATGGTTTTGATCTATTGGCTCAAACTTTTTCTTTTTGTTAGATAAAGAATCATATAAATAGATTTCGCTCATGACTATTACTATAACTCAATGACACCTAGTTGATTTAACTTTTCAATGAGGTGCTCCATTGCTAATCCCATGACTGTGCTTTCAAGGCCATTAATGCTAGTAAAAAGATCTTTTCCGTTAGACTCAAAATGGTAACAACCACATGCACTGTAAGGTTTATCTAAATTCAAATAATCCTCAATTTCTTGTGGTGATAGTTTCTTCATTTCCAACTCAGTTACATCATAATTTGACCAAATCTCTTTTCCTTCATGAAATATAGAAATACCATTATTTTGGAAATGTTTTTTTCCAGATAAGGATGAAAGATGATTCACAGCATCCTCATGATCAATAGGTTTATCAAAAATCTCATCATCGATCGTGCACATATTATCTGATCCAATAACGAATGCTTCTAAATTATCCATACTTACTGTGCGCGCTTTTTCAGAGGCTAATCTTGACACCTGCTCTCTAAATGATCTCCCATGAAGTTCCTCTTTAATTAAATCTTCATCTACATTGGAATTTATAACTTGGAACTCAAGACCAACTCCTTCAAGTAATTGTCTGCGAATTCTTGAGCCGCTGGCAAGAATTAATTTTTTTTTAGTTTTGGAAACTTTAGGCAGCACCAAAGTCAGCTACTATGAACTAGTTGTTATTAAGTTCATAAATTCAGCACGTGTGTCTGGGTTCTCTCTGAAGGCTCCAAGCATAGTAGATGTTATTGTTGAACTTTCTGGTTTATGAACTCCTCTTGTTGTCATACATTGATGTTTTGCATTCATTACAACTGCAACACCTTTTGGTTCAAGCACTTCATTGATTACGTTTGCTATTTGAGCAGTCATTACTTCTTGGGTTTGAAGTCTCTTACCAAAAATATCAACAACTCTGGCAAGTTTACTTATGCCAACGATTCTTTTGTTTGGCAAATAACCAACATGTGCCTTTCCAAGGATAGGAACAATGTGATGTTCACAATGAGATTCAACTCGAATATCCTTCACTATTACCATTTCATCGTAACCTTCAACTTCTTCGAACACTTTTGAAAGAACTTCTTTTGGATCCATTTCATACCCTGCAAAGAATTGCTCATAAGCCCTAACGACTCTCTTAGGAGTCTCTACCAAACCCTCTCTATCAGGGTTGTCGCCTGTCCAAGCAAGCATAGTTCTTACTGCAGCTTCCGCTTCTTCTCGAGTTGGTTTTTTGTTATCTGTCATATTTGATCTCCTTTGATCTCCAATGAGGGGATTATATTAATGATATTTAGCACCAAAATAAAGGGAAATCCTTAATCTGATAAGTTTTTTTTATTTTGAAATGTAAGCTGTTGTTCTTTTTTAAAAGCTCTATTTACATCTACTGGTTCGTTGGAATTGAGAATCTTTTTAAGAACTTTAATTGAATCTCTCTCCATTGAGACTATTTTTGAAGCTATTTCATGCGCCCTCTTCATCATGCTTTCTTTATCTTCATGTGTTGAGCTTATGCCGCCATATGAAAGAATCTCCTCAACTCCAACTCTTTCACCAGTGAAAACCATTTCCCTTACTCTTTGTTTTGGGATTATTCTTCCTAAGTGTGCACTTCCAACCAGCACATCAAAATTTATTCCTGGCATCTGAAAATAACTATCTTTTGTTGCTAAAACTATATCTGAAGAAGATGGAATAAAAAAACCAGCACCTATAACAAATCCATCACAGCAGCAAATTATGGGAACGTCTGAATTATAGATTGCATTTGAAAGCTTCCAGAGATAATCATTAATTATTTCAAGCTTTTCTTTATCAAGGCCATGCTCCTTTCTGTCTGCTCCTGCTGAAAAACCTTTACCTTCATTTTCAATAATTATCACAGAGATTTGGTTATCAAAAGAAGCTTTTTCGATGAGATCATTCATTTCTATTAAGTCATCAGATGAAAATGCATTTACTGGTGGAGATGAGATCGTCACCACCATTGTTTTATTTTTAGTTGAGCTTTTTATTGCCATTTTTCTTCGCTTAAAACTGTTATTATTAACAGAAACTATTGTAGCAATGTCTAATATAAAAGCATTAATAAATCCTGTTACTCCATTTCAACAAAATGCACCCATTGTATTTTGTGAGGAAACTAAAAAATGTGCTTTTGTTGATCCAGGGGGAGATTTAGATGTACTGCTAGCTAGTGCTGCAAATAATGACCTAATTCCAGAGAAAATATTACTTACTCATGGGCATATAGACCATGCTGCTGGTGCTACTGAGCTAGCTAATACACTCAACTTGGAGATAATTGGTCCTCACATTGATGATAAGTTTCTCTTGGATGAATTAGAAGCTCAAGGTTCTATGCTTGGATTATCTGCTCAAAATTGCTCACCAGATCTATGGTTAAATGATGGAGAAACCGTATCAGTTGGTAATGCAATATTAAAAGTATTTCTTACTCCAGGTCATACTCCAGGACATATTATTTTTTTTCATGAGCCCTCGAAGTTAGCTATTGTGGGTGATGTTCTTTTTGCCGGATCAATTGGAAGAACAGATTTACCTGGAGGTAACTATGCGCAATTGATTGAATCAATTAAGACAAAACTATGGCCCCTTGGTGAAGATATAGCTTTTGTTCCTGGTCATGGACCACCCTCAAATTTTAAAGTTGAGCGATCAACTAATCCTTTTGTTTCTGATAATAATTTATAGATTTATACGAAAACCTATCTCAAAAGTTGTTGAATCATATAGAGAGTTTGTGCTCGCACCGATAGTAAAGGCTGTATACTTGCCTCTGTTGTAGATTGCTTCAAAACCAAATCTTCTGTTTTGATCATCCGAAATCTCATAAATTGTTGGACAATCTAGTTCCAAACATACAATGTCATCATTGATAATTGGTTCTGCTTCTGATGCGACATCAAGGAAAATCTTTCCTTCCCAATCATTACTGTCACCAAAATGAATGCCTGACACAAAATTTGCCTCATATGCATTTTCATCAAAATTGAAGTTATCGTTTTCTACTGACCAACTTTTTACCCCAAACTCTCCATAGAGCTCAAATAAATTTTTAATTTCTAAGTTGACTCCGCGTGCTGAAATATTACTTAATATGTCCCCTATTCCAGCATGAGCTCCAATTCTAAAAGAATCAGTAGTTTTGTCGACTGTTTCTTTCTCAAAGTCTATTCCGTCGCCTCTTCTTTCAAACTTAAGATATAAAGGTCCAGGCAGGTTAAATGAGGTATTTATTGCTAAGCCACTATCTGCATTGCTTGCTCCAATATAGCTTATTCCTAGATAGGTATATCTAAAATCAAATATCTCTCTATCGAGTCGACCTTTTTCTTCTGAAAAAATTGGTATAGCTAAAAAGAATAGAAACAGAGAACTTAAAAATTTCATTTTTTTAATTGTTATCTATAAGTTTAAAGTAAATTTTTGAAGCCTGCATTACTTTTGGTGCCAACCATAATGCAGAAATCAGAGTTGGAATAGCCATCATAGCAAATGCACCATCAGCTATATTTATAGCAATATCAATTGGTACTATCGAATAAATGAAAATACTTAAAATGTATAGATAAATATAGAATTTCATGCCAAATCTTCCAAATAGGAATCTTGAGCACGATGCTCCGTAATAAGAGTAAGTAAAGATTGTGCTCAAGCCAAAGCAAATGACGCATACGAAAAGAATTAAGCCACCAAAGTTACCTAACAAAATACTAAATGCTTCTGCTGTTAATGTAACGCCTTGGGACGATGATGTTTCCCAAACTCCTGATACTAGAATCATTAAAGCAGTGGCTGTGCATATAATTAATGTATCAAAAATTGGTCCTGTCATGGCTACTAAACCTTGTTTAACTGGATTTGAAACTTTAGCAACTCCATGAACCAAAGATTCAGTTCCCATACCTGCTTCATTTGAAAAAGCTCCTCTTCTAACGCCATAAATTAACACTCCAAAAAAGGTACCACCTGCAATAGCAGTTCCATTAAATGCATCGATAAAAATTAATTTAAAGGCAGGTAAAACTAGGTTTAAATTTAGTATGAGCGCTACAAGCATTGCTCCAAAATAAATTGATCCCATTAGAGGTACAAGAAATGTTGCAACTTCAGCTATTCTTTTTAAACCACCAATTACCACTATTCCAGTAATACCTGCGAGGACTAAACCTCCAAAAACATTAAAATTTTCAATTTCTGAAAAAGCAAGGTCCCCGGTGATTTGAATGAGTTGATTGCTTTGAAAAGCTGGCAAGCAGCCTATCATTCCTGCCAAAGCAAAAAAATATGCAAGGGGTAACATTCTTTTTGGAAGACCATTCTTTATTACATACATGGGGCCGCCAAAGATTTCTCCTTCTTTGGTCTTTTCTCGATACATCACCGACAAAGTACAAGTAAAAAATTTTGTTGCTATACCTATGATTGCTGTCACCCACATCCAAAAAATTGAGCCAGGTCCTGCTACTGAAATTGCAAGGGCAACACCAGCAATATTACCCAACCCAATTGTCCCCGACAATGATGTGGTAAGTGCTTGGAAGGGACTTACTTCGCCCTCATCATCCCTCTTTTCCTTGGAAAAAAGGATCCTAAAAGCATGCAGAAGATATTTAAAAATCTTAAATCTTGAATAAATTAAAAAAAATATCCCAGATCCAATTAATAGAAATATTAGCCATGGGCCCCAAGCAGCTGAAGCAAATTGCTCAGCATAGAAGTTTGGAGATTTGTCCATTTAAGTTAGTCCTAAATTATTGACAGCATCTTATTCATAGCCTTCAACTACTGCATACATTCTTTCGGCTCCGCCCTTAAGCAAAGTTAATGCCTCTTTATATTCTGAACTGCTGTAAGCAGCCAGTGCAGTCTCATAGGAATCAAATTCAACAACTACATTTCTGGAGAAATCGATTCCCTCTTTGGTTTCATGTTGACCACCCCTAACAAGAAATTTACCACCAAATTTCTCTATTGCTATTTCAGCTTGTTTACCATACCTTGAGAGCTTCTCATCATCGAGAATGTTTGCTTTAGCTACCCAATAACCTTTTGGCATTCTTTATTTAACTATCAAAGGTTTAATAATTTTTACATCATCAGCAATATATGCATTTTTTGTTTTTTCGTAATGGGGATGGCCCAAGGTAGCAAGATCGATAGCCTTTTCCATAACTCTAGCTTCAAAATCAGACTCTTCAACTAGCTCATCTATTATTCCTGCATCAACCGCTTTAGCAAATGGGTATGGATCAGCATGAAGCAGAACAGAATATGCATGTTTTTTAGAAATTCTACTTGCAGCAATCTGCATAATACTAGTTGGAATATCCATATTATTTCTAACCTCGTTAGCTTGAGTTACAAAATCTCCTTTCAGGCCTATTCTATAATCACATCCACATGCTACAAAAAGACCCATTGCTATAGTATGCCCAGATAAAGCAGCAATAACCGGCCTTGGAAAAGTAAAAATGTCATACATAAACCTCATTCCGAGATCACTCATTTTTGATATTTTTTCCATATCTCCTGATGCAAAGGTTTTTAAATCAAAGCCGGCAGAAAAAATTCCATCTTTACCCTTTATCACTAGAGAGCCACTATCTTTAGGAACATCATTTAAGCAATTATTAATCGCTTCAAGCATTTCTATAGAAAAGACATTTACCTTTCCATCATCTAAGCTTAATACTGATACATCATCGATTTTTTCAAGAGTTGCGTAATCTGTCATTTTTTACTCCTTAGCATTGGTTTTGCATCTTTTACTACAGAATCTGACCTCATCCCAAGATCTTTCCCATTTTTTTCTCCATGTAAAAGGCCTATTACATGTTACACAAATTTTTTGAGGAAGATTGGATTTTTTTATTCTTTTCAAAGAGTTTTTTCCTCAATAAAAATATCAGCGGCCCTAAAAATTCTTAATTTCCTATCCTTATCAAGTTTATCAAGAGCTCTTATCATTAGCGAAAGACGTGGATTTGAAGCAAAGAATTCTTTATTGTCTTCAATAAATTTCCAATAAAGGCCATCGACAATTTCACACCAATCTCCCTTTTTAAAATTTGACATCCTTAATATATAACTTGATCCACAAATATATGGCTTGGTAGCAAATATTCCTCCATCAGCGAATGTTCCCATACCAAAAACATTTGGAACCATTACCCACTCAGAAGAATCAACAAACATTTCCATAAACCATTTATAAATCTCTGATGGATGGATTCTTGACATATTCATTATGCTAGCTAAAACCATAAGTCTATTTATGTGATGAGTATACCCAAACTCTTTTGCGCCTTTTATGGCATCATCTAGAGGTTCTATACCTGTTTCTGCTGTATACCATGCATCGGATAGTTTTCTTTGATGATTCCAATAATTAGAATCAATCATTTTTTCAGAGAAGTTTTGATAAATGCCTCTTATAAATTCTCTCCAACCAATGATTTGTCTTATAAATCCTTCTAAGCTGTTCAGAGGTATATCATTTTCCTCAGCATAATTTCTTGCCTCAGTTACTACTTGCTGTGGAGTAATAATCCCAAGGTTCATTGAACTACTTAACGCAGAATGAAGTTGAAAATGTTCGCCCATAAAAATAGCATCTTCGTATGGCCCAAAATCTTTAAAACGCTCATCAAAAAAAACATTAAGCCAATCTAAAGCTTGTTCAGAAGTAAAAGGGAAAATATTATTTATTATCCCTGGATGATCTTTAAATTCAGTATTTATAAAATTAGAAATTTCTTCAGAATCATCTCGTTTTTTGATAGTTGGAAGTTCTGGAATTATGTAACCTTTAGGAAGCTTTTTTCTATTTTCATCATCAAAGCTCCATTTACCACCCAAAGGCTTTCCAGCTTCTAAAAGAAGATCCATCTCTTTTCTAACTTTCTTGTAATAGTTTGCTTGTAATATAAAAGTTTTATCCCCTATATATTCTTTAAATGATTGCCTTGTATCAATGAACATGGGAGTTTTCAAAATTTCATATTTAATTTCTAATTCGTTGACTAGTCCAAGTATTTCTTTTTCAAAAGGCTTGTCTTCTATTTCAAAAAACTTAATTTTGGTAAAGTTATTTCTCTTGATCTCGTCAGCTAATTTCTCAATAAAAGGATCATTAAATCTATTGTTAAAATCATAATAAATATTTTTTATTTTTGATTTCTCCAAAGAGTCTCTAAACGACCTCATTGCATTAAAAAATAATGCAATTTTAGACTTATGATGTTTTTCATAGGTGCAAAGACCTGAGTCCTCACACATAAAAATAGTTTCTGTATCCTCTATTTTTTGGATCTCTAAGGGGAAAAGTTGATTTCCAAGAATCAATCTTAAGGATTTATCTATCATTTAACTTTACTTAATGATTTAATTTTTTAATTCAATAAAAAAAGGCCGCAAGAGCGGCCTTTAATAAAAAGTTAAGATTTAACTGTTTAGCTCATTTTTAAATTCAGCACTATTCCACAACTGTGAATCATCACATGAAGAATGTTTGTCAAATGCTGCCTGCATATCAGCACCGCTTTCAATCCAATTCATATTCCCAGCCTCTAAAGCCTTGATATTTTGATGCCAGTTAAGCCAATAAAAATCATAAGGATCACTAGAATCTTTTGGAATATAAACGCCATAGGTAAAAGGATCTCCAGTTCCATTGTCAGCAACCCACTGGTTAAATAGAGCCATATCTGCCATTAAATCCTCTTCTGTCGTTCCATCAGTAAATCTACATGCAAAAGATTCAGTAGTAAATGATGTCCAATCAAAGTCTGGGGAAGTAATTCCTGAGCTATGAAAAACAAAATCACCAACTTTAGTATTATCACAATCCAATACATTTCTTGATGACTGATCCCATTCTTGAGCTTCTGCATTAGAGAGCCAAGACTCCCATGCAGCATCTGCAGCATCCTTTGAAGTCCATTGAAGTTCCCACCAGCCGTTCTGTTGACCACTTGCTGGAGCATAACCTCCAGCCCAAACCATTTCATCATATACTGCTACTAATTCATTCCATTCAGCAACAAAATTCTTCATTGTTTCTTCTGAATAATCAGGACCAGCAACACAAGGAATGAATTGATTAAAGTAAACAGTTTGTTGAGCATCAGCATCATCCATTGAGTTAGAGCAACTAACAATAAAAATTATTGAAAAAATGGACAACAAACTTTTTTGAATTATATTCATAAAATCTCCGAAAAAAATTAATAAGTATTTATATTACAAAAAAAATAATCAAATAGTGACTTTTTTATAAAAAGATATTATTTAAGATTCTACATGAAAAAGCTTTGTATAAATTTTCCATTCATCATCTTTCTTTAAAAAGGATAAACAATCTATAAAAATCATTCCTAGGTATGCTTCTCTAACTTTAACAGCTGCAGTATTTCCATAAACTTCACATGAGATTATTTCTAGCATCTTTTCATCATTATTTTCCATCGGTGATGGCTGTTGCGACGCTACAAAACCAGCAAAATCATCAACACTCATTTCATGAAAACCATCTGGGAGATACCCTGTTATGGAAGCATTTGGATTAAAAGAAGCTTTAATTTTTTCAGGATCAGACTCATAACATCCATCAAAATATAACTGAATACAATCCTTTATCATTTCATTATCATTCATATTTTTCTCCAAAATGGCGGAGAGTGAGGGATTCGAACCCTCGATACAGTTACCCGTATACCTCCTTAGCAGGGAGGCGCTTTCGACCACTCAGCCAACTCTCCGAGTTTTTTATTATACAGACAATTTTATGATGCTTAACGATTCTAATTATCGAATTCTAGTCTATGACCAAAATTCAAAGACTCAGAAAATTGCCCTTCTTTATAAGCAATATTTCCATTGAGGATGGTTGCATGAATTGATGAGCGCATTGTTCTATTTTCTAGAGGGGACCACCCACATTTATGTAAGATATTTTCTTTATTTACTGTATAGGTTTTATCCATATCCACACATGTTATATCTGCGAAGTACCCTTCCCTTAGGAATCCTCTATCTTTGATATTGAATCTCTTTGCAACATTATGACTGGACTTTTCGACGATCATTTCTAAAGAGAAAATATCATCAAAATAAAACTCGAGTAGCATCTGAAGAGAGTGCTGAACTAAAGGAATACCTGCAGGAATATTTGGATATTTTTGGCTTTTTTCTTCAAAAGTATGAGGAGCATGATCGGTTGCGAAAATGTCAATTTTATTTGCTTTTACGGCTTCAATAATTCCAAGTCTGTCTTCCTCTGTTTTAATTGAGGGATTGCAAACAATAAAATTACCAAGATCTTCATAATCTTTGTCGCTAAAAGTTAGGTGATGAACACAACCCTCAGCAGTAATATGTTTGTTCTCAATTGGATCAGTTGTAAATAATTCCATTTCCCTTGCTGTGGAAAGGTGAAGAACATGCAAATTAGACCCAAATCTTTTTGCCAGCCCAACAGCTAATGAACTGGATAAATAGCAACATTCCTCATCTCTTATAACTGCATGATGAGCAGCTTCGAGCTTGTCGCCATACTTTTCTTTGTATAGTCTCTCATTTTCCACTAATCTTTTAGGATCTTCACAGTGAGTGACAATATTTGTAGGACAATGTTCAAAAATCTGCTCAAGCGATTCATATTTATCAACCAGTAAATCACCAGTAGATGCTCCCATAAATACTTTGAGGCCACATGAGGTTTTTGGATCATGTTTTTTTATCTCTTCAATATTGTCATTTGTTGCACCTAAATAAAATGAGTAATTACCAACGGATTTTGATGAGGCCATCTCAAACTTTTTCTCTAAATTCTCAATAGTAGAGGTATTAGGATTTACATTAGGCATCTCAAAATAACTTGTTACGCCCCCGGCAAGAGCGGCCTTTGATTCACTGGCAATTTCACCTTTGTGGGTTAGGCCTGGTTCTCTAAAATGAACTTGATCATCAATAAGACCAGGAATTACAAGCTTTCCTGATAAATCTAGTTCTTCTGAAGATTCTGAATCAATTGAAGCAGCTATTTTTTCAATTCTTTGATTTTTAATTGCAATATCTACCTGTGATTCAACATTTTCATTGATAACATTGCAGTTTTTAAGGACTAAGTCATACATTATTTATCTAGCTCAAATACATCATGTAAGACTTTTACGGCTTTTTCAAGATCATCTTTTTTGATAACCAAAGTCAACTTAATTTCGGATGTGCTAATCATGCCAATATTTATTTCGTTTTCAGATAACGCTTGGAAAGCTTTTGCTGCAACTCCAGCATGAGACCTAATTCCAACACCAACAATAGAAACTTTAGCAATTTCATCGTCAATTATTACTTCTTTATAGTTTATGGATTTTTGAATATTGTTAATTGCTTCATCCAACAAACTTTTTTCCTCGGTTGCTATGGTAAAAGTAAAATCCGTCTTGCCTTCAATTCCAACATTTTGAACAATAACATCAACTTTCATATCTAATTCACTCAGCGGACCAAGTATCTTTGATGCTATGCCTGGAGTATCTTCAACCGCAGTAAAAGTTACTTTTGTTTGGTCTGTTTGGAAGGCTATTCCTGAAATTTCTGCATTTTCCATAGTATCATTCTCTAAAGTTATCATAGTACCAGTACCTGATGAAAAGCTCGATAAAACTCTCACAGGAACCTTAAATTTATTTGCGAATTCTACAGCTCTTATTTGAATGACTTTAGCTCCTTGTCCTGCAAGCTCAAGCATGCCTTCCATTGAAATTGCATCAAGTTTCTTTGCATTGGGAACAATTCTTGGGTCTGTAGTGTAAATGCCATCAACATCCGTATAAATATCACAACGGTTAGCTTTAAGAGAAGCAGCAATTGCAACAGCAGTAGTATCAGATCCACCTCTTCCTAAGGTAGTAACTTCTCCAGTTTCAGTTATTCCTTGGAAACCGGTAATAATTGGAATTGAGCCATCTGCAAGAATCTCTTCCATTTTTGTTTTATCTATATCCAAAATCTTAGCCTTTGAAAAGTTAGATGTAGTTTTAAGTGAAACTTGAGCAGCTGAATAAGATTTGGCTTTCAAGCCAAGAGAGTTGAGGGCCATAGCTAAAAGAGATGCGCTTACTTTCTCACCAGTTGATATCAGGGCATCAAATTCTCTTGTATTCGGATTATCTCCAAATAATTTTGAGAGTTCTATAAGTCGATCAGTCTCTCCTGCCATTGCTGATACAACAACTACAACAGTGTTAATCTCTGCCTCATTTTTAATGATTTCAGCAACTGCAGCTATACGCTCTCCCGAGCCAACAGATGTACCTCCAAATTTTTGAACTATAACTTGTTGCATAAGAAAAATTTATGCGAGCGATTGTACGATATTAGGGATATCAGAAACAAATTTTTCTCTATCGGAAGGCTTACCTGCGCCTTGAGCAAATTCTACTCTTCCACCCCCTTTACCTTCGATAGGTGACGTTAAAGCATTAATGAGATCTTTTGCTGAAATTCTCGATTGAAGGTCTTTTGATACGGAACAGAGAATAGTTAATGTTTCGTTTTTAGAACTTAGAATAATAAAGATAGAATTATTTGCATTTTTCGCTTTTTCATCGAGTAGTGGTCTTAATTCTTTTATATCCTCTGATTCTGCCTCTTCAATTACTAATTTAAAGTTATCAATATCATGAGTATTAGAGGATTTAATTGTGGCTGCTTTGGCGGTTTTACCGCCTTTTTTTAAGCTTTTATTTTCCTTTAAAAGCTTACTCACCTTATCTTCAATTTCTTCAGCAGGAGCATTTAATAGTTTTTGGAGTTGAATAGTTTGATTTTTAAGATTTGATAAATATTCTTGAGCTCTAGGACCAGACAATGCCTCAATTCTTCTAATACCAGAGGCTACACTGCTTTGACTTATTATAATGAAAATACCAAGATCCCCTGTTCTTGAGATATGTGTTCCACCACAAAGCTCAAGAGAAAAATCATCTTCACCAATAGATAAGACTCTTACCTGATCTTCATACTTTTCACCAAATAAAGACTCTGCACCTGAATTCTTAGCATCTTCTAAATCCATTATTTTTGTGCTTACAGCAGAATTCTTTAGTATTTCTTGATTTACTAAATCTTCAATTTTGGATATCTCTTCATCTGATAAAGATTCATCATGGGAGAAGTCAAATCTGAGTTTGTGCTCATCAACAAGGGAACCCTTTTGCTTAACATGATCTCCTAAAACCCTTTTTAGTGCAGCATGGACTAAATGGGTAGCAGAATGATGAGCTTCGGTTTTCTCTCTTTTTTCTTTATTCACGTTAACTTCAATTTTATCATCAATTTTTATGCTTCCTTTGTCTAACTTTATAAGGTGCATAAAAACTTTTCCAGATTTTTTGCAATCTAAAATACTACCCTCTGCATTTTTAGATTTAAACATACCTCTATCACCAACCTGTCCACCTGACTCTGCATAAATTGAAGTCTGGTTAAGTGCTATAAAGTACTCTTGTGGTTCTTTAGCAAGCTCAACTTTTTCATTTTTATTCCAAATTGCTATTACATTTGAGTCTGAAGATAAATATTCATAACCAATAAAATCTGTTTCCTTTATATCCTCTGCTGTGGGAATCTTTGACACAAACAAACTTGATGCCTTTGACATTTGTTGTTGAGATTCCATATTGTTCTTGAATCCTTCTTCATCAATGTCAATACCCTTTTCTCTTGCAATATCAGCCGTCAGATCAAATGGGAAACCAAAAGTATCGTGAAGCTTAAAGGCCAAATCTCCTGAAATAATTTCTTTATTCCCTTCTGCAAGAGTGGAGTCCAAAATTTGAATACCTTTATCGAGAGTTTGTAAAAACTGAGTCTCTTCATTTTTGATGAGTTTTTTAATTCTTTCTTCGTCATTTTTTAGTTGTGGATAGGGATCACCCATCGCGTTAACGAAAGTTTTAACTAACTTATGCATAAAAGGCTTATCTGCTCCAATCTTATAGCCGTGCCTAATAGCTCTTCGCAGGATTCTTCTGAGAACATAGCCTCTTCCTTCATTAGATGGAAAAACATCATCTGAAATTAAGAAGCATGAAGATCTAAGATGGTCAGCAATTACTTTGTGGGAGACATCTCCAGCACTTCCAAGCACTTTCTCGGATTCTTTAATTAGATTTGAAAAGATATCAGTTTCATAGTTTGATCCTACTCCTTGCATTACTGCAGCAATTCTTTCTAGTCCCATTCCAGTATCAACTGACGGCTTTGGTAAATCATGCAGCACGCCATCTGAATCTCGGTTGAATTGCATAAATACTAAATTCCATATCTCAACAAATCTGTCGCCCTCTTCTCCATCTTCACCTGGCGGTGTTCCTTCATATTTATCTCCATGATCAAAAAAGATTTCTGAGCAAGGGCCGCAAGGTCCAGTATCAGCCATTGACCAAAAATTATCTTTATCTCCAAGCTTCGCAATTCTATCCGGATCAATGCCAATCTTATTTATCCAAATTTCTTTTGCCTCGTCATCATCTTTATAAACTGTAATCCATAACCTATCTTTATCTAGTTTGAGAACATCAGTTAAAAACTCCCATGCAAAAACTATAGCCTCCTCTTTAAAATAGTCACCAAAGCTAAAGTTCCCAAGCATTTCAAAAAAAGTATGGTGGCGAAGTGTATAGCCTACATTTTCAAGATCATTATGCTTACCTCCAGCACGAATACATTTTTGGGAAGAGGTGGCTCTGGAATATTTAAGTTTTTCTTGGCCTAAAAAGACATCTTTAAACTGAACCATGCCTGCATTAGTGAAAAGCAAAGTGTCATCATTGTTAGGTACGAGAGAACTTGAAGAAACAATATTATGATTCTTGCTTTTAAAGAATTCTAGAAATGCTTCTCTTATCTCATTAGTATTCATTTTTTTTCGTATCTGCCGCCTGTAAGTGCATTACTAAAAATATTAATTAAAAATGAAAAATATGTCATAAGAAAGACTAATACCTTGTATCTTTTACTTGGGATAGAAAGACGCTTGCCAGCAAACATTGCATCAAGTCCTTCTCTAGCTACTCTCTCAGCAGTTAATTTCATAAATGCTGGAACTTTGTCCATTTGCTCTTGAGTGCCTGATGCAGAATGGAATTCAGTAACTGTATAGCCTGGGCAAACTGAAGTTGAAGAAATGCCCTTACGTTTGTAATTTATATTTATAGAATCACTAAATCTATTCATAAATGTTTTAATTGGTCCATAAAGTGTCTGGATTGCGGATGGTGGAGCAAAAGATGCCACTGAAGAGACAATCATAACTTTTCCGCCGCCCCTTGCAAGAAGATCAGGCACAAACTTTTTTGTTAGAGCTATTACTGATATTGCTAGCACTCTGAGGCTTTTTTCTTCATCTTCCATAGGAACTTCATGAAACGGTTTTGGTAACCCATAACCTGCATTATTGATAAGAATTTCTACGTCATAATTATTATTCTTACAAAATTCATGAATTTGATCTGGTGCATCAACTTCAGCTAAATCAGCTGTGATGTAATCAACATTTACTTGATACCTGCTTCTAATTTCTGAGGCTAGTTCTTGTAATCTATTTTCTCTTCTAGCAGTCAAAATAATATCGTGACCTCTTTCAGCAAGCTGTATTGCTATTTCTTTTCCAATTCCGGCTGAAGCCCCTGTAACTATTGCATATGACATTTAAAAATCTCCTTTTTTATATCTTTTATAATTTTCAACATAAAATTTTGAGTTCAAAGTTGGTAGTTGTTGCTCTTCCTCCGATAACTCTCTTTTTACCTTTGCTGGAATGCCCATAACCATTGAACCATCAGGGATTACAGCATTCTCAGTAATTAAAGCTTTGGCTCCAATTATGCAGTTTTTACCTATTTTTGCACCATTTAGAATGACTGAATTTATACCAATTAGAGAACCATCACCTATTTCACATCCATGAAGCATTACCATGTGCCCAACGGTAACATTATTACCAATGGTGCATTTGAAACCAGGATCTGTATGAATAATAGAACCTTCTTGAATATTTGACCCTTTCCCTATAGAAATTGGCTCATTGTCTCCTCTAACTACGCAATTAAACCAAATACTTGCATCTGTATCTAAGAAAACATCACCTACGACGGTAGCGTTACTGGCAATCCAGTAATTTTCATCCCGCATTTTAGGTTTTTTTCCATCTAGTTCGTAAATCATCGCTTCCAGTCCAATTTTATTCCTGCATCAAAATAATCATTAACAAAAATCGTTGTAATCATTGCAGTAAGTCCCCAAATTTTAAATCCATTATAACTCCATGATGGTGATTTGAACTTAATTCCATCTCTTTCTAATTCTTGCCAAATAATATTTTCTTCATCAAGTAAATATGAAATGGGGACATCAAATATTTCATCTATTTCATAATTGGATTTAAAGGATTGATTAGTTTCTAAAAATCCAACAACTGGATGAACTTCTACTTTATGTCTCGAAATAAAATAATCCATTTTTCCTAGAATCTCTAAATTTGTTGATTGGAGATTAATTTCTTCTTCACATTCTCTAAGAGCAGTCTGAAAAATATCGTGATCAATCTCTTCCATCATTCCACCTGGAAAACTGACTTCACCTGCATGAGTTTTCATTTTCGATGATCTCAAAGTAAATTTAATTGAAAAATTTTTGTCACTAATTTTTGATAATAAAATCATAACGCCAGCTTTTCTGTTTCCAGTAGTCGCATCATAATTAATATTACTTAATTTATCTTTTATTGAAGAAATCATTTAAGATAGTTTAACTTTTTTTAGAAAAAATATTGGTTAAGTTGTGAAGTATTGTTCAAATTGTGGAAGCTCAAATTTAGAATTTAAAATCCCTGAAGATGATAATCGAAAGCGATATTGTTGTAATGATTGTCATACAATTTTTTATACAAATCCAAATCTAGTAGTGGGCACATTATCAACATTTGATAATAAAATATTAATTGCTAAAAGAAGTATTCATCCGCGTAAAGATAAGTGGACCTTGCCGGCAGGTTTTCTTGAAAATGCAGAAACGATGCAAGCTGGTGCATTAAGAGAAACATTAGAAGAAACTCAAGCTAAAGCTGAAATAATTAAGCCATATACTGTCATAAGTCTACCGCATATCAGTCAGATACACGTTTTTTATCTAGCTAAACTTCTTTCAGACTCCTTTGGACCAACCAATGAAAGTAGTGAAGTGAAGCTGGTTGAAATGTCAGAAATTCCATGGGATGAATTAGCTTTCCCAACAGTTTCAATGACTCTAAAATATTTCGTTGAGGATTCCAAAAAAGACAATTTTGAATTTCGTGAAGAAGAGATTTTACTGAGCTAACTCACAAACTTTTTAGCATTTATAAAGATCTGCATCCAAGGAGAAAATTCTCCCCAAGATAATGGTTTCCATGAAAATTGATGAGAACGAAAAACTCTCTCCGGGTGAGGCATCATGATTGTTATGTTTCCATTATCATTTGTAATTCCTGTAATTCCTGAAGGTGATTTATTTGGATTCAATGGATATTGTTCAGTTTGATATCCAGCTGAATCAACGAAAGTCATACAGATCTTTTCTGAATCAAAAAGTTTTTTTATTTCATCTTCATTTTCAAAACTTGCTCTACCCTCTCCATGCGAAACAATAATTGGTAGCGACCAGTCTTCCATATCATTTAACAGTACAGATTTTGATTTTAGAATTTTTACTTGACTCAGTCTTGCTTCAAATTGATCGGAATGATTCTTTTGGAAACTTGGCCAAGAATCTGTTCCGGGAATTATTTCTTTTATGGAGGAAAGCATTTGGCATCCATTACAAACACCAAGTGTAAATTTTTTCTCGTCCTCAAAAAATTTTAAAAACTTTTCTTGGATGCTATCACTAAAATTGATTGTGCTAGACCAACCCTTTCCTGCTCCTAAAACATCTCCATATGAAAATCCACCACAAACAGCGAGACCATTAAATTGATTTAAATCTTTTTTCTGCTCTAACAAATCCTGCATATGAACATCATGTGCTTCAAAACCTGCTTTTATAAATGCAGCTGCCATTTCATTTTGCCCATTTACACCTTGCTCTCTTAAAATTGCAACTTTTGGTTTGTTTTTCAGGAAATTGAGTATTTTCAGAACTTTTTTAGGTTGCTTAAAAGAGTCATTTGAAAATAATCCAGTATTTGAGGTCTTTGAAATAAGATCAAACTCCGATTTTGCATCATCTTTATTGTCTCTTATTGATTTAATGCGATATGAGACCTGAGACCAAGCCTGTTCAAGCTCTGCAATGTCTCGTGAGAATAATTTATCCTTATTTTTATCTAAAATATCAAAATTACTTCCGCCAATCTTTCCTAAATACTGGAATAAAAGGTTTTGAGAATGAGCTGATTGCTTTAATTCCTTTAATTTAGATTCATTTATTTGGATAACAACTCCAATCTCTTCCGAAAATAAGAATTGCTCCGGAGAAACCTGGAAATTGTTATCAAGCGATATTGAACATCCTATTTTATTTGTAAAGCAAAGTTCAGATAAGGTGGTAAGGATTCCCCCATCAGAAATATCATGAAGCGCATGAATATTTTTTTTATTTACTCCTTTCTGAATAAAATTAAATAAATTTAAGAGCTCTTCTGATGAAATATCTGGCGTATCAGTAAATGATGTTTCAAAAATATCTTGATAAATTGATCCATTCAATCTAAAAAAATTGTTTGGTTTTACTAAAACCAAGCATGGATCTTCTAAGTTTTTATACTCTGTAGTTATTGATGTTCTTACGTCTTTGACAGGCGCCATAGCTGAAATGATTCCTGTCATTGGACTTTTAACGGTGAAGTTTGATTGATCTTTTTCCCAAGTTGTTCTCATGGACAAAGAATCTTTACCAACAGGAATTGCTATCCCGAGATCAATACAAAAGTTTGATAGTGCTTCCACTCCTTTTCTAAGATTTAAATCTTCAATATTTTCTCCACAAGCCGCCATCCAGTTAGCTGATGCTCTTATAGAAGAAATAGATTCAATTGGAACTGACATCATATTGGTTACTGCTTCGGCTACTGCCATTCGCATTGAAGCAGCTGCATTATGAATGGATAAAGCTGGTCTCTCTCCGATACTTATGACTTCTCCGCAAACATCATCAAAAGATCTCAAGGACATAGCATAATTTGATGTAGGCACCTGCCACTTTCCAACAAATTGATCTCTTGCAACCATTCCTCCTACCGATCTATCACCGATAGTAATTAAAAAAGATTTTGAGCCAACCGTTGGATGACTAAGAACATTTTCAGCACTTTTATCAATATGTTTTTTAACAGACTCTTTTGCTTTTGGATCAAGCTCTGAAATATCTAAATCATTATCTGCATCTATTGCTATCTTTTGCTCAACATTAAAAACATTTTTTTCTTCTTGAACGACTTTCTTTTCTAGTGGCAGTTCACCAAACAGCATAGATAAGGGTACATCCACTGGATAGTTATTAGCACTTTCATCAAAAAGTTTTATATATTTTTCAGTTATTGTTTTTCCTACAACTGCAAAAGGACAACGTTCTCTCTCACAAATTTCTCTAAATAGTTCTTCATTATTAGAATGAATGCTTAAAACATATCTTTCCTGAGATTCGTTTGACCAGATTTCCATCGGTGACATTGAGAGATCCGCACATGGAATGTCTTTAAGATTTATATATACTCCCAATTCACTATCTTTAGCTAATTCTGGTATTGCGTTTGAAAGACCACCTGCACCTACATCATGTATAAACTCTATGATGCTTGGATTTTTATTATTACAAGTATTAATTACTTCTTGGCACCGTCTTTCCATTTCTGCGTTATCTCTTTGTACTGAAGCAAAATCTAAATCCTCATCACTTTGTCCTGATGACATTGATGATGCAGCGCCGCCGCCAAGACCAATCAGCATTGATGGACCACCTAAAACAATTACTAAATAGTCCTCACTAATTTGTTTTTTAAAATTATTCCTATCAATAATCTCTCCGATTCCACCTGCAAGCATAATTGGTTTGTGATAACCGTATGCTGTTGAATCTTTAAAAGAAGTTTCAAAACTTCTGAAGTAACCTAATATTGATGGGCGACCAAATTCATTATTAAATGCTGCGCCTCCGAGAGGTGCATCAACCATTATTTCAAGCGGCGAAGCGATCCTTTCTGGTTTATTCTCATCGTCCTCCCAAGGGCGAATAAAGTCAGGGAGTCTCAAGTTAGAAACATTAAACCCAACCAAGCCAACTTTTGGCTTTGCTCCCATTCCAGTTGCACCCTCATCTCTTATTTCTCCACCTGATCCTGTAGACGCTCCTGGAAATGGTGAAATTGCGGTCGGGTGATTATGAGTTTCTACCTTTATAGTTGAATTAATCTTTTCTTGAATGAGTTCATAAGTTTGATCATCATTTACTGAAAGCCTTTTAGTATTAACACCTTCAACAATTGCGGCATTATCTTTATAGGCAGAAATAATATTTTTTGGCGACTCTTTACTGGTCTTTTTAATAAGCTGAAATAAAGAATCTTCTTTTTCTTCCCCATCTACTTGCCAGTCGGTGTTAAAAATCTTATGCCTGCAATGTTCTGAGTTTGCTTGTGAGAACATCATGAGTTCAGCATCAGTAGGATTTCTATTAATCGAATTATAAAAATCTAAGAGATAATCTATTTCATCATTGGAAATTGCAAAACCATATTTTGTGTTTGCATCCTCAAGAGCTTTTTTCCCACCAGAAATAATATCAATCTCACCGAGGCCTCTTTTATCTAACTCAAAGAAAAATTCTGCTAACTCTTCAACTGTTGAGTAAATGGATTGAGTCATGCGATCAAAGACCGAGGAAAGGTCAAGGTTTGAATTAGGTTCTAAGTTAGAAATCTTAAAGCCATAAAACCTCTCAATTCTGGATATTCCAACAATCCCGACATTTTTAAAAATATCTTCAGTTTTTGAAGACCAAGGACTAATGGTTGATCTTCTAGGTCCTACAAAAAAATCAAATTCTTCAGCTAGCTCCTCGCAGCCAAGAATTGTTTTACATCTATCAAGCTCATTACAAGACTCCTCTGCACTAAGCAAGAAAACCTCTATACATTCAATAGTCGCTTTGGAATTATTTGAAAAATTGAATTCGTCAGTAAGCTTGGCGGCAGTTGCCGAAGAAAAGGCATTTCCCCCTGAGAAGATATTAATTTTTAAATTTGGCACTTATTAAAGATTTAAAAACCTTAATACAATTATAGGATAAAAACTTTGCTCAAACAGTAGCAATCTAGACTTCTATTAACTTTCTTTTAAGTTCTTTAATTTTATCTCTGCAATAAGCAGCTTTTTCAAACTCAGTTTGATTTGCATACTTATACATCTGCTCTTCTAGCTTATTAATTGATTTTGAGATTTCATCAGGATTTGACTCTTTGATTCTAAATTTCAAATCTTTTGAATAGTCTTGCGGTCTGTTTTTGGAGGCTCTTTTATTGACCCTGGCACCTTCCATAATATCTTTTACTTCTTTTTTAATTGACTGAGGTTTAATATTATTTTTTTCATTGAATTCAAGCTGGATATCTCGCCTTCTTGAAGTTTCAGCTAAAGCTCGCTCCATTGATCCGGTTTTTTTATCTGCATAAAGAATTGCTTTTCCTCTTAAGTTTCTGGCCGCTCTTCCTATAGTTTGAATAAGGGTTGTTTCAGATCTTAAAAAGCCCTCTTTATCTGCATCTAGAATTGCCACAAGGCTCACTTCGGGAATATCGAGCCCCTCTCTTAGTAAATTAATGCCTACTAAGACATCAAATTTACCAAGTCTGAGATCTCGAATAATTTCTACCCTTTCAACAGTGTCAATATCCGAATGCATATATCGAGTTTTGATATCATTCTCATTAAGATAATCAGTCAGATCCTCTGCCATTCTTTTAGTCAAAGTAGTTATCAGTACCCTCTCCTTAAGCATCGCTCTCTCATTACATTCGCCAATCACATCATCAACCTGAGATGTAGCTGGTCTTATTTCAACTTCTGGATCCGTTAAACCAGTCGGTCTTACAAGAAGCTCAACTAAGTTATCATTCCTTTCTGACTCATACTTATTAGGTGTAGCAGAGACATAAATTCTTTGTGATGCAAGTAACTCCCACTCTTCAAATCTTAAAGGCCTATTATCTACAGCAGATGGAAGCCTGAAACCATACTCAACTAAGGTTTCTTTTCTTGATCTATCACCCTTATACATAGCGCCTATTTGCGGAACTGTCACGTGAGACTCATCGATGAAAACTAAAGCATTTTTTGGAACATAATCGAATAAGCAAGGCGGCGGTTCTCCTGACTCTCTGCCTGAAAGATATCGTGAGTAATTCTCAATTCCCTGACAATAGCCAAGCTCTCGCATCATTTCTAAATCATATTGCGTTCTCTCTTGAAGTCTTTGAGCCTCAACTAATTTATTATTTTCCTTTAAAAAGGCTAGTCTATCTTTGAGCTCCTCTTCAATTTCAGGAATGCATGCATTGATTTTTTCTCTAGGAGTTACATAGTGAGTTTTTGGAAAAATAGTAGCTCTTGGTGTTTCTGAAATAATCTCGCCTGTTAGTGAGTCGATCCATAGGAGACTTTCAATTTCATCTCCAAACATCTGAATGCGCAATGCTTCTCTCTCTGAGTCAGCTGGATATACATCTATAGTATCTCCTCTGACTCTAAAAGTTGATCTTCTAAAATCAAGATCATTTCTGGTGTATTGCATAACAGATAGCTTTTTTAAAAGTTGCCTTTGATCAACTTCATCACCTCTGTCTAAATGCATGACCATCTCTAAATAAGACTCAGGTGCTCCTAATCCATAAATGGATGAAACTGTTGCAACAACAATTGCATCTTTTCTCTCTATCAGTGCTTTTGTTGCAGATAATCGCATCTGCTCAATATGCTCATTAATTGATGCATCTTTGGCAATATAAGTATCTGAGGCTGGGACATAGGCCTCAGGCTGATAATAATCATAGTAAGAAACAAAATACTCAACAGAATTATTTGGAAAAAAATCCCTAAATTCACCGTAGAGTTGAGCGGCAAGAGTTTTATTATGTGCCATGATTATTGCTGGACGCTGAGTCTCTTCAATAACTTTTGCCATAGTGTATGTTTTACCAGAACCCGTTACCCCCAAAAGAACTTGATGGAGCAAGCCGTTATCTATGCCTGATACCAGACTTTTAATTGCCTCAGGTTGGGTTCCTGCTGGATCAAAATTACTTACTACTTCTAGTTTTTTCGTCATTTATTTCTTACTTATTAAATAAAAATTAATTATAATGCTTTTCACGCTCCCCTGTAGCTCAGCGGTAGAGCAGTTGACTGTTAATCAATTGGTCGTGTGTTCGATCCACACCGGGGGAGCCATAGTTGATTTATACTGCTACCATGAAAAAAATTTTCTCACTTTTACTACTTATTATATCAATGAGCACTTTTTCTGATATTTCAAATAATCCATCCAGTTGGTATATCGTTACCGATCAAGTTATGGGGGGTAAGTCAGAATTGGAAGCCGGTTTTGATGATGGTGTATTCAGTTTAAAAGGATATGTAACTACTGTTAATAATGGTGGTTTCGTAAGGTTAGCCCACAGACCAGATAGCGTTGATAAGGAGGTTAAGGGTATTCGCTTTATTGCAAAAGGAAATAATGAAACCTATGAGGTTCATGTAACTATGCAGGGCTTAAGGATGCCTCCATGGGCATATCACAGCTCAACTTTTGATGTTTCTTCTGAGTGGCAAAACTTTGAAATCAATTTCTCAGATTTTGAAAAGAAATCTGGTATGTCTCCAAGGCTAAATCCTAGCAATATTAGAGATATTAGTTTTGCTGGGTATGGCAGAGACTTCGATGTCGATTTAAAAGTCAAAGAGATCTCTTTCTATTAAAGTTTTAAGAGTTTTCAACAAAAAATTTTTTTAAAAGCTTAAATATATTTTCTCTGGTCCTTCGAAATTCTTTTTCTAACTGTTGATCTGAATAGCTGTCGTTATCTGGATCTTCATTTGCCCAATGAATTTTTTTTGCTTTGTTGTTTAGAGTTGGGCAGAATTCCTCAGCACACAAGGTAATTATGTAATCAATATCATTTATAAAATCCATATCAAGATCTTCTAAACTCTTAGATTCATAATCTGAAATATCAATTCCTATTTCTTTCATGGTGCTAATTGCATTTTTATGCACTGAGCCACTTGGTTGGGACCCTGCACTTTGTATATTGTATTCAGGGCCCATCATCGATTTTGCGAGGCCTTCAGCAATTTGGCTTCGAGCTGAGTTGCCAACACAAAGAAACAAGATATTCATAGTTTAAATTTGGGCAGGATTAACCTGCCCAAATAAGATTATTTAAAGTTTACTTTTCTTAAAACAACTAGGTCTACGATTTCTCTCATATCACCATAGCCGCCAGCTATTTCACTCTGATCATCTTCAGAAATCTTTTTTCTCCAAGCTTCCATAAATTCCTCATATTTTTCTTTATCAGGACCCATTGCAGCAAGATTTTCATAAGTAATTGTTAAGAAGACATTTGGGTCTGTACCAGCAGTGTTTGCAGTATAGACCGCACATCCAACAATATGTCCAAGCTCTTTTTGGATTTCACAAGAATCAACCCAAGTTTTTTTAATGCCCATAATGTAATCATCAAGCATGTTTGGTTTAACTTTAACAACAGTCATTTCTGTAACTTGCTCAGCAGGCTCATAATCTACCCAGATCTCAGCAAAGCTAAAGAAAGGAACAAGTAGTGACAAAAATAGAATTTTTTTCATAATTTCCTCCTAAATTTCTAAGTAACTACAATACCACTAGACCCAAAGAAATTGAAAATATATTTTGTTACCATTAATGAGTAGAAATGAAAATATCAAAAGAAATACTGCTGAATATAACCACTGCTCGTGAACCTGAATTTGTGGAAGCTTTAGAATTATTAGTGGATGATATTAATGCAAATAAAGAAATAAATATGAATGGCATTATTGCCTTCATGCACCAACTACAAAATCGAATAAATGTCAGAGAGAAAATTCATAAGTTCTCGAGATCGCAATATAAATATATGCCTGATCCAGCAGCACCTATTATCGTAACAGGCCTTCCACGATCAGGAACCACTTTTCTTTTTGATATTCTCTGTAATGATGCAGATCATAGAAGTCCGCTTTACTGGGAAATAACAAGACCCCTTCCATTGCTAGAAAAAGGAAGTTGGCGAGAGTCGCTGAGGATTTTTGCAACTGATGCTGAGCTTCGTTTTGCTAGGCTTGTAGTTCCAATGCTAGATGCTATGCACAAATTAAGAGCTTTATCTCCTGAGGAATGTGAGCAATTTAATACAGTGACTGCAAAGAGTGTTGTCTATATTTATATGTCTCATCTTCCAAACTATAGAAAGTTTTTAATGGAAACTGATTTTACAAATGTATTTGAGTGGCATAAAAAGTTTTTCCAAATTTTAGAACTCTCAGGCAGACCTAAAAACTGGCTATTCAAAGATCCATCACACATTGAACACATACCTGAAATCTTAAAGATTTATCCAAAGGCAAGATTTGTTCACATATTTAGAGATCCTATAAAATCAATTACCTCAACTTGCAGTCTTACTGAAAAACTTTGGAATGGGCTGTGTAACCAAATTGATAGAGAACTTATTGGAAAACAAACGGTTGAGTTTTGGGAAAATGCAATATTAAAAAATAAAGAAGGAAGAACTTTGCTCGATTCAACAACAAACCTTGATATCGATTATGCTGATTTTATTAAAGATCCTATTAAGACAATGGAGAATATTTACGATTTTATTAATAAGCCCTTCGAGGAGAGCATTAAAATCAAAATGGAATCTTATATAAAGAATCATAAGAAACATAAACATGGAAAGCACGACTATGAGCTCAAAGATTATGGTTTGACTGAGGAAATTATAGAAGATCGCATTGCCTCTAAATGGCAAATAAACTAGTATTAATAAACATTTAAATTTAAAAGGTATGAGTATGACAAAAACAGTTATTGCAGTGGTTATTTCAACTTCCCTTGGTGACATTACTCTAGAGCTTGATAAAGAAAAGGCTCCGGGTACAGTTGAAAATTTTATTAATCTTGTTGAATCTGGATACTATGATGAGACTATCTTTCATAGAGTGATTGACGGTTTTATGGTTCAAGGAGGAGGCTTAACAGCTGATATGAGAACTAAGCCTTCTGGTACTCAACCAATACAAAATGAAGCAAATAATGGCTTGCCAAATGATAGAGGAACTATTGCTATGGCAAGAACTAATGATCCTCATTCAGCTACAAGTCAGTTTTTTATTAATCATAAAGATAATAGTTTCTTAAATCATTCATCAGAAACCATGCGTGGCTGGGGATATGCGGTATTTGGGAAGGTAACAGATGGGATGGATGTTGTTGATGCTATTGCTGTAGTTGATACCGGCAACTTTCAACAGTATGCAGATGTTCCAGTTGAGCCAATTATGATTCAATCGATATCTGTTATGGAATGAATCCAATATATTTCATTTCAGACCTACATCTAAGTTCAGTTGATTCACCTATCACCAAATCATTCTTTGATTTTTTAGATAGTAAGATATCTACTCCTACCAGTCTTTACATACTGGGTGATTTATTTGAGGTTTGGATTGGAGATGATGATGATAGTGAGCTTGCAGCAGTTATTCAGTCTAAGCTGAGTGATTTTGCTAGCAAAGGGAATAAGCTATTTTTTATTGCTGGTAACAGAGACTTTCTGCTTGATAAAAGCTTTGCAACTTCAGCAGATATTGAAATCCTTGAAGACCCTTGCACAATAACCTTTAACGAAATGAAAATTATCATCAGTCATGGTGATTTTTTATGCACTCATGATTCAGAATATATGGACTTCAGAAAACAAGTCCGATCTCAGGCTTGGAAAGATGACTTTCTCAGCAAACCCCTAGAGGAGAGAAAAAAAATTGCAGACGACATGAGGGATGCCAGTAAATCTGCTAGCAAAAATAAATCTTCTGAAATAACTGACGTAAATTCAAATGATGTAGATTTATTTCTTCAACAAGAAAGGCCAAATCTTTTCATTCATGGCCATACTCATCGACCTGATCTTCATGACTTAGAGTATGGAGATTATTCAACCCAACGAATTGTTTTGGGAGATTGGGATACTTTCGGATGGTGCTTAAAACTTGATGCCAATGGTCCTGATTTATTTAAATTCAAGATTGAATAAAGCGTTGAAACCTCTTTAAAAGTACTGTATATTTATACAGTATTTTTAGCACTCCTATATTATGAAAATTAATTACATCGGTACGGTGATTGCAGATAATTTATCTGAACTAATGCTGCCATATTTCCAAGATATGGTGCATGCCGGATTCCCTAGTCCTGCAAGTGATTTCATAGAATCACCTATAGACCTAAATAAATATTTAATAAAGAATAATGCTGCTACCTTTCTTGTCAGAGTAAGTGGAAAATCTATGATAGGTGCAGGCATTAATGATGGTGCAACTCTCATAATAGACAGAAGTATTAAGCCCTCTCATAACAGCATCATAGTGGCAGCAGTTGATGGTGAGTTTGTTTGTAGAAGACTTAAAACTAAGCCTAAATTATGCCTAGTTGCTGAAAATAAAGGCTATAAACCAATCTATATAAATAGCCAAATAGACTTCGAAGTAACTGGACTAGTAACTTCAGTCATTAATCAATTCACGTGAGCATAGCCCTAGTAGATTGTGATAGCTTTTATGCTTCATGTGAAAGAGTATTTCGCCCTGATCTTAAGAATAGACCCATCGTTGTCCTCTCTAATAATGATGGCTGCGTAATTGCAAGGAGCTCAGAGGCAAAAGCGATGGGTGTAAAGATGGGAGTTCCTTGGTTTAAGATCAAAGATAGGTATATTAGAAAAGGCGGTATTGTTTTCTCATCTAATTTTGCTTTCTATGGAGATATGTCCAGGAGAGTTATGAATATTTTAAATTCCATTTCTCCAAAAACAGAAGTCTATAGTATTGATGAAGCATTTTTAGATTTCTCAGGTACCGAAAAAAATATAGGCTGTTTCGACTTTGGCTTACATCTAAAAAATACTGTAGGAAGATGGACAGGAATACCTGTACGAATAGGTATAGGGCCTACTAAGACGCTAGCTAAGATTGCTAGCTACCAAATAAAGAAAAGAGATATTCAATCAAGAGTTTTAGTGCTGGATAGTCAGAGAGATATAAGTGAAGCCCTTAAAAGTACTCCAGTTGGTGAGATATGGGGAGTTGGCAGAAGATTAAATAGAAAACTATCAATGGCAGGTATTAGAAATGCTCTGCAACTATCATATGCCCCACCTCAGGATATAAGAAAAAGGTTTAGTATTGTTTTAGAGCGTACAGTTAGAGAGCTTAATGGTGAGAAATGTTTAGATATTGAAGATGTTTCTCCGACTAAAAAACAAATTGTGGTCAGTAGAAGTTTTGCAAAAAAGATTACTAATTTAGAAGTCCTAAATACTGTTGTTAATGATTATGTGGTGAGAGCAGCTGAAAAATTAAGATCCGAAAAACAGAAAAGTTCAAGAATATCAGTATTTATTCGAACTAGTCCTTTTGACACTAACGAAAGTTACAGGGCTATAAAGAGCTATTCATTCACTTATCCAACAGATGATTCAAGAGACTTTTTGTATGCCGTAAGAAAGATTCTACCCAAAATCTATAGACCTAATTATAGATATTCAAAAGCTGGGATTATGTTAAGTTCATTTTCAGATATTGGTTATGTACAAAACTCTTTATTTAGTGAAAGCCATACTTACAAGATGGACTCAAAATTGATGCAAGTGATTGATGAGTTAAATCTAAATCAAAAGCAGATCTATATTGCTTCACAAAATATAGGAAGGTTTAAGCCCATACAGAGAAATATGATATCTCCGAGATACACTACTAGATGGAGTGATCTACCTATGGTTAAGTAGCCCGCTTAAAGAATTTATAATAATGAGCTTCTGATAGTTGAAGCATTTCTTGATTAATCAAATCCCGAAGATCTATAAGTGAAAGATCAGAAAATGCTGGCAATATTTCAACCCCAAAATCATTTACATTCAAATCTTTATTGCTTGAAGCTCGAAGTAAGTCAAAAATCCAAGTAATAGGCTCAAGAGAGCTATTGAAGTTAATAGAAAATTCATTCATCTTACTTTCGAAGAGTTCGCTATCAGAAATAGTAAATTTTTCTTCAAGAATAGTTATCTTAAATTGCTCGAGCCTAGAATTAACAACCGCCCTCTCATCAGTCGAGAACTTACCCCAATTAGTAATTTCATGTGAAAACCTTTTGCAGCCTTTACAAACATCATCACCAAAGGTTGTAGAACATATACCGATGCAAGGTGTTGATGAACGATTCTTACGCATGGATTTAATAATACAATAATATTTAATTTTTGTAATTTGGTTGGAAAGTTTAACCTAAGAGAAGTAAAATAGGCGCGTGTTAGAGGACTATAAAAAGCATTGCAAAGAAAGAGAAGAGATGGGTATACCCCCTCTTCCCTTAGATGCTGAACAAACAGCCGCAGTCATTAATTTATTAAAAAAAGAACATGATGAGAATGATCTTTTGCTTCACCTGCTGAAAGAGAGAGTTCCTGCAGGAGTAGATGATGCAGCATATGTTAAAGCAGGTTTTTTATCAGATTTAACAAAGGGAAAGACAGAAAGCCCTTATATTACAAAAGAAGATGCGGTAGCAATCTTGGGAACTATGCTTGGTGGTTATAACATACAACCCTTGATTGACTGTCTTGAGATTGATGGATTAGCCGATGACGCCGCAAGTGCATTAAGTAATACACTTCTAATTTTTGATGCGTTTAATGATATCTATGAACTATCAAAAACTAATGAACATGCAAAAACAGTTATCGATTCATGGGCAAATGCAGAGTGGTTCACAAGCAAAGAAGAAATAGCGGAAAGCATCAAACTTACGGTTTTTAAGGTGCCTGGTGAGATAAATACCGATGATCTTTCCCCTGCTCCGGATGCTTGGTCAAGGCCAGATATTCCTCTTCACGCGCTTGCAATGTTAAAAATGCCAAGGGATGGCATAAATGATCCTCTAGGAACTATTGAAGAATTAAAGCAAAAGGGAAATCCAGTTGTTTTTGTAGGTGACGTTGTTGGAACTGGCTCATCAAGAAAATCTGCAACTAATTCAGTTTTATGGCACATGGGAGATAAGATTCCTGCAATTCCAAATAAAAAAGAAGGTGGTTTTTGTTTTGGAGGAAAAATTGCACCTATTTTTTATAATACTCTCGAGGATTCTGGAGCTTTTCCAGTTGAATGTGATGTCTCAAAATTAGAAATGGGACAAGAAATCATATTTGAACCGTTTAAAGGTCAAATCACTGATGCCAAAACTAATGAGCTCCTTTGTGAATTTAAATTAAAGACTGAAGTACTTCTTGATGAGGTAAGAGCAAATGGAAGAATTCCTCTAATCATTGGAAGACAGTTAACAGATAAAACCAGAGAAGTTTTAGGATTAGAACCTACTGATATTTTTAGAAGACCGAATCAAAATGATACTTCTAAAAAAGGATACACTTTGGCTCAAAAAATGGTTGGTAAAGCATGTGGAGTTGAGGGAGTAAGACCTGGGGACTACTGTGAACCAAGAATGAGTACAGTTGGATCTCAAGATACTACGGGACCAATGACCAGAGATGAATTGAAAGAGCTTGCATGTCTTGGATTCTCAGCAGATTTAGTAATGCAATCTTTTTGTCATACTGCTGCATATCCAAAACCAGTTGATATCGATACTCAACACTCTCTTCCAGAATTTATTAAAACTAGAGGTGGAGTTTCTCTAAAACCTGGAGATGGAATTATTCACTCTTGGCTTAATAGAATGTTAATACCTGATACCGTAGGTACAGGTGGTGATAGTCATACAAGGTTTCCAATTGGTATAAGTTTCCCAGCAGGCTCAGGACTAGTAGCGTTTGCAGCAACACTTGGTGTTATGCCTTTAGATATGCCTGAATCAGTTTTGGTTAGGTTTAAGGGTGAGATGCAGCCCGGTATTACTCTTAGAGATTTAGTTAATGCGATTCCATATGCTGCAATTCAGCAAGGTCATCTCACAGTTGCTAAGGAAGGCAAAAAAAATATTTTTTCAGGAAGATGCTTAGAAGTTGAAGGTCTACCTCATTTAAAAGTAGAACAGGCCTTTGAAATCTCTGACGCTTCTGCAGAGAGATCTGCATCTGGATGTACTATTAGATTGGATAAAGAACCAATCATTGAGTACCTTAATTCAAATATAGTCATGTTGAGATGGATGATTACAAACGGATATGGTGATCCTAAAACACTTGAGAGAAGAGCCAGTGCAATGGAAGAATGGATAAAAGATCCTAAACTGCTTGAACCGGACAAGGATGCTGAATATGCAGCCATAATTGAAATTGATTTAAATGAAATTAAAGAGCCTCTTTTGGCATGTCCAAATGATCCAGATGATATTAAACCACTTTCAGAAGTCCAAAATACGAAAATTGATGAAGTCTTTCTTGGGTCATGCATGACAAATATTGGACATTTTAGGGCTGCAGGTCACCTTCTTAAAAAACATAATGGAACTAAAGCAAGATTCTGGGTTGTGCCACCTACTAAAATGGATGAACAACAGCTTATGGAGGAAGGTATTTATAATATCTTTGGAGTTTCAGGAGCAAGAACTGAGATGCCAGGTTGCTCTCTTTGCATGGGTAACCAAGCAAGAGTTCTAGCAAACTCAACTGTTGTTTCAACATCAACGAGAAACTATCCGAACAGACTCGGTGATGGTGCGGATGTTTTTCTTGCTTCTGCAGAACTCTCTTCAGTAGCTGCCGTTCTTGGAAGATTACCAACTCCCAAAGAATATCTTGAATTCATGGATGAGATTAATCCACTCTCAGAAGAGATATATAGATACTTAAACTTCGATCAACTTCCTGAGTTTCTAAATGATGCAAAAAAAGCAGAAATTTCCGCTGTAAATATAGTTTCTTAAGAATTAATTTTTTGTTTTTGACATTTTGACAATGTCGCTTCTCTCTTCTTCAAGGTTTTCAAGATATCCATCATCTATATCTGTAGGATACTTGCCAGTGAAAATCGAAGTCTCAAACTCTTTAATTTCCGGATTTCCTTCTTGAACAGAACTAATAAGATCGTTAAGAGTTTGATAAATCAATTCATCTGCTCCAATAATCTCAGCAATTTCTGATTCTGACTTATTATGAGCAACTAATTCTTTCGTAGCAGCCATATCAATACCATATAGATTTTGAAACTTAACAGGAGGAGCTGCAGATGCGAATAAAACTTTTTTTGCTCCTGCTTCTCTAACCATTTCAATAATTTGTTTGCTTGTTGTCCCTCTAACAATTGAATCATCAACAAGTAAAACGTTTTTATCTTTAAACTCTAGATCAAGAATATTTAGTTTTCTTCTAACCGACTTTTTCCTTTCTTCTTGAAGAGGCATGATAAATGTTCTACCAATATATCTGTTTTTTACAAACCCTTGCCTGTAGGGTTTATTTAAATCTGCAGCAAGTTGTAAGGCGGCAGTTGTTGAGCTATCAGGAATAGGTATTACTACATCAATTTCATCAACTAAATTAAGACTTCTTATTCTTTCTGCCAGCTTAAGACCCATTCTCATTCTCGATTTATAAACTGATATCTCATCGATTGTTGAATCGGGTCTTGCGAGATAAACATACTCAAATATGCATGGCCTTTTTTGCGAAGAAGTTGAGCATTGCTGAGTGAAGATTTTCCCTGCATTATCAATAAAAACAGCCTCACCAGGCTCAACATCTCTTAAAAATTTAAAACCTGTTGATGAGAAAAGTGCAGTTTCAGAAGATACAACATATTCATTTCTGTTTTTTCCTTTTCTAATTCCAATTGATAAAGGCCTTATTCCAAGAGGATCTCTAAATGCTAGAATTCCATATCCTGTAATCAAGGCTACAACTGCATATGCACCATTAATTCTCAAGTGTGTCTTCTCAACAGCTGAAAAGAAATCTTTTGGTTTTGGAAATACAGCTTCCTGTTTGGAAAGCTCTAATGCAAAAATGTTAAGTAAAACTTCTGAATCAGAATCTGTATTTATATGACGTCTCTCAGCATGAAATAGTTCAGCAGCTAATTTTTTTGAGTTAGTTAGATTCCCATTATGAGCTAGACTTATACCATAAGGTGTATTCACATACATAGGTTGAGCAAATTCCTTACCTATTCCACCTGCTGTTGGATATCGAACATGTCCTATACCAAGATTACCTTGGAGATTATTCATATGGTTTTGCTGAAAGACATCCCTCACGTAGCCCTTTGATTTTCGACTATTAAGTTTACCGCTAGGTTCACAAACAACCATTCCGGCTGCATCTTGCCCCCTATGCTGGAGCATCAATAGAGATTCATAAATCTCTTCAGCTACATTATTTTCTGCAGAAATCCCTATAATTCCGCACATTTTTTATTCCCCGTCTTTAACTATATCCTCAATATCTGATTCCGCTAAAAGTTCTTTAATGTAAGTCTCTAAAACTGGCAAAAATTCCTCGAAAAATGGTGAAATCTTTGAAGAAGTAAAGATTTCAGATTCTTTCAAACTCGAGGGTAATAAAAAGTAAATTGCCAAAATTACAATTAAGCCCCTACCTATTCCAAATAATACACCCATAAATTTATCAAAGCCAGACATTCCTGACCATTTAACTATTCTTGAAATCAAATTGATCAAAAATCCGCCAATTATGATAGAAATTATAAATATGAGAACGGACGCAATAATTTTTGAAGCTTCTTCATTTCCAATAATCTCAGAAATTTTTGGTGTCACATATCCCTCTAAGCCTACCGCTGCAAAGAAAGCAAAAACCCACAATAATAATGATAAAAACTCTTTTGTAAAACCTCTAAATAATGAAATGATTCCTGAGGAGCCAATAACAAACAATATGACTAGATCTGTGACATTAAGACCTAGGGTTTCCATAAAACAACTTCTCCTGAATTAGTTTCTGAAATCTCGTATATAAAATCTATATTCTTATCAATATCCTCTTTTGTTCTAAAAGGGCCGACATAAACAGCAGTTAAAGCATTATCGTTTGGCAAGGCTTCAGTATAAGCTGGAAAATAATTATTAATATTCTTTTTTAATGCATTTGCATTTTCTACATTTTCAAAAACATTTACTCTGACTACATACATCTCAAAATCATCTTTAGTCAAGCTTCTTGCATTTGGGGCTAACTGGTAACTAATTGAATCTTGGTATTTAGGTTGAGGTGACAATACAAATATAAAAATTATTAACCCCATTAGAATTACAAATATTAAGCCAACAAATTTTTCTAAATTCATTTTGATATTTTATCCAAAATTCCAATTATTTTACTTCTTATTTCTGATCTATGAACAATCATATCTATTGCTCCATGCTCAAGTAAAAATTCAGATTTTTGGAAGTCTTCAGGCAGTTCAACTCTTACCGTTTGCTCAATTACTCTTCTTCCTGCAAAACCAACAAAAGCCTTTGGCTCTGCTATGTTGATATCGCCTAACATTGCTAAGCTTGCTGATACTCCTCCAAATATTGGATCAACCATTACAGAAATATAAGGCAACTTATTTGATTTTAATTTCTGTATTGCAGCAGATGTTTTTGCCATTTGCATAAGAGAAACCATTGATTCCTGCATTCTTGCTCCACCACTTGTCGAAAAACAAATAAATGGAGTATTAGTCTCTATTGCCTGCTGAATACCTTGAACAAATTTCTCTCCAACCACGCTTCCCATCGAGCCACCCATGAACTTAAATTCAAATGCTGCAGCAGTTACCAAGCGTCCATCAAGTTTGCCAAATCCAACCAATAAAGCTTCACTTTCTCCAGTATTCTTTTTTGCTTCTTTAATTCTTGCAGGATATGCCTTAACGTCTTTGAAACCAAGAGGATCATTTGTTTCAACATTTGATGCAATTTCAGTGAAATTACCATTATCAAAAAAAATATTAAATCTAGTTCTGGCACCGATCCTTAAGTGGTGATCGCATTTTGGACACACATATAAGGTTTTTTGTAACTCAGGTTTATAAAGTGCTGATTCGCATGAAGGACAGGATGTCCAAACACCATCAGGAATCTTACTTTTTTTTGATTTAGAAGAACTCTTTCCTATTGACGGAATTAATCTTGTAAGCCAATTCATTATCTAATTGCATCTTTCATATTACTAATATAATCACTTACTTCATGAAAGTCTTTATTTTCTGAATTTTTATAAATAAGCTCAACTATTGAAGATCCGATCACAATTCCATCAGAAAAAGATGAGAGAAGCTTAGCGTCGTCGCTGTTCTTGATACCAAAACCTGCCATCACCGGAATAGATGAGATAGATTTTATATGTTTAATATTTTTTTCAATTTCATTTCCATCAAGATTTGATGATCCTGTAACTCCTCTCAAGGTCACATAATAAATAAAGCCTGTACTATTTTTTACAATTTCCTTAACTCTATCTTTTGAAGTAGTTGGTGATACAAGTGAGATAACATCCAAATCTTGATTATCAATACCGTAGTCTTCAAGAGACAGCTCACCTGGAATATCAACCACCAAAACTCCATCAACACCCAGATCATGAGATCTATTAATCAAATCTTTATACATCAAGAAATTATTGATATATCCCATTAAAATAATTGGCGTATTAGAATCTTTTTCTCTGAATTTGCCTACAAGATCAACAATTTTTTGCAGATTGGTCTGATTTTCTAAGCTTCTATCATGAGCTTGTTGTATTGTTGGGCCTTCAGCTATTGGATCAGTAAAGGGAACGCCAATTTCTAAGATATCTACCCCCGAATCAACACTTAAATGCATCAATTCAAGAGAAGTTTCAAGATCAGGATCTCCTGCAACTATATAACCAACAAAAGCTTTTTGATTATCTTGTGAAAGCTCTTTTAACTTCTTTTCAATCCTTTTCAAAGCTTGATACCCTCTATTTCAACCACGCTATTTAAGTCTTTGTCGCCTCTTCCTGATACGTTGATAACGATATGCTGATCTTCATTCATTTTTGGCATAAGCTCATCAAGGTAAGCAAATGCATGAGCTGTTTCTAGTGCAGGCAATATTCCTTCCATTTTATTTACCATATGAAAAGCTTTCATAACCTCATCATCTGAAACTGCAACATACTTAGCTCTTTTTATATCTTTTAGCCATGAATGCTCAGGTCCTACACCTGGATAATCTAAGCCTGCTGAAATAGAAGCCGTTCCTTTTACTTGTCCACTTTCATCTTGCATCAAATAACTTTTTGCACCATGAAGCACTCCAGGAGTTCCATCATTTAATGGAGCTGCATGTTCACCTGTTTCAATACCTTTTCCTGCTGCTTCGACACCAATGAGTTCTACATTATCCATTTTAATAAAAGGATAAAAAATACCCATTGCATTTGATCCACCTCCAACACAGGCAATTATTGAATCTGGCATTCTTCCAAATGATTCTTGTGATTGTTCAATTAACTCATATCCTACGACTGCATTGAAATCTCTTACAATCATCGGATATGGATGAGGTCCTGTAACACTGCCTATGATGTAGTATGTATCTTCAATATTAGTAACCCAGTCTCTTAAAGCCTCATTGAGGGCATCCTTAAGAGTTGCTGAACCAGAATTTACTTCATGGACTTCAGCACCTAAAAGCTTCATTCTATATACATTAAGTGATTGTCTCCGTACATCCTCAGATCCCATGTATATATGACAATCTAATCCAAGCCTTGCCGCAACTGTAGCAGTTGCAACTCCATGTTGACCAGCGCCAGTTTCCGCAATAATTCTTTTTTTCCCCATATATTTAGCTAAAAGGATTTGTCCAACTGTATTATTTATTTTGTGAGCACCCGTATGATTTAGATCTTCCCTTTTTAACCAAATAGAAGCGGTCCTGTAATGCTCTGTAAGCCTTTTTGCAAAGTATAATGGAGATGGTCTGCCTACAAATTCTGCAAGATCTTTGTGAAACTCCGCATTAAAATCATTGTTATCTTTCAGAGTTTTATAAGTTTGCTCTAGTTCATTGAGGGCATACATAAGAGTTTCTGGAACAAACTTGCCTCCATATTCACCGAAGAATCCATCTTTATCTGGTAAGTTATCTTTCATTTCTCTATTGAGCTTAGTATTTCCATAATTTTTGAGTGATCTTTAAAGCCAGGAGCTGATTCTACCCCAGAATTAAAATCTAGACACCATGGGTTTATTTTTATGGCATTTTCTAAATTTTCAATAGATAACCCACCTGAAAGAATTATCTTTTTATCAAAGAATAAATCTGTATTAAGTATTTCCCAATCAAAGCTGCTTCCAGTTCCTCCATAAATACCTTCTTTAAAGGTGTCACACAAAATTGCTTGTGCATTTTTGAAGTGCTTCATGTCTTCGAGAGACTTCGAATCTTTTATCCTTAATGCTTTCCAAAATTCGCAATCAAATAATCTACAAAAATCTTCTGACTCATCGCCGTGAAATTGAATGATTGGATTTTCAAAGTAACTTAATGAAGAGTTAACAAATGATTCTTCAGGATTAGCAAATACACAAACAGGCCTAGTTTTTTGAAAATCTATATTTTTTATCTCATTTATAAATGCATGAGTAACATTTCTAGGACTATTTTCATGAAAAATAAAACCAACATAGTCAACTCCATTTTCAATAAGGAAATTAAGTGTTTCTATTTCTGTTATTCCGCAAATTTTTATTTTCATATTCAAATTAAAGGGCTCTTTTCCGGTTTAAGCTTTGTAATATTTTCATAACTAGGGCCAAGAAAAATTAATCCTCTAGGATTTACAGTTGTTCCAGCATTATTCCTATCCTTGCTTTCAAGTATTTCTTTTAATGGGATTTTAATTTGATATTTACCAATTTCTAATAAAGTCCCGACAATTATTCTAACCATATTTTGTAAAAATGCATTTGCAGTTATTTTTATTTCGATGATATTTCCTAATTTATTAATTTCTATTTTTTTTATATTCCTTTCGGGATTATTAGATCCGCAACTTAGACTCCTAAATGATGTGAAATCATGTTTTCCAATTAGGCACTTGGACTCCTCGTTCATTCTCTTAATGTCTAACTCTGCTTGCTCCCAATAATAAAAATCATCAAGCAAAACATTCCTTGATGGACTATTAAAAATTAGATAAGAGTATGTTCTATCAATTGCATCAAATCTTGAATGAAACGAGTCATTTACTTTATCTAAATCAACTACAGATATGTCATTAGGAAGATTTGAATTTAGGCCATTGATCCATTGCATATCTGATCTATCCTGACTTACAACTACATCGAAAACCTGACCAAGCGCATGAACGCCTTTATCAGTTCTCCCTGAGTAATTCATCTGCACATTATCAACAGAAATTCCTTTGAAAGCTCTTATAAGCTCATCTTGAATAGAGTTAGCATTTTTTTGAGATTGGAAACCGGAATAATTAGTTCCTTTATATTGAATCTTGAAGGCTAGTTTCAACTTTAACCCCTATATTTTTGATCTCAGATCAACCGCCTGCTGAATAAGTTTTTGATTTTTGGCTTTATCGATAATTTCATCTAATAAAATTCTGGCTTTTTCATAATCCTTCATTTCATATAGAGTTATAGCTAAATCAAACTGCTGAATGAAAGGATCATTTTTGATACTAAGTCCCTTAGGCATCGATGATAAAGCATCATCTGGTTTAGATTCATTTTTAGCAGTAACTAAATTCCTTTTTATTAAAAAAATTGCTATTAGAAATCCTACTGCAAGGCTTACTAAACTTACTATTAATAGTTGCAAAATATTTACTCCAGAATTAATTTCTTCATTTGAAATTTCTATTTCCTCATTTCTTTCAATTTCAATTATTCTTGTTTGAGATTCAATTATAGCTTGAGGGTCTAAAGTAGTTTGTTCTTGATTTTGGATATCAAAATTTTGGGTTTTCTCTTCCTGAGTTACTTCAATTTCCTGTTCAATAATTGCTTCTGGTTCTGGAGCCACCAATGTAAGCATTTGCTGTGTCTCAAAAGTATTGGTATCTATCATCTCCCTAATACTAAACTTTGCATAAGACTTATCAATTTCTTTAATTGACTGTAATTCAGGAATAAGAATATCCATATCATTTCTAATTAAATTAATGTTATCGTCAATGAAAGCACCTCTATTATTTTCGAAAATACTCCACATTACTTGATAAATACTAAGATCATCGTAATTAAGCGATTCAGCCATAGACCAGACTGTAGTAATTTCATCAGCTAATATGACTAGCTCATTGGAAGGTTTTTCTTCCTCAATAATTTGAGGGCTAGAGACCTCAACTGTTTCATTTTGAAGAATAGAAGTATATGAGTCGTCTGAAAGAAAAATAAAAAAGTCTTTTCTGTTATCTTTAATCTCAATTGTGAATAGAGCATAAGGAGTATCAGTATCTTTTAGTTTCTCAAAACTTAAATTGTATTCACTAATATTTACTCTACTTAGACTCAAATTAAAAAGTGAATCTTTTATTGAAGATGATGTTTGATACTCAAAAATACTGATATCGCTTTTATAGATTTCTTCTGTGGAATTAATTGATATTACTATCTGTATTGCATTTTCATCTTGAAATGTTTTTGAAGATAAATAGGTAATTTCTGATGATAAAAGTGATGAAAAAATTATAAAAAAAAGAAAAAAACTTATCTTTTTAATTTTCATCAGCTTTTTTCATTAATTCTAAGATTTGGACTGCATTTAAAGCAGCACCTTTACCAAACACATTATCAGCTACAATCCAGCAGGATATCCAATCTTCATTATTTATTTTACTTGAACGAATTCTTCCAACATAAACATCATTTGTTTTATTTGCATTTTCAAGAGCAGTTGGGAAAGCTTCTTTTGATGGGTCATCAATTACTTTTATGCCCTCTTTGCCTTCAAGTAATTTTATTATGCTTGATCTTGAGGCTTCATTTCTTACTTTTATAAAAACTGATTCAGAGTGTCCATTTATTACCGGCACTCTTACGCAAGTGGAAGTTACATTAATTTTTTCATCTAATATTTTTTTTGTTTCCCAGTTGAGCTTCATTTCCTCTTTCGTAAAACCATTATCTAAAAATTTATCGCACTGAGGTATTACATTTCCAGCTATGGCTTTAGAAAATACATTGTAAACAGCAGAGATTGATTGAGACTGATTTTCAAGCTCTTTTATACCCTGCTCACCTGCACCTGAAACTGCTTGAAAGGTAGTGATCATTACACTTTCGATACTAAACTCTTTATGGATATGATCGAGGATCATCAAGAGCTGAGCTGTTGAACAGTTAGGGTTAGCAACCAGACTGGTTTTCTTACTTATGATATGTCCATTAATCTCTGGAATTATAAGGGGTACATTATCATCATATCTAAAGTAGGAAGACATATCTAAAACCTTACAATTAGCTTCGATAAATTTATTCGCATAATCTCTTGCCACATCAGAACCAGCAGACAATATTGCATAGTCGGGCTTATTAAAATCAAATTCATCAATGTCTTCAATTATGCAATCTTTGTCTAAAAAATTTATTGAAGAGCCAGCTGATTTTTTACCTAATAAAAAAATCTCATCGATTTTAAATTCTCTTTTTTGTAGTTGTTCTAGTAAATTTCTTCCAACCAATCCAGATGCTCCAACTATAGCTAACTTAGACATTAGATTTTTCCATGATTATTGAAATAAGCTCGGAAGCAACTTCATCAGTCTCTAAAAAGGATGAATCATCGGTTAAATCTTTTGTTCTAAAACCTCTTGAGATAAACTCTTTTACAGATTTTTCGATTATGCTTGCTGCTTCAGAATTTTCAAGAGAGTACCTAAAAGCCATTGCTAGGGAGAGGATCATTGCTAAAGGGTTTGCTAAATTTTTACCAGCTATATCAGGTGCGCTGCCATGACATGGTTCATACATTCCCTGAGAAGAGCTGTTGAGTGATGCGGAAGGAAGCATACCAATAGAGCCAGTTAGCGTTGCAGCAATGTCAGATAAAATATCACCAAATAGATTACTAGAAACAATTACATCGAACTGATTGGGATCAAGTACTAATTGCATTGCGGTATTGTCAGCAAGCTGATGTGTCAATTCAACATCAGGATACTCCTTTGATAGGTTTGTAATTATTTCTCTCCAAAACTTTGAAACCTCAAGAACATTTGCTTTTTCTACTGAACATAGTTTTTTATTCCTTTTTTGAGCTGATTCAAAAGCTACTCGACCAATTCTTTCGATCTCTTTTTCGTCATAAATCATTGTATTAAAAGCATGTGGAGGGTTTGAAGAAGTATCAATTCCTCTTGGCTCACCAAAATAAATACCGCCTGTTAACTCTCTTACTATCAAGATATCTAAATCATTGATAATTTCCTCTTTTATTGGTGAAGCTGAAGCAAGCTCATTAAAAAGGAAGGCAGGTCTAAGGTTAGCAAATAATCCTAGCTCTTTTCTCAATCCTAATAATGCTTGCTCTGGTCTTTTATCCCAATCTAAATCCTCCCATTCTGGACCACCGACAGCTCCAAAGAGAATAGCATCAGATTTTCTAGCTATCTCCAAAGTCTTTTTAGGAAGAGGATAACCAGTCTTATCATAGGCTGCTCCGCCAATATCATGAGTTTCAATATCAAGATCAAGAGAGTATAGATCTTTAACAAATCTTAATATCTCTATTGCGGAACTTGTTACTTCAGGGCCGATGCCGTCACCTGGCAAAATAAGAATCTTTTTATTCATTCGAAAATCCATGGGTTATTTTCTTTTCTATGTTCTTCAAATTTCTTAATTAATTCTGAATCTTTAAGAGTAATATCGATCTCATCAAGGCCATAGATGATTCTTTCAGCTAAATTATTATCAAGATCAAAATCAATAGAGAGCTTATCTTTAAAAAGTATAACTTTATCTTTTATATTTACTGAAATAGATACTGGGCTATCTGTAGACAATGAAAATAGTTTTTCAATTTCAGTTTTTTTGAGCTTTAACGGTAAAACACCATTTTTGAAACAATTATTATAAAAAATATCGCCAAATGAGCTTGCTAAAACAACTTCAATACCAAAGTCTCTGAGAGCCCAAACTGCATGCTCTCTACTTGAGCCGCATCCAAAATTATCTCTTGTAAGCAAAACTTTAGATTCATCATAAGGCGAATTGTTAAGAATAAATTCATGATTGATTTTTCTTTCACCTTTTTTCATTCCAAGACGACCCTGATCTTTATATCTCCAGCCATCAAAAAGATAATCCTCATATCCAAATTTTTTAATAGATTTTAAATATTCTGTTGGGATAATTTGATCGGTATCTATATTATCTCTATCAATTGGAGCTACAATGCCTTCAATAAAATCTTTCATCTTAAATCTCTTTTACAATCCTTCCATTTATTGCGGTTAGAGCAGCCATCTTTGGACTCATTAAATGCGTTCTTCCTAAATTACCCTGCCGGCCCTCAAAATTTCTATTTGAAGTTGAAGCACATCTTTCATAAGGACTCAATTGGTCTGGATTCATACCTAGGCACATAGAACAACCCGGTGCCCTCCACTGAAATCCAGCATCGATGAATATTTTATGAATTCCCTCCTTCTCTGCTTGTTCTTTAACCATTCCAGACCCAGGAACAACAATAGCTTCTTGGATATTTTCAGAAACCTTTTGACCTTTCAAAACTTCTGCGGCTTCTCTTAGATCTTCAATTCGAGAATTAGTGCATGATCCAATGAATACTTTATCGAAATCTAAATCGCTCAATTCCTGATTATCTGACAATCCCATATAATTTTTAGCTAGATCTAAGCTTTTTCTTTTTTCAGCAGAAAAAATTGAGCTCGATGGAATCTTTTCGTTGAAATCAATTACCATTTCTGGTGATGTGCCCCAAGAAACTTGAGGATTAATTTTTGATACATCAATGTCAATTTCTTCATCGAACATTGCTTCTTTATCAGTTGTTAAATTTTTCCATTTTTTAATAGCATCATTTATTAAATTAGCTTCAAGATTTGAATGTTTTTTAACGTATTCAATAGTTTTGTCGTCAACAGACACTAATCCTACTTTAGCTCCTGCTTCAATAGACATATTGCATATTGTCATTCTGGCTTCCATAGAGATATTTCGTATATATGATCCCGCAAATTCAACTGCATATCCTGTTCCACCTGCAGTTCCTATTGTCCTAATTAAATATAAAATGATATCTTTCGAGGATACTCCTTCTTGTATCGACCCCTCAAAATTTATTCTCATATTTTTAAGCTTCCTTACTTTTAAACTTTGAGTGGCAAGAACATGCTCCACTTCAGATGTTCCAATTCCCATTGCAAGACAACCAAAAGCACCATGAGTTGAAGTATGTGAGTCGCCGCAAACAATACTCATTCCAGGAAGCGTTAAGCCTAATTCTGGTCCAATTACATGAACTATGCCTTGATTATTTGAGTTGATATTAAATTGTTTTATGCCGAAATCATTACAATTTTTATCTAACTCAACAACCTGCAACTTTGAGATATTGTCCTCAATGCTCTCAATGCTAAATTTGTTATCCCTTGTAGTTGGAACATTGTGATCTGGAGTAGCAATGTTTGCATTAATTCTCCATGGTTTGAGTGATTTTTTTTTGAGGCCCTCAAAAGCTTGAGGAGATGTTACTTCATGAAGAAAATGCCTATCAATATAAATTAGTGAGTCTCCATCATCATAGGATCTTATTAAGTGCTCATTCCAGAGCTTGTCATATATGGTGTATCCCATTATTCCGTTACAAATGGGAGTTTTTGATCAACATCACCGCACTGTGCCTTGTTTCTTAGAAGATGGTCAATTAAAACAAGGTTCACCATTGCCTCAGCAATTGGTACTGCTCTAATTCCAACACAAGGATCATGTCTTCCTTTAATTTCAAGCTCAACCTCATTTCCATCTTTATCTATGGATGTTGTGGCTTTACTTATGCTAGATGTGGGTTTAATTAAAAAACTTATATCAATATCATCACCATTTGAAATACCACCAAGGATTCCACCAGAATTATTTGAATCGAATCCAGTCTTGGTAATTTCATCTCTTAGCTCAGATCCTTTAGAAAATGGAATCATGTCAGAGTTGCCAATAGAAACCGATTTTACGGCATTGATACTCATTATGGCTTTTGCCAAATCAGCATTTAATTTATCGAAAACAGGTTCTCCAAGGCCAACTGGACAGTTTTGGACTTTAATATTTAGCTTGGCACCTATTGAGTCTCCTTCTTTGATGAGTTCTTCAAAAAACTCTTCAAGTGAGCTAATTTTTGATCTATCAGGAAAGAAGAATTTATTTTCATTTACAAATTCAAGATCAACTGTATCAGCAGAAATACTTCCAATTTGTGATACAAAGCCCTTAGTTATTATTCCATGTGTATTTAAATACTTCTTAGCAACTGCTCCCGCAGCAACTCGCATTGCTGTCTCTCTTGCGCTTGATCTGCCACCACCTCTGTAATCTCTAATACCATACTTTGCTTGATATGTGAGGTCAGCATGATTTGGCCTAAATGTATCTTTAATATTTGAATAATCTTTTGAAATCTGGTCTTTATTTCTGATTAACAATGCTATAGGAGTCCCAAGAGTTTTTCCTTCAAAAACTCCTGACATGATTTCAACTTTGTCGTCCTCTTTCCTCTGGGTAGTAACATCTGATTGGCCAGGCTTTCTTCTGTCAAGCTCCATCTGAATATCTTCATTTTTTATTTCAAAATTAGGTGGACATCCGTCAATTATGCAGCCCATAGCTTCGCCATGACTTTCACCAAAAGTCGTTACAGAAAAGATTTTTCCAAATGTGTTACCTGACATAGCGGAGTATTATATGCTATTTTTTAAAAAACGCTGAGATTATAAGTGTTTCAGAGAGATAGAAGCTTTTGAAAATCAACTACACTCATAGATGTAAGCTTATCAAAATCTAAGAACTCTTTATAAATCTGCTCTGATTTATCATCGTCAAAAACAGTCTTTAGATTACTTAAAAACTTTTTCTCAAGCACTGGAATGCCTTCATTTCTTCTTCTTCTATGGCCAATAGGGTACTCAACCTCAATTTCTTGAGTGGAAGAACCATCTTTGAAAAGTACTCTCAATTTGTTAGCTATTGATCTCTTTTCAGGATCAAGATAATCCTCAGAATATTTTTTATTCTCAGTAACAACCATTTTTGATCTTAATTCATCAATTCTTGTATCCTGTGCGACTTCATCTTCATAGTCCTCAGCTACTAAATCACCTTTAAGAAGGCCAATAGCGACCATATATTGAAGACAGTGATCCCTATCTGCAGGATTGTTGAGTTCGCCAACTTTGGAAATGATTCTTATTGCTGACTCATGTGTTGTTATCTCAATTTTATCAATTTCATCAAGCCTATCGATAATTTCAGGATGCATGCTCACTGCTGCCTCAACTGCTGTTTGTGCATGGAATTCAGCAGGAAAACTAATTTTAAATAGAACATTTTCCATGACATATGAACCAAAGCTTTGTGGAATTCTTAAAGACTCACCTTTAAAAAGGACATCCTCAAACCCCCATGTTTTTGCAGTTAAAACACTTGGATACCCCATCTCTCCTGATAAGGTAATCATTGCTAGTCTTACTGCACGACTTGTCGCATCACCGGCAGCCCAGCTTTTTCGTGACCCTGCATTTGGAGCATGTCTGTATGTTCTCAAGCTTTGTCCATCCAGCCAAGCATGAGTTAAAGCATTAATAACATCTTCCTTATTACCACCTAAAATTTTTGTTGCTACTGCAGTTGATGCTACTTTGACAAGAACTACATGATCTAAACCAACTCTGTTGAAGCTATTTTCGAGAGCTAAAATACCTTGGATTTCATGAGCTTTAATCATCATTTCTAGAATATCCAATACTTTCAGTGGTTCTTTGCCGGCTTCAATATTCTTTTGAGAGACATAATCTGCGCAAGCAAGTATTGCACCAAGATTATCTGATGGATGTCCCCACTCAGCTGCAAGCCAAGTATCGTTAAAATCAAGCCATCTTATAATGCATCCGATATCAAATGCTCCCTTTACGGGGTCTAATAAATTAGAGGTTCCTGGAACTCTAACGCCATATGGTACTTCTGTTCCCTCAATAACTGGCCCAAGTAATTTTGTGCAAGCTGGAAAACTTAACGCTAGCAAGCCACACCCTAGAGTGTCTATTAAACAGCTTTTTGCAGTTTCATATGCTTCATCTGATTGGATCTCATAATCCATAACATAATCAGCAATTTTGATTATTAATTCATCAGGATCTGGTCTTGAGTTAATATCAAAAAATTGTGACATTACCTTACCTCAATAATCAATTCATCTGAGATTATTGGTTCTTCATGAGGAATATGTGCGAAGTTTCCAAGAACTAACCTTAATCTGTGGACTCCTTTTGGTAACTCGATAGTGTCTGAGGTTTGTCCTTTGCCGTAATGTATGTGATTTTCGTCTGAAGGAATTGGCCTAGTTAAATCTGGAAGCGGAACATTGATAAGAAGATGATGATGTCCGGAATCACAAGCCATTTGACCAGCTGGTGCAATATTAAAATTTTTAATGCCAAACTCTAAATTTATTACTCCTGTAGAGGTTACTAAATTTTGATTAGGGGTGATAAAAAATACTTCTGGATTGCCCTCTCTGCATTCTAATGAATCAAAATCATTAGAAGTTGTTTCTAAAGAAAAAAATAGAAATGGGATAATTAAGCTAAAGATTTTTATCATTTAATCTCTATCTTGAAGATCAACCCAAGTTGCAGATTCGGGTCCAATATATTCTTCACTAGGTCTTATAATTCTATTATCTGCTCTTTGTTCCATCACATTGGCAGCCCATCCAGAGGTTCTACCAATTACAAAAAGTGGCGTAAAGATTGGTGTTGGTATGCCTAAAAAATTATATGCAGATGCCATATAAAAATCTGTATTTGCAAAGAGATTTTTTTCTTCGCTCATTACCTTTTCAATTTCTTCCGAAACCTCATAAATGACAGGGTTGGATGCATTTGAGCTAAGTTTCTTTGCCCATGCTTTTACAATCTTGTTTCTAGGATCCTCATCTGAATAAACCGCATGACCGAAACCCATAATCTTTTCTTTGTTTGCTAGCATATTCTTCACACCAACATTAGCATCTTCCCTTGAAGAAAATCTTTCTATCATTTCCATAGCTGCTTCATTAGCACCACCATGAAGTGGTCCTCTTAATGTTCCTATTGCCGCAGTAATACACGAATGCATATCAGACAGTGTTGATGCACACGTCCTAGCTGTAAATGTCGATGCATTAAAGCCGTGTTCTGCATAGCAAATAAGAGAAGTATCAAGTGCTCTAATGTGTTCATCACTTGGCTCGCTTCCTGTAAGTAAACTTAAAAACTGACCGCCCATAGTTTTATGATCTGTAAGAGTATCTATATCTTCGCCAAAATGAGATGCTCTGTACCAATATGTCATTATTGAAGGCATGGCAGCAAGAATTCTATCAGCTGTATCATTTTGATTAGTAAAATCTCCTTCTGGCTCAAGATTTCCTAACATAGAAGTACCAGTTCGAAGCACATCCATGGGATGAGTTTCTTTTGGTATTGCTGTTAAAACATTTTTTAACTCTCCTGGTAAATCTCTATATTTCCTAAGCTTAGAGGTATAAGAGTCATATTCATCTTGATTAGGTAATTTTCCATAAAGAAGCATATAGGCAACTTCTTCAAAAGTTGCTTTCTCTGCTAAATCTTCAATCGCATAACCTCTGTAAGTAAGGCCTTTACCCTCTTTACCTACGGTTGAAAGTGCAGTTTCTCCTGCGACTTGACCTCTTAATCCAGCTCCTTCAAGCTTCTTTCCCATCAATGATCCTCCATATTCTTTATGTACTCGTCGAGATTCTTTTCAAAGTTCAAGTAATCTAGTCTGTCATAAAGTTCATCACGCGTTTGCATTATATCTAAAACATTTTCCTGCGTCCCATTTTTTAGTATTGATTCATATACTTTTTCAGTGGCTTTAGAGGAAGCTCTAAAAGCAGACAAAGGAAATAGCATCATATCTACCCCAGCATCCATTAATTCATGATCTTTGAAAAGAGGAGTTTTACCAAACTCGGTGATATTTGCAAGAATTGGTTTTTGAATAGCTTCTTTTAGCTCTTTATAGTCTTGAAGAGAGGTTATAGCTTCAAGAAATATTCCATCAGCTCCTGCATTAATATATTCTTTTGATCTTTGAATACAGCCTTCAATACCTTCTGAGGCGAAAGCATCCGTTCTTGCAATAATAAAGAAATTTGGATCAGTTCTTCCCTCAATTGCGCTTTTAATTCTTTCACACATCTCTTTTGATGAAATCAACTTTTTATTTGGTCTGTGTCCACATCTTTTAGCTTCAATTTGATCCTCTAAGTGAACAGCAGCAGCTCCAGCCTCAATCATTTTTTCTATACTGTTTGAAATATTAGTTCCATCACCCCATCCTGTATCTATATCTACTAATAATGGTAATGAAGTTGATTTAGAAATCCTTTTAACATCTACCAGTACATCTTCAAGAGATGTTAAGCCTAGATCAGGAATACCATATGATGCAGAAGCTACTCCGCTTCCAGACAAATAAATACATTTGTGACCCGATCTCTCTGCAAGAATTGCAGAATATGCATTTATTGCACCAACAATCTTTAAGGGATTGTTTTCTTCTAGCGCTTCTCTAAATCTTTTTCCTGCCGACATTTTTATGAGTAGAACTTTACTCCTCTTATAATTCTGTCTCTATTATTTTCCCTTCTCCATCTATTTGTATCTCTGAGACTGTAGACACATCCGCAATACTCTTGCTGATAAAAATTTTCACGTTTTGAGATCTCTATCATTCTTGAGGAGCCACCATCTTTTCTCCAATTGAAATCCCAGTAACTTACATCCTCATAACGCTCTGCAGCTCGCTTTCCAGAGTCATTTATTTGATTCATATCTTTCCACCTTGAGATACCCAATGTTGTAGCGAAATAGTTGAAATTATTTTCATGGGCATAAAGTGCTGATCTTTCAAATCTCATATCAAAGCAAACTGTGCATCTTTTTCCTCTTTCGGGTTCATTCTCTAAGCCTTTTACTCTTTGAAACCAGTTTTCCTTATCATAGTCTGCATCAATAAAATCAAATCCAAGTTTTTCGCAGAATCTTTTATTTTCTTCTTTTCTTATTTCATATTCTTCCAACGGATGGATATTTGGATTATAGAAGTAAACCGTAGTTTTAATGTTCGCTGCTGCAACAGCCTCCATAATTTCACCTGCACATGGTGCGCAACAGCTGTGTAGAAGAAGATTATTTTCTCCTTCACTTAATTCAAGATCAGGTCTTATGTATTCTTTCAAGGACAGTTTACTCATACTGATAAATAGAATTTTCTAAAAGTTTAGCTTCTAGGACATTATAGTCCTTTACTACCTCTATTTCAGGATGCTTAGATGTAACTTTCTCTGGAGCATTTATAAAAAAACCTTTTTCACAAACTTCAAACATCTGAATATCATTGAACGAATCACCAGCAGCAAAACACCTATATCCTAAACCCTGAAATGACTTAATGGCTTCTTGTTTAGCTTTTTCTTGCCTAAGCTCATAAGAAGAAATCATGCCATCTTTAACATTTAGGGTATGACAGAGTAGTAAAGGAAAGCCTAATTTATCCATAAGCGGAGAAGCAATTTCATGAAATGTATCAGATAGGATTACTACCTGAAAATTTTGTCTTAGGTTATCTAAAAAATCTCGCGCGCCATCAAGAAGTTTTACTTTTGAAGATGACCTTTGAATATCTTTTAAAGTTATCCCCTCTTGCTCCATAACCACAAGGCGTGCATCCATTAAATCTGAGTAGCTGGGAATATCTCTGGTAGTTTTTGCAAAATCTTCTATTCCTGTATCTTCAGCAACCTGTTGCCAAATTTCTTCGGTCAACGTGCCTTCCATATCCAAACACACAATTTCCAATTACTTCACCTCGTTTTTTACACCATAAGGAACATGAGCTGAAGTAATTTTACCCGATGCATCTTGAATATTCTTCAATTGATCATCAAAAAAGATGTCGGCTTGAAATGATTTTAAAAAATCTTCTTTTGACATACCTCCTAGAAAAAGAGATTCGTCAATTCTTACTCCCCATTCACGAAGAGTTTTAATTACTCTTTTATGGGTTGGAGCTGATCTAGCAGTTACCAGAGCAGTCCTTATTGGACACTCATCAAGAGTAAACTCTCTTTGAAGTCTGTTTAATTCCATCAAAAAAGGTTTCATTGGTCCTGGTTCTAAGCTAATCTTCTCGCCCTTAGTTTCATTCTTTATAAATGCTGAGATCCCTTTTTCATGATAGATTTTCTCAGATTCATCTGAAAAGATTACAGCATCTCCATCAAAAGCAATTTTTAATAGATGGCTATCTTGCTTGAAGTTACTTTTACCAGAAATTATCGTTGCAGAAGCAACATTGCTTTCGATAGCCATTCTTACATCTTCACTGCTACTTGAAAGAAAGAGGTCAATATTGAAATCTTTCACATATTTATGAGGGCTTTCTCCGCCGCAAAAAACGGCTCTTGAAATATCAAGACTATGAGCTTCAATAGAATTGAAAACTCTCAAGCCTGTATCTGCTGAGTTTCGAGATAACAAAATGACTTCTACTCTATCTTTGGATTTATATAAATTATTTATTTCAAGGATTTTCTTAACTAGCCCAAAAGCATTGCCAGGGTTTAAGATATTTTCTTCATTGAGGATTTGATATTCTCTATATGCATCGACACCATCTCTTTCAAAAATTTTATGGCTTTCATCAAGATCAAACAATGCTCTAGAAGAGATACCAATTACTAATTTTGATTTTTTCATTTCAAGTTGATTATAAAGTAAATATTATTTATACTGTATATATATTCAGTAAAATTATGAAAGAACTTACAATTCAGCAAAAGAAAGTACTTCAATGTATTAAATTTTATATTAAAAAGACTGGTTTCCCACCAACTAGAGCTGATATTTGTAGAGAGCTAGGCTTTAAATCCCCTAATGCAGCGGAGAGCCACTTAAGGGCTCTTGAAAAAAAGGGCTATATTACAATTGAAAATGGAGCATCTAGGGGTATAAATCTGACCGAAAACACTGCTGAAAAATCTCAAACAATTCCTGTTATTGGTTTAGTCGCTGCGGGATCACCAACTCTTGCAGATGAAAATATTGAAAAACATATACCATATCAAGAGTCACTTTTCTTATCTGACTTCGATTACTTTTTAAGAGTAAAGGGCCTTAGTATGAAAGATGCTGGAATCATGGAAGATGATCTTGTTGCCATTAAGAAGACATCAGAGGTTAGAAATGGGGATATAGTTGTAGCGAGGATAGATGATGAGGTAACTCTAAAATACTTCCAGTCATCGGGTAATCAGATAAAACTTATCCCGGCAAACGACGACTTCGATGAAATATACATTAATAAAGAAACAGAAGGATTCTTTATAGAAGGAAAAAGCGTAGGTTTAATTCGAGAAAATTAGTGAAGAGTAACTTCTTTTTTCTTTATATTATCTAACTGCGAATCAAAAAATTCATCGAAATCAGAAACATTACCACTGATTGATTCAATGCCAGCTCTAATCATCTCTTTAGCAATGTGAAGTTCTTGTCCTTGAAGTAACTGCTTTGATTCGCCAGAAAACTTAATTTTAACTAAAGGATTTTCCTTATCATCAGACCTTCTAAGGACAATTGTGCCATCTGATAATTGGGCTAATTCAAGATAGTTATTCATTTTTTTTGATTTAGTTCAGCGTAACACCAACTTCATAAAAAGCAAGCTACTATTCTTATTTAATGAGTTTTAAAAAGATTTCAAGTGGTTATTTTTCTTTTCTCTGCCAACTACCTTCCTCAAAGAAGTAGTTGTTTCCAGTTCTCTTACCATCTTTTTCTGCAGACAAATAATGAATGTCTAAATTTTTGTTATATCTAATGACCAAAGGTGACCCATCAAGGTCATTATCAGGACCATCTATAAGGTAATGATGCTTTTCAGGCAGAAGTTCCCTTACTTCATCAATAATTTTTAATTCAGCTGACTTTATTGCTCTTGTTTCCCTATTCTTTGGAAATTGACTAGCTGCCAAGAAAAGTCCCTTTAAACTATCTCTGAGGAGGAATATATCTTCGACCTTCTCACATGCAATGTTTGTATTTATTGGATCCATAACAATTGGTTTGGGTTCTCCATTCCTCATTAATTGTCTAGTTGCTCTGCAATTATCATTTTGACAAAGAAAATACTTTCCAAATCTTCCAGTTTGCAATTGCATATCGGACCCACATTTATGACATTCAAGGGTTGGTCCATCGTATCCTCTAATTTTAAATTGACCTTCTTCAAGAAGAAATCCAGAGCACTCAGGATTATTTGCACACACATGAATTTTCCTATTTTCATCTATTAGGTAATTATCCATGCTGGTTCCACAAATATGACATCGTTTTTTAATAAAGAGATTTGATGCTTCCTCTTGATCATCGACACTTACTGCCTCATCGCCACTTATAAGGTTCATAGTATGCTTACATTGTTCATCACCAGACTTGAAATAGCCTGCGCAACCTAAGAAAACACCATTAGCTGAATTTCTAATTAACATATTACTCTTGTTACAGGAGGGACAAATAATGTTTGTTTCAGTTGGTTCGTTTGGCTTCATGCCATCTTCAGCTGATCCTGCACTATTAAGATCATCTTGAAATGTTTGATAAAACTTATTTAGAACTGATTTCCACTCAAGATTGCCAGAAGCTATTTCATCAAGTTCATTTTCTAAATTGGCAGTAAAGTCATAATCCATTATTTCATTGAAACTTTCCATCAGTCTGTCAGAAACAATCAATCCAATTTTATTTACGAAGAATCTTTTATTTTCAAGCTTCACATAACCCCTAGCCTGAATTGTAGAAATAATTGCTGCATACGTAGATGGTCTTCCTATTCCTTTGCTTTCAAGCTCTTTTACAAGTGCTGCCTCGGAGAATCGAGCAGGAGGCTTAGTAAACTTTTTCTCATTCTTTACTTTAGCCAATTTTAAAACCTGTCCCTCTTCTAAACTTGGAAGGTTTTCTTCATCTACTTTTTTAGCATTTTGTTTTGATATTTTTGTATAACCATCAAAGATTACCTCTCTTCCTCTTGCACTGAAAACATAATCATCAAGAACAACTTTTGCATTTATTGATAAATATTTTGCATCTGGCATTTGGCATGCAATAAACTGTCTCCAAATTAAGTCATATAATTTAACTTCTTCTTCTGAGTGACCGGTAAGCTTTTCGGGAGTTAAGCTTGCGCTTGTTGGTCTTATTGCCTCATGGGCCTCTTGAGCATTTTCTTTCCCTGAATAGATTCGTGGTTTTTCCGTTAAATATTCTTCAGCAAGAGAATCTTTAATAAATAATCTTGCATCTTCAATTGAATCATTACTTAAGCTAGGAGCATCGGTTCTCATATAGGTGATTCTTCCAGCTTCATAAAGCTTTTGGGCAACTCGCATTGTCCTTGAGACCCCAAAACCCAACTTCGAGCTAGCAGCCTGCTGAAGAGTTGATGTTATAAATGGTGCTCTTGGTTTAACTGTTGTAGGTTTCTTAGTAATTTCAGATATTTTTAGACTTGAACTGTTAACGAGTTCCTCAATTTTCTTCGCTTCATCTTCTTCTAGAAGAGGATCACTTTTTTTTCTATTTAACTTAAATAAGATTTCTTCATGATTAAAATCCTTTAGGGTTGCCGATATTTCCCAAAATTCCTCAGGTTGAAATTGAGAAATTAATTTTTCTCTTTCGCAAAGCAATCTTAATGCAACAGATTGAACTCTTCCTGCAGACAAACCTCTTGCAATTTTTTTCCACAATAGTGGAGACAGTTCAAAACCTACTACCCTATCAAGAAATCTCCTTGCTTGTTGGGCATTTACTAGATCTTGATCTATTTCCTTAGGATCTGAGAAAGATTCTAATATTGAACTTTTTGTAATTTCGTTAAATCTTACTCGGTGATATTCAAATTTATTTTTTCCTAAAGCTTCTTTAAGATGCCAAGCTATAGCCTCTCCTTCTCTATCAAGATCAGTAGCAAGATAAACTTTTTCTACTTCCTTTGAAGCTTTCCTTAAATCTTTTATTACCTTTTCTTTATCAGGAATAATTTCATAATTGGCAGTCCACCCATCGTCAGGGTTTACACCCATTCTCCTAATTATCCTTTTTCTTTCTTGCTCTTTTTTTAATCTGGCCTTTTCATCAGGACTAGCATCTTTTGGGATTGAATTTTGTCTCTTAGCTTTTGATTTTCCCTTTGGTAAATCTCTGATATGACCCACACTTGATTTAACAATAAATTCGTTACCAAGATATTTTGATATCGTCTTTGCCTTTGCAGGGGACTCTACAATTACAAGTGATTTTGACATAAATTTCGCTCTCCCTTTTTAGAAATAACATGTTTCTGATAATTTTGGCAAGAGATTATATAGAAAAATTCTTTAATTGTTTCTCAATTTTTTCCAATTCATCAATGCCAAGGTTTTCATTCCATAAAAACGATATGTATGAATCATTAAAAATAATTTCAAGTATTGAGCCAGGTAAATTCGATATTTTATTTTCTATTTCTTCAAAATTCTCATCGAATTTTAGTTTTATTGGATCATACAAAGTAAGAGAAGTTTCTTTAAAAACATAGTGTGCATTTTTTAAATTACTTATGTTTTTGAACGAGTAACAAACAAACTTAACATTTTTTGTAACAAACTTTTGCTTTGATGTTAGGGATGAGATTTGAAATCCCTTTTTTCTAGCTTTTAGTCTCAAATCTGAAAGCATGCGAGTTTTTTTGGTAGGAACTACTAAATTTATTGAGCCCACTAAAAATAGTATCACCAAGCCTATGATGATGTAGGAATTCATCTAGATAAGATTTTTTTTACGATTGCAGGTCCTTCAAAAATGAACCCAGTATAAATCTGCACCAAGCTGGCACCTAACGTTATCTTATTTTCGTAATCCTCTTTTGTGAAAACTCCGCCCACGCCAACTAAGAAAATGTCTTTATCAAGCTCATGTATCTTTTTTAATAGTTGATTAGATTTTTTAAATAAAGGTTTTCCAGAAATACCACCATCATGAGAGCATCCTTCAAGAATGTCCTTGTCAATTGAAGTGTTCGAAACTATCAATCCATTAATTTTTAAAGTTTCATATATGTTAACAATTTTAAGAATTGTCTCTTCGCCTTCATCTGGCGATATTTTAAGAAAAACTGGAATGTCTGTCTGATTTATAGTTTTGATTTCATTAATTCTTTTAAAAATCTTTTCAAGCTCATCTGGATTATGGAGTTTCCTTAATTCTGGAGTATTTGGCGAGGAAATGTTTACTGTGACGTAATCACAATATTTGTAAACTTTCTCAAAGCAGAAGACATAATCCTCTATCCTTTGATCATTTGTGCTTTCTTTGTTAGCTCCAATATTAACTCCAATTACTGCATCATATTTTTTATTCTTTATTTTAGAAACTAAATAATCTACGCCTTTGTTATTAAATCCTAATCTGTTGACTACAGCTTCTTGATGGATGTATCGAAAAACTCTTGGTTTCTCATTGCCTGACTGTTGCCTAGGAGTAGTTGTTCCCAACTCAATGAAACCGAATCCAAGAGAATCCAGAACATCAACATAGTCACCATTTTTATCAAGGCCTGCTGCAACGCCTAATCTGTTCCTAAAATGTAAATTAAGATAATTTTTTTGCCCATGTGAATAATTTTTAGTTGGAAAGAGAATTTTCATGATTCCCAACTTTTTAAGTAATTTTAAGCTTTCTAAAGCTAAATAATGGGAAACCTCTGGGGGAAATAATCTAAAGATCTTTGTTAGTGTTTTCAATTTATTTTTTTACAATTTCTCTAAAATTTTCAAGATGAGATGCTCTATCTACTATTGCGGAGACATAACCTTCCTTACTGCCGCAGTCAAAACGCCTTCCTTGAAACTCAAAGGCAAAAACTGAATCATTTGATAAAAATGATCTAATTGCATCAGTGAGCTGTATTTCTCCGTTAAGCCCTGGCTTGGTCTCCTCAAGAACATTAAAAATACTTTTAGAAAGTATGTATCTTCCAAATACAGCAAGGTTTGAGGGCGCCTCATTAATACTTGGTTTTTCGATGATGCTATTTAACTTCAGCAAATCATTTTCTTGAACAGCATCAATGACGCCATAATTCTTTAATTCGCTATCTGATGCAGAAAAAACTCCTAAAACTGATGAATTTGTTTTGCCATGAATGTCCTTTAGCTGTCTTAAACAACCAATATCAGAGAGAATAAGATCATCTGCTAAGACAATTCCAAAGAAATCTTCTGTAATTAAATTTTTTGCCTGCAAGATAGCATGACCCAAACCGTTTGGTTCATTTTGTCTTACAAAAGAAAATTTAATATTTTTTAAATAGTCGGGATGAATTGCTTGGATTAATTCACTCTTGTTTGAATCTCTCAATCTTGTTTCAAGCTCAGAGTTTTTGCTGAAGTAGTCTTCAATTGCTGTTTTAGTGTGACTTGTAACAAAGATAATTTCCTCTGCTCCTGCCTGAATTGCTTCTTCAACAGCAAATTGTATAAGTGGTTTATCTATTATTGGGAGCATCTCTTTTGGTATAGACTTTGTTACTGGAAGAAATCTTGAACCAAGTCCTGCAACCGGAAAAACTACTTGCTTTAGTTGAGCTTCACTCATAATTTTTCCGATTATTATACATCTGAAATAAATAACCACACATGATTCCTGAGATTAGTCCTCCAAGATGAGCAAAATTTGCAATCTTTCCAAAACCTAATAGATCTAAAAATCCTGTAAAACCAATAAATAGCCAAATAAACATAAATAAATAAATTGCAGGTGGAAATGAATATTTATTAATTCTTGAAAATGTTTCTTGGACAAAACAAAAGCCTAGCAGTCCATATACAACTCCAGAAAGACCGCCAAATATTGACGGACCAGAAAAGGCATACTGAGCATAATTACTAGAAGCTGAAGTAATTAAAATTAAGATCAAAAAAAGCCATTTACCATCAAAATTTTCTATTTCCTTACCCAAAATATAAATCCATAAGCAATTAAATATTAGGTGCGTGGGAGAAAAGTGTATTAGCATTGGTGTTATGAGTCTCCACCATTCATTACTTATTAAATAGGTTGTTTGAAAGTCATAAAATTGAATTTGATTGAAACTTATCAGGAATTTACTAAAAAATATTGGCTCTATGAGATTTAGTTTAGAGCCAAAGCTTGAAGAAAAAGATACTAAACAAGCAAAAGCTATTAACCAGATAAATATTTTATTTGAGAGTTGCAAGATTATCTTTTAGTGACATCCAATGCCCAACCAAGCTTATCTCGACATGCTTCAAAGAAATTATAATTAGAGGGGTGGACTAATTTAAGGACATCACTTTTTTCAGATATATTTAGCTTTGAGCCATAACTTATAGGTATTTCACTTTGGCCGTCTGCAGATATGTATGCATTTTTATCAGGGCCACTAGTTACTTGTATCTCAACTTTTCTATCAGAAGAAATAATAAAGGGTCTTGAGGAAAGATTATGTGGCAACATCGGAATAATGCTCCAAACTTTCAGATTGGGATATATTATTGACCCTCCAGCAGATAATGAATATGCAGTGGATCCTGTCGGAGTAGAAATAATTAATCCATCTGCCCTCTCTTCGAAAATGAGTTGGTCATCAACGCTGACACTGAATTTCATCATTTGTGCATACGATCCTGAGTGAAGAACTATTTCATTAAGTCCAAAAATTTCTTTGTCATCGAATTGAGCTTTTACAAATGATCTCTCTTCTAGTTTAAAGTTATCATTAAAAACGTCATCGATTGATTGCTTGAAGTTATTTTCAGAGCTATCTGTTAGAAAGCCAACTTGCCCAAAATTTACACCCATTATTGGTATGTCATAACCAATAAAGTCTCTGGCAGTTGAAAGCATTGTTCCATCGCCACCAAAAACAATTATTAAATCAGATTGATCGCCTAGTTCATCTTTAGATAGCTTTGGAAAATCATTTGGAGCATCTTCTGCTGATTCATGGAAATACAATTCTTTAGAGTGTGAAAGAATGGTTTCAATATGAGGAGATATATCTTTATCAAAAGATAGGGATTCCTTATAAATTACTCCAATTTTTTTAAACATAATTGAATTATACATCCATTAAAAAAGAATTTATTAACCGTTTTTTGGAGATCATTTCTTGATATTCAATGCAAAATATTTAAAAATTGATTTCTCAATTAACTTACATATATAAATAATATGAACGACTTAGAAAATTTTAGAGTTGAAGTCAAAGATTGGCTTGATAAAAATTGCCCCTCAACTATGAGAGCTGGAGCACCTGCTGACACACCTATTGATGAAGTGTGGGGTGGTAGAAAAGCAGTTTATAAGAATCCTGATTCTAAATTATGGCTCGATAGAATGGGAGAAAAAGGATGGACTATGCCCACGGTGCCAAAAGAATATGGTGGTGGTGGCCTAAATAAAGAGGAAGTAAAAATACTTAATGAAGAAATGTTTGCTATTGGAGCTCGAGCTCCTCTTCTTAGTTTTGGTATATGGATGCTTGCCCCTGTTTTACTTGAGTATGGTAATGAAGCACAAAAAAGAGAACATCTTCCTAAAATAATTAAAGGTGAAATAAGATGGTGTCAGGGATACTCAGAACCTGGTTCAGGATCAGATTTAGCTAGTCTTGCTACTAAAGCAGAAGATATGGGAGATCATTTCTTAGTAAATGGACAGAAGGTTTGGACATCATATGCAGATAAAGCTGATTGGATCTTTGCTCTAGTCAGAACTGGACCAAAAGAACCAAAACATAACGGGATAAGCTTTTTGCTGATTGATATGGAAAATCCGGGAGTTTCTACTAAACCTATTACATTGATAAGTGGCAAGTCACCATTTTGTGAAACGTTTTTTGATAACGTTGAAGTTCCAAAAAAGAATCTTGTGGGTGAGCTTAATGCAGGTTGGACAATTGCAAAAAAATTGCTACAGCATGAAAGAAAATTTATATCTAACTTTGGACTTGCTGCAGGAATGGGTAGTAAAAAAGATGTTGTTTCATTAGCAAAAAAACATTTTGGTGAAGATGAAGGAAAAATATCTAATCCAATATTTAGGTCAAAAGTTATAGATCATAAAATGAAAGAACATGCTTTTGGGTTGACCCTTCAAAGAGCTGCAGATGAGGGCGGTAAAGCTTCTGCAGTAGCTTCAATGTTTAAATACTATGGAACTGAACATAACAAAAGAAGGCATGAGCTAATGGTTGCAGCCTCTGGAGTTAATGGACTTGCATGGGACGGAAATGAGTTTGATGATAGTGAAAAAAATCTTACAAGGGCATGGTTAAGAACAAAAGGTAATTCTATAGAAGGAGGTACCTCAGAAGTGCAACTAAATGTAATTTCTAAAAGAGTACTTGAACTTCCATCCGGATAATGAAGTTAATCTTAAACGAAGAACAAAACTATCTTAAAGAAACAGCGCTTAGTTTTGTATCTGAAAAAACTCCTGTTTCCCATTTAAGGGGGCTTAGAGATTCAGATGATCAGCTTTGCTGGGATAAGGAAATATGGAGTGAGATGGTTAAGCTTGGGTGGTCAGGAATTTTAATTCCCGAAGAATACGGAGGTTCAAACTTCGGGTTGACTGGCATGAGCGTTATTCTTCAAGAATGTGGAAAAACTCTCACGCCCTCTCCATTGTTTGCTTCTGGAGTTTTAGGCGCAACAGCATTGACAAAATTTGGATCAGAGGAACAAAAACAAAAGTACTTATCAAAAATTGCATCTGGTGAGTTAACTACTGCTTTGGCAATAGATGAAAATAGTCATCACAACCCAAATATTTGCGAATTAAAAGCAATTAAAGACGGCTCTAACTATGTTCTTAACGGAAAAAAAATATTTGTTGTAGATGGTGCAAGTGCAGATATTATCATTGTTGTGGCAAGAACTTCTGGTGAAGATGATGATGTTGGTGGATTGAGTATGTTTCTAGTTGAATCTGATAGTAGCAACCTTAAGAAAGTGAAACTTGATATGGCAGATTCAAGAAACTATGCAAATATTACTTTTGATAATGTATCTGTTGATGAAACTATGATTTTGGGTGAAATTGATATGGGTCTTGAGCCGATTAATGAGATTTTAGATGTTGGAAGGATTGCTCTTTCTGCTGAAATGTTAGGCTCATGCGAAAAAGCATTTGAAATAACAATTGAATACCTCAAAGAGAGAAAACAATTTGGTGTTCCAATAGGATCATTTCAGGCACTCCAGCACAGAGCAGCTGAAATGTTCTGCGAAATTGAATTAACAAAATCAGCTGTTATGGCTGCAATGCAAGGAGCAGAGGAAAATTCAAATGATCTCCAAAGGCTTTCAAGTCTTGCAAAATCAATTGTTGGTGAAACTTCTCATCTTGTAAGCAATGAAGCAGTCCAGATGCATGGCGGCATAGGTGTTACTGATGAGTACGACATAGGTTTTTATCTTAAAAGAGCAAGGGTTGCCGAGACAATTTTGGGGAATTCGACTTTCCATCAGGAAAGATATGCTAATCTAACAGGGTTTTAAAAGAAAACGGAGGTATCCGTGAGAACAATAAAATCTTTTTTAATTGGAATAATTACATTTATTAATATAGCTATAATCTTATTTATTGGCTTTGGAACATTAACAATAATTAACTCTCCAAGAATAATTATAAAATACCGCCCTTTCAAAAGATCCCTTCACAAGTTTTCAAATCTAATTGGAGATCTTACCGTTAAATCTTTAGCAATCTCTATTCAATTCCTTCATCAAAAAAGATGGGAGTTCATAATTGAAGATGAAGTATCAATGGATGAATGGTATTTAGCTACTTCAAATCATGCATCATGGGGTGATGTCTTCTGTGTTTTAGCTGCAACAAATTTTAAAGCCCCTTTGTTTAAAATATTTATGAAGAAAGATCTTTGGTGGTTACCGCCAGTATTTCTTGCAAATGTTACTCTTAATATGCCCTTCGTGAATAGACATTCGAAGCAACAATTAGAAAAAAATCCAAATTTAAGAAAACTTGATTACCAGAATACTATTGCATCATGCAAAAGATTTGAAAGACAGCCAACAACTATATTTAGCTTTGCTGAGGGCACCAGAAATAGTCCAAAAAAACATGCTGAGCAAAATTCTCCATATAAAAATTTACTTGCACCAAAAATAGGTGGTATTGCATTAGGCCTATCTGCTGTTCCAAAAATCGATTATCTCTTGGACTTCACAATTGTATACAAATCAAAGAAAAGATCATTTTGGGACTTTTGTATTGGTGATCTTTCAGATGTAAAGATTTTTGTGAAAAAGTTAAGGATCCCGGAAAGTTTAAAAAGAAGAGATTATCTCAATGATCCTTCTTATAGAACTGAATTTCGGGATTGGCTTGACAATGTTTGGGTTGAAAAAGACAAGCTTATAGATTCAGTTAACTTCTAGGGGTTCCTTCGAAACTAACCATCCATTCTTATCTGCATATAACCAAGAATCTTCACTTAAAATAACGCCACCAAAAATAACATCTTCTCCAAGAAAGCCTTTATTATTTTTGTTTGTCTTAGTTGTCGTTGATCCAAGGGCCAAGATGCCTAAATCCATCTGCTTAAGAAGCTCAACATCTCTCACGTACCCAGCAACAAAAATTCCATTCCATTCATTATCAATAGCTTTTTGAGCAATTTCATCTCCAATCATTGCCGCATGAGTTATCAAATTTGAATTAATAACTAGCACCTTTCCCTTGCCATTGGTGCCGAGTATTTCCTTCACTTTAGAATTATCATCGTGACAGGTAACAGTTTTAATTTGTCCAAAAAAGGAGTCTTTACTTCCAAAAGATTTCATTGATTTAAATCCTTGAAAAACTTTTTTTTGATACTTGTCTTTGAGATCTGGAGTTGAAAACATTTTTAAATTATTACTGTTTTATATTTTCCATGCAAATAAAAAACTGGGTTAAAATAAATTCTAAAAATAGGAAAAAAAATGAAATCACAAATTTGCGAATTATTAAATATAGAGTTTCCAATGGTTGCTTTTAGTCATTGTAGAGATGTTGTTGCTGCTGTTTCAAAAGCTGGAGGTATGGGAGTTTTGGGAGCTGTCGGACTTTCTCCAGAAAAGCTTGAGATTGAACTTAATTGGATAGATGAACATGTTGATGGCAAACCATACGGTGTGGATGTCCTTGTGCCTAATTCTTACGTTGGTAAAGGTGAAAACTTAACTACAGATGATCTTAGAGCCATGATTCCTCAAGAACATAGGGAATTTAGAGCTGATGTTCTAGAAAAACATGATATTGAAGCAAATGATTTGAGGTCTGATGCAGGCTCTCAAAGAACTGAGCAAAATTCTAACCAAGTCCTCGGAGCTGGTCTAGATGGAGCCAAAGAAGTGCTTGAAGTTGCTTTTTCACACCCTATAGGCCTTGTTGCAAATGCTCTTGGAGTCCCACCAAAATGGATGCTTGATATGGGCAAAGAACACAATGTTCCTGTTGCTGCGCTAATTGGTGCAAAACAGCATGCAGTTAAGCAAGTTGAAGCTGGTGTCGACATTATTGTGGTATCAGGCACAGAAGGAGGTGGTCATTGTGGAAGCGTTTCAACAATGGTTCTTGTTCCTGAAGTAAGAAGAGCACTAAAACCTTATGGAGATGTTCCAATTCTCGCCGCTGGAGGAATCTGCACTGGAGAACAAATGGCAGGAGTTATGGCGATGGGTGCTGATGGAGTGTGGTGCGCATCTGTATTTCTTCCAACAACAGAAGCTGAAACATCTGATAATGTTAAAGAAAAAATGATTGCTGCTTCATCAAGTCATACGGTTAGATCAAAAAGCAGAACTGGGAAGCATTCTAGACAGTTAAAATCTCCATGGGTTGATGCGTGGGAATCAAAAGATGCACCAGAACCTCTACCTATGCCTCTTCAAACTATGGTAAGTGAGCCCGCTCTCAAAAAAGTTGCTGATCAAGCAGCAATTGGTCATGAAGGTGCAAAACAACTTGAAACCTACTGGGTTGGACAAGGAATTGGGCTGGTAAATGAAACCTTAAGCGCTGGACAAACTGTTCAAAAGTTTAAAGAGGAATTTGTTGAGTCTTATGAAAGAGTTAATGGTTTCTTTTCAGACTAAATAAATAATTGGATCAGTTAATTGATAGGCATTAAGAGTATATTTAAATATATATTTTATTTGCTACTTTCACTGCTAATAACTCTTTTAGTTCTTCTTTCTTTCAAACTTATAAAACCTGTTGAGAAAATAAAAATAAATAGGGCCTTATCAGGAGAAGTTAATACCTTAACTATAGACGGACAGGAATTTAGAGACCTAAATAAAAATGGGCAATTAGACATTTATGAAGATCATAGAAATTTACCACGAGATCGTGCCAATGATCTTTTAAGGAAAATGACTCTTGAGGAGAAAGTTGGTCAAATGTTTCACCCTCCTTTTATTCTCAAACCAGATTTATTGATGTTTCTTTACGAAATCGCAATAAGAGGGAATTCATCAACTGAATCACAAATAATTTTTGATCATATTACTCATTTCAATCTTTATGGAAATCCTAGCCCAGCTGAGTTAGCAAAAAAGATAAATTCTCTTCAAAAAACTGCATCTAGATCCAGATTAGGTATCCCAATAACAATTAGCTCAGACCCTATTCATGAGGTTCCAAAAGGTGGAGGTGTTGCATCTTTTTCTGTTGATGGTTTTTCAAAGTGGCCATCTCAATTAGGATTTGCTGCAACATCAAATCCAAAAATAATTAGGGAATTCGCAGAAATTGTTAGAGATGAGTACTTAGCTGTAGGGATAAGAACAGCTTTACATCCAATGTCAGATCTAGCAACTGAACCAAGATGGGCTAGAAACTTTGGTACCTTTGGGTCAAATGCTGAGATGTCTTCAAAAATGACCATCGAATATATGAACGGCTTTCAACAGAACGATATCAGCAATAAAAGCGTTTTGACAATGGTGAAACATTTTCCTGGAGGCGGACCACAAGAAAATGGACTTGATCCACATCTTTTTAGCGGAAGAAATCAAATCTACCCAGGTGGTAATTTTGAATATCACTTATTACCCTTCAAAGAGGCAATAAAAAATAATCTTAAAGTTGTTATGCCTTATTATGGAATTCCCGTTGGTCAAACAGATGAAGATGTTGCAATGGCTTTCAACAGTTATATTCTCAAAGATCTTCTAAGAGAAGAACTTAACTATGATGGAGTAATTTGCTCTGATTGGGGGATTATTACTGGAAGACATTGGGGAGTTGATGAGCTTTCAATTGAACAAAGGTATGAAAAGTCTATTAAAGCTGGAATCGATCAATACGGAGGAGAAAAGGATACAGACTATTTAATAGATCTCGTAAAAGATGATCAAATTACAGAAGTCAGAATTGATGAATCTGTAAGAAGAATTCTTTTAAATAAATTTGAATTAGGTCTTTTTGATAACCCTTATGTAAATGAGGAGCTCGTCCAGTATAAAGTCAATACACAAGATAATATCGAAGCGGGCTTAGAGGCCCAGAGAAAATCGATAGTTCTGCTGGAAAATAATGGGATATTACCCCTAAAAAAAGGATCAAAAATATTCGTCGATGGTTTAAGCGAAGAAGAAGCAAGAGAATTTGGTGAATTAGTAAAGGATCCGGATGATGCCGATGCAGTTATTATGTATATTCACACTGTATTTAATGGGAATCAAGAATCTGGATTAAATAGAGCTTTTGATAACTTTCTAAGTACATTGTTTCCGAATGGAGACTTAAATTTTAATAAAGAAATAATTAAAAAAATTGAAGCCTATTCAAATGAAAAGAAGCTAATTGTAGTTGTAGATCTTAATAGACCAGCTATTCTTAAAAGTATCAAGGAAAGCTCGTCTGGTTTGATTGGAACTTTTGGTGTTCAAGATCGGATAATTTTTGAGGGACTGTTTGGAGAATTTAATCCATCGGGTAAATTACCTTTTGAAATACCATCCTCAATGGAATCAGTACTTAATCAAAAGGAAGACTTGCCAGATGACTCTGCAAACCCAACTTATGAATTTGGGTATGGGATTTCTTATTAAATAGAACCTTTTCTAGGAACAAATTCTAAAACGGTTGCATTTATACAATATCTTGGTAATCCATTTGGGCCATCATCAAAAACATGACCTAGATGAATATCGGAGGATACAGATCGAATTTCAGTTCTATGCATGCCGTAACTATTATCAGGTTTTTCATAAACTGAGCCCTCTACTGGTCTTGTAAATGAAAGCCATCCTGATCTTGATACGAATCGATCTCTAGTATCAAATAGAGGCTCTCCGCTTAGCTTATCTATAAATATGCCATCAGGAGTATTTTTAAAGATTTCATATTCCTTACAAAATCTTGCATCAGTCCCATTATTAAATGCAACATCATATGCTTCAGTGTCTCCTAATTTGAATTTTCCAAGCATCAAATAGAAATCTTTTTGATCAATATAGCCTTGATGTGAAAAAACCTCTTTACCGTCTTCTAAGAAGATTACAGATGGAGTTGCCCAAGTGGGAGCATTAATTTCTAAGTCATGCAATTGATCAGATGTTCTATAAGACATCGGAATGCTTCCTTTGTATTCATTAGTTACATCAAGCTTTAATTTCTCACAGTAGGGACAATAATTTTGCGAGTCCAGGATCAATATTTGCTTGCCGATAAGTAGATCTTGATTATCTAAAATATCTTTTTCTTTTTCATTGAATACAACACCAGTTGATAAGTCTGGACAATAACCATTGGGATTTTTCTTTAAATAATCCTGATGATAGTTTTCAGCTAAATAAAAGTTGTCTAATGGCTCTATAAGGGTAACTACTCTCCCATAACCCGCTTCAAAAAGAAGAGATTGATATTCATTCAAAATATCTTGAGCAAGTTTTCTTTGAGTTTCATTCGAGAATAGGATCACTGATCTATACTGAGTTCCAATATCATTTCCTTGTCTATTAAGTTGTGTTGGATCATGGGTTTCAAAGAAATGTTTTAGAATTTCATCAAGTGAAATTGCATTGCTATTAAAGGTTACTTTTACCACCTCTGCAAAATTATTTTCATTATATTTGTTCTTAAGCTGGATGATAGATCTATAATTTGGACTTACTCCATACCCATTTGCATAACCTGAAACTGCATCAATAACTCCATCAAGGGATTCATATCCCTTTTCAGCGCCCCAAAAACAACCTGAACCAAGATGAATAGTTTGAATATGATTAGTTTTATTTGCATATACAAAAGAGTTTGCAAATAGGATAAGTAAGAAAAAAGTAACTAATCTAAGTTTCAGGTTCATATTTAAAGCCTTTGCTTTTTATAAAAGCAGGTCTAGAAAAAAGGTTATCTGTCCATCGCTTTATATTTGGCTTAAATGCTTGCTCTATTCCTAGAGCTTCAGCAAGGTTTATTGCATAACTGACACATATATCAGCCAAGGTAAAACGGTTTGAACACAAATACTCCCTGTTATCTAGGGTTTTTTCTAAAAGTTTCAACCTTGAAACAAACCATCTGCTATATCCCTCTACTGCAGCATCAGCAACCCCTGGCTCTTGGAGTTTATATCTTAGAACAACAGTTTGTGGAAATGTCAGAGTAGCGTCAGAATGAAATAGCCAATTTAAGTAATTTGGGTAATCATCCTCGTCAGGCGTAACTTGAAGATCGCTTGGACCATATTTTTCTACTAAGTATTGAGAAATTGCAACAGATTCGGTCATTTTTACAGATCCATCAACCATGAATGGAACAGTACCAAGTATGTTGGTTTCTAGATATTCTTTCATAAAAACTCTTGGTGGAAATGGCATCATTATCAACTCGTAATCTAATCCCATTTCTTCTGCTGTCCAAATTGGTCTAACTCCTCTTGAATTCTCACAACTATAGATTTTTATTGCCATCTTAATTTCCTTATTTTTGCTATTGTTAATATAATATCATCTCTCAAATTGCATTATGAAAAATAAGAATTTAGCCCCTATTTTGAAATCAAACATTGATCAAAACTCCTCACAATTTCTTGAAAATAAAGAGGTAATGCTTAATAAATTGGAATTTCTAGATGGCCTCCTAGATCAAGTAGAGCTTGGTGGAGGTAAACATCATCACGAAAGATTGGCAAAAAGAGGAAAAATGCCTGTCAGGGAAAGAGTAATGAAAGTCCTAGATCCTGATACGCCATTTCTTGAGATTAGTCCTTTTGCAGCATATGGCACTGACTATACAGTTGGTGGTGGTTGCGTTAGCGGAGTTGGAGTTATTGCAGGTGTTGAGTGTGTAGTATTTGCTAATGATCCATCTGTTAAAGCTGGAGCAATGACAGTTTATGTTGGTGAAAAATGGGCGAGAGCAATTGAGATAGCAAGAGTTAATCAAATTCCATTCATAAGTTTTGTTGAGTCAGCTGGTGGAGATCTGAGTATGGGAACCGGTAGTAAAAGTGGACAGGCTCCTATAGCGCCTACACTTCATACAACTCATTTTGCTGCCACGGGAAGATTCTTTTATGAGATGACCGAGCTGTCAAAATTACGTATTCCGGTCATTTCTGTTGTTTTTGGGTCATCTACTGCTGGTGGTGCATATCAACCAGGAATGTCAGATTACAATATTTTTATAAAAGACCAATCAAAAGTATTCCTTGCTGGACCTCCTCTAGTAAAAATGGCTACTGGAGAAGAGTCTGATGATGAAACTCTTGGAGGTGCAAAAATGCATTCAGAAACCTCCGGCTTATCAGACTATCTTGCTGAGGATGAGATGGATGCACTTAGGATTTGTAGAGAGGTTGTTTCACACCTTAATTGGGAGAAGAAAGGCATTGGTCCAATAAAAGAATCTAAAAGTCCTAAATATGATCAAGATGATCTTCTAGGATTGATAAGCGAGGATTTGAAGTCTCCCGTTGATATAAGAGAGATTATTTCTAGAGTAACCGACGGTTCACAATTTGAGGAATTCAAGCCTCTTTATGGTCAAACTATGATTTGTGGATGGGCTTGTATTCATGGCTATCAAGTTGGTGTGCTAGGTAACAATGGCCCAATTTATCCAGAATGTGCCGAAAAGGCAGCTAGCTTCATTCAGTTATGCAATAAAAGAGATATACCATTGATCTTCTTACAAAACGTAACAGGTTTCTTGGTAGGTAAGGATTTTGAAAGGCAGGCAATCATTAAAAAAGGTTCACAAATGATAAATGCTGTATCAAATTCAACAGTTCCTCATATAACCATAATTGTTGGTGCCTCCTATGGTGCAGGAACTTATGCAATGTCTGGAAGAGCATACAACAATCGTTTTACCTTTTTGTGGCCGACTGCAAAAATTGCTGTGATGGGTCCAGAGCAAATCGCAGGAGTAATGTCTATAGTCAGGAAAGCGAAAGCAATGAGGACTGGCGAGAAGTTTGATGAAAAAGCAGATGCAGAAATTGTAAAGATGGTTGAAGACGCTGCAGAGAGAATGTCACATGCTTTAGTAGCAAGCAGTATGCTAACAGATGATGGAATAATTGATCCAAGAGATACAAGAAAGATAATTGCTTTTTGTTTATCAATTTGTAACAACACTCCAATAGAGGGTGCCAAAGAGTATGGAGTGTTTAGGTTGTAATGTTTGATTCAATTTTAGTTGCAAATAGAGGAGAAATTGCATTAAGGATAATGAGAACTGCTCAAGCAATGGGCATCCAAACTATTGCAATTTATGTTGACGCAGATAAGGATGCGCCTCATGTTAGGTTTGCTGATAAAGCAGTACTTCTTCCAGATGGAGGATATCTTGATATAGATGCAGTTTTAGATGCAGCACAAAAAAGTAATGCTGGCGCTATTCATCCAGGATATGGTTTCTTATCAGAAAATTCTGAGTTCGCTAAAAGAGTCATTAAAGAAAAAATTATTTGGGTTGGCCCCTCTCCTAAAGTCATTTCTGTAATGGGTGATAAATTAAAAGCTAAAGAGCTTGCTATAAAAGCTAGCGTTCCCACTCTTCCAATGACCTCAGATGAAAAAGAAGTCAAAAAAATTGGATACCCCCTTCTAATAAAAGCAGCTGCAGGTGGGGGCGGAAAAGGAATGAGAGTAGTTACTGATAAAAAAGATCTACAAGAGTCGCTTGAAGGTGCGAAAAGAGAGGCTTTGTCAGGTTTTGGAGATGAGAGAGTTTTCATCGAAAGATATGTAGAAAAATCTCGACATATAGAAATCCAAATTCTTGGAGACTCTCACGGCAATGTTATTCATCTTGGTGAAAGAGAATGCTCAATCCAAAGAAGACATCAAAAAATAATTGAGGAGTCTCCATCTCCGAGAATAACTGAAGAGATAAGATTTGCAATGGGTAATGCAGCAGTTGATCTTGCAAAAAAAATAAAATACGAGTCTGCAGGAACTGTTGAATTTCTTTTTGATGATAAAAGTGGTGAATTTTGGTTCCTAGAGGTCAATACAAGACTGCAAGTTGAGCACCCAGTTACGGAAGAAGTTACTGGAATAGATTTAGTAGCTGAACAAATAAAAATTGCTAGAGGTGAAGAGCTACATTACTCGCAAGAGGACATTGAGTGGACAGGGTCCTCAATAGAGGCTCGTCTGTATGCTGAAAATCCAAATAATGATTTTTTACCTGAAACAGGAAAAATGTTTGCTTACGAACAAGCTGAAAATGATTTTATGACTAGGTGGGATTCTGGCGTTCATAAAGATTCAGTTATTGGTACTAACTTTGATCCGATGCTTGCAAAAGTTATTTCCTATGGTGAAACAAGGGAGGATGCTGCAAGAGTTTTAGCTAAATCTTTGGAAGATTCTCATATTGGCGGTGTTATTACTAACAAAGATTTTTTAATTGCAACACTAAGGTCTGATGAGTTTTTAAAAGGAAATACAACAACAGACTTTATAGAGAGAGTTAAACCACCAAGAGTAAAAAACCTTACTAATGATGAGCTTAATCTTGCACTAACAGCTGCAGCCATGTGGAAACAAATGAGAAATAGAATCTCTTCAGATATCGCACCTTATATTCCATCCGGATGGACAAATGGGAGACTTCCAAATCCTAATATTACATTTCTGCTCGATGGTGAAGAAATATTCGTTGAATATAAGTTGATAAATAAAAATAAATTCCTTGTTTTCAATTCAGAAGTTGAAGTAGTTAATATTGATGATAAATATATAGATCTAGTTTTTGATGGTGTAAGAGTCAAATCTAGAATCTCTGAGGATGCTGAATTTATATTAGTTCATATCCCCAGCGGTGATGTATCTTTTGAAGTTAAACCTAGATTTTCAATGCCAGGTCTTGAGGTGCAAGCTGGTGGATTGGTAGCTCCAATGCCGGGCAAAGTAGTCGATTTAAAAGTAAAAAAAGGATCAAAGGTAAAATCTGGAGAGACTCTAGTAATTCTAGAGGCTATGAAAATGGAACATTCTATAAAGGCAAGTGAGGATGGAGTTATTTCTGATATTTTTATCAAGGAAAATGATCAGGTCGAGAATGGTGCCGTTTTGATGGTGGTTGATTCTTAAAAGTGGGTTCTGAAGTAATAAAAATAGCAAATTGCAGTGGTTACTATGGTGACAGATTATCTGCTGCAAAAGAAATGGTTGAAGGAGGTCCGATTGACGTCCTAACTGGTGATTACTTGGCAGAACTTACCATGACTATTCTTTTTAACCAAAAGCTTAAAAGAGGAGATGATAAAGGATATGTTGGTACATTCCTTAAACAGCTAAAAGATGTTGCAAAAACTTGTAAGGAAAAAGAAATAAAGATTGTTACTAATGCTGGAGGCTTAAATCCTAAGTCTATGGCAAATGAAATTCAAATTATTCTAAGTGAATTAGGTTTAGAGATGCAGGTTGCCTATATCGATGGCGATGATTTAATGCCAAGAATGAGTGATCTTCAAAATAGTGGTGAAGAGTTTATAAATATCGATAAAGAAGTCTCTCTTAAAGATTCTGGCTACACTACATTGACAGCTAATGCTTATCTTGGGGCATGGGGGATAAAAGAGGCTTTAGATAGAGGGGCTGAAATTGTAGTTTGCCCTCGTGTCACGGATGCAGCAGTCGTAATTGGTCCAGCTGCATGGAAATTTAATTGGAAAAGAGATGATTTTGATCAACTTGCAGGAGCTCTTGCTGCTGGCCACATTATTGAATGTGGCTGTCAGGCAACAGGAGGCAATTACGCTTTCTTTGAAGAAGTTCCAAGTTTCGAAAATGTTGGTTTCCCAATTGCTGAAATTCAATCTGATGGTAGTTTCTTTATAACAAAACATCCAGGCACTGGTGGCTTGGTCTCTACGGGAACTGTGACTGCTCAGCTTTTATATGAGATTAGTTCACCTGCTTATATTAATCCTGATGTGGTAGCTCATTTTGATACATTAAAAATAGAGGATGTTGATAAAGATAGGGTCTTTGTTTCGGGCTGCAGAGGTAGCTCCCCTCCTAATAAGCATAAAGCATGTATTAATCTTGCTGGAGGTTATAGAAATGGTATGGATTTAATCTTAACTGGGCTTGATATTGAAAAAAAAGCTCAAGCATTTACAGATACTCTCTTTAATCTTGTTGGTGGTAGAGAGCAGTTTGATGAAGTACGAACAGATCTTCACAGAACGGATAAAGAAAATCCAAACTCAAATGAAGAGGCAATGGCAACACTTTCTCTTTCTGTAAAATCAAAGGATCCTGATTTGGTAGGAAGACTTTTTAGCGCAAAAATTGTTGAACTTTCTCTTGCTAACTATCCAGGCTTTTTTGCTCAAGGCGGTGTAAAGGCTAGCGGTCCTGTAATTGTTTATTGGCCTGCATTAGTAGAAAGTAAGCATATTAAAGAAGTGGTTCACTTAAATGATGAGGTGTTCGAGATTACTCCAACAAGCGAGTTAGGACTCGATGATATTTACTATCAAAAAGAACCTGTAGATATTCTCCCCTGCCCTGAGGATGAATTAGAAAAAATAGCTTTTGGAAGGATTTTTGGGACTAGGTCTGGAGACAAAGGCGGATGTGCCAATTTAGGAGTATGGGCAAAGACTGATATGGCTTTTTCTTTTCTTAGTTCTTATTTATCCGTTGAGAAGCTAAAAGAACTCCTCCCAGACTTATCTGAATTCAAAATTGAAAGATATGATCTTCCAAATATAAAGTCATTAAATTTTTATATTCATGGCATTCTAGAAGATGGAATTTCTTCTAATAATAGAAAAGATGGACAAGCAAAATCACTTGGTGAATACTTAAGAGCTAAACATATTGAAGTTCCTAAGATACTAAAAAAAGAAATTTAAAATGGATAATAAGAATTTATCTTTAGAAGGACTAATCTTTGAGGCAATTGAATTGTCGGTTGTAAATAATATTATGTGTATTACTCTGAATAGGCCTGAAAAAAAGAATGCCATTAATCCAGTAATGGCTAATGAAATTATTTATTCGTTGGCATTTGCTGCCCAGGAAAGAGACATTAGAGTTGTAGTAATAAAAGCAAATGGTGATGTGTTTTGTGCTGGTGGTGATCTTGGTACTATGTCGGGTAAATCATCTGAGAGCATCTCGAATGTGCCATCACTCGGGGGTGGAACTGAAGAAATAAGCCTTAGAATAAGAAGTTTGAATAAGCCAGTGATTTGTGAAATACAGGGCCCTGTTCTTGCTGGCGCTCTACTTATGGTTACAAATTCAACTCATGCAATTGCTGTTGAAGAAGCTACTTTTTCTGCGCCTGAGATTAAAAGAGGAATTTGGCCTTTCATGGTTATGGCTGGTCTATTTAGAGTTATGCCTAAAAGACAAGGTCTAGATTTTATTATGAGAGGCAATAAAATTAGTTCTCATGATGCTGAAAGATTTGGTCTTGTTAACAAAGTTGTTCATAGAGAGGAGCTAAGTAAAGAGGTTAATAAGATTGCAGTCGAGCTTTCAAAACTAGCTCCGGGAACAATGAAATTGGGACTTGAAGCATATAACCATCAAGATAAAATGGATTTTGATGAAGCTGTTCCTTTCCTTAAAGAACAGCTAGAAAAATGTCTAAAAAGTGATGATGCAAAAGAGGGTATTACAGCATTTTTAGAAAAAAGAGATCCGAACTGGAAATAAAAAAATGAAAGTATTTAATAAATTATCTCCCAATGAAGAACAACTTAATGGTTTTGTGGAAGGAGACGTAGAGACTCCAATTGCTATGGTAAATCTCCTTAAATTTAAAGAAAAGGCAGAGTATGAAGATGGTAGAGATACTAATCTATCTGGTGCTGAGGCATATGCTATTTATGGAGAGAAAGTTCAAGAATGTCTTAAGAAGGTTGGTGCTGAACTTGTTTTCTCTGGTGTGGTTAGCAGACTAATGCTGGGAGAAGTTGAGGATCTATGGGACTCTGTTGCAATAGCAAGATATCCAAGTAGAAAAGCAATGCTCGAAATGATTATGGATCCCTATTACCAAGAGATTGAAAAACACAGATCAGCAGGTCTTGAAGGTCAACTAAATATTGAAACAAAGGACTTCTAATGGATTTAAATTATGGTCCACAATATGAAGATTTTAAAAAAGAGGTTCAATCTTTTTGCAATGAATATAAGGATCTAAGATTTGTCGATAGCTCACAATCACCTCTTGCATCAGATGGAAAAGGAAAACATGGTCCAGAGCTTACAAGAGCTGACTGGCAAAAGTTGCTGATTGAAAAAGGATATTTTGCAAGGTCAGTGCCAAAAGAATATGGTGGATATGGTGGCGATCCAGACATTATAAAATCAAGAATAATAGCAGCAGAGTTCTCTAAAGCTAAAGTTCCCTCAGGAATGGGTGGACAAGGGATTGATATGCTTGTCCCTACTCTTCTGGAGCTAGGAACAGAAGAGCAAAAACAAAAATATATCATGCCAACCCTTCATGGGGAGATGATTTGGTGCCAAGGCTACTCTGAGCCAAATGCAGGAAGTGATCTTGCAAGTCTTCAAACAAAAGGAGAGCTCATTGGTGATGAGTGGGTTATAAATGGCCAAAAAATATGGACTAGTACTGCTCAATATGCCCAAATGATGTTTTGTCTTGTGCGAACTGAACCTGATGCTCCAAAACATGGTGGTATTAGTTATTTGCTTATTCCAATGGATACACCCGGAATAGAAATAAGACCTTTAGTTGATATGACTTTAAAAGCTGGATTCAATGAGGTTTTTTTTACAGATGTAAAAGTTCCGGCAACTAATATTGTAGGAAATAGAGGTGAAGGTTGGGCTGTTGCAAATGCAACCTTAAGCCATGAGAGAGGTTCTCTTGCTGACCCAAATGCCACAATGAATAGAATCAATATGCTTATTGATCTAATGAAAGAAGAGTCAATTGATGGGAAGAAACTTATTGATATTCCAGTCTACAGAGACAAACTAATGGCACTTCAAGGAAAAGTAGTTGCTTTTCAATCTCACAGTCTTAGAACTCTATCTTCAAAAATTAATCCTGGGCAGGATGTAAAACTAGGAAAAATGATTCAAAAATTAGTTGGGACAGAATTGAGGCATGAATTAGAAGGATTTGCTATCGATATAATGGGAGAATTAGGAACATTATATGAACAAAGTCCTCTTTTGAGAGATGGCGGGAGTTGGCAATTCATTTACATGTATTTCTTAGGTCTAATAATTGGCGGCGGAACAAGTCAAATTCAAAAAAATATTATCTCTGAAAGAGGTCTTGGAATGCCTCGTGAACCGAAGGTAAAGGATAATTAAAATGTATTTTGGACTCTCAGAAGATCAAGAATTTTTTCAAGAAAATATAAAGAAATTCTTAGATGACAACGCATCAGTAGATGTTATAAGGAAGATTGCAACGGATCATCCTGAGCATCAGAAAGATATTCAAGAAGGTCTTGTTTCTCTTGGTATCAATAGCTTATTAGTACCTGAAGAATACGGTGGGTTAGGTCTTAATATTCTTTTTGCAACAGCTGTAAGTCAGGCATTAGGGTCAGGGATTGCACCTTCTGCATTTATAGGATCATATGTTATGGCTCCAATCGCTATTTTGAATGGTGGCTCTGAGGACCAAAAGAAACTATATCTTCCTGATATAGCCTCTGGAAAAATTAGTTTTGCTGTTGGTTTTTCTGAATTCATTGGTGCCAGAGAAAATTGTGAGATTATTTTTAAAAATGGTAAATTAAATGGAAGGTCAATTTTTGTATTAGATTCTAATGATGCTTCGCACATTATGGTCGCTGACAAAGATGGAAAGATTTATATTGCATCTATGAACTCTGAGGGTTTATCTAAAAACCATCTCACTACTGTAGATAAAACTAGATCTTTTTCTGAGGTAATATTTAAAGAAGTTGAAGTTGAATTACTAGAAAAAACTAAAGACGCTCTTAATCCTATCCAAAAGTCTATAGATGCTGGAAGGGTAGCTTTAGCAGCAGATACTTTAGGCGCAGCTCAAGAAATGATAAATAAAGCTGTTGAGTACTCAAAGGAAAGAAAACAATTTGGTAGAGTTATAGGTTCATTTCAAGCCGTTAAGCATATGTGTGCTGAAATGACTGCTGACCTTGAGCCTTGCTATGCGATGGTTTGGCACGCAGCTCATTGCATAGATGAAGATGAAGAGGATTCGCGATTTATGTCATGTCATTCTAAAGCTCATACTTCTGAAGTTGGAAAGGTAATCGCAAAAAAAGCTACGGAAGTCCATGGTGGAATGGGGTTTACTGATTTACTTGGGCTTCATTATTGGTTCAAGAGAATTGGTGTTAATAGACAGCTTCTTGGTGCTCCAGAGATTATCAGAGAAGAAGCAGCTAAAATCCAGAAACTTATTTAAAATTGAAAAAAATAACTAAAAATTTATTTTTATTATCCTTTTTAGGGATATCTTTATTTGCATCTTCTGAAAAAGTTGATTTTTCAGTTTCCGAAAAATATCAAGATCTAAGCTCTGAGATTTTCAAGAACATATCCTCGCATCACTACACAAGAGAAATTGATAAAGAAAGTTTTAATGAATTGTATATTGATGCCCTCATAGAGGAATTAGATGGAAATAAAAATCTATTTTTAGGCTATGAAATAAAATCTTTTAAAAGAAAATCTTCTAATTACAAAAAAAATAGAGAGAATTTTGATATTGATTTGGCTTATGAAATCCTCAATACCTACTTTAATAGAGTCATTAAGATTTCTGAATATCAAATTAAGTTAGCTCAAAAAGATAGCTTTGATTTATCTGTAGATGAGGGTATTGATATTTTTTATGATGACAATGAATATGCTTCTACTATGCTTGAGTTAAAAGAGAGATGGAGGAAAACAACAAAAAATGATTTTATCGTTTCTGTTTTAGCAAAAGATGATGAAGATGAGATTATTTCTAATCTTACAAGTAGGTATGAAAGAAGAATTAAAAGAGTCCTGCAAAGAAAAGATGAAGACATCTTTTTATTAGCGATAAATATAATGACTAGGCAGTTTGATCCTCATTCAACATATTTATCTCCTTATAATGCAGAAGATTTTGAGATTGATATGAGTTTAAAGCTTGGTGGCATAGGTGCATTGCTTTCAAACTCTGCGACAGAGGACTACGCAATAATTGTAAGTCTTGTTCCAGGTGGTCCTGCAGAAAAAAATGGTGAACTGGAGCCTAATGACAAAATCGTAAAGATCAAACAACAAAATGAAGATATTTTTGAAGACGTAACTGGATGGAGGATTGATGAAGTTGTCCAAAAAGTTAGAGGGGAGCCTCAGACTCTCGTAACATTGGAGATCATACCAGGAGATGCTGAAGATAACAGTGTTCGAAAAATAATTGAAATTGAGAGAGAGATAGTCGAATTAGAAGAGAGAGCGGCAAAATCAAAAATTTATTCTCTTAATAAGAATGGTAGTGAATATAAAATTGGAATTATTGACCTGCCCTCTTTTTATTTAGATTTTGAAGCATGGCAAGCCAGGGATCCAAGTTATAAAAGTAGCAGTAAAGATGTTAAAAATATTTTGGATGAATTTAAAAAACAATCAGTAGATGCAGTTTTGGTTGATCTTAGAAATAATTCTGGTGGAGCTCTTACGGAAGCAAATAAACTTACAGGGTTATTTACATCAGCTGGGGCTACGCTTCAAATCAAAGAATCTAATGGCAATATTATCCCCTGGGGTGATGCAAGAGTGAGGCAAGCTTGGTCAAAACCTATGGCGGTCTTAGTTAATAGGTATTCTGCATCGGCTTCTGAAATATTTGCAGGTGCAATTCAAGATTATCAAAGAGGGCTAGTAATTGGACAGAGAACATTTGGAAAAGGAACAGTTCAAAGATTAGATAATTTATCTGAGGGACAGTTAAAAATTACTGAGTCAAAGTTTTATAGAGTCAGTGGAGATAGTACTCAAAGTAGAGGCATAGATCCTGATATTGTTCTTCCTTCAACCTGGGATATAGAAACAGTTGGTGAAAGTTCCCTTCCCACTCATTTGCCATGGGATAAAATAAAACCAACAAGATATAGAACCTTTACCGAAGACTCAATTGCAATTGAAAAAACTATTGTTGCATTTGAAGAACGTTTATCTACTGATCCAAATCTAATTTATTTAAAAGATGTTAGGTCACGCTATGATCAAAATAAAAATAAAATGGAACTATCTCTTAATATAGACGAAAGAAGATTTGAGCAAGAAGAGAGAAAGCAATGGCTTCTTGAGGTAGAAAATAAAAGAAGGTCATCTCTTGGCATGGAACTTTTTAAAGATTACGAAAGCATGGATGAATTTAATGATAATTTTGATGCTGAGGATATTGATACAATTAGAGACTATTCTTTACTTCAAGGTATAGAAATTATTGGTGACTATATTGATTCAGAATCTAATTTTCTAAGCTGGAGAAACACATAATGAAATGTATATCATTTAATATAAATAGCGTTCGTGCTCGACCACATCAACTCATTCATCTAAGAGATAATCTTGGTCCAGATGTTATAGGCCTTCAAGAAACAAAAGTTGATGATCCTGAATTTCCCATGGAGGAAATTAATGAAATTGGTTATCACGCAGAACATTGGGGTGGCAAAGGTCATTATGGTGTTGCGTTACTTAGCAAAGAAAAACCAATTTTTGTTCAAAAGGGTTTTCCAGATGATGATGAGGATGAGCAAAAAAGGTTCATTCACTGCACTTATAAAATAGAAAAAAAAGAATTTGATATCTTGAATGGTTATTTCCCGCAAGGAGAAAATAGAGAGCACCCCTCAAAGTTTCCTAAAAAAGTTAAGTATTACAAAGATTTGGAGAAGTACATACAAAATCTTGATAAAGAAAATATTATTCTAATGGGTGACTTCAATGTAGCTCCTGAAGATGAGGATATAGGCATTGGTGATGTAAATGCAAAAAGATGGTTGAGAGAGGGAAAATGTGCTTTTCTTCCTGAAGAGAGAGAAATGTGGTTTAAGATCCTAAACATGGGATTTACTGATAGCTGGAGATCTCAAAATCCTGGAATAAATGATAAATATACTTGGTTTGATTATAGATCAAGGATGTTTGATCAAGATCCCAAAAGAGGTTTAAGGATTGATCAAATACTCGTATCAGAGTCTCTTAAAAGCTCTATTAAGACCACCGGCATGGATTATGATGCTCGTGCCATGGAAAAACCATCTGATCACTGCCCTATTTGGTTAGAGTTGGCTTAATTAACGCTTTGCTTTGAAAAATCTTTGAATGATCTCTTTGCATTCACTCTCTAAAATTCCAATTTCATAATGAGTCTTATGATTATGAAATGGCTTATCAAGAAAGTTGTCTTGCGAAACTATTGATCCTTCTTTTGGTTCCCTGGCTCCGATATAAAGATTATCTATTCTTGAAGCAACAATTGCCTTTGCGCATAAGTGGCAAGGCTCGATAGTCGAATAAATATCACACCCAACTAACCTATAATTCTGCTCTTTCTTTGATGCCATGTTAATAGCTTCAATTTCTGCATGAGCAAAGACCGAATTTTTTTCAATTGTTCTATTTTGACCATATCCAATAATTTCATTATTTTTCACCACAACTGCGCCTATTGGAACTTCATCCTTTTCGAAAGCTATCTTAGCCCTTATTAGAGCTTCTTTCATAAATAGTTCTTTCATTTAATTATTTGAGCTTGCAAAAAAGTTTTGAAGCTTTTCTAGTATCTTTTTTTGGGAACCCTCAGCAGTTTCCATCTTAGAAATAAGTTCCTGATACGCTTTTGCGGCATCTGGCCATGGACCCTCTTCGTTAAACCTTTTATGTATTAATTCTGAAACATTTTTTTCAATCTTGCTATCAACCCTGTCAGGGAAATGAAGGTATAGGATTCTTTTAGCAAATTCTCTATATCTATCGTCTTTAATTCTGATAGCAATATTATGTTTCGTTTCAAAATCTTCAGATTTATGAAATTCTTGAAACAGTCTTGAATCTTCGGGTGATGGAAATCCTTCATAAACCTGTTGTTCAATAAAGTCCTTTGCAGGATAAAATGGCTTATCTATATCTGAACAAGCAGCAACTATTCTCTCTTTAAATTCAAAATTCTCTTTTATCTTTTTAGCCCTTGTTACAAGCTCATCCTGAGTTAAATCAAATTTGAAATCAAATTTCTCACCATCGGCCACTGCTTGAGACTTATTTATTGCTAATACTTTAAAAGGTGATTCAGCATTTGGTTTTTCAATATAAGAAATGAGTTCATGATATTCAAGCTCAAGGATATCCTCGATTGGATACGACAGGTCTAAGAAAATTGCTTTATTTGGAGACTCTGGATTCTGACAAATAAATGTTAGTGGATATATAAACCTGTATCTCGGGCCCCTTTGCACATAACCAAAATAGTTTCTGGTTGAAAGCATTTTTATGAAACTTGTTTTTGTTGCTTGAAGAAAAAAATCTTCAACTAAATCAGAGTGCTCTGAATAAATGTACTTAATAAGATGCACCATGAATTCACAATCTGTAAGAGCATCGTGAGCATCTGATACATCAATACCAATTTTTGGAAGAATCTGATCAAGTTTTAGTATTGGTAAATCATAATTATTCATATTGAACTTAATAAAGTCAGGATAGAGATAGGAAACTAACAAAATTAAGAAATATAAATCGCTTCTACCATTACCATTTGTGTTTGTAATATATGGTGGCAATAGATTCCAATAGAACTGTCTTCTATATAGCTCTTCGTCAAACTGGTGACCATTATAGGTTATAAAAATTGACTGTTTATCATCACTCCATTTCTCCCAAGTATCATATATATCTTTCATCATTTGGTAATGAGATATATTTGAATCTAGGCTTGAAATCTTTTTGTGAATTAAATAAGCGCCTGGTTGAGGAACGACCCATGGTAGTGGTCTAGATTCAATATTCTGAGCATCAATTCTTTCAAAACTCTCATCCGTTAAGATTGAGGCAGATTGAATTATTTGTATAAAATCTTTTTCCCTTAAGCCTGTGGTTTCAGTATCACTAAAAATGAAGTTTTTTTGCATCTATGCGTCTATTTCTGAATCTATTAAAACAGCTATAAATAGAGCAGGTTCATTTCCATTATTCCGCCATGCATGATTTGTTCCTCTTTGAACAACAGTATCAAAAGGTTTAAGGTCTATTTCATCTTCATCGAGTATGAGGGTAACATCACCTTTTAATAGAATAATATAATCAATACTGTCTGTCTTATGCATTGCTGGATGCTTTGATACATCAACTCTGCAATGAGATGCTTTGATCTTATCGAATGCATCTGCAGCCATTTCATTTAAAATTTCAACTGGAACACCTTCTGGAGTGGGGTTAATTTGAAAGTATCTAAATTTCGTTCCTCCCTTTGAAGGTTCAAGCTCTATATCGATATCAGCCTTATCCTCAAAACCCTTTGTTGTAAAAGGAGTTGCTTCAGTATTCCAAATCTCATATAGGCCTCCAACATCTTCACCAATGGATCTGGCTGGCGGCCCCTCATGCATTACAACTGATTTTCCTTCCGCATTATGTCCTGTAATAATTCTTCTCATTTATTTATCCTCCTATCTTTCTTCTATCTAAATAAATATATGGCGAGTAAACTAAATATATAAAAAATATAGCTACTGGATATAGTATAAACATATGAACCGGCGGTTCGGGCATTAATGAAAGAATATTATCGCCATATGGTCTTTCATTAAGATACCAGTAATTTGCTCCCAAAATATAATTTATACCATACATAATCACTAACAGAATTGATGAATAAAATATTAGCTTTGGAATATCACTTAAATAAGGCCGTTGACCCAAGTTAACAATTGAAAAGACTACTGCCAATAAGATTAATGAATGGCCATACATAGTTGCAAAATACTCATAATGAGGAAAAGCAAACTCAGAGTCAGGAGTTAATATAGACATGCCAGCACCGGCAATTCCCCAAAAATATGCAAAAATAAATAAAGGTCTAAATCCTGTTAAAAGAAAGACTGCAATTACAATTGCTGAGAAGTCACACAGATGCAAAGGCAAATTTTCTAATAGGTTGCCCCCTTTAATAAAAGTTTCAACATACGTTGATCTAATCTGGTTCTCGACTAGTAAAAAAACTAAAAAATATTTTGAAAAATTTTCTAATCCTGGCTTTGCTTGAATTGCTTTTGGAATAAAAATTATTGCCGCCAGGCAAATACAAAAGCCCAAAAAGTGAGATATGGATAGTAATTCAAATTCTTGCATATAGGTATGATTTAATTGTGAAAATTTATGAAAATCTTAAACTGTTGTCCTCTATTTTCCCATAATTTATTTCGAAAATATCTTTCAGATAGTTTTGATTATTAATCCATGGTTTTTTATTTCCTTGCTTGACAGTAATGGAGGCCGCTCTTCTGACATAACCTGATGAGAAATCATCTAAGAATCCTTTAGTTTCTTCTAAATCCTCAGGAGCTTCAGGAAGACATTTAGCATAATTATTATCATCCATAAAATTGATTAATCTACAGGCATATTTGCTTGTAAGGTCTGCTTTTAGAGTCCAAGAAGCATTTATATAGCCAAAGGTATTAATAAAATTTGGTATTTGGGTATACATCATGCTTTTGTAGATAAAGCTTTTAGAAATATCGATCTCATTTTCATCAACAAAAATCCTGATTCCACCAAAATTTTGAAGCTTTATTCCAGTTGCTGTAACAATAATATCTGCTTCAATTAATTTTCCTGAATCAAGCTGAACTCCCTTTTCTGAAAATGAATCAATTGTTTCTGTCTCTATAGATACTCTTTTTTGTTTGATACTCTCAAAGAAGTCACTATCTGGTGCTAAACATAACCTTTGCTCCCAAGGGTTATAAGAAGGAGTAAAGTGTTTTTCAATATCAAAATCCGGGAGTTCGTCTCTAACAAGACCTAGTAAATAATCTTTTACTAATTCTGGACTTCTTCGCGCTCTTCTATAAATCCTTCTTTGTCTAAGAATATTTGTAAATCTGATTATCTTATAGCCAAACTTAGGCGAGATATAATTAAGTAAATGAAGAATCTTGTATTTACTTGGAACGGAAGCAATATATGTTGGAGATCTTTGGATCATGGTTACATGACTAGCTTTTTTTGCAATCTGAGGCACTAAAGTAACTGCTGTAGCCCCACTTCCAATAACAGCTACTTTTTTATTTTCATAATCAATGGTGCTATTCCACTCTTGAGGATGAATAATTTGTCCCACAAAATCCTCGGACCCTTTGAAGACTGGTTTATGTCCACTTTTGTAACTGTAATATCCAGCACACATCTGAATAAACTTAGTTTTAATTATTTCTAGTTTATTTAGTTTTTTATTATTGATTCTCAGCTCCCAAAGCGAATCCACGGAATTCCATGAGGCTGACTCAATATGCATGTTAAATTTGATTAAATCTTTAAGGTTATTTTCTTCAATAGTTTCATCTAAGTAGTTCATTATTGCAGGGCCATCTGCAATAAACTTTCTGCTATTCCAAGGCTTAAACGAGAATCCAAGGGTATGCATATCTGAATCTGAACGAATGCCAGGATATTTAAAGAAGTCCCATGTACCCCCAAAGTTATCCCTGCCCTCAAGAACCAAAAATTCAGCTTTGGGGCTAAACTTCTTAAGATGATAGGCTGCACTTAAACCTGAAATACCTGCTCCTACTACAATGGTATCGTAAATTTTTTGAGAGTGTATATTCATTAAGTTTTCTTCTTATCAAATATATTCTTAACTTTTTTATCTTTATTTTCTAGAAGTTCTTCATTTATTTTCACTATTTCATCTGCGTCTGGTTCAACCTCTAAGCACGATACAGGAATTGAATTACGAATCTTTTCTGCACTATCGATAAGACATATTTCTGACTCAGCAAGCGGACCAGAACTGTATGCAGATGTTTCCATTCCCTCCTGGACAAAATTAATAAGTTCCGTATCTTCTGCATTCACTTCGCGATTAATTCTCCAATTTAAATATCTTGCTGCTTTCATCTCCCTTCTTTCATCTGGCAACGCATATGGTATTTCTCTAATAAGAGTCTTGCGAGAGTTGATTGGTATAAATTGCATAAAATCCATCTGATCTGGATAGATATCAAATGCTAGATTAGGCCACAATCTATAGTAAGACCAATGCATTTGCTTATTTTTAGGTAAATGTTTAGATTCTGGTAGTAATTTTTTATAGAGGTCGTTGGATAAATTTTTCTTTCTTGTTTTATTAAGATCGCCCCACATTTTGTGAATAAATCCTCCGTCCTCAGATAATTCAATTCCATAACTATTGCCAACTAAACCGGATAGACCAGGATGAGCAACAGGTATATGCAAAGCATCAACATAATTATCAGCAACCTGCTTCCAATTAACATCTCTTGGCCTCATTGTTACCCTCCCTAATGGTTTTATATCCTCTAATTTGTATAAAGATAATTCTTCTAGATAAGGATTGAATTGATCGGCTACGCTTGGCGCTGAACTTGGATTTATCTTCGCAAAAATAAATCCTAAAAAGATTTCCATTTGTACCGGCTTTAAGTTGTGATCCTCTTTGTCAAAGTTTTTAAATTGCTCTTCATAAGGAACAGATTTAAGGTTACCGAATAGGTCATAACTCCATGCATGATAAGGACATCTAATTCTTTTACCACAATTCCCATCATCCTCTAAAAGCTTTGTTGCCCTGTGAGAGCAAACATTATGAAAAACATTTATCTCATCATTTTCATTCCTTATAGCAACTAATCTTTCATTAAAGAAATTGAAAGTAAAATAATCTCCTGCATTAGGAATATTTGAAGAGTGACATATCAACTGCCAGTTATTTAGAAATAAGTGTCTTTTTTCAAGCTCTAGAAATGCATCGCTTGTATACGTCCAAGCTGGCAAAGTTTGATGGCTTTTATAAATCATAGTTCTATATTTTATACCACAAGTAAAAAAGTCTACTTAATCAATTCTCCAGCGATTTGAATACTTTAAAAGCAAATATTGCTCCCAGAATTTGGAAAAATATAAAGCAGGCCGCATCAAGATAAAAAATGCCAGTAAATGTATCAGTAAAAATCCTAGCAAACGTAACGGCAGGATTTGCAAAAGAAGTTGATGATGTAAACCAATATCCTGCAGAAATATATAGCCCAACTGAGGGAGCAACTAAATCGCTATTTAATCTTAAAGTTCCAAGAATTATCATTAATAAGCCAAAAGTAGCTATTGATTCTGATAGAAAGATATTAATGCCAGACCTGCTATTTTGTGAAAGCTGAAATGCATCTAAATCAAACATTAGGTTTGCCAACATCACTCCGATAAACCCTCCAATAAGCTGAGCAGGGATAAAGTTACATAGTTCAAATAATGAGATATCTTTCCTTAGGAACATGACCAAGCTTACGCATGGATTAAAATGAGCTCCAGATATCTTAATAAAAGTCCAAATTAGTGCAGTTAGTCCCGCTCCAGTTGCTATTGTATTTGCTAGAAGTATCATTGATATCTCATTAGACAAGTTACTTGCCATAATTCCCGATCCAACGACAACCATTACTAGAAAACTGGTACCAATAAGTTCAGAAAGAAATTTGGAGTTAATAAAACTCATCTAGATTTATAATCAACTTTAAAAAATAGCAAAATTCCTGAGATAGAGCTTACTAAAGCTAAGATTGAAAAGATTTTAAGGAAAATATTATTTATCTTATCTCTTGTTTGCCAATCCATAATATGAAATCCCCACATTAAGTCCCAGATTCTCCACTGAAGTGATCTAACTGCAGTTATTTCGCCAGAGAAAACATTTAAATATAAATTAATCTTCTTATCTTTATCATTTAGAGAGGTTACTTTGTATAAAGGAAGATCTCTGCCTCTAAACTCTGAGCCTTTTGAAGATTCTGTAATTTCCTCTAAATTTATTGGTTCAAGTGTTGAGGATGATCTGACAATTTCAAAAACTTCATTTTTATTTAGTTTGTTAACAGGAGTACCAAAAGCATCAAGATACTCGATGCCCTTACTTCCACTCAAAACAAAAATAATTTCATCCAATCTTTTTATTGCTTTAATCTGCTGGACATCAGACCTTGAGAACTTAACTTCATCGAAATTAATTGGAAAACTTTCCGTTAATCTGTATTGCTCACCTCTCACAAGCTCAATCTTATTGAACGCAAAATATATACCGGAAGCAGTCCATAAGAATAATTGAACTGAAATAAAAAAGCTCAAGTATTTGTGAGTGTTTCTGACTATGTTTCTCATCACTTTAATTCAAATTGTATTTAAAATAAAAGTTTATATTATAATATACCCCCCATGGGTATATTTAAGATCTTTTTAGTGCTATTTATCTCGTTTGGTCTGGAGGCTAGGCCGATATCGTATTCAAGTGGCTCTACTTTGATGGCGTTTTCAGACAATATTAAAGAATCGCTCTATTATCATTATTCGCCAACTTACAAATATTCAATTGGCATCGAGGCTATCAGTAATAAATATTTTGAAAAAGATTTTTCTTATTTAAGATTCACTTATTTATTAAATAGAAAAAATACTGACATTTCCCAAAGGAATCTCTATTTTCAGTCAGGCATCAACCCTGATCAACTTTCAGAAAATTTTATTGGTATGCATGGAGATTGGGAAACAAGAAGATGGTTTACTGGATTTGGATATAAGAGTGTTCAAAATAATATCAAGGACTACTCTGATCAATATATTCAAGTTGGATTTGCACCATATTTGGGAGAGTACGGTGATTTGCATACATGGGTTATGCTTAAAAGTAAAAAAAATTCTCTTCTGGGAGGCAATTCAACTTATCCAGTTTTAAAATTTTTTAAAGGAAACTTTCTCATTGAGTTTGGTTATAATGACAAAACTGAGTGGGATACTCATATCATGTATAGATTTTAGGAGAAGCTATGAAACGTGAATTATTATTATTTTCTTTAGTCCCAGCATTTTTTTTAGCGGCATCTACTGATGATGGGATGCATAATCATGACGGTCATTTACATCAAAAGCTTGTTGATGGTGAAAATCTTGAGGTGGATCCAGATAGATATAAGAAATTTCTCAATGGATTAACTGATTCTCAGGTAGCTGTTGTGAGTGTTAAGGGTATGGTCTGTGACTTTTGTGCAAGAGGGATTGAAAAGACTTTCATCAAAGATAAAACTGTAAAAAAGATTGATGTTGATTTAAATAAAGGAAAAGTTTTAATTGCTTATGAAATGGAAAGAAAAATTGATTTTGAGGAAATAAAAGCAAAAATAGTCATGAATGGTCAAAATGCTACCGCAATGAAGGTCTTGAAAATCTAAAATATTAAATGGATGACAAGTCAGCAAATTTTTTATCGCTTTTTGCATCATCGTCTACATTAATATGCTGTGCTCTTCCATCAATTTTTGTTCTGCTTGGGGCTGGCGCAACATTTGCTAGCATTATAACTATCTTTCCATTCTTAATAGTTTTATCGCAATACAAAATATGGATAACCTCATTTGCACTAATAATGTTGGCATTTGCAGGATATGTTAATTATAAAACCTATAATATGCCCTGTCCGGCTGATCCTGAGCTGGGAAGGTTGTGTGCAGAATCTAGAAAGAGATCACGCTATATCTATTATTTTTCAGCTGTCTTATTTTTATTCGCAACTATCTTCACTTATGTTATTCCTAGATTTATCTAATGAGTCATCCTAATCATAAGAGACATATCGCAAGCCTGAAAAGAATAGAGGGACAAGTCAGCGGCATCATTAAAATGGTAGAAAGTGAAAAGTATTGCATTGATATATTGAACCAAGTGAAGGCAGTAAAAAATTCAATTTCATCTGTTGAAAGAAAAATCCTTGAGGCCCATTTAAGTGCATGCTTAAAAAGCTCTCTTGAAGGATCAAAAGACTATGAAAAAAAAGTTAACGAGCTTTTAAAAGTTTTAAAAAGATAATTTAGTAGGAAACTAAAGTCTCAATATTATATCCTTGTTCTTTAATTAAATTACTACCACCAAGTTCTGGCAGATCAATAATACATAAAATTAATATATCCGATTTCTGAACATTGAAATTTTCAGTAAGAAGTTCTGCACATGCTATTGCAGTTCCGCCAGTAGCAACTAAATCATCAATAATCACGACACGCTGTCCTTTTTCGATATTTGTATTTTTCTGAATTTCTATCGAAGTGCTTCCATATTCAAGATCAAAACTCTTTACATATGTTTCATTGGGTAACTTGCCTGGTTTTCTTGCTAAAACAAATGGAAGTAATAGGTCGGTTGAAACGGAACCAGCAAAGATAAATCCCCTACTTTCAATACTCACAATTAAATCTGCATTGAAGCCTTCTGTCATCTTAGTTAATTCTTTACAGGTTTTTCTAAATGGTTCAGGTGTTTCAATTAAGCTGGTTATGTCCCTAAACTTTATCCCTGGAATTGGGAAATCTTCTACATCTCGAATATGTTTTTTTAAATCTAATTTATCACTCATTTTTTTCTCTTTTAAAATACTATTTTATCAAATATCTTAAAAATTAGCGCTTATATCAATTACGATTAAGGCAGCAATTGAGAGTTGAAATAATAAGCTTAGCCAAAGAATTAATTTTATAAATAAACTTGGCTGTAGTTCTTTTTGAAGCTTATTTGAAAGGTAAATTGCTCCTATATTCACTATGGGTAACCCCATTGCAGCCCAAATTCCAGCTATTAATAAAAGAGTTATCGGATTTGGTAACAAAAAATAGAAAACTCCGGAAAAAAATGGCACTAAAAAGGCAATGAGTTTTATTAATATCTTTCTAGTGTTTTCTTTTTCATAAACAAATCCCATTGAGATTAGATAATCAGAAATTGTTCTCGTAAATGCAGCTGTTCCTGACAAAAGGGTGGAGTAAAGGATGAAAAATGCAAGAACTATAAAAAGCCATTTTGCCCAGCCCCCTAAAACTAGAGAAAACATATTTTGAAGCGCACCGATTATATCAACATCCCAAAATGATTGTGTTGCTAAAGATTCTTGTAGTTGTGGCAAAGTATTTAATACTCCTGCGCCAAGAAAGAAAAAAGGAAGTGTTCCAATAGTAATGAAAAAGATAGTTACCCAAACATCAGTTTGCATTGTTCGAATCCAATTTTTAGTCTCTTGTATATCCCCAGAATCTCCCTGAGCATAACCTTTCTCAAGACACCAATAGGTATAAGCCATTATTTCTCCGTAACTTATTCCTGTGAAACCGAAAACTGCCAAAGCTAATGGTAAATATTCAAAAGGAAGAGAGAAATTTAAACCTGAAAAAACTTGAGCAGTGTTGAGCTCATAACTAGTTGACTGCATAGAAAAAACAATAATTAAAGTAATCAGAGAAAATACTAAAACCATCCCAAGAAGAATATTTTCAAGGATCGAGTAGGAGCCTCTAATTAATATTAGCCAAGTAATTAAGCATGATAGAACAACCCATATCTCAATATTTATAGAGGGGAGTAAATTTGTTCCAGCCTCTGCAACTGCTCCAACTAATCCACCCATACCAATAATTGCAGGCAACACTCCCAGAAACATAAACCATACTAACCAGGAAGTTGTTTTCCCATTTATATTTGTTTTTGGACCTGGAATTTCTGCAAAAGCTTCAAGAAAAGTTTTTTTAGTAACTACAACATACCTGCTAATTTCAGCTTGAATAATTGGCTTGGTCCATATGCTTAAAAGTAACCACCATAAAAGAGTAAACCCGGCTGCTGCTCCTAAGAGTGGAGTCATAACTATTGAACCACTCCCAACAACACTTCCAGTAACGATTGCGCTTGGTCCAATAAATCTTAATCTATCGATAACTGTTCGAGGTGCTTTATTTGCAGAACTATCTTCTTTCAACTTTATCTATCACTCTTATTAAAGCATTTGCAATTTCATCAGCAGTCTCCTCTTGAAGAAAGTGTCCCGCTTGGGTCTTAGTAACTAGAGCATCTGGAAAATTGTCCTCCATTGCAGAAAGTCCCTTTCCAAGAATAGGATCTTTCATACCCCACACAATCTCAGCTGGGATTTGTAAAGTCTTCACATATTCTTCTATTTTTCTCATAGCGGCGGCATCTCTATGATCTGGACCATCAGGTACCATTCTCATCATAGATAAGGTTACTTTAGAGTTACCACTATCAAATACTGGTTTTGCATATATTTTTATAACTTCATCAGACCAAGAACTAGGATCTCCCTGAACCCTTGCTAATTGCTCAAAGGGATTAAAAAGAATCTCAACAAACAGTTCACCAATAATGGGAGTCTTCACTCTTGCATGCATAGAAGTTAAATCTACTTTCTCTTTTGGTGCATTAAAGACTGTATTCATTAATACAGCCCCTTTTATGAGGTCAGGTGACAGGGATAGTGCCCCCATTCCAATTGGACCTCCCCAGTCCTGACCAGAATATATAACCTCATTCAGTTCTAGCTCATTTAAAACCTTATTAATCCATCGAATATGATTATCCAAAGTATGTTGACTTGCAGGAATCTTTGATGAAAAGCCTAAACCAATTGTGGTTGGCATAATTACTCTAACTTTTTCAAGTGGTAGCTTATCTGCTATTTTTCTATATAGAAAACCTGAGGTTGGATTCCCATGCATTAAAAATACTGGAAGTCCTTGACCAACCTCAAGAATGTGCACTTTAATGCCAGGCTCTACTTCAATAAAATAGCTTTTATAATCAACTGAAACCATCTTTGCTGCATAATCTGGCAAAGGAAAGTTTTCGTAAGTACCAGAATCAAGAGTAATAGTTCCCTCTCCCACTGGAGTAACTATTTTTCCATCTCTAGTGATATGAAAAGAAAAAATGGTAATTAAAAGGATAATCGAAATAACGACTATAAATAAAATTTTCATTTAGATTTTATTCGTTCCCAAAAATTGTATTGTGAGTATTGTTGACTCTAACAAAGGTTGTACATTTTGAAAGATCTTTTAATTTATTTGCTCCAACATAAGTGCATGCTGATCGAATACCGCTCAAAATATCTTTTATTGTATCGTCCGCTTTACCTCTGTATTCAACTTCAACTGTTTTCCCCTCTGTTCCCCTATAATCATTATGATTACTGTGTCTAGTCATTGCTGATTCAGATGCCATTCCATAAAACTTCATAACACCATCTTCAGCTTCACCATCGCATTCATCATGTCCTGCTAACATTCCGCCAATCATTACAAAATCTGCACCTCCAGCAAAAGCTTTTACAATATCGCCAGAGCTCGTACATCCACCATCAGCAATAATATGTGCATTTAGTCCGTGGGCAGCATCCGCGCATTCAATAACCGCACTTAGTTGCGGATAACCTATACCAGTCTTAATTCTTGTTGTGCAAACCGAACCAGGTCCAATACCAACTTTAACTATGTCTGCTCCTGCTAAGATCAATTCCTGTGTCATATCTGCTGTAACTACATTTCCTGCAGCAATAGTAGCGTTGGGACATTTATCTCTAAGCTTTTTTACGGAATCTACAAATTTAATGGTATATCCGTTTGCGACATCAAGACCGATAAAGCCTGAGTTAGCTTTTGATAATTTTGATATGTCATCTATGCCACCAAACCAACATATATTTGGTTGGCCTGTCTTAAATTCATTAGAATTTTTTTTAAGGTGATGCTTTGCCGGACAGGTTATGAGTTTATGTTTTGATAGAACTTTATGCATTGATGGTGTTCCAACTGTGTCCATATTTGCAGACATGATTGGAATTCCAGTCCACTTTTTCTTACTCCAAAGGAAGCGATGTGTTCTTTGAAGCCTTACCTCTCCTCTGGAGCTCATCGTAGACCTCTTTGGTCTAATTAAAACATCTGAATAATCAAGTTTTATATCTTCATTAATTAACAAAAGTAAGTCCTCCTCGACTAATCTACTTTATATTAATAAGCTGATGTTTAAAATAACTAAGATGATATTTTTATTCCCACTCAATAGTTGCTGGTGGTTTTCCAGAAATATCATAAACGACCCTACTTACATCCTCTATTTCGTTTACGATCCGTCTTGAAACTTTATCTAAAAATTCGTGAGGAAGATAAGCCCAGTTTGCCGTCATGAAATCAACTGTCTCTACAGCCCTTAAAGCAATCACTTCGGAGTATCTTCTCTCATCACCAACCACTCCAACAGATTTAATTGGTAAAAATACTGCGAATGCTTGGCTGACTGAGTCATACAAATCAGCTTCTCTAAGCTCTTCTATAAAAATGGAATCCGCTTCTTGAAGAATCTTTATCTTCTTTTCATTTACTTCTCCGAGAATCCTCACGCCTAAACCAGGGCCTGGAAATGGATGTCTGTTTAAAATTATCTCAGGCAAATCAAGTTGGGAACCCAATCTCCTGACTTCATCTTTAAATAGATCTCTCAAAGGTTCAACAAGCTTGAGCTTCATCTCCTCAGGCAAGCCTCCAACATTGTGATGAGACTTAATAACTCTGGCTTCCTTTGATTCAGATTCTGAAGACTCTATTACATCTGGATAAATTGTTCCTTGAGCTAAAAAATCTATGTTCTCAAGCTTAGCAGCCTCAGCATCAAAAACATCGATGAAAGTTCTACCGATAATTTTTCTTTTCTGTTCTGGGTCTTCTATGCCCTTCAAATGTCTTAAAAATATCTTTTGTGCATCAACTTTAAGAAGATTTAGATCCATTTCATTTTTGAATGTTTGAACTACCTCCTCTGCTTCATTTTTTCTTAATAGTCCGTTATCAACAAAAACGCACACAAGATTTTCTCCTATTGCTTTTGATAAAAGTGCAGCTGTTACGGAGGAATCAACTCCTCCAGATAATCCAAGTAGTACTTTTTCTCCATTTGTTATATCTTTGATTTCTTTAATCCTGCTAGAAATTAGATCATCAAGCTTCCAATCTGGTTTACATGAGCAAATTTCAAAGATGAAGTTATCTAAAATTAGCTTGCCACCTTTTGTATGAGTCACTTCTGGATGGAACTGAAGTGCATAAATAGGTTTTGAAGAATGTTCCATTGCAGCTATTGGAGCCGATTCTGTGGAAGCAATTAATTTAAAATCGTTTGGTAAAGTTTCTACTTTATCTCCATGACTCATCCAGACATCAATTGCTTCAGATGAAGATCCGGTAAATAGTTTTGAGTTATCTTCAATATTTAGGACAGAGAATCCAAATTCTTTTTTTTCAGAAGTTGTAACTTGGCCTCCCATTTGCTCAGCTAAAGTCTGCATCCCGTAACAAATACCAAGAATAGGAACCTGCAAGTCAAAAACTATCTTTGGTGCTCTTGGTGTATGAATGTCAGTAACAGATTCTGGTCCGCCTGATAAGATTATTCCCTTTGGATTAATATCCTCTATTTTCTTAATATCTACATCCCAAGGAAGAATTTCAGAATAGACATCTGATTCTCTTATTCTTCTTGCAATTAATTGAGTATATTGAGAGCCAAAATCTAAAACGAGAATAGTATCAATATTTTTACTTTTTATGTCGAGCTTTGATTGGACTGACATTTTAAAACTTAACTTCTTTGATAGTTTGGTGCTTCTTTAGTGATTTGAACATCATGCACATGGCTTTCAGTCATTCCAGCATTTGTAATTTCAACGAACCTGCTATTTTCTTTCATTTCTTGAATGTTTTTACAACCAACATAGCCCATACTCTGTCTAAGACCTCCAATAAGTTGGTTAATAACATTGATAGCCCATCCTTTATAAGGAACCCTACCCTCAACGCCTTCAGGTACAAGTTTTTCAGCATCAATATCTTCTTGAAAATATCTGTTGCTATCATCTCTTTTAGACATTGCTCCCAAGGACCCCATTCCTCTGTAAGTCTTGAAGCTTCTTCCTTGATAGAGCTCAAATTCTCCAGGAGCTTCTTCAGTTCCAGCAAAAATACTTCCAAGCATTACGCTGTCAGCCCCTGCTGCAATTGCTTTGGCTATGTCTCCTGAATAGCGCATACCGCCATCAGCTATTAGCGGCACCTTTCCTTTTACTTTTTCATAAATTGTCAATATTGCAGAAATTTGTGGAACTCCAATGCCAGCAATAATTCTTGTTGTACATATTGATCCTGGACCCATTCCAATCTTTATGCCATCTGCACCAGCTTCTATTAACGCCTCTGCTCCTTCTGGGGTAGCAACATTTCCAGCAATGACATCTTTTGTTGGAAATTCTTTTTTAATCATTTTTACTGTCTCTATTACACTTTTAGTATGACCATGTGCACTATCAACAACAAACAAATCAACTCCTGAATCAGCTAAAGACTTAGCTCTGTCAAAAGTTTCAGCTCCTGTTCCTATTGCAGCTCCAACTCTTAGCTGACCTGCATCATCCTTAGTAGCATTTGGATGCTTTTCAGACTTTTCAATATCTTTCATTGTTACTAAACCAGTTAACTTTTCTGTCTTATCTAAGACAAGAACTTTTTCAATTCTGTTTTCATACATCATTTTCTTAACCACCTCTTGTGAGGTACCTTCAAGAACCGTAATTAATTTTTCACGAGGTGTCATAATCGATTCAACCAGGTCATCCATATTGTCTGCATATCTAAAATCTCTACTGGTAACTATTCCTTTTACCACTCCATCATCAACCACAGGCATACCAGATATATTCAACTCTCCTGTGAGTTGTTTTAATTGGTCGATTGTTTGTTTAGAGCTTATTGTGGTTGGATCACGAACAACTCCACTTTCATATTTTTTTACATTCCTAACAGCATTTGATTGCTCTTGGATCGAACAATTTTTGTGCAGAATTCCCATACCTCCTGCTTCTGCGAGGGCAATTGCCATTCTATATTCTGTAACTGTATCCATAGCAGCAGATAACAACGGCAAATTAATATCAATATTTTTGGTAAGAGACGTCTTTAAAGATGCTTGGCTTGGAAGAAAGTCGCAATAGGACGGAACAAGAAGTACATCATCGAAAGTGAGTGCTTTGGCTTTTACTTTGTCCATGCAGAAGTATAACAAAAGATCTTTAAGAAAAAAATAATTCAGACTTTAAACAAGAGCTAATTTAACAACAAGTCTGTCTTTGCCGCACAAATAAAATCATTTTTATGAAGGCCATTGATTTTATGAGACCACCATTTAACTGTAACCTTTCCCCACTCTAAAATAATTAATGGATGATGATCTTCAACATCAGCAAGCGCAGCAACTTGATTGGAGAACTCAACTGCTTTTTCATAATTATCAAATGTAAAAATCTTTTCTAAATAATCAAACCCATCATTCATGATTACCCAATTATCTAACGTTTTTATTAGTTCGACAGATTCCTCCTTGGTGACTTTTGGTGCATCGATAGTGCAAGCTTCACATTTTTGACTTGTGAGATCTGATGACATTATGACTTAATACCACCCTTCGTTAATTTTGAAGGATCTAAGAGTTTTTTAAGCCGAGAAACTGAAATGCCTGTTTCTTCGTGAGCTACATCAATAACAGGTCTAGATTCTTTATAAGCTCTTTTAGCTATTTTTGCTGCCTTCTGATAACCAATGACCGGATTCAAAGCAGTGACCAAGATTGGATTTCTTGAAAGTGATTCTTCAATCTTTTTATGATTTACCTTGAAGGTCTTTATAGCTTTTTTAGCAAGAACATTCATACTGCCAGCAAGTATATTTACACTTTTCAAGTTGCAATAAGCAATTACTGGTAACATCACATTAAGTTGGAAGTTTCCCGATTGAGCTGCAACTGTTATAGAAACATCATTACCAATAACATCTGCTGCGGCCATTGCTACAGCCTCAGGAATTACAGGATTTACTTTTCCAGGCATTATGCTACTTCCCGGTTGAAGAGCCTGAAGTTCAATTTCAGAGATTCCTGATAAGGGTCCACTATTCATCCATCTAAGATCATTAGATATTTTTAAAAGGATTGTAGCTAAATTTTTAAGCTCTCCAGATAGCTGGACAGATAAATCTTGTGCACTTAAGTTTCTAAAAAAATCTTTGCTTGGCTTAGTTTTAAATCCAGTGAGTTTTGAAAGTTCCTTAGCAAATTCTTTTGAAAATCTTCTGTGTGCATTTATTCCTGATCCAACTGCAGTTCCTCCCTGAGGAAGAAATAAAAGCTTCTCTAGAACAACTGCTATTGATTCTCTAGAGCATTTAAGTTGAGTATTCCAAGCATTTAATTCATCAGACATATCAACTGGCATGGCATCCATAAGATGTGTTCTGCCCGTCTTTGTAATTCCCTTCACTGATTCAGCTTTTTTCTCTAAAGTTTCAATGAGTAAATTTAATGCTGGCATTAATTTCTTTGTTGAATCGAAGTAATAGGCCAGATTCATGACAGTTGGAATTACATCGTTAGAGCTTTGGCTCATATTTACATCATCATTTGGATGAATCTTAACTTTGGAGGTTTTGTAGCAAAGATTTGCTATTACCTCATTTGCATTCATGTTTGTACTTGTTCCAGACCCAGTTTGAAAAACATCAATTGGAAACTCTTTTCCATGCTTATTAGTCCAAACCTCTTTTGCAGCCCTTGAAATGACTTTTTGTTTTTTTGCTTCTAATAGCTTCAGATTTTTATTTGCTCTTGCTGAAGCATCTTTTACATAGCCCAGCATTGCTATAAAGGTATTCGTGAAAGGGAAGTTCATTGAGATGCCGCTAATTGGGAAATTATCTATTGCTCTTTGAGTCTGTGCTCCCCATAGAGCATTTCTTGGCACCCTTACTTTTCCAAGGCTATCTTCTTCTATTCTAAATTTCATAATTACCTCGTTTTTATGTAAACTATTTTACACCTATAAAGTTAAAGGAGATAGAACATATGGGAAAAGTAACTCCATTAAAAATTGATGTTAATGACGGTAGACTGCCTTTGAAAGATAAAGGCCTAGACATGAAAGATTTTTCATCTGTAGCCGAGTTAAGAAGAGATCAGCTTGAAAAGCTTGCTGCGGGTTTCAGAATGTTTGCACATTTTGGTTTTAACGAAGGAGTGGCAGGTCATATTACTTATAGAGATCCTGAATTCCCTGATCATTTCTGGGTAAATCCTCTTGGTGTTCATTTCTCACAAATTTCGGTCTCAGACCTAATACTGGTAAATCATGAAGGTGAAGTTGTTCAAGGTGATAAAGCAGTAAATGTTGCCGCATTTGCAATTCACTCCAGATTACATAAAGCAAGACCTGACGTTAATGCTGCAGCTCATTCTCATTCTATTTATGGAAGAACTTTTTCAACCTTAGGAAAATTGTTAGATCCTATTTCTCAGGACGCTTGTGCTTTTTATGAAACTCAAGCTATTTATAAAGATTTTTCTGGTGTTGTTGAAGAAGTTGATGAAGGAGACCTAATTGCTGAAGCATTAGGAGATAAAAAAGTTATTATCCTTCAAAACCATGGAATTTTAACAACTGGTCCATCTGTCGATATAGCGCTATGGTTTTACACATCTATGGAGCGTTGCTGCCAAGCTCAATTGATGGCTGATGCTGCTGGTGAGACGCAATTAATTCCTCATGATACAGCAATCAAAACAAGATCATTTATAGCTAATGACGTTGCTGCATGGGCAAGTTTTCAGCCTGCTTTTGATATGATCTCTAAAAAAGAGCCCGATTTATTCGACTAAAGCACCTATTACAGCTTTGGTCTCTAGACACTCTTCAAGACCATGCGTGCCATGCTCTCTTCCATTACCAGAGGAGCCGTAACCACCAAAAGGGGCAGACCTAACTCTAGCTCCTTTATTGATAGTGACCTGACCAGCTCTTATTTTTGAAGCAACTTCAACTGCATGAGATTGCTCACCTTGAACATATCCGGCAAGACCATAAGGTGTATCATTTGCTATCTCAATAGCTTCCTCTTCTGTTTCATATTTAATTAAACATAAAACTGGACCAAAGATCTCTTCTCTTGCAATTGTCATATCATTTGTTACATCAGAAAATATGGTTGGTTTAACATAGTAGCCACTTTCACAACCATCTGGGAGACCAACGCCACCTGCAGATAGTGTTGCACCTTCATCAATCCCAATTTGTATCATCCTTTGAACTTTCTCATATTGAGTCTTATTAGAAATTGGTCCCATTTTTGTATCAGGATCAAAAGGATCTCCAACTTTCATAGCATTTGCAGTATTCGCAGCAACCTCTACTGCTTTTTCATAATTTTTGGATGAGACAAGCATTCTGGTAGGCGCATTACATGATTGTCCAGTATTAAGGAAACATGATGAAACTCCGGCAGATACAGCCTTCTCAATGTCTGCATCATCAAGAACTATATTTGCAGACTTTCCACCAAGTTCCTGAGCAACTCTTTTTACTGTTGGAGCAGATGCTTGAGCAACTGCAACTCCTGCTCGAGTAGATCCGGTAAAATGCATCATATCTATATCTTTGTGCTCTGACATAGAAGCACCAACAACGGGACCCATTCCATTTACTAGATTAAATATTCCAGCTGGCACACCAGCAGCATGAATGATTTCAGCAAGAATAATTCCACAGAAAGGAGTTATTTCACTGGGTTTAAGTACCATCGTACATCCTGCTGCTATTCCCGATGCCACTTTTGTACACATCTGGTTCATTGGCCAATTCCATGGAGTAATCATTCCTATCACCCCAACAGGTTCTTTGCGAACAAGATAACCATCTTTTTCATAATCAAATTCATAATTTTTAAGGACATTAAGGGTATCTTTAAAATGGGTAAGGCCAGAGGCAACTTGGGCAACCTGAGATAACCATATTGGAGCACCCATTTCCTTAGATATTGTCTCGGCTAATTCCTCAGATCTTTTTTCGTATTCTGCAATGATATTCTCTAAGATTTGGACTCTTTCCTCTTTAGTTGAAAAACTAAAATCAACAAAGGCTGTTTTAGCCGCAGCCACAGCATCATCAACATCATCGGAGTTTCCTGCAGTAATAACTCCAAGAACCGAATCATCCGAAGGGTTCATAACTTCAATTGTTTCTGTTGAATGAGAATCAACCCATTCTCCATTTATATACATTTGTAATTTTTCTAACATAACTACCTCTTTAAATCGTCAAAAGATTATAACCTATAAATATTTCTAGTTTTAGAATTAAATGTTAGCGTAAGTCTATATTGCAAAGAATCTGATTAAGTAGTTTTTTTCTAGATTCTTCAATCTTTTGGCTATGATCATTATTTTTTCTGAGGACAAGTTGATCGCCAATTTTAGATCTGAAAATGAAACCTTTATTTAGATATAAATCTATATGATTCTTATATCTCTCAGGTGTAACTACTTTTTCTGGAAAAAGCGTAGTAACTATTTTCCCTGATGAAATAGATTCTGAAATCATCATAGCACTATCTTCGGTTACAAAAATAAAGTCAGATAACGAGAATAAGTCTCTAAGGTTTGCATTCTCTCCACCTTTATGAAACCAAATAGATCTTTTAGATAAATTATTAAGATTTTCTATCAAAATATTTTCATGATTTTCTTTTGATCTTCTTGAAGTTACACATATCAATTGTTTTTTATTTTTTTTCGTAAGTGTATTCATAGTTTCTATAATATTTTTTACGTCTCGATCTAGGTACTCATATCCCATACCATTTCCACCGAATAAAAGAAGTATATTTTTTTCATCTTCATTATTGCTCATGCATGCTTTTGGTGAGTATTTGTTTGGGGTTACATCATAGACAATATTGTTTTCAGAATTTGAATATCTTTGAGCAGTAAGATGAGCGTTAAAGAGTTCTGACTTAATTCCTCTTGGAGAACCTAATTGAATATTAGGTATACCATGCAGCTTGGAAAGTGCCGCATTTATAAAAAATGTATTACCTCCAGAAGCAATCAAAAGATCATATCCGCTAACATCAATTTTTTTAAAAAAACTTACTATTAATTTTGAATTAAAATTTGTTAGGTTTTTGCATAGCATTCTTGAAATAATCCTAAATAGAAATCTGAAAGCATTTATTCTCCAATGCATTTCAATAATTGTATATTTAACTCCAATATTTTCATTGAGGAGTGCGCATATCCCAATAGACTGATTAAAGTGACCTGGTATTTGATCACTTATGATTAAAACTTTTTTCATCTTAGGAGTTTGATCATTTATAGGATTATTATTCTTAATTACAAAGAGTCATTATTTGCAATTACATCAAGTTTAAATATGTCATCCTTATGTCTTTTATAAGAAAATTTTCCTCCGGCAGATCTTATCAAAGATAAACCTGCAGCAACATCCCATAAAAAAATACCGCTCTCTTGATATTGGTCAAACTGCCCAGATGCCACATAGGCACAGGACATTGCCGCAGAACCAATCATTCTTACTTTTTTCCATTTTAATAAGTTCTCAGAAAATCCTTGGATAAAATTTTGATCAAAATTGCCTTTAGCAGGGAATCCTGTTGCGAGGGTTGCTTTAGAAGTTTCTTTAACAGAAGATACTTGTATTTCAAAACCATTGAGCATTGCTTTTGAGTTGATAGTACTCTCATAAATATCATCCCTATTAAAGTCATTTATTAAGCCTAAAACTATTTCATCGTTATATATAAGTGCAATGGATATACAACATATTGGGAAATCCCTTGAATAATTTGAAGTCCCATCAAGGGGATCGACAACCCAAAACGTATTTCCAAGCTCCATATTTGCTCCAGATTCTTCACCAAGAATTGGATACTCTGAATTAGCCTCAAGATATTTTCTAATGGCTGACTCAGACTCTAAATCAGCTTTGAGTTTAATATCTCTTCCTTCATCAGAAAGGACCTTGTTAAATTTTTCCTTATTTGAAATTAAAATTTTTGAGGCAATTAGAGAGGCCTCTTTCGCAATATTGAGTTCAGTATTGAAATTACTCATCGCCAATTCTTGAATAAAGTTTTATCTATCAATTGTAATTGAAATTAAGGTTTTCTCCATAAATAAGAGAGTTTACCTTCACAAACTGGTAATTTAAAATATTGATTGAAGGTAGTCTTCTGCCAAATTATAAAAACTAAAATGAAGGGAGTTATATTTGATTTAGATGGAGTACTTATAGACTCTCGTGAGAATATGTCTTATGCATGGAGCATGGTAAAGCATCACTGCAAAATAGATATTTCATTTGAAAAATATTTTGATGAAATTGGTAAACCCTTTAAGGACATTTTGCATGCAATTGGAGTTCCTGAAGCGAATTATGAGCAAGTAGAAAAGATTTATAACTCATATGCAAATGATTCTTGTGACAAAATAAATATTTATGATGGTGTAAAGGATACTCTAAGTCTTTTAAAGAAAAACTATCTCCTTGCTATTGTTACATCCAAGCCAAAAGAGAGAACAGATCTCATATTAAATAGGCTACCATTTTTTGATTTTGTAAGTTGTCCTAGCGAAAACCTTAATGGCAAGCCATCACCTGACCAAATGCTATATACTCTGAGAAAACTAAGATTAAATCCTGATGAAGTTATTTATGTTGGGGATATGAAGACAGATTATGATTGTGCTCACGCAGCTGGTGTAAAATTTGTTCATGCTAAATATGGATATGGTGATGTTAAATGCAATTACAAAGTAGATCGACTATCAGATCTTCCAAAATTATTGGTTTAATTCCAGCTCGATGGCAATCTTCACGTTTTGAAGGTAAGCCTCTCAAGCTAATAAATGGCAAGCCGATGATAGAGAGGGTATATAATCAATGTTCCCTTGTTGAATCACTTGATAAAGTAATAGTGCTCACCGATGATGATCGAATACAGGAGTTCTGTAAAGAGAATTCAATACCTTGTTTGAGAGTTGATGATGATTGTGAAACAGGTACAGATAGATGCGCAAAAGCTATTGAATCCATAGAGGCAGACTTTTTTGTAAATATCCAGGGAGATGAGCCTGTAATTGATCCTGGCTCAATTGATTTGCTTATTAAGAATTTTTTGGAAAATGACAGTAACACAAATGTATTTCCCAGATCAGAAATTAGAATTGGAAATGCATATACAGAAATAAAAGATGATAAAAAGTTGCATGATAAAAATGTTGTAAAAGTTGTTTTTGATAAAAATAAAAAGGCTCTTTTTTTCTCAAGATATCCGTTGCCATTTCTTAAGGGAAAATCAGGAAAATTTTTCCAACAACTTGGGTTATATATTTATTCTAAAGAGGCTCTTAATCTTTTTTCAAAACTGCCGAGTCTTTCGTTAGAAAAATCAGAGCAGGTTGAATTATTGAGATTTTTGGAGCATGGGTACTCAGTAGAAATGACTAAAGTTAGAGATGTTGGTCTATCTGTAGATATTCCTGAAGATATTAAACTAGTTGAGGACTACCTTAACAAATTAAAAAAATAATTAGTAAACTTAAAAGTGAAAATCTATCCGATTAAGTTTTTTGGTAAGTAACTCTATAGATGACATTTGCTCCATCATCAGATATTAAAATGGAGCCATCACTTTTTTGAAAAACGGATGCTGGTCTTCCTAAAACTTTTTCCTGGCCATTATTTTTTTGAAGCCACCCAGTAATGAAATCTTTGTGGTAAAGCAGCTCTCCGTTCTCATCAAAATGAACGGCTATAACCTTATATCCGACTTTCCTTGATCGATTCCATGATCCATGAAGAGTCATAAATAAAGTATTCTTATATTTTGCTGGAAAATGATCACCGTCATAAAAAGATAAACCTGTTGGGGCTACATGCGCACCAAGCTCAAGAATGGGATCAATAAATTCTTCAGCATTATCAGGTATTTTTTTTGAATAATCTGGATCTAGAACATCCATAGAATGTTTATATGGATATCCATAAAAAGAATCATCATTTTTAACTACATTAAGCTCGCATGACGGCATGTCATCTCCCATCCAATCTCGTCCATTATCACCAAAATAAAGATTATCTGTTTCAGGATGCCAATCAAACCCAACTGTATTCCTAACTCCCCTAGCTACATACTCCCACTCACCATCATTAAGTCTCATGATCGAAGCATATCTTTTGTCAAAGTTATACTTTTCTTCAAGTGAAGGATTGCAAATATTGCATGGGGCACCAACAGGAACGTAAAGTTTGTTGTCCGGGCCAAAATCAATCCATTTCCAGCCATGCCATGTATCTGAAGGCAAATTATTGGTAACTAGAACCTTGTCTGGTATCTGTTCTGAACTTGAAAGAGCTTCATCAATATTCGGGATTTTCCAAATAGAGTTTACTTCGGAAAAATAAAGGTCACCGTTATGGTAAGTTACACCAGTTGAATTAGACAATCCTTTAGCTATAACTCTAATGTCTTTGTTAACACTGATTGCACTTATAGTTCCTGCATTCCTAGATCCTACAAATATATTTCCTGAATCACTCTCAGTAATCTGCCTTGGTGAATCAATGCCATCTATGAATACCTCTATTATGAAACCATTGGGAACATTCAAAGAATCTATAATTTCATCAGAGTATATATTTTTTAAGTGAAATATAGAGAAGATTACAAATATGTATGAAAAAAATTTATAATTTGACTTATTCATGATTAAAATTATACCAGCAGCATTATTCTTTTTGAGCTTTTTTGCCTCACTAGTATCAAATGCAATTTTAAGACAAATTTCGATCAAATATAATTTCTTAATTGATACTCCTAATGACCAAAGAAAATTTCATCACAAAAAAACACCAGCAACAGGAGGTATTGCAATCAGTATTGGTATTATTTTCAGTGGTCTTTTTCTTTTTGCATTTACAGATTCAGATTATGATTTAGATATATCCACTGAAAAATTTATTAATTCTAATCAAATAGAAGAAAATTCTACTGTCAACTCTTACTCTTATGAGCTTGATAATGGCACAGAAGTAAAAATTCAAAGGTTTGATGATACAAGCTTTACTATTACATTACCAAATGGAGAAATAAGACTTTACAGAGTTTATGTGGATCAAAACTCACTAAGGAATGATTCATATATGGTCTTAGAGGAAGGATCAGAAAACCAAATTAGAATTACGAATTTTAGCCTCGGGTTGTTTCTATTCACTTTATTAGTTCAATTTGTAATGGTTATTGATGACCTTTGGGGCCTCAAAGCATTGACTAAGCTTTTCCTTCAAAGTGTATGTGTTGGTGGTTTAATATTTGTTAGTGATATGTACATAAATAATTTAGGAAATCTTTTTGGATTTGGAGAAATTAGTCTCGGTTTATTTGGCATACCTTTCACTATATTTTGTGTAGTTGGAATTATGAATGCTTTTAATATGATTGATGGTATTAATGGATTATGTGCAACGATGTGTTTGATATGTTTTATGTCTATCATTTATATAATTAATGCTGATAGTATCCCAAGCCTTTTTCCACTTATTTTACCTGTGGGCTCAATTTTTGGTTTTTTGATGTATAACCTCGGAATTTTAGGCGATAGAACAGTATTTCTTGGGGATAATGGATCAAATGCTTTGGGATTTCTATGTGCATGGGTTCTTATTTACTTTAGTAGCATAGAAAATGCTGTGATTTCACCAGTGACTGCGTTATGGCTTGTTGCAATTCCTTTTGTTGATGCTGTTGGAGTTATTTTTTCAAGAGTCCTTAATAAGCTTAAGGTTCTTAACTCTCACCGAGATCATATTCACCATAAAATGATTAACAAAAATATCTCAGCTGAAGCTACCTTTATCGTTCTTATTCTGTTATCAGGCTTTTTAGCTTACGTTGGTCTTTTTTTTGAAAAAAATTATCTTGATCAAAGCTACTACTCATTTTATGCGTTTATAATCTTTTCATTATCCTACTATCTCATTGCAAGGAGATTATCAGAAAATGTTTAGTTTTTTTAAAAAGAAAAAGGAAGAGAAGGAAAAGCCAAAGAATATAAAATTGATTGCATTATGTTTAGCATTTGAGGTTGCAAATGCAGATAATGATATTGATGTCCGTGAGAGAGACTTAATTCTAGAAAAAATTAAAGAGTCTATTGATTTAAGTATCTTAACGGAAAATGAAATCTTTGAAGTTATTCAACAAGAAGGCAAGAACAGGGTTTCCTTTTATGACATCATTCATGACATCAATAAAAACTTGGATAAAAAGGAGAGAATAGAAGTTTTAAGAATGCTTTGGGAAATAGCCTATGCAGATCAAGTTCTTGATGTTGATGAAGAGAGAATTATAAAAAGATCTGCAGAGATGTTAGGCATCAAACCATCAATAGTGCTTCAAACAAAAGAGGAATTTAAAAATTAATTGTTTCTGAATTTTTCTTTGAGATTCTTAGCGCCTCATCTCTGGAGCAATTAAAATTTATATCTTTTACAAATTCATCAAAAGAGTTGTCGCCAATATAGTTTGTAGTTTCATATAAAAGTATGCATTTTTCTTCCTTATCAATTATTTGCGAAGATAATATTTCATTCACTAATTCCTGCATACTTAAATTAAGACTGTCCATTCTAAGGTTTTTCTTTTCATCGATATGAAAAATATTCTTTTCTGTTCTAGGATTATATTTATTCCAAAGAATATTGTTTGAAGATATTCCAGGTACACCATTTTTTGCAAACTCAGTCCAAAAATTCATCATATTCTTAGAGACAAAACGTCTAGACGGTGATCGAGGATATATTATCCAAGCAAATTCTTCAGCAAGGCTAAAATCTCCACTTATCATTGGTATTTCTAATGCATGAGCAGATCCAATAATCTTACTGAAGTCGCCAACAAAAAAGTCTCTTAAATTATCCCAATCATATCTGTAGGCATATAGATCTTCGTTTCCTGCAATAAACATATTTTCAAGCGGCTCTTGAACCCCTCTTAACTGCCATCCTTTTGATCTAATTTCATTATAAAATTGATATTTTTCTTCATCTTTAATTTCAACTGTTGGTATACCAATTCCTCTAGATAGAAAGGATTGTTTTGTTTCTATGAAATATCTTGAAAATCCAAGCCAGAGCTTTATTTCATCTTTATTCGATCCAGCAATTGTTGGAACTCTATTTAAATATTCCTCAGAACGAAGAGCTTTCTTAAGACCAATTTCAGGAATTACAATGCCATCATTTGTAAGCAAAGGAGTTTCAAAAGTATCGCCATAAAGATTAACTAAATCTTGGGCTTTTGTCTCATAAAGAATCTTTCTAAGAGTATCTTTATTAGTATTTGATTGAAATGTATTTGCCTCATTTAGATCACTTGCTAATTGATTATCCACAATTATTTTATTTAGTACTGTCCAACTATCAGATATTCCCTCCTCGTTAAAATTTTTGGACTTGTAGGCATTTTGTAGTGATGAGGATTTTGTATAGCCTGATTGGGAAATTGCTTTATGAAATAAACCTTCAGCCTGCTGAGCTACTAAAAGCGATAAAACATTATGCCCGCCAGCAGACTCACCAAAAATAGTAATGTTGTTAGGATCACCTCCAAAAGAAGCTATATTCTCTTTAACCCATTCTAGTGCAAGCACTAGATCTAAAATTCCAAAATTAGAGGTCTTATCTATGCCTGAATGGTAATCTTGAATTGCTGGGTGAGTAAAAAAGCCAAGTGGTCCTAAACGATAATTTGGGGAAACAACGATAACATCTTTCCTTTTTACCAATTCTGAGAAATTGTAAAAATCTTTATGCCCTGAAGTATTTCCTCCTCCATGTATCCAAAACATTACTGGCAAATTATCTCTACTTCCATGAGGCGCTCTAATATCAAGATATAGGCAGTCCTCCGAGCCAGCATGATTTATTTCTTGAATTTGTCCGCCAATTTCTTGATGACAAAAATTATTTTCTTTTGGATTAATGTGAAAATCTTCAGCAACGAAATCTACTGGCGCCTTCCATCTTAAGTTTCCTAAAGGAGGTAATGCAAATGGGATATCCTCCCAATACAAAATCCCTTCTGTCCTCTGGGAAAGAACCTTCCCAGATGTAGTTTGAATAAAATCTCCCTTGTAGGTTGTAGCTCCAATATGGTTAAAACTATCACCTTTATCTTGGTAATAATCATAAGTTTGCGGATTAGTAATTTCTTCAGGGATACCTACAACAGTTCCACAAAATATAACTATAAGAAGTTTAAAAGATTTTATATTTCTCAATAAGTTCATATCGTTCTAAGAAAGGGTTTCTTAAAGCCCTTACTTTATTACCAATAAGTGCTAATTCGAACGAATCATTATAATTGCTCCATGCGAAATCTCCAAAACTTGGATCATCTGTTTTAGAAAAGTTTGTCCATGGTATTTGAAAGTTATCAGAAATTTCTTTTGATTCTTTTGGGCCCCAACTTGAATAAGGTTTTTTTGAATGAACACCAAATACATATGGAAGTTCTGAGGCATGAAAACATCCTAATTTTCCTCTTAATATTTCGCTTTGTGTTGAAAATAAATATCCATAAGAATTTCCTTCTTTTTTCTGAAGAGTATTGTGAGTTGGAATACCAAAACAAATATCCGTGAGAATCGCTGAATAAATATCTCCTAGCTCACTAATTTTAAGATATTCGCTATAAGCAGAAATTAGTTCAGGCAACTTACTAGATTCAAACATTTTTGATAACCTTCTTGTGATATATCCTTCATCATTTTTACCTATTCTTGGATGGAAAGTGCTCCATAGCTTATATTCATCAAGAGTTGTCCCAGCAATTAAATGAATACTTGAAGATGAATATGTCTCTAAGTAATCATCCTTAATAAATCTATTATCTAAAACTGGAAGAAAGCCTACTTCAGGAAAGATCCATCTCTTTCCATCGCTCAATGCTGAGTGTTTTAACTTCTTAGCTGTATCAATTATCAACTCCCATTCACATGATCTTAAATCAGAAACTTTGTGTCCATCTTCTTCAAACTGTTCAATAAAGAGTTCAGCCCATAGATTTGCTTTTTCTACAGAGGCAATCGCATCAAGACCACCGCTTTGACAGATTGCTTTTTTAAACAAGCCATCATTGCCTGCAGCAATTTGTAAATTACAGCTCCATGAACCTGCTGACTCACCAAAAATAGTGATATTATTTGGATCGCCTCCAAAGGAGGAAATATTTTCTTTTACCCACTTAATTGCATTTCTCTGATCTATAAGTCCTTCATTGCCTGTTGATTTGATCTCACCATCCGTAACCTCATCAAGTTTTAAAAATCCAAACGGTCCTAATCTATAATTTATAGATACCGCAACCACTCCTCTTTTGGCCAAATGCTTTAAGTCATACATAATGCTGCTAGAACCACCAGTTACTAAAGCGCCTCCATGTATCCAAATCATTACTGGATTTTCAGCATTAATATCATTTGAACAAATATTTAGAGTTAAACAATCTTCAGATTGTTTTGATAATGAATTATCTTGAAAAAAACTTGTTCCTGATTGACTATGATCATCAGATCTTGTTTGAGGAGCTGAATCACCTTTTTGCATGGTTTTGAGATTTATCTCTTGTTCAATAAGATTAGATTCACACCATCTTTGTTCATATTTCGCATATGGGATACCAAAAAATTGATGACAGTCATCTTGAAAAATGCCCTCAAATTGACCAGCATTGCATTGCACTAGACTCATTATTTTCCTTTAAGCTTCTCATTATATATCAATAGATCAAAACTAAAATTTTGAAATATAATATATTTACGGGATGTAGCGCAGCCTGGTAGCGCACCACACTGGGGGTGTGGTGGTCGTCGGTTCAAATCCGGCCATCCCGACCAAATTAATTAATGCTCTTCTTAAAATCTGATGAAGGCATAAAAGATATTCTTTGTCTCTCTTTAATAATAAATTCTTCTTTTGTTTTGGGATTCCTTCCAACTCTTTTTGGAGTTTTTCTTTCCAAAAAAGTCCCAAATCTCTGGATATTTATGCTCTCATCATAATGCTTAGATATAAAACCAAAGAACTCAGATACAAAAAAAAGGCTATCTTTTTGAGATAGCCCTAATTTTTTTGATATTCCTTTTGCTAAGTCCTTCTTAGTAACAGAACTCAATTAAGTGCTTGTACCTGTACCTGTTCCAGTTCCAGTTCCGGTTCCGGTTCCAGTACCTGTACCTGTTCCTGTTCCTGTTCCAGTACCTGTACTTGTTCCAGTACCTGTTCCAGTTCCAGTGCCAGTGCCTGTTCCAGTACCTGTACTTGTTCCAGTACTTGTGCCTGTGCTTGTGCCTGTGCTTGTGCCTGTACCTGAGTCGTCATCATCAGATTCATCATTAGTAACAGTAATAGTTAAATCTTGTGAGCCCGAGTTTACACCATCACTGGCCGTAATTGTTACCTCATAAACATTATTAGCATCTGCATCGGTTGGGTTTTCAAAGTCTGCTGCAGAAGAGAATGAGAAGGCTCCAGAAGAATCCAATGTAAAGCTTGACGCATCAGTTCCTCCGAGAGAAAAAGTTACATCGTCACCATCTGCATCAGTTGCAGTAAGAGTGGTTAAGGATGTTGCACCTTCCGGCACTGTTATTGAATCAGATGATGAAACAACTGGAGCATTATCGTTTAAGTTATTAACAGAAATTGTAACCTCTTGCTCTACTGAGTTAGTTCCGTCACTTGCAACAATGGTAAGCGAATAACTAGTTTTACCTGACTCAAAATCAGGAGCAGTAGCAAAAGCTAATGGGCTATTTAAAGTAAAGCTAGCCGCATCGGTTCCTGCTAGACTAAATGATACTTCATCACCGTCAGGATCTGTTGCAGTAAGTTGACCTACTGAAGTTTCATTTTCATCAACGCTAAATGAAGATGCCGAGGTAATAGTAGGCGCTTCATTAACATCTGTAACTGTAACTGTTACTTCTTGGGTATCAGTTAATGTTCCATCACTAACAGTAACTGTTGCTGTTACAGAAGTTGTTGTTTCAAAATCAGGAGCACTTACAAAAGTAAGTACACCGGTGGATGCATCAATGGCTAAATCAGATCCAGATACAGAGAATGTCAATGTATCGCTCTCTGGATCGGTAGCAGTAACAGTTCCAATAGCTGTCTGGTTTTCAGGAGCAGTGAATGCTGCATCAGAAGTTATTGATGGCGCTTCATTTACGTCATTAATAGTAATAGTTGTTACTGGTCTTGCATAAAAGAGACCATCAAATGCCACAACTGTGAAAGTATAAGATGTGACACTTTCATAATCTGGCGCAGTTATAAAACTAAGTACTCCAGTATTTTCATCTATTGTTACATTAGATGCGTCATTACCAGCATCATTATCATCAAGCGAGAAAGTAACATCAGTAAGCCCGCCATCTCCATCAATAGCAGTAACTGTTCCAATCTCAAGCTGATTTTCATCAGCTGTAAATCCACCAGGTGATGTTACAACTGGTTCAACATCATTAATGTTATTGATTTGAATACAAATATTCTGGTCAGTTGAGTTACCACTAGGGTCTGTAGCTCTAATTCTGTAACCATTTGCCTCATAACCTGTTGGGCAACCCCATGATTGATATGTTTCGAAATCGTTATAGCCTTGATTAGCTGCATCTTGTCTTATGAGAAGAGTTGCGGGAGAGGACGATGAGTTTTCTGATTCAGCAAAAGTAAACCTACTTCCACCATCCGCAGCGGTAATTGTTACACCAGCTAAGTCAGTTGCTGATGCTACACCTATTGTTAATGTATTCTCATCAACTGAGTAAGTGCCAACAGAAGTGAAAACAGGTGCCGTAGTATCAACAACATTTACTGTTCTTGTTGCTACAGCTGTGTTTCCAGAAGAATCGGTAGCAGTATAGGTGACTGTGTATGTTCCGACAGCATCAGGATCGATGTCGTCAGAAGCAGAAACTTCAATTGCGCCAGAAAGATCTGTTGCAGTAGCATTCCCATCAACATAAGTATCGCCAAGCTCTAGCGTAGCAGGATTATCACCCAGTATTGTTATAACAGGAGGAGTGGTATCAACAACATTGACTGTTCTAGCTGCTGTTCCAGTATTTCCCGAAGCATCTGTTGATGTATAAGTAATGGTATATGATCCTAGCGTATTAGTGTCAACTGTGCCGGATGAAGTCACAGAAACTGTGCCTGAAGCATCAGTGGCTGTTGCACCAGCATCAGTATATGCAGTCCCGAGTTCAACTGTTGCAGGGTTATCTCCGGTAACAGTGATGACAGGAGCTGTAGTATCGACAACATTAACTGTTCTTGTTGCAGAAGAACTATTACCAGATGCATCAGTTGCAGTATAAGTGATTGTGTATGAACCAACAGTGTTAGTATCTACTGTTCCGGATGAGGTGACAACTGCTGATCCAGAGTTATCAGTTGCTGTTGCACCAGCATCAGTATATGCAGTACCGAGCTCAACTGTTGCAGGGTTATCACCAAGTATTGTAATAACAGGTGCCAAAGTATCTTTATCATCATCTGACAGAGCATTATCTATTACAGCAATACCTAAAACACCTAACATAGCCTCAATAATTGATATTTCAGCAAGAATTGATGGTTTTGCAGGAGTACCGGAGTCAACACTTTCTTCATTAGAATCTTCTTTCTCTTCAGTTGGATCTTCATTACAATTGCCTTCTTCATCAATGATTGCAGTTCCACCTAAAACACCAGCACAGTCTTCTTCGTCTATCTCAAGCTGGGCAATTAAAAAATCTCTTCTTTCGAGAAGCTCATCAACTGACAATCCTTCAAGGTTTTCATTAATTTCTGCAAGATCTTCATCTGTAAAGGCAATTGTTTCTATACTAACGAATGAGTATGAAACAAGGACTAATAGTGATAATAATATTTTTTTCATTGACATTAAGCTCCTCAAAGAGTAATTATGCATAAATTTTGTTCATATTTAAATAATTTTGATTACTTTTTTACAAAATAAAGTATTTTTTTTAGACATAATTTCTTTTTGACATCCAAATTTTGGTTGCCCTTAGTTAATTGGCCTAAATTTTACTAAAAGATCGTACAAATTGTTCTTTCGTGTAAGTTTTGCCCCAGGATCTTTTGTTAACGGACGCCATGAATAATTAATGAAATTTGAAAAAACTGGCAAATTAAAAAATATTCCTTTATCAAAGGAGCCTTCACCAAACTGCTCAGACGATACATTAGTAAACGAAGCAAATACCCCGAACTCTACTCCATTTCTGAAACTCCTAGAAAATTGAATTGTTGCACCAACATCACCAGCTAGATATTCGCCATATGAAATCTTTGTATCGAAAGGAATATATTTGTAATTTCTATGGTAGAAATTAATATGTCCAGTAGTGTTTCTGTAATCCAACGTTCCAAACTGAAGCTTGTAGTCTCTTTTAATTACTTCAAAGACCTCGAAACCAACTGCATAATTTTTTTCACTAGGAAAATATAAATATTCAAAACCCGCTCCACTAAACATTTCCTCAAACAATCCTGCTGAAACCATAATATGATGATTGTTTTTCAAACTTTGATAAAAATCAATTTGGGCTCGACCTATCACAATTCCATCATTAAAGCCTCTTAAGTAGTCTTTAACGTCAGATCTTACTTGAGCTGGGTAGGTATTTCTGGGCGGTATTACAAGGTCATCAAAATTATTCCATAATGAATACTTCAGGTTTGAAGAAAAGATCAAATTATCAGCAAATAAATATTCAGAGTCATTCTCTAGAAGTAATGCACCTTTGAAAAATCCTTCCCTTGAAGCCAAAAAGGGTCTAAAGTTAAATTTAGTACTGCTATTGAAACCTTTTTGCTTATTCCTGATATAAATTTGCTCGCTTTCCTCCTCAAAGGAATTATCATAATTTTCTATGACACTCAGATCCACAATTTTATAATTTACTAAAACTTCTTCAGTTAGACTGCTGTCAGATTTAGCATTATCGATTATTTCATTAATTACATTAACATTCGGATGTATAAATTGAGTGATATCGACGCCAATAATTTTTCCTTTTTTTATGATTTTATTTACGCCTATGCCATTATTATTTAAATTAGCTATAAATTTTTCATAAGAAGATGTATCTTCCTTAATTTTTGGAGGTATATATTTATATCTTGGAATTTCTTGTTTAGGATTTTGCTTATAAATAAATTTTAACGAATAAAAATTATCTCTTTCATTAAATAATCCAATGCTTAAATTTTTGTTTACTCTGTATTCCCAACCATAACTAAAGTCGCTTTTAGCAAGCTGATAGTCAATTTGTGAGTCTGTTGAGGTAGTATCTCTTTCAAACTTAAATAGAGTTCTATCATTGAGGATATAAGAAAATCCAAAGAAAGCAGAAACATTTTCATCTGAATAATATCTTGAAGGCTGAAATTGACCACCTTGATCCTCAAATTCTGTTGGTCTATTTTTAAATCTTTCATCCAATAATGATAAGGGATTTTTAAAATCGTTCTTACCATTTAAAGTACCCCAGCCTAAACCAAAGTGGAAATCAATATTATTTAGTTCATATGAACTTACAACATACTCTCCGCTATAAAAACCAGTTCCAGCTAAATCGTTGATGCCAACTGCAATTGCCGGAAGTACTCCCTGCTCTTTAAGTCTCATTTTTACATTGAAACCTTTATCTTTGTAGTCCTGATATTCATATCCAGGATAAGGTAACCCCTGAATATTTGTATAGAAAAAAGATGCTTCTAGCCAATCAAATGGAGAAGATGTTAGAGTGACCTTTTGATCAGGAGTGCCATCGTAAACCGTAATTCCGAATGAGCTTTCGTCATAAAATCTAGCAGAAGGCATATTAATTAGACCAACTGAACCATGATTGTTGTAAATATTATTTACAAAATCATCAACAAGTAAATCTTCCGAAAATAATACTAAAATAAAAAAAAATATTTTAATGAATTTACTAAGGGATATCATGCTTATATCCAGGAATAGATACATTTTCAAGTTTAAGGATTTCACTTAACAATGGTTCTAATTCTTGATTGATTTCATTATCAGTAAGAGTCTTTGAAAAATCTTGAAAAATGAATCTAAAGGCTGCTTTAACTTCCTGATTAGCAGCATTTTCATAAAAATCAAATAAAAATGCATCCTTTAATATCTTTGAATCAAAATCGAAAATCTTTTGAGAAATTTTATTGATCGTATCAAGATTGCTCACCATAAATGAAAAATCTCTCGTTGATGATGGAAAGCCGGAAATTTCTTTATATTTGAAAAATTGAATATCCTCATCTAATTTCTCAACATATTCATCATTACGATAAACTTCAAATCTCTCAAGAGGAATTTCTACATATACGATCTCCTCTTTTCTTTTGGAATTTATTGACTGTCTATCAATATTGGATGAATATTGAGATGAATCAAAATTTAAATCTTTAAAAATTGTATCCATAAATTGTGTATTAATTTTTTTTGAGAAGTCTTCATAATTATTTGCCACATGCCCAGACGCAATTATGCCCATGACTTTTTTGATATCTATGTTTCCACTTGGATCTATTGAGTATAAGTCTGAAATCTCAAATAGCTTTATTGAACTTTTTTGCCTTCTCTCATTAAAAAGTAGATTTTCAAGAAGTGAATCCTTTAGCGAGGTTCTCATCTGTGTTTTGTTTTGATCAAGAGGATTATCAATACTTATAGTTTCAGACTCATCTATATTTGAAAACTGAAAATTAATAACCTCGGTAAAACCGTTTTTTAAAAGAAAATCTCTTAGGAACTGCGAAAGTGAAAAGTCTTTTTTAATTTTTGGAAGATTAATACTCTGCGAGGCAATATTATTGTACCCTACAATTCTGGCTATCTCCTCAGCCAAGTCATTTGTAGTATGAATATCATTTCTAAATGACGGAACTTTCACTTGATTATCTATTGTCTCAAAAAATAAGTTATCGAGAATTTTTATGATCATTTTGTCATCTAAATTTGTTCCTAGAATATTATTTATCTTAGAAGAGTTGAGCTCTAGCATTCTATCTTGATGCTTATAATTAGAATTTTTATAAAGTTTAATTTCCTTAATATCAGCATGATCTTCAACAATTTTAATAAACCTCTTTATTGCGAACTCTTGAAGATTAGGATCAACAAATCTCTCATATTTGTGAGATGCATCAGAATTTAAACCATAAAGAGTACTTTTTCCAAGAATTTCTTCAGGTTTAAAGTGAGCGCATTCTAATAGAACCTTAGTAGTTTTATCACTGCATCGCGTATTTTTACCTCCCATGATCCCAGCTAAATTAATAACCTCATCATTAATAGAGAAAACTAAGCTGCCTTCATCAATCACAATCTTTTCATCTTGCAATGTAGTGAAATCATCTTTTTGATCAATCTTTTTAAGTTCTAAAGTTCCCTGCAGAGATAAAAAATCATAACAGTGTGTTGGTTGACCAAGCTCATAGGAAACATAATTTGAAATATCCGTAAAAAAATTAACTCTATTATTTGGAAGATCTTGAAAATATGACTGAAGGTAATCCTTGTAAGAGTTTACCTTATTATCTATCTCTATATACAAGAAGTTAATATCTGGACAAGCATCAGGCTCATGATTAACAAAATCAAAGTCAAACTTTTCTATCGCACCATCATAAATTTTTAAATTATCTTTATATTCAAAAAAGAAATTTAAATCTCTAGCAATACCCGTCAGGCTTAGACAATCACCTCTATTTGGAGTAAGCTCGAGATTAAAAATTTCACCTTCAATTTCATTTTCATGCCCTAGCTGAAAAAGTATTTCAGAGAGTTCAGCTTTAGTGGGAGTTTTTTTTAGAAGCTCTATGAGGTGCTGGTAATGAAACTTCATTTATTCTGACCAAGAAAATCAAGATTCGATTTGTAAAAATCTCTTATGTCATTAACATTATTTAAAAGCATTGCTATTCTCTCTACGCCCATTCCGAGAGCTAGACCAGAGAACTTAGTAGAATTAATATTACAATTATCAAGTACAATTGGATTAACTACCCCGCATCCGAGAATTTCAAGCCATTTACCATTTTCTGATTTTATATCCACTTCTGCAGATGGCTCAGTAAATGGAAAATATGATGGTCTAAATCTTATTTCAACATTAGAACCAAATAATATTGAACAGATTTCATATATAAGATACTTCAAATTAGCAAAGCTTATATCTTCATCAACACAAATTGCTTCAACTTGATGGAACATGGGCAAATGAGTTGCATCATCATCTTTTCTATATACTTTTCCTGCAGAAACTATAGAAATTGGTGGTTTGAGCTTGAGCATACTTCTTATTTGGACTGGCGAAGTGTGCGTTCTTAAAACAAGAGATTTATTTTCAACATAAAAAGTATCATGCATTTGTCTAGCAGGATGATTTTTATGAATATTGAGCATGTCAAAATTGTTCTCTTCGGTTTCAACTTCAGGACCCTCTTCATAACTAAAGCCAAATGATTGCAATATACTTACAAGCCTATTTTTCATTTCCTCAACAGGATGTGGAGATCCAACATCTTTTTTGATGCTAGAAATAAATAAATTTTCTTTAGGTGACATTAGCCTGAGGCTTTATTGATTATTTCCTGAAATGTTCTTTTATCACTTACAGAAATGTCTGCAAGGATTTTTCTATTTATTTTAATTTGTTTTTTTTCAAGTAAATTTATAAGTTTTGAATAAGAAATTCCTAACTCTCTTGATGCAGCGTTGATTCTAGAGATCCATAAGTTCCTAAAGGATCTTTTTCTATTTTTTCTATCTCTAAAAGCATATTGCAAAGCTTTAATATTAGATTGCTTGGCTGTTTTATATAATCGACTTCTAGCACCATAATGGCCTTTGGTAGCACTTAGTACTTTCTTATGTCTTTTTTTAGCTGTATTAGATTTTGTTACTCTAGCCATAATTAATTATCTTGTCAGTTTTTGAACTACTTTTAAGACATTTCCAGTAAGCTTGTTAAGCCCTCTATTATGTCTTTTCCTTTTTGTAGATTGTTTAGATAAAATATGGTTTCTATTGGCACTTCTAGACTTAAAAGAAGAACTCGTTTTCTTAAAACGCTTTGAAGCACCTGAATGTTTTTTTAATTTATATCCCATATCTTCTATTTTTTTCTTACTGGAGATAAAACCATTTGTAGCTGTCTCCCTTCTAGAGATGGTTCTTGATCAACTTGTGAGCAATCTTCCAAATCAAGCTTAATTCTATTGAGAAGTTCTAAACCTAAATTACTATTAAGTATTTCTCTTCCCCTAAAACGGACGCTTATTTTAGTCTTATCGCCTGAAAGAATAAAGCTTTTTATTTTTTTTAATTTTATATTGTAATCTCCAACATCTGTTGATGGTCTAAATTTTATTTCTTTAAGAGAAGTTTTTTTTGTTTTGGAATTAGCGGACTGTGTGTTTTTCTTTTTGGTAAAAACATATTTACCATAGTCTAAAATCTTACAAACTACTGGCTCTGAGTCATTTGGAGTTACTTGAACAAGGTCCAATGAACTTGCTTCAGCCATCTTGATTGCATCTGTCGTAGAAATGATGCCACCTTTGTTTCCATTTTGGTCTATCAGCATAACTTTTTCAGCTCTTATAGCTGAATTAATTGGGAGCGTCTTTTTTTTCAAAATAATTTGTTATGGAAGGCATTAACTTTTTATATAAGACCTGCTTGCAACTTTATAAAAAGGGTTCATAAAGTATTAGTCATTTGGTTATACATAAATTAGTTGAATTTTAAACTAAATCTTGTCATTTCAAAAGTGCTATGGCTCTAAAAGATAATAATCCCAATTATCCTTATTCTTTATGTACAAAGATCTTTTGTTCAGTCTAAATTTGTCTCCTGTCCAAAACTCAAAAGAATAGGGTCTAAATGAATAGCCTCCCCAATAAGAGGGTCTGGTTTGAAGAAGATCTTTATTATTCAGAGTCTCCAGATATTTTGTTTTTATGTTTTCAAAACTTTCTATGATCTGAGATTGATTAGAGCTTATCGCAAGTGCATTTTTTTCAGTTGATCTCGATTCAAAGTGTTTATTTGAAAATTTTTCGGCTGTTTTAAAGATTTTTGCTTTAATGCGAATTTGTGTATTGGTTTTTTTCCAATAGATAACTGCACTTATTTGAGGATGCATCTTAAAAGACTTAGACTTAGCTGAAGCATAATTTGAAAAAAAGATCCACTCATCGTTAACTATATACTTTAAATTTACAAATCTTGATTCAACCTCACTTAATTCAGGGTTATATGAACTTATTGAGATTGCATCAATAGCAGACTGCTTATTTTCTAATGCATGTTCATAAGAATCTTTAAACACTTGATAAGGTTTTTCTTGAGAAAGATCAATGAATTCAATCATTCAGTTTTAATTATTAGAGATTGAATTCAATGAAGCAAGAGATATTGCAAGACTGCTAATTATGGGTGCCATTACTGAACCCAATTCAATGCCATCAATTTGTTTAAGGTCTCTTGGAACATAAATTACTGATCCAGCATATAGATTAGTTTTATTATTAGTAAAGAGTTTGAGTGCAACTTTTTCGCTTTCCCCATTTGGATGAACAATAATTACTGAAGATTTATCTGCATAATCATTAAAGCCTCCAGATTTCTTAATATAGTCGTCGACCTTCATATCACTGACAAAAACTTGTGTTCCAGGATTAAGCACTTCTCCAAAAACATATACAATCTTTTTAAAATAAGGAACATGGATTCTGTCACCGGGAGATAGAATATAATTTAATTCATCATCTGCTCTAAGTTTATCGACAGAAAACTCCGTCACTATTCTGCCTTTTGGCTCAATTTCATTAAATTCACTTAATAAAGATGACAAAGACTCTAAATTATTAGTTCTCGCAACACTACCAACATTGGTAACTGATTTAATTGCATCATTATATAGTCTTGAGTTAAATTCTTTTTCAAGATTCGCAGCATCTTCATTAAACAATGCTGCTCCGAAAATATATGCATCCTCTCTAAATCCTCCAAATTCAGTTATTAGCTCTGAAAGAGTTTGATTTTGGTCGATGTAATACTCGCCAGGAAATTTTACAGCTCCACTGACAATAACTGGTTTACTGATGAAATCCTCATTTTCTGATAAAAACATTTCATCTTTTTTGTAATCTTTAAACTTAACAAAAAGTCTATCATTTGTTTCTAGCTCAAATCTGGATGCAATCTTAAAATCTTCTTCAATTAATTCAATTCTTTCATTGTTTTGCCTAATAAGGAAAAATTTATTCTGGTCATTGGAATCAGATGAGATACCACCAGCAAAATCAATAATGTCTTCAACAGATTCTCCATCCTTAAATTCATAAATTGCTTGTCTATTAACAGCTCCCATCAAAGGAACAAAGTTATTTGATGCTTCGACAACAACTGAGTCTCCGGATCTTAGAGAAATATTTGAGAGGGTATCGCCTCTTACAAAAATATCATAAAGATCAAGTTGATGAACTACTTTTCCCTTTCTCTTAACCACAATATTTCTATAGGAGCCATTCTTTGAAACACCTCCAGCAGAATTTAAAACGTATAAAATATTTGAATATCCACTTAATACATATATTCCTGGATTAACGACAAACCCTGTCACAAGAATATTGATATCTCTTATTTCCTTCAATGTTAATACAGCTGATGTATTTATAAGAACCCTATTAAGGGACTGATTTAACTGTAAATTAGCTTGACTAACTGAAAGTCCAGCAAGCTTTAAGATGCCAATTTCTGGTAAAACTGCATTTCCAGCTCTATCAATTCTAATTTCAAAATTATCATTGGAGTCTCCAAGGTACTGAATTGAGACTAAATCATCAACATCGAGAATATAGTTTGAAGACGCAGCAGGATCATTGATCGGCATAAAAGTAGATGAGTAGGAAGAAAAAAAAGATTCTCCAAAAATACTAAGCCCAAAATCATCTTCTTCCAAATCTTTTTCAACAGCGGAGCTAAACGATTCATAATTTTTTAAATCAGTATTATTAAAAGTATCGTTTTCCGACAAAAATTGCTCTCTTAATTCTTCAGGCAGAGATTCCAAAAAGTCGTCATTCATTTCTTGAGAAAAAGTACTGATGCACAAAAATAAGAACACAGGTACCAACAAATGCTTCATTTGGAGATAGTATTTGAAGTTATTCATTGTCTGATTATTGTAATATATTTTAGGAAATAAAATTATCCCTTACCTTAAGAAGCACTTTAATTGATAAAAGAATTAAAAAAGTTCCGAAAAAAAAGAAAAGGGTCTTAATGAATAGTCTTTTTCCTTGTGCCTTTGTTGGTATAATTGGTTCGGCAATAATAATAATATTATCTGTTATTGAAAGAGTGTCCATTTTTGAATCAAAGATTTCGCCTACAAGTAACTTTGAACTTGACGAGTTGACTTCATTTAATGCGCTCAGGGGTAATTCCGGAGATACTGAATCTTCAATTAATTCATAATTTAAACAATTATTGTAAAAAGCGGATGATTTTGACGAAATAAGTTCATTTGCTGAATCAAACATGTTCAGATCAATCATTTGATTAAAGTTTGGATCAATGAATACTTCATTTATATCGTCAGATTTGGATATAGCCAGCTCACAACGTTTTTTTGCCAATGCTATTGATGCCGAAAGCCTTTCCCTTTGATCAAAAAACTCTGATGAAATATATATAAGAGCGATATTAGCTCTTAGCGCATGTTCTGCTGAAAAACCGAAGGTTTCTATTTCGATTGTATTAGATTCGTCCATGATCTTAAAATTTGTTATTCCTAAGTAATAATCATGAAATCTATTTAAAAAGATTGTGCCAAATCTTGATAAAAACCTGATATCTTTTGATTCATAAAACCTTTCTATATCAATTAGATTTGAGAATTTAGAGCTTGCATCATTAGATTCAAGAAATGACTTTAATTGATGAAGAGATTCAGGAGAGTTATTTACAAATGAGCTAATTACTGAGCTTGAAAAATTTGTTTCGGATTCTTGATCTTGAACACTCACAATAGAAACAGACTTATATTGTGGGCTATATAAACCGATAAGAGCAAACAAAAATAATAAAGATAGGTATAAAGAAAGTTTACCTAAGCCAACTTTATCAAAAAGAATATAATTTAGATTAGTCATATTTCTTTAACATATGTGTTAATGTGTCAGCATCATTGTAACATTCAATAAAATCACACTCATCATAAAGTACATATAAGTCATAGCCTTCAGATATTTGAAAAGGTTTTTTTGTTATGAAGGTATAATTTGTTACTCTCATTAAATTATGCATGAATTCATTTATTGCTTTGCAGGTTTTGCTTTCAGTACTTTTTTCAATTTCTTTTTCTCTAAAACTTAAAGAAAAAGTATGATTTAAAACACTGTGCCTATTAACCATTAAATAGCAGGTTTGAGATGATAGACGCCATAGATAATGGTCAGAATTCTTTTTCGCCTTGAAAAACTTTTCACTTTTCTCTAATTTCAAGCTGTCAAAGAAGTAATCTTTCTCAAAGTTATTTTGTATTCCATGAAAATCGAGATTATCTAATATGGATAGAGAGTTATTAAAAAAATTATCCGTATAGAGTTCATTCCCAAATAAAAATGATTTAGTTATTTGTTTAAAAGTATTAAACTCATCGAATTGTTTATCTTTTGTTTTAAAAAAAATCATTACTTTGTAGTTTCCTATATAAGGCTGCAAGTCTTCAAAAGATTTAATCTTCATAATCTTGGCAAAATTAAATTCAACCTTGATAAAAATACAAATAAGATAATCAGCATTAAAGGAATAAGAAGGTATAAAGGATAACTCATATCAACCATTCCTCCATAAGTTTCTAAATAACCTTCCCTAATGAACTCATTTATGTGTACAAGAGGGTTATAGTATAAGTATTCTTGAATACTTGGGGGAAAAATGGAAATTGGGAAAATAACATTTGATGCAAAAAAAAGTGCTGTAAAGAAATAATTCATTATGTTAATTAATAATTTATTATTAAGAATTAAAAACTTTATTAATATTGCCATCAATATTCCATAAGAACAGGTTAGGTAAAAACTTGTAAGAATAACCAGAATTTTGATCTCAAAGCCTAAAAAAAGGACTATTAAAATTGTTAAAATAAATTTTCCAGTGCTCTGAATTAACGAAGTTAAAACTGAAGCAATAGACACAACAAATAAGTTCCCGAAGTCTTTATTCTTATAAAAATTTTGCTCTGTGTCTTCAGAAAGAAGAGTCTGAATAATGCTTAGAAAATTGAACCACGATAAAATAATAAATACAAAAAATTCTGGTCTAATAAGTAGTCCACTGCCTCTTAAGCCAATCGCAAATAAAAACGTAAGACCGTAGACAATAATTAATGGATTAAATGTATTCCATAAAATACCAAAATTAAAGGACATATTTCCCCTAACAATTTTCATATTATCATTCATAGACATTCGTGCGAAATTCATGAATATAAGTGATAAAATTAAGTTACTAAATTTTGTTGAAGTCTGCATATTCGAATTTTAACTTAAAACTTGTAACAAATAGAGTCTTGATATGGAATCATTAAAAGATAAGGTAGCTATTATTCTTTGCGTGAAAGACAGTAAAGACTATCTTTTTGAGCAATTAGATTCAATTCGTATTCAAGAATTTGTTGATTGTGATATTTTTGTAGGGAATGATGGATGTTCAAAAGAAACTGAAAAAATCCTGAAAAAGCATGCTAAAAAAATCTTTGCTGGCCCCAAAGATGGTTTTGCAAAGAACTTTATATACTCTCTAAATAATGTTCCAAATAAATATGATTTTTATGCATTTTGTGATCATGATGATATTTGGATGAAGAGTAAATTAAAACACTCAATAGATTGTTTGAGAGCCTATGATAACTCAAAGCCAAATCTCTATTGTGGAAGAACCCTTCTCATAAATGAAACTGGAAATGAAATTGGCTTTTCTCCATCTTTTAGAAAAAAGCCTTCGTTTCTTAATGCCCTCGTTCAATCAATTGCTGGCGGAAATACTATGGTTTTTAACAAGGAAACAAAAAATCTTTTAAGTATGGTTAGCCTGAATAAGCCCATTGTTAGTCATGATTGGTTAACCTATGTTTTAGTTTCGGCAGTAGGTGGAAATATATACTATGATAATATTCCGCAGATAAAATATAGAATACATAAAAATAATAAAATTGGTTCTAATAAGGGTCTTGTTGCATTTTATCGAAGAGCTAAAAAAGTTTTTAATGGTTCATGGAAATCTTGGATAAATTCAAACATATCTCAAATAAATGAAGTTATCCCTCAAATTAAGATTAATCTCAGTACATTTAAAAAATTTATTAGAATGAGAAATGAGAAAAATATCTTTAAGAGGATTTGCTTATTTATAGATTTGGGAATATACAGGCAAACTTTTATTGGAAATATTTCATTATTTTTGATGATTGTTTTTAAGAAAATTTAATGCAGGAGATTTGTGATTAATGACTAAGATTTTAGTAACTGGGGGTTCAGGTTTTATTGGTTCCAACTTTATTCACTATATTATGAAAAAAGGTAACTATTCAGTTATAAATTTGGACAATCTTACATACGCAGGTAATGAAAAAAATAATGAAGATTTTATTAATAACCCCAATTATTCTTTTATTCGGGGTGACATAACTTGCTATGAAACTGTGAGTAGGATTTTTAATCAAAATAAAATACATTTTTTAGTAAACTTTGCTGCTGAGAGTCATGTTGATAGATCTATAAATGATCCAAAAGTGTTTCTAAATACAAATATTTTAGGAACATATAATCTATTAAGGGTCTCACTAGAAAATAACTCGATTGATAAAAACTTTAAATTCTTACATGTTTCGACAGATGAAGTTTATGGGTCTTTAGGTTTGACTGATAAGTCCTTTACTGAAGAAAATAAGTATCAACCTAACAGTCCTTATTCTGCATCAAAAGCTGCGTCAGATCATCTTGTAAGAGCTTGGTTCCACACTTATAAGCTTAATGTTCTAACTTCAAATTGTTCAAATAACTATGGTCCATTTCAATTTCCTGAAAAACTTATTCCGCTTACAATTCTTAATGCATTGAATGGGAAGGATATTACTATTTATGGAGATGGATCTAATATAAGAGATTGGTTATATGTTGAGGATCATTGTGATGCAATTTATAACCTTATGACTAAAGGAGAAGTTGGTGAAGTTTACAACATTGGAGGAAATTCTGAGAAAACAAACTTAGAGGTTGTAGAGATCATTTGCGAAAGCCTTGATGAGCTATATCCAACATCATCAAATTTAAATGTATCAAAAAAAATAAACTCTTATAAAGACTTGATTACTTTTGTTGAAGATAGGCCGGGTCATGACTTTAGGTACAGCATAGATGCATCAAAAATATCTTCTGATATTAATTGGAAACCTAAAGAGAATTTTAAATCAGGAATCAAAAAAACAATTTTGTGGTACCTAAAAAATTTCTTATCAAATGAATAAAAAGATTTTTGTTTTTGGCTCTTCTGGTCAATTAGGAAAGGAGTTTATAAATTCAAAAGATTTTCAAAAAAACTTCAATATGGTCTCTTTCAACAAAAATGATTGCAACATAACCGATTTTGATTCAGCTAAAGAGATACTTAGAGAAGGTAAACCAGATTTCTTATTTAATTGTGCAGCGTATACGAATGTTGACAATGCTGAGTATGAGCAAGAAAAAGCAAACTTAGTTAATAATCTTGCAGTATCAAATATCTCAAAATTATGTGAGGAGATGAATATCACACTCATCCATTTTTCAACTGATTATGTGTTTGATGGAATTTCTAAGAGATCTATTAAAGAAACTGATCGGAAAAATCCACTTAATTTTTATGGAATGACAAAACATTTAGGTGAAGAAGCGATACTAAAAAACTGCAGCAAGTTTTTTATTTTTAGAGTGTCTTGGATATATGGAAAGTATGGCAATAATTTTCCAACAAAAATTATTAAATTTATAAATGATAATGCTGATTTAACAGTTGTTGATGATCAAATTGGAGCGCCTATCTCAACTTCTGGAATTGTTGAAACAATTTTTAAGATAATTTCTCAGCATGAATTAACAAACAACTATGGTATCTATAATATTTCACCAAATAATTTCTGTTCAAGACATGATATGGCTGAAATGATCAAAAAAAACTTTAAGAATTACTCAAAAAAAATCTATCGAATTAAATCAAAAGATCTTAATACTGAAATAGCTCGCCCACAATATTCCTGTTTGGATAATGCTTATTTAAAAAAAACCTTTAAAATAAAGCTAAAGAATTGGGATGATTATCTTATTTCATTCCTGGAGGATTTGTATTGTGAATAGAAAAGGTATCATCCTTGCTGGAGGCTCAGGATCAAGATTATTTCCATCAACAAAATCAATTTCAAAACAACTAGTACCTATTTATGACAAACCAATGATTTATTACCCATTGTCAACAATGATGAAGGCCGGCATTAGTGAAGTTTTGATTATCTCAACTCCAGATCATATTTCATTATTTCAAAATCTTCTTGGTGATGGATCTCAATTTGGAATAAATCTCTATTATGAAGTTCAAGATTATCCAGGAGGTTTAGCGCAAGCTTTTATTATTGGAGAAAGTTTTATAGATTCAAATCCTTGCTGTTTAATATTAGGAGATAATATCTTTCTTGGGGCTGGATTAGAGGAATTACTAATTTCTGCAAACAATGATACAAAAAATGCAACTATCTTCTCGTATAGGGTCTCAAATCCCTCAAGATTTGGCGTTATTGAATTTGATGAAAATGATAATATTTTAGGTATTGAAGAAAAGCCAAAAGATCCGAGATCAAATTATGTTGTAACTGGTATCTATTTTTATGATTCTAATGTCTCAAAACTTGCAAAAGAACTCTCACCATCTCCTAGAGGAGAACTAGAAATTACTGACTTAAACTTAAAATATATTGAGAGAGGTAATATTCGTTTAAAGAAAATGTCATCTGGCTTTACTTGGCTTGATACAGGAACACCTGAATCTATGATGGAAGCTTCAAACTTTATTTATACTCTTGAGAAAAGACAAGGCAGGAAAATAAGCTGCCCCGAAGAAATTGCTCTTCAAAAAGGTTTGATTTCGAAAGAAGAGTTTGAGAATAATTTAAAAGATGCTAGTGGGGACTATGCTGAATATCTTAAAACTCTTTTATGAGATTTATTGAAAAAAATATATCCGGCGTATTTGAAATTCAACCTGAAGTTTATGAGGATTCCAGGGGATTCTTCTTTGAAAGCTTTAATCAGAGGGTTTTTAGAGAAAAGATAGGAGAGGAAGTAAGCTTCTGTCAAGATAATCATTCTTTCTCAAAAAAAGGTGTTTTAAGGGGAATACATTATCAAAAGAAGCCTTTTGAGCAAGGAAAGCTTGTAAGGGTAGCTGATGGACGAATATTCGATGTTGCCATCGACTTAAGAAAAGATTCAACAAGTTTTGGTAAATGGACCAGTGCTATTTTATGTAGCGAGGAAAAGAATCAATTATGGATACCTGAAGGCTTTGGTCATGCTTTTTTAACCCTTTCAGAAACAGCTCATGTTCTTTACAAAGCAACTGACTTCTACAACAAAGACTCTGAAGTATCAATTAGATGGGATGATCCGAATATAGGTATTTCTTGGCCATCTGAAGATATTTTTGATAAAAACATAAGTGATAAAGATCTTGACGCTATGTCACTTGAATTTTTTTTAGAAAGAAAATCCAATGAACTCTAAAACAGCAATCTTGGTTTTGGGAATGCACAGAAGTGGAACATCTTATATAACAAAGAAAGCATCGGATTTCTTTAATGCTTCTCTTCCGCGGGATTTAATGAAAGACAAGCTTGATAATATTGCTGGTCATTTTGAAAGTAATTCAATCAGTCAACTTAATGAGAAGATTCTCCAAGACATAGGTTCTTCTTGGTACGGAACTGAGATTTATGATCAAAAATATCAAATTAAGCTATATGGAAAATATCGGGAAGAGCTTGAAGCTGCAATTAATAATGCTTATTTAAAAAATAAAAACATAATTATCAAAGACCCAAGGATCATTAAATTATATTATCTTTGGAAAAAATGTCTTGAGAATATGGGTTTTAAAATCAAATTAATCTCAATAGTTAGAAATCCGACAGAGATAATTTCAAGTCTGGTGAAAAGAGATGGACTCTCAAATATATATGCTGAACTCCTAGTTTTTTCATACTCAATATCTCTTTTAGAAATCCTTTCCAAAAATAAATCTGGGCATTTTCATCATGTTTTTTATAATGATTTGAAGGAAAAAAGATTTAAAAACAGTTTTTTAAAATATCTAAAAAAAGATTTTAAGCTATCAAAAAATATTCCAACACCTTGCAGTCTTATTGAGAGTGAAAAAATTACTCATGATATAAATGAGAAAAACTTTACAAATTTTAAAAACTACAAAAAAACTCTTTTAAAAAATTTAAAAAATATTAATCAAA
>CACNRI010000001.1 GCA_902622845.1 uncultured SAR86 cluster bacterium | reverse complement strand
AAGACCGAGATGGTTGGAAAGAAAAAAGTGTTTATGATGAAAAGCAAATAAACCACCTACTAAATATTATCGATGAATTTCAAAATACTTTTCTTTATAAGTTTATTCAATACCCTCTTTCAGTTTCCAAAAAAATTTTTAAGGAGAGGTTATTTAAAATTTTGTCTTTTATATATAGAAAGTTCTTTTCCCAGTTTGGTATTAGTCAATCACTCGTAAATTCTATAAAGGGATTTCTAATAAGTCCAAAAGTTGAAAGTAGTGATAATCTATCAGCCCTGCAAACAAATGAGGATTTAAAAAATTCTTCAAAAAAATATTCAATAATAATTCCTACTTATGGAAAACATGAGCTAACTAAAAAGTGCTTAAAGTCTGTAATAGACAACAATAATTTACATGGATCAGAAATTATTTTAGTTGATGATCATTTTAAAGATCCTCTAAAAGATCACATAAAAGAGAGTGATGATCTAAAAATATTTAGGAATAAAAAAAATTTAGGCTTTGTTGGTTCATGCAATCATGGTGCAGTAAATGCAAAAAATGACTATTTAATTTTCCTAAATAATGATACTGAAGTTCTAAAAGATTGGGCATATTATCTTGTAGAACATGTTGCAAAAAATCCAAAAGATATAATTGGATCAAAACTTATTTTTGAAGATGGAAAATTACAAGAATCTGGAGGTCTGCTTTGGAGAGATGCATCTGGATGGAATGTAGGAAGAGGTCAAGAAAAAAACAAAGATTTATTTTCATTCTTAAGAAAAGTAGATTATGTTTCAGGAGCTTCACTTTGTATAAAAAAATCAAACTTTGAAAAACTTGGAGGTTTTGATGTTAATTATTCGCCCGGTTATTTTGAGGATGCAGATCTTTGTTTTAAAAACTGGAAAAATGAAGGTAGTGTCTATGTTCATCCAAGATCAGTTGTTATTCACAAAGAAGGTGGAACCTCTGGAACTGACTTAAGTTCTGGAATGAAAAAATTTCAAAATATTAACTTACATTTCTTCAAACAAAAATGGAGAAAAGAGCTTTTACAAAAAAATAAAAATGGTGAAAATTTTGAAAATGAGTTCACCGGAAGATATAAGAAATCTATACTTATTGTTGATGAGGAAACTCCCCAAAAAAATAGAGATGCTGGATCAGTAACAGCATTTTATTTTATGAAGATACTCATTGAAATGGGTTTCTTTGTAACTTTTCTTCCTAGAAATTTACATTTTACAGATAGTCATACTGAAATACTTCAAGAATTGGGCGTGCATTGTGTGTATGGCTCTGAATACAAAAATCTTCTTAACTATCTGGATCAAAGTGATTTTGAGTATGACTATGTGATGCTTAATAGATGTGAAATTGCTAATGATTTTTTTGATAAAGTTGCTGAAAAATTTAAAGAAGCTAAGATAATTTTCAATACAGTGGACTTACACTTCTTAAGAGAAGAGAGAGAGAAAAGTGGTTCCTCTTCAAGCACTCTAACAAAAGAAAAAGAAATCTCAGCAATGAAAAAAGCTTATAAAACTATTGTTTTAAGCGACTATGAAAATAATTTGCTAACTAAGAAGCATGCTATCAAGAATGTGTCTACAATACCTCTTGTTTTTGAGAAATTTGAATATTCTAAATTAGAAAGAAAAAATTTTATTTTTGTTGGTAATTTTAGGCATACTCCCAATAAAGACTCAATTAGTTGGTTTTTAAAGAATGTTTGGGCAAAAGACTATCAAAAATTTAAGCCTCATAAATTACATATTGTTGGAACACATATTGATGATAAGCTCAGAAAAGAATTTTCTAAGTACAAAAATGTTATTGTCGATGGTTTTGTAGAAGATTTGGATAGTTATATAAAAGGATTTTTAATTAATTTAGCGCCTATAACATTTGGTGCTGGTATCAAAGGTAAAATTGGGCATGCTTCTTGTTTTGGAATCCCAACTATCACAACGCCATTAGGGGCTGAAGGAATGAATTTTAAGAAAAATCAAGACATTTACATATCTGAACTAGGCTCTTTCTCAGAAGAATTGCAAAAATTCTCAAAAAATAAAGAATTACTAAAAATGATATCTGAAAAAACTTATGAGTTTGCCAAAAAAAATTACTCTGTAGAATCAACAAAAATTAAATTAAAAAGTTTGCTAAAGTGAAAACATTAATAATTGGAGGAAACTCTTTTGTTGGTAAAAATTTTACAAAAAAATTTACGGGAAATTCCCTTATATCCTCTCGAGATAAAAGTACAAGACTATATCTTGATCTAGAAAATGTAAATTCATCATTTTTTGAAGAAATTAAGAAGGAAAAAATCGAATATTGTTTTTTTCTTGCTGCAATTTCATCTCCTGATGATTGTCAAGAAAAATATGAAAAAGCAAAGCAAATTAATTACACATCAACAAAAAAAGTAATTAATGAGCTACTCAAAATGTCAGTAAAAGTAATATTTTTTTCATCTGATCAAGTTTACTCTGATTCGCCTGAAATTTTTAATAGACATTCGGAATGTAATCCGAAAACTAAATATGGAATTTTAAAAAAGAAAATAGAAGAAAGCTTTTTTGAGCAACATAATTTTAAAATTTTTAGACTTTCATATATTTACGACTCAAAAGATTCGTTTTTGGAATATTTAAAGGAATCAGCTAGTTTAAATAGAGAGGCAAAGATTTTTAAAAATTTTGAAAGAAATATAATATTCATTGATGATGTAGTTAACTGCATGCATAATGCGCTTTCAAATTGGGAACAAATTAATAAGATTACAAATATTTGTGGCCCTTCAACTTTTTCAAGAGAAAAAATGGCAGAAATAGTTCAAAAAAAGACATATAATAATCTAGCGTTTTCTGTAATTGAACCGGATAAAAGTTTTTGGGAGGCAAGAACTAAAATTTGCAGACTTGATCCTTCAGAAACTGCTGAGGTGCTTGGCAGAAGCCCTATAACTTTTGAAGATTTTCTAGATAATCATTATGAGCAATAAAAAAGTCTTAATAACAGGAATCACTGGCATGGTAGGATCTCATCTTTGTGATTTCTTAATTGAAAATACAGACTGGGAAATTCATGGTTTATGCAGATGGAGGAGTCCGCTTGATAATATTTCTCAGCATATTGACGAAATTAATAGAGGAAAAAGAATTAAACTATTCTACGGTGACCTAAGAGATTACCTTTCTATACATAATGCATTTTCTAAATCAAATCCTGATTTTGTATTTCATCTTGCAGCACAGAGCTATCCTCAAACAAGTTTTGACTCACCGCTTGATACATTTGAAACAAATATTCAAGGGACTGCAAATGTTCTTGAGGCTATAAGAAAAAATAATTTATCTCCTGTTATTCATGTGTGTTCTTCTTCCGAAGTTTTTGGAAGAGTGTCTCAGGAAAAGTTACCCATTGATGAAGAATGTGGATTTCATCCTGCATCTCCATATGCAATTTCTAAGGTTGGTACTGATTTAATTGGTAGATATTATGCAGAAGCATACGATATGACAGTAATGACTACCAGAATGTTCACTCATACGGGCCCAAGAAGAGGCGATGTTTTTGCAGAATCGACATTTGCTAAGCAAATTGCGATGATTGAGAGTGACCTTATTGAACCAGTTGTGAAAGTAGGAAATTTAGACTCTTTAAGAACTTTTGCAGATGTCAGGGATGCAGTGAAGGCATATTATATGTTGGTTACAAAAAATCCTATTGCCGGCGAATATTATAATATTGGAGGAACATTCTCATGCACTATAGGTGAAATGCTTGATAAGTTAATCTCCTTATCAACTGTATCTCATAAAATTAAGGTTGAAACAGATTCTGAAAGATTGAGGCCTATAGATGCAGACCTTCAGGTACCTAATACTGCTAAATTCCAAGATCATACAGGATGGCATCCTGAAATATCTTTTGACCAAACAATGGAGGATCTTTTAGATTATTGGCGAGAGAGGATTAAAAGTAATCAGAAGTTTCTGACAAGATGATTATCAGCAAAGCACCTCTTCGCTTAGGCCTATCTGGAGGAGGAACTGATATTGCACCATTTTGTTTCGAAAATGGCGGAAAGGTTTTGAATATAACTATTAACCAATATGCATATACAACGATTAATAAATCAGACAACGTGTCTTTTGAGTCACTTGATCTTAATATTATTGAAAGTCTTAATGATGTTAATAAATTACTCCTTCATAAAGAGACATATTTATATTTCATAAAAAATTTTAACAATAATGAACATTTAAATATTAAGGTTAAAACTTTATGTGAGGCGCTGCCCGGCTCGGGACTAGGATCCTCATCTGCAATAGTTGTTTCAATGGTGAAGGCTTTTGATAAACTTTTATCAATTGGACTGGATAATTACCAAATTTCGGAGATTTCATACGATATTGAAAGAAACATTTGCGGTTTTGATGGTGGTTATCAGGATCAATATGCTGCAGCTTTTGGTGGCTTGAATTATTTAGAATTCAAAAAAGATGGGTACGTAATTGTTAATCAGCTAAAGTGTAAGCAAGAGACCCTTGATGAGCTTGAATCAATGATGATCTTATATTTTTGCGGAATCTCTCGAGATTCAGAAAAGATTATAAAATCACAAAAGAATGAGTTAAGTTCAAGAAAAACTTCATTAGATGCAATGAAAAGTTTAATAACTGAGTCTGAAAAGTTTAAAGATTCTATATTAAAGGGTGATATAGAATATCTTTTGGAAGTATTTAAGAATGGATGGGAATTAAAGAAGAAAACTTCTGGACTTGTTTCCAATAAAAAAATTGAAGATGCCTTTGAATCTGCCATAGATAATGGTGCTTTATGTGGTAAGGTTTCAGGAGCTGGTGGTGGAGGTTTTATTTTATTCTTTTGTCCATTAGATAAAAAAACCGCAGTTGAAAATAAACTTAATGATACCGATGGAAAAGTAGTAAAATGTAAGTTTGTTAATAAAGGGGCGTTTGCTTGGGAGAGTAATCTCTAAAAAAATGAATAAAAAATCTCTAAGTAAATATATAGACGATACTGTTAGCGTTCTTTTAAAATCAAAAGAGTTAGATGATAAAGTTAATCTAGCAACTGAATTAATCATCAATTCAATTGAAAAGAATAAAAAAATAATCTGGTGTGGTAATGGGGGCTCTGCTGCAGATGCAATGCATTTTTCTGCTGAACTCCTTGGAAGATTTAAAAAAGATAGGTCACCTATGAATTCTATTTCACTTACTTGTGATATATCTGCAATAACTGCAATTGGAAATGATTATGGGTATGAAAATATTTTCTCTAGGCAACTTGAAGGGGTTGGAGAAAAGGGTGATGTACTCATTGCAATGTCAACAAGTGGGTTTTCTGAAAATATTGTAAAAGCTATTGATGTTGCCAAAACTAAATCAATTAAAGTAATTGGTATAACGGGCTCAAAAGAAAATAATCCTATTCAAGAAAATAGTGATATTAAGTTAGTTATTGACTCGATGGAAACAAATATCATTCAAGAAGTTTATCAAGTTGTATGCTCATATATTTGTGGAGAAGTTGAGAGCTACTTTTATCCAGAATGAACTATTTAATTCTTGTTGGTGGCAAGGGGACAAGATTAAAAAGCATAGTTAAAGATTCTCCTAAGCCTTTGGCACCTCTATCTAATGGCCCTTTTTTAGAGTTTTTTTTTGATAAAATCGGCTTTTCATTAGAAGACAAAATACATCTTTTATGTGGTTATAAGTATGAAGCATTTGAAGAGTTTCAAAAAAAATCAAAATTTAATTTCAATATTATAAAAGAAGATAAGCCTTTAGGAACTGGTGGAGCCATAAGGAATGCATTTGAATTACTAAATCTAGAATCAGCTGTCATTTTTAATGGTGACTGTATACAAGATATTGATTTATCTCTTCTAATTGAAGCAATTAATAAAAATATAAATTCACCATTGATGGTTCTTAGGCATGTAGATGACAGCTCACGATTTGGAGGTGTAAAGGTTATTGAGAATAGAATTACACATTTCGCTGAGAAAGGAGATCTAAGCTCATCCTTAATCAATTCTGGCATATATTATTTAACAAATAAGTGTATAAAGAGATTGCCAGAAAATTATTCCTCAATTGAAAAAGATTTTTTTGAAAAACATTTGGACGAAATAAATTTGAGAGCATTTATTGCAGAAGGAAATTTTATTGATATTGGCATTCCCGAAGATTATCTAAAAGCTAAAGAGATTTATATATGAAAAAATGTCTCTTTTTAGATAGAGATGGAGTGATTAATATAGATAAAGGTTATGTTCATGAACCCGAACAATTTGAGCTCATAAGGGGTATAAAAAAATTATTAAGAGCATTTAAGGAAAATGGTTTTTTATTAATAATTGTTACAAATCAATCTGGCATAGGTAGAGGTTTTTATAGTGAAGAAAATTTCTTAAAGTTCACAAGTTGGATGAGGGAGCAGCTTGAAGGCTTAATAGATGAGGTATATTTCTGTCCAAATCATCCCACGCATGGCTTAGGCAAATATAAAAAAGAATGCAGCGACAGGAAGCCTGGGGCCGGAATGTTTATTAGGGCTGGTAAGGATTTCAAAATTGATTTTTCCAAAAGTGTAATGATTGGTGATAACTTTAGTGATCTAGACGCTGCAAATAAAGTAGGGATCAATAAGCTTTACCTATTTAACAACACCGAAACTAAAACAAGACATTATGATTACAAGAGAATAAGTTCATTAGACATTATTACTAGAGATTGCATCAAAAAGAATATTTAATTTGTTCTCTCCTATTCTCCAATCTAATTTATTCATCGCATTTTCTTCATAAAGTTTTTTCAATTTTAAGTTACTCAACGAAGAAATAGAACATGACTTCAAATACATCTGGAGAGCATGAGGCGGTATTCCAGAAATGTTATCTATCTCTGAAAAAGCTTGGTTAAGATCTTCGTCATATAAGAATATATGGTTCAAAAGATAATGAAACCAAAAATAAGGAAATTGTTTTTTATTTCTTAAAAGATATTCAGACGACTCAAAAATATTATCAAAAATAAAATTATTTGAGCCTTCAATAAAGCTTCTTTTAGAAGAATGATAATCGAGTACATATTCATATACTTTAGAAATTACATCTACATTATTTGAAAAAATAAACCAATTAGAAAACAATCTATCTGACGTAGGTTTTGAATATAAAAAAATCTCTTTGTTTTCAAGATTTCTTGAAAATTTTTTTATGGAAATACTTGGGATTACTGTCAAATCGGCCCAAACGCCTCGAAACTTTGTTAAAAGGTATATTCGTAGTATATCTGCTTGAGTCTGAATTGGATAATCTACGATAAAAGATATTTCATTATATATCTTGTTTAAGGCAGAACTATCAAGTAGTTGTATCTCATAATTATCATTTAAGGATTTCCAAAGATTTAAGTTCCTTTTTGCCCATTTAGGTAAATTATTTTCTCCTTGACTCCAAAAGAAAATAATTTTCAATTCTAAAGCCTATCAATTTCTTCTTCATCACAAATAATTTCTGAATCAGACTCATAATTTTTAATATTTTTTATAGTTAAATCACTTGAAACATCTTTTTTTGATTCAGAAGAATAGTGTTTTAAGAAAATCTCCATGACATGCTTAATACCAACTTCTTCTACTTCTCGAAGATCATTTTTAAAATAAGATGAGTAAGTATAACTTCCTGTGATAATTTCATATGAAGGAAAATAGTCAACAAAATCATTTTTGTCAGCAATATCGCTAGCTACGACCCTAAGCAATGATTTAGAGTAAGTATTTGATACAAGAACATGTCTTTGTTCATACGTTGCAATAAGAGGAACAGGAGACACTGTTAATATTATTTTTATCTTTGGATTTAATCTTTTCATTAACTTTATTGAATCACTTAGTGCATTGAATGTTTCAACATAGTTAAGATTTTTAAATTTATATTCTTCGATTGAATCATCTTCATTATAAACGCCTGGAGCGACTGGTAGGATTCTCGATGTATTTTTACACATCCATGATTCTGTTAGCCCCAAAGTAAAAACAAAAATATTTGATTCTTCAATAATTTTTTTAACATATTTGAGATGTTGAATACGAGAATCGATAACATCATCAGCATTTTCAAAACTATCGCCAATATTTGGCCTCAAAGAGTCAATAAAAAGATTTTGATCTTTCTTTTTCCAAACTAAGTGACTGGTTTCAATCTCACCAATTGATTCTCTCAATATTTCATATAGCTGAACGGTTGTATATATATTCCCATACCTTGCCGAAAAAATTTCATAATTTTTTTTGTGTATCTCTTCTTTTGACATTCCTTTTTTTGGTTTTTCTGTAACATGATAGTTATATCCATTAGCTTTAAGAGCCTTTGCTAAATTTTGAGCAAAACAACTTCCAGCTGTACAAATTCTATCTTCTTTCGAAATTTTAAACTTTGTAGAGATTACAGGATCAATCTCAAATTTCATTTTTGTAGAGATTGATCTTCTCCAAAAACTTGAACTTGGTAATTTTTTATATGGATTCATAATTATTTATAATTTCACTAGTTTCGTGTGAAATTAAGTTTCCTCTTATAACAAGATCATTTATATCAAATTCAAAATCACTATATATTTTGTATGATTTTTCTATCATTACTGATCTGTTAAAAAAATGATTTGATTCAGATTCCTTGTATGCTTCTGAATAGCTCATAAATTTAAAATATTCTGCGACTTCTTTTTCAATTGACCAGACTACGCTTCTGCTTAAACTATCGAAGATTTGCAGATCATTTGAGATTTTATTTATAAGTCCGGCATTCATTAATTTTAATTGGACCACTAAACTCAAAATATTAATCTTAGGATGATTAAGTGTATACATAAAAGGCTCTCTTATGCACATTGTTTTAAGAATTGGTATTATGCTATCAAAAATGTCTGAATGAGCGGTTTGTAAGTTTTGTATTGATCTATTCCAGCCTAATTTAATTAGCTGAGGATTTTTATAAATATTATTAATGAGTTTTTCAGTTTGTTCAATTGAAAGGCCTTTTTTAAATCCTAAAAATGTGCTCAAAGAGTGATAGTCACCTAGCAACCCTCCGATATGAGTATCACCTAAAAATAAATAGCATTGATCTGGATGAAAAGCATGAAAGATAATTGGGTTTATTTCAATAAAATCTGGCTTTGATGTCCATTTTTTAATTTCATTTGATACTGTTTCGGTAGAAATAATTAAATCAAAATCATTAATCTTTTTTTGAATATTCTTTGACTCTCTTAAAAATTTTTGAATAAGATAATCTTCTATAATTGCATCGGGAAAGATTGCTTCCAAAGTACACTTAATACCCAGAATATTGCAATTAGAAACACAAAGTATATTCAAAATAAATACATAAAAAAGATGTCTTAGTGTAGTATATTCTTTTTATGAAGCCAATTATTATTCATCATCATATCTTCAAAAACTCAGGAACTTCATTTGATCAAATACTTATTGATAATTATGGCAAAGATGCCTTCTTTGAGGATAATAAGTTTCCATTTTTTAGATATACATCATTCCAAATAGAAAAAATAGTTCATTCAATTAAAAGCTTTAGATCTATATCATCACATCAATTTCCTCATCCTTTTTCGAATAAATATAACTTTATTAAAGATAGAGATGTTTACTCTGTGACTTTCTTGCGAGATCCTATAACGCGAGTTAAATCAATTTATTCCTTTAAAAGAAAAAATAGAGATTCATCAATTACTTCTAGAAATGCAAGAAAATATAATTTTAAAGATTGGTTAGAAATCTCAATGGAAGATAATTTTGAGAGAGTTCATGTTTCAAACTCCCAATGCTCATTCTTTTCAATAGACGATAATGGAAAGGCAATAAAAAAAAGAGATGGCTATCGTTATTTATATGACTTAGATTTAGCAAAAAAAACCTTAAGAAAATTCTTTTTTTGTGGAATTACTGAAGAGTTTGAAGATTCGGTTACTTGTCTTAATAATCAATTAAAGAAAAATGGAGTTGATATATTAAAATTTGGAAATGTAAGAAAAAATGTTACATCATCAAATCTTGATGATCCTATAGATATAAGAATTGAGAAGATCTTAGATGAATTAGGAAAAAGTTTAGGTGAAAAATTGCTAGAGATGAATAATCAAGACTTTATGCTGAGAGATTATGCCAAAAAACTTTTTTTCGATAAAAACTAAAAAGTTAAATAAATTATTTTTCAAAAATAGTGGTGCCCAGAGCCGGACTTGAACCGGCACGAAGTTGCCTTCGAGGGATTTTAAATCCCTTGTGTCTACCAATTCCACCACCTGGGCATAATTAGCTATCTTTATGAATTTTAAAATTTATTTTTTGATTTCTTTCTCTTTCGTCAATATTATACTTTTGCCTTATGCTGTTGTTAACATCTATAGCTTTTTTAATTAAGCTTAAATTTATATCTTTATTTTTTGCGTATTTATAAAAGGCAAAAGAGTCTTTTGGTAAGCATGCACCCCCAAAACCTTTTTTTCCATCATGGCCCGGAACAGACATGTGACTATTTCCTATTCGATTATCTCGCTGTAGGTATGAAATAAAATCTTCCCATGTTTCTTTTGTATTGGTTTTGTGAAATAGTGAGTTTAATTCATTAAAAAAAGATACTTTTGTGGCTAAGAATGAATTAATCGAATACTTTATTAAAGAAGCTGTTATTAAATCAGTATGAATGTAATCAGTAGTTTTACACAACGAGAAATTTTTATAAAAACTGCTTGCTTCTTTTGTATAAAGTTTATTTCCTCCAAATACAATCAACTTAGAGTTGATAAAATCTTCATTAGCATGTTTTTCCCGAAGAAATTCAGGATTGTAGACAAATTTTGATATCTTATTACTAATATCTTCCAAGTAATTTGGCAAAACTGTGCTTTTTAGGATGGTTAAGCATTCTATTTCATTTATTCTTAACTCTTCTATTACTGATTTTAAAATATCTAAATCTTGATCAGCATTATCGATCATTGGTGTTGGCACACAAATAAATACTAGATCTGGATTATAGTCTTTGAGATCTGAAATTTTTGTTTCAAATTTTGGATCTATCTCAAAAATCTTTACATTGTCTCTGAGGCCCGCCTTAAGTGCATTCCCAACAAAACCGCACCCTATTATGGCAACTCTGGTCATTGCTGAGGAATGTCTCCTTGGTTATCAAAAACACCTTTATTTTCTAAGTCTTCTAAAATCATAAATGCCTCTTCAAGAGCTTCTTCATATGTCGGATTTTCCAATCTAGAATTGATGGCCTGCTGAGATCTAAATGGCTCTTGAGTCGGATAATCATAAACATCATTTTTAGGATTGCTTTCGTCAAAAAAGGGAGTTATTTCTTCATTATCATAAGGTGTCTGATTAGGCTGACTTAACGTATAAGTAATTTCGGCAAGTTCTTTTTTTAAAGATATAAGTTCATCCTCTAGTTCCATAAGGTTGCTGTTAAAAACATCAATTTTATCAAAGTAATTGGCTTCAAATGATTCTTGTTTATTTGATAAGACTGAAAAAAATAGAACTATATTAATGATAATTAGTACATATATGGGAGTATTTTTTTTCATTTATCTAATGTGGGTAAAGCTTACCTGACCTTTCTTCCAGAAATTACACCATGGATCAGTGGGGCCGCCTGCATTTTTAGCTCGCTCATAGGTATCACACATATAGTGGAATTCCATTTCATTTAAAGTAAAGCTATCGGCCAGCCCTAAAGCATTATTTGTATTATTAGAGTTGTTAAATGATATAAAACCAGAGGCATTCACTTTAAACCAGAACTCATCTAGAATAAAAGTACCAGTTTTTGGATGTGAATTGACTTTTCCCATTAATTGAAATTCAACATAGCATCCTTTTACATTATCTGTCTTATTAAGTGAAATATTAAGATATGTGTCATCGCTGGATTCATAAAGAGATATATCGGAGGTACCCTTTTCTGCCGCACTTTTTACCAATCCAAAATCATATGCATATAGATAAAGTGGGGATAAGACGCTGCCGTCTCTGTGAAAACCCATCCAATACTTTTGAAAACCCATAGTGTTAGATGTGGTAGATGGGTTAATAGAAATTTCATAGAGATTCCAATGAACTAATCTGCCATTACAGTTAATGGGTTTAGCAGATAATCCAGGTTCAAAATCTGCAAACGAATAAGATGAAAGCAAAATTGAAATATTTAAGAGAAAAATTACAATAAATTTGATCTTCATTTTATATACCGAGTTTGATTAAATCCTTTTGATTTATAATACCAACTAAGTTCTTTTCTTGCATGACTGCCAAACATCCAATTTTCTTTTCGCCCATTATCTGCAGACATTGAGATGCCAAATCATCAGGAGTAACTGAGATAAAGTCTTTACTCATAAAGTCTCCTGCTGTCATATCAAAAAAATAATTAGATTTATCGATGGCTCTTCTTATATCTCCATCAGTAATTAAACCAATAACTTTGTCGTCTCGATCTTTTACAAATGTAACTCCCATACCCTTTTCAGAAATAATTTTTATAACATCCTTTGAAAGCTCATCACAATTGATAATTGGCATATCATCTCCTGATACCATTACATCTTTTGCAGAAAGAAGTAATCTCTTTCCAAGCGTGCCTCCAGGATGTGACTTTGCAAAATCTTCAGGTCTAAAATCTTTTTTATTCATTAAAGAAATGGCCAATGCATCTCCCCAAACAAGAGTGGCTGTGGCACTGGAAGTTGGAGCAAGATCAAGTGGGCAAGCTTCCTTTTCGACTTTAATCAATTGATGATAGTCAGAAATCTTTGAGAGGGTTGATTCTTTATTTCCAGATACGCCTATTACAGAGCAACCTAATTTTTTTATTACTGGAATTGTCTTGAGAAGATCTTCCGTCTCACCTGAATAGCTTATTGCAACTACAATATCATCACTCTGTATCATTCCAAGATCTCCATGAAAAGCTTCTGTAGAATGCACAAAAAATGAGCTAGTGCCAGTGCTTGATAGAGTTGCAGAAATCTTCTTACTGATGTGCCCAGATTTACCAATTCCAGTAAAAATAATGCGACCATTGCATTCGCAAATAACATTGATGATTTCTTCAAAGTTTTCATCAATATAGCTTTTTAAGCCTATAAGGGCTTCAACTTCATCGTCAATTACTTGCCTAGCTATATCTATTATATCTTTATCTTTATTCATTTCTTAAAGGTTGAAATAGTATATTGCAAACCGGTTTGAATTGTTACAAATAGTGCAATTATGAGGACGATATCAGCAAAGAAAAGAACCATCATATTATTTAGTGTAAGACCGAAAAGATATAATAATATGGCAAACATTTGTATTGCGGTTTTTGTTTTCGCTAAAAAAGTTACTTTTGTTTTGTCAGATTGATTATTTCTAGCATTTATATCTCTCAAAGCAGCAACCCATATCTCCCTAGAAATAATTACCGCAGAAATAAATCCTATTAAGAAACTATCAAGGTTAATACTTAAACCAATTAAAACAAAGACTATTAATAGTTTGTCAGCTATTGGATCTAAAATTTCTCCTAATACAGACTCATTATTAGTTTTTCTAGCGACATAGCCATCAACAAAGTCTGAAAACGAGGCAATGCCAAATAATAATAAAGCTAATAAATAATGACTTTCAAGAAATAAAAAAAAGTAAATCAATATTGCGCATAAAATTCTGGAGAGAGTTATAGCATTTAGGATATTTACAATCATAGTACTTGTTTAATTTCTGATGCCATTGTCTCATTTATATTTTTGATAGTCATTAAATCGGACTTTGAAGCTTCTTTTATACCTTTTAAACTCTTAAACTTTTTTAGTAAAGCTTTTTTAGTTACTGGGCCTATACCTTTAACTGTATCCAATGCAGAATATTTATTTGTTTTGCGTATTTTTTTTCTTGATGCAGTAATTGCAAATCTATGGGATTCATCTCTTAACTCACTTAAAACCTTAAAAGATTCTGAATGAGGATCTATTTCCATAATCCCCTTATTCGTATAAATTGTTTCAGTGGCTCTTACCCTGCCCTGACCCTTTGCAATCCCTAAAACAATAATTTTCTCCATACCAAATTTCTTGAGTATTTTATTTGTGAAATTTAATTGAGTCCTTCCGCCATCAATTAAGATCAAGTCAGGTTTGTGGTCATCATAATATTTTAATCTCCTTGAAATTACATGCTCCATCGACGCAACATCATTCCCAGCAATATCATTTGGAATATTGAATAATCTATAATCTTTTTTTGAAGCTCCGCTCTCTGCAAAAACTACGCATGATCCAACTCCTTGCTGCATATACTGATGACTTATATCGAATGCATCTATTCTTTCAATTTTCTTCACTCCAAGCTTCTCAGAAAGTTCTTTATATGCAAAAGCATATTTTTCTTTTTTACTTAGATGATTTTTGATTATTTGAGCAGCATTATTTTTTGCAAGTGAAACTATAGGCTTGATAAAAGAATTTCTTGTTTTTGGGAATACTATTTTGTCAGAAATATTATCTCTAATACATTTTTTTATAAGAATGAGATCGTCTAGAGGTGATGTGAAGAATATTTTCTTTGGTAAATTTGCTTTACTTGAGTAAAAATTAAAAACTGCTAACTCATAAAGATTATTTGTAGTTTCAAGAAAAGCATCTTTAACTAAATGAGTTTTTGTTCCTCGTATTTTCCCATCTCTTATGGTCACTATGCATATCCCAGCATAGTTATTTACTTTTTCGACTGAGAAAATATCTGCATCTATCCCATTTGGGGTTATAGCTTGTTTTTCATTAATGACTTCAACTTGATTAATTCTATTTCTAATATCTGCTGCTTTTTCATAGTTAAGTTCATCAGAAGCTTTTTTCATAGCTTTTTTTAAATTAGAAACTAAGTTTCTTTTTGAAGATGTAAGATAGTCTTTAGACTTTTCGACATCCTCCATATATTCTTCTTTTTTTATATTTTTAGTACAAGGCGCACTACATCTTTTCATCTGAAATTCAATACATGGCCTAGTCCTCGATTTAAAGGTCGTATCAGAGCAATTTCTTATCCTGAATATTTTTTGGATATCTTTTATTGAATTTTTTACAGCCTGGGAACTTATGAATGGGCCGATATAGTTTTTGTTAACGGAGCCTTTCGTTCTTTTGAGATAAATCCCTGGAAATTCTTGATCAAGAGAAAAAAATATATATGGATATGTTTTATCATCTCTTAAAAGAATATTAAACTTTGGCTTATTTTCTTTAATAAGATTTTGCTCAAGCAATAGCGCCTCAACTTCATTATTAGTTATAAAAACTTCAATATGATCTGTTAATCTTCGTATTTGATTTGTTTTTCTATCCTTGAGAGACTTTCCAAAATAGGATGAAGTCCTTTTTTTAAGATTTTTTGCTTTGCCGATATAGATTATTTCTTTTTTAGAAAAGAACTTATAAACGCCTGGCGATTCAGGAATATTTTTAATTTTATCTTTCAAATCTTACAATTGCTTTTTGGTATTAATTTTACCTAATTCGACACCCCATTGGTCAAATGCATTTGTATTCCAAAAAATGCTATTAAAGATAGTTTTATTTTCCCATAGGGACAATAGCTGCCCTATTGAATAGGGAGATAAATCTTTTAGCTCAATCTTGGTAGCGCCAGAAATGTTTGTTTTTTTATGGATATCTGTTTCTTTTTCATTCCCTTGAACTAAGGATTCAATTTGGGCAGTCATCTGCTTGTAATTAAGTTTATTAGACTTAGAGCAAATAAAATATTTATTTGATTGCTTTGTTCCCTGAAACACATGTTGGAAGAATGAGTGTTGCGATTCAGGGCCATAACCACCCCAAATAATTGATCCTGTTTGATAATCAACTTTATTGTTGTTTGAATCAATACTTTTTCCGTTTGATTCCATTTCAACCTGTTGAGCATAACTTATAAAATTTCTTAGCTTGTAGTCATAGTTAACCACAAGAGTTGTTTCTACATTTAATAAGTTATTATAAATAATATCTTGAACTGAAAGCTGGAAAGCTGGATTATCTTCTGGACTTTTAGAGCATGCATCATCCATTTTCTTGCCGCCTTGTAAAAAATCTTTATATCCTTTCTCTCCATCTAATAAACATAAAACTAGATTAATAGGACTCCAGATTGAGAATCTTCCTCCTGTTGAGGAGTCAAAAGAAACTATATTTTCTTCATAAACACCAAAATCTAAGGCTTTAGATTTGTTTGCCGTTATTGCAAAAGTCTTTTGGTAAAAATCATTACCGCAAACCTCATTATATGATGAAAGCGTTTCTAATGTCCCAAAAGACTTTGAAGATATAACAAGAGCATCATCATCTTGTATTTGAATATCAGAATATTCATCAGGGTCGCTTCCTGTTATAAAGATAATTTCTAAATCATGCTTGTTAAAAATATCATTCATCAGTGCAGGTCCAAGATTTGATCCGCCAATACTAAAGATAATAACTCTTTTAAAATTCCTTTTGATTTTGTCTGCTAAAGATAAGATTTGCATCTGATCTTCTAAGAATTTTTTTTTGGTTCCTTTTTTATATTCAAAATGAGTTACTGATTTTTTTTCCGTAAAGTTACCTATTTCTCCAATAACAATATTATTAAATTTTTGAATTACTTGCTTTGCTTCAGCATATTTATAAAATAACTCCCTTCTGTCATTATTGATAGGATGAGAAATCTGATCTATAGAAATTACATCAGTAGATAATTTATTGTCGCTAAATTGAGAGTCAGCTATAACTTTTAAGCTTTCAATAAATGAGTTAAATTTCATAAGAAAAGCTCCAAGGCTTTTCTTGGATCCTCTGATTTAGTTATAGGTCTTCCAACAACAATAAAATCAGCGCCCTTTTGATAGGCTTCAAAAGAACTCATTACTCTTTTCTGGTCATCATCTGAAATATCATTTCTTATACCAGGAACAACCTTAAGCTTTTTGAAATTCTTCAGTTTGCTAAGTTCATTTGGAGAACAGACTACTCCATCTATATTCGTATTAGAAGCAATAGATATTAAATTATTAAAATAAGTATCGAATTCTGTATGAGTTATTTCAAAAATATCATTCTCGGACAGACTTGTAAGTATGCTAACTCCAAGAATTTTTATATTCCCTTTTTCTGAAGAGGCTGCTTCAATCATATCTTTTCCGCCATTGAGATGAATAGTAGTAAGAGAAACATTAAAATTGGAAATCTTTCTAACAGAATTTGCCACTGTATTCGGAATATCATGTAGTTTAAGATCAAGAAAGATTTCGAATCCTTTTTCTGAGATTAAGTCTAATACTTTCCATCCTTCAGAGATAAAAAGCTCCAATCCAACTTTTACTAAGCACTTTTGCGGGTCTAAATTTTCTAAGAAATTTATTGCTAACTCAGCACTGTCAAAATCAAGAGCAACTATTAATTTCTTATTCATAAAATCTTTGTCAACTTTTTAGAGGGTTTAAAATGTATAGTTTCGGTCTCTCCAAGATATGAAACCTCTTTTGTCTTAGGATTTACAAATTTTCTAGGTCTTACATGCTTCTTAGAGAATGTTCCAAATCCTCTTATCTCTACTTTTTCATCCATGGCAACAGCTTCAACTACTTGATTAATAATAAGATCTATTGAAAGCTTTATTTGGCTGTTGGAAATATGAGGAAGTTGTTTTTGAATATATGCTTCTATATCGGATCTATTAAGCTTATTTGATTTCTTATTCACTCAATTTAAGAGAAATTCTCTCTCTATCAGAATCAATTCCAAAAATAACACATGTAATTTTGTCGCCTTTTGAGAATTTTTCTAAAGCTTCTTTGGCATTCTCTTCCTCAGAAATATCTGAAAGATGAATTAATCCATCTATGTTGCCCTCAAGACCAACAAAAATACCAAAATCAGTTATAGATTTTATTTCGCCCTCAACATTGTCACCAAGATTATATTTATTATCAAACTCAACCCAAGGATTTGGCTTGGTTTGCTTTAACCCTAAAGATATTCTTCTTTTTTCTCTATCAATTTCTAAAATCATTACTTTAATTTTTTCATCTTGAGAAACAACTTTTGAAGGATGAATATTTTTTGAAGTCCAGTCTAGCTCTGATAAGTGAATCAAGCCCTCAATGCCTTGTTCAAGCTCTGCAAAGCAACCATAATCTGTAACATTGCTAACCACTGCCTCATAAATACCACCCGAACTATATTTGGAATCAATTTCTTCCCAAGGATCATTTTGTATTTGTTTTAAACCAAGAGATACTCTTAATTTTTCTTTATCAAAGCTCAATACTTTTACTTCGATCTCTTCTCCTAAATTTAGTGAATCTGCGGGATTGATGACTCTAGACCAGGAAATATCAGTTATATGCAATAATCCATCGAGTCCGCCGAGATCAATAAATGCACCATAGTCAGTGATATTTTTAACTATTCCTTTAACTATTTGTCCCTCTTCTAAATTTTTAAGCAACTCTAACTTCTCAGCAGAATTAGCTTCTTCTAGTACAGCTTTTCTTGACAGAACAACATTATTTCTTTTGTAATCGAGCTTAATAACTTTGAAGTCTTGAATAGTATTTTCAATGTTAGGAGCTTCTTTTAGTGGTCTAGTGTCTACTAATGATCCTGGTAGGAATGCTTTTACTACATCCACCTCAACTGCAAAACCACCCTTGACTCGATTTAATATTTTACCAGTTACAAATTCACCAGTTTCTAAAGCATGTTCAAGATTTTTCCAAGTAGAAATTTTTCTTGCCTTCTCTCGTGAGATTCTTGTCTCACCGTAACCGTCCTCAACAGCTTCTAAAGCAACTTCGATTTGATCACCAACCTCAATATTTAACTGGCCATCATTTGTTCTAAATTCATCAATTGAGATTACGCCCTCAGATTTGAGACCAACATGAACTGTGACCCAGTTTTTATCTATATCCAAAACAACGCCAGATACTATTGATCCTGGCTGCATTTCAAGACTTGCAATGCTTTCATCTAAAAGGTCTGCAAAAGATTCACTCATAAAATATTCCTTTTTTTAATATGATGAAGAGCCTCGCTTAAGATAGATTTCTGATCTAAATTTGTAGAATCTAATAAAATAGAATCTTCTGTTTTAATCAGAGGAGATAACTCTCTTGTTTTATCTTTTTTATCTCTTTCAACAATATCGTTTATTAGGTCGTGCATATTAACTTCTTGTCCCCTTTTCTGCAACTCTAAATGCCTTCTTTTTGCTCGCACTTTAGGATCTGCATCAAGGAAAAATTTTAAATTTGCATTAGGGAAAACTATGCTCCCCATATCTCTACCATCTGCAATAAGGTTACTTTTTTCTAAAAAGAATCTTTGTATTGGAAGAAGTATTTCTCTAGTCGATGACAAAGAGCTTATTTTTGATGCCTGAATGGCTGTCTCTTCAGTTCTTAGATACCCTGAAATATCTTCATTTTCAAATAGAACTTGAATACTATTATCAGCGATATTAAAGCTGATCTTCCTTAAATTTTCTTCAATTATTCTCTGATCATTTTCGCTTATTGAGAAATATGCAAAAGCCCTATACAAAGCTCCACTATCGAGTATTTTCCAGCTTAATCTGTCTGCCAATAAAATTGCTAAAGTACCTTTTCCTGATGCTGAAGGTCCGTCAATGGTAATTACCTTATTCATGTTTTTTTATGTCTGCTCCTAAAGACGAAAAGGTTTCAAAAAAGCTTGGAAAGGATGTATCAATATTTTTGCAATCATTTACATGCACCTCTGAATCAAATCTTAATCCAGCAATTAAAAAACTCATAGCGATTCTGTGATCACCAAAAGAGTCAATATTGACTTCTTTTGAGATATTTAGATCTCTATTTCCCATAATTACAATACTGTCATCTGAAGATTTATAACTTACGCCCAACTTATTTAATCCCTCTTCAATAGCCATAAGCCTATCAGATTCTTTAAATCTCAACTCACCAGCGCCAGTTATAGATGTTTCACCCTCAGCAAAGCTTGCCGCAATAGACAAAATTGGAATTTCATCAATAATTTTAGGAATAGACTCCTCGTCAATTCTTATCCCGTTCAAAGCAGAAGAAGAAACTTCAATATCTGCCACCTCTTCACCACAACGAATTGAACGGTTTTTAATATTAATATCAGAGCCCATTTTTTTGAGGATTTCTAGTAATGTGAATCTTGTCTTGTTAATTCCAACATTCTTAATTGTAATTGAACTATCTTTAGTTATTAGTGCAGCCACTATTAAAAATGATGCTGAGGAAAAATCTCCAACCACTGAATAATCTTTTGCTTCGAGTTTATTATTGGTATCTAGAATGATGTATTGCCCGCCTTCATATTTTTTTGAAGTAATATTTGCTCCAAAATATTTAAGCATCCTTTCGGTATGGTCTCTAGTAACTTTATTCTCATTCAAAGTTAACTTCATGTTTGACGAAATAGCTGCTAACAGAAGACATGATTTAAGTTGAGCGCTAGCAATTGGCATTTTATATTGGAATTCTTTTACCAGCTGGCTCTTATTAAAAGTTAATGGGGCACAGCCTTTATTTGATTCGATCTTGGCACCCATTTCATTCAAAGGGTTTATTATCCTGTTCATTGGACGCTTACTTAAAGAATCATCGCCTATGAGTTCGGCATCTATTTCTTGCCCAGCAATTAAACCTGAAATTAATCTAAATCCTGTTCCAGAATTACCTAAATTGCAAGAAACCTTCTGATCAGAAATATTCTTCCTTGAATTCTTAACCGAAACTATGTCATCGTCAATTTCAATTTCATGACCTAAATTTTTTAAAGCGCCAATGGTAGATAAAGGATCTTCAGCAAATAGAAACCCACTTATTTTAATATCTTCGTCAAGTAAAGAGCCAATTATCACAGATCTCTGTGAAATAGACTTATCTCCCGGACAAGTAACTGTACCTTGTAAATTTTTCGATCTTCTTGAGGATGCCTTCACAATTTTTGTTTTTTGTTTCTTATTTCAACTAGTAATTCTTTGAGAGTTTCAGGGTCTTTAAATAAATCAATCATTCTATACAGGTTTTTTATGAAGATTTCTGAGCCAACTTTTAAATTTTTTGAATTTGATGAAAAAATATCTGCCCATAGATCAGGATTAGATTCTGCAATTCTCAAGAATTCTTTTAAACCTCCAGCTGAATATTTAGAAATATCCACCTCATCATCTATTGAAAGCATTGTTGTGTATGCAATTAAATGCGGTAAATGACTAGTAAACATTAAAAATCTTTCATGATCATCAAGTGACATATTGATAATATTTGATCCAATAGAAGACCAAATCTTTTCTATTTCATGAGTCTGATTTTCTTGAAGATCGTTTACATTAACTCTTATGACATTTTTTTGATTAAACAAATTTGGGGACGCATTTTCATAACCTGATTTATGTGAGCCCGAAATTGGGTGCGTAAATATAATATTTTGAATGCCCTCTGATTCGACAAAGTTATTTATTGAGGATATGGAGCTTGCTAGAGATACAAAAAGGGTTTTTTCGTCTATAGCTTTCAAAAATTTTAAGTTTTCAATTGTTTTATCAATAGATGTACAAAGCATGATCAATGACAGATCTTCTATTTGGAGTATTGTCTCTATTTGATGAATGGCTTCATCAATTGATTTATCATTTAATGCATTTTTAAGACTTAATTGATTTGGATCATAAGCATGGATACGATATTCAAGCTCACTCTCTTTTATGGCTTTTGCAAGTGAACCACCAATTAAACCTAAACCTAAAATTAAAATACTTTTCATGAATGCATGGGGTATGATCCGAGAACTTTTACAAAACTGCTCACATCTTTTACTTTATTTATAACTCGTTGCATTTGTTTTTCATCGATATGTCCTTCACTATCAATAAAGAAATCATGAGAGCCTCTATCAGATCTTGAGGGCCTAGTTTCAATCCTAAAAAGATTTATGTTGTATTCATTAAATGGCTTTAATATTTGTAAAAGCGCTCCGGGTTTATTTTCAGTTCTAATCAAAAAACTAGATTTATTTTTTTCTGCAACTTCTGGTTCAAAATTCCCTATTACAAGAAATCTAGTTTGATTATCTCTAAAATCTTGGATTGACCTTGCAATACAATGTAATTGATATTTTTCGATAGCTAAATCACTGACAATCGCAACACAGTTATCGTTATTGCTAGCAAACTTTGCTGCTTCAGCTGTACTGTTCATTGGAACTTGGTTAATATCTCTAAAATTTTTACTAATCCACTTTGAACACTGTCCAAGAGCTTGCGGGTGAGAAACTACTTTCTTGATTTGGGAAATTTCAATATCTTTTTTAGCGGCAAGATGATGCTCAATGTTAACGATTGTCTCTCCACAAATTTGGATATTGAAGTCGGATAAGCAATTTAGAGTTGTGTTTATTACTCCTTGAGAGGAGTTCTCGAAAGGAACTATGCCAAAATTTGTAGTTCCCATCTCGACACTCTTGAAAATTCCCTCAATTGTACTTTCTGACTGTGAAGTAACAGAACTTCCAAAATGATCTTTTTTAGCGGAATCTGAAAAACTCCCCTCAGGACCTAAATATGATATTGATAGTTCGCCTTCAATCGAAAGACACGCAGAAATAATTTCTTTAAAAATATTTTTTACGTTTTTAATTCCTAGAGGCTCGCTATTTTTCTTAGTCAACCTATCAATTATTTCTTTTTCTCTTTCTGGTTTATAAAAGATCCCGTCGAAATCGGGAGATTCTTTTTTAATTTCGCCTATTTTAGAAGCATGAATAGCTCTTGATTGAATTAAATCAAGTATTTTGAGATCGATTTCATCTATTTTATCTCTTAGATCTTTTACTTTATTTTCCATTCCCAGTATAGCGTCTCTCAAAATCACTCATGAAAGAAACTAAATCCTCCACAGCTTCAAACGGAGTAGCATTATATATACTTGCACGCATACCTCCAACTGATCTGTGACCTTTTAGATTTAAGAGGCCTGTTATTTCTGCCTTTTCAAGAAATGAAGAATCAGCATTCTGATCATCAAGAAGAAAAGGAACATTCATAATTGATCGATATTCTTTCTCAACAGGATTTGAGTAAAAAGAAGAGGAATCTATAAAGTCATATAGTAGCTTTGCTTTTTTTTCATTTTCTTTTTGGATACTTTTTACTCCGCCTTTTTTTAAAAGCCATTTAAATACTTTTCCTGCAAGGTACCATGCAAAAGTAGGTGGAGTATTTAACATAGAGCCTGCCTGACTATTTTTTTTATAACTAAGAATGTCAGGAATATCTTCATTAGCTTTTTCTAGAAAATCTTTTTTTATGATTACTAAAGTTAATCCAGCAGGGCCAATATTCTTTTGAGCGCCCGCGTATACAAGATCAAGGTTATGAAAATCAACTTCTTCACTTAGTATGCATGAAGACATATCACAAATAACAGGTATCTCAGATGAGATTGGATCTCGGATTGCAAGCCCCTGTATTGTCTCATTCATAACATAATGAAAATAAATGCTATCGGAATCTACTCTCCATTCTTGAGTACTAGGAACATATGTATAGTTTGATTCTTCTGAAGATGCAACAACATTAACTGAGGCATATTTTGATGCAGCCTTTATAGCTTTTTTTGACCATACTCCGGTATTTAGGTAGCTTACAATAGAACTTTTTTTAGTGAAGTTTAATGGAACAGATGTAAATTGGAGAGTTGCTCCGCCTTGCAGAAAAAGAACTTCATGGTCGTCTCCAATATTTAAAAGAGCTTTTATATCTTTAGTTGAAGAGGCTGCAACTTCAGCAAATAAATCAGACCGATGACTGACCTCCATGACTGAAGCACCAGAGAGGCCCCACTCCAAGAGTTCGTTTTGCGCTTCTATTAATACTTCTTCAGGAATTGCGGCAGGACCAGCACAAAAATTCCAATTCCTCATTCTTCCTCATCTTCAGGATCTATCCTTACACATTCAAGGATTTTCTCACCCTCTTTTGGAGTAATTATCTTTACACCTTGAGTATTTCTACTGATTGTTGGTATTTGTTCAGCAGAGGTTCTGATCATTGTTCCTTTATCGCTTATAAGCATTATTCCGTCATTATTATCAACGAGAGTTGATGCAACCATGAGCCCATTCCTTTCACTAGTTTTTATAGAAATTACACCCTGGCCTCCTCGATTATGTGTTGGAAAGTCATCAACTGGTGTCTTTTTTCCAAACCCATTTTCAGAAACACATAGAATCTCTTTTTCATTATCTGCAACCATTAAAGAAATAATCTGTTGATCTTTTTTGATACGCATTCCTCTTACCCCTCTGGCTGCTCTGCCCATTGGTCTTACTTTCTTCTCTGAAAATCTTATTAGCTTTCCTGCTGAGGAAGCCAAAAGTATTTCATCATCTCCATTTGTAATTGCTGAGCCAATAAGTTCATCATCGGCATCTAAATTAATTGCTTTAATTCCTGATTTATATTTTTTTGCAAAAAAGCTTAATTGTGTTTTTTTAGTTGTCCCCTTTCTAGTTGCCATGAAAACATATCTATCCTCTGAAAACTCATCAACAGGTAAAATATCACTCACCTTTTCGTCATCATCTAAATTAAGCATATTAACAAGAGGTCTTCCTTTTGATGTTCTGCTTGCTACAGGGACTTCATACACCTTCAGCCAATAAACCTTACCTTTTGTTGTAAAACAAAGCATTTGTGAATGACTGCTTAATACATAAAGATTTTGAATAACATCTTCTTCTTTAACTGAAGCAGCAGCTTTGCCCTGACCTCCTCTCCTCTGCTCTCTATATTCCTCAAGTGGTTGAGTCTTTGCGTATCCTGTTCTTGATATTGTTAGTACTCTTGTTTCCTCTGGTATCAAATCTTCATTTGAAATATCTTGTCTTGTATCATTAATATCTGTTCTTCTATCATCGCCATAAGTTTCTTTAATTTCATTAAGCTCATCTTCTATAACTTTTTGAAGGACTCCTTTATCATCGATGATTTTTTGAAGTGAGGTAATCTTTTCAATCAAAGAATTAAATTCGCCTGATAGATTGTCTTGCTCAAGCCCTGTTAGTCTTCCAAGCCTTAATTCAAGAATAGCTTTTGCCTGATCATTAGAAAGTTTATAGGATTTCCCTGTTAACCCAACGCCTTTTGCTACACCCTTTGGCTTACATGCATCTTTTCCTACTTTCTTAAGAATTGCTTCAACAAGACCAGCTTTCCATTTCTTTTTAACTAACTCTTGAGCTGCTATCTTTGGATCCTTTGATTTTTTAATAATCTTTATGATTTCATCGATATTAGCAATGGCAACCATTAAGCCTTCTACAATATGACCTCTTTCTTTAGCCTTTCTAAGCTCGAATTTTGTTCTTTTTAAAACAACGTCTTTTCTATGTTTTAGGAATTCTTGAAGAATTTCTTTTAAATTCAGAACCTTTGGTTGCCCATCTACCAAGACAGTGAAGTTAATTCCAAATGACTGCTCAAGTTGAGTCTGAGCAAAAAGATTATTTTCTAATACTTCAACAGACTCCCCCTTCTTAACATCGATAACTATTCTTAGCCCATCTTTATCACTTTCGTCTCTAATTTCACTAATTCCATCAATCTTTTTCTCTTTGACAAGTTCTGCAATTTTCTCAAGTGTTCTAGCCTTATTTACCATGAAAGGTATTTCATAGATAACAAGAGATTTCTTTCCGGTTTTGCTTTCCTCTACTTTTGATTTAGATCTGACATAAATTATTCCTCTTCCAGTTTTATATGCCTCGTAGATACCCATTTTCCCATCAATGATACCCCCAGTTGGAAAATCAGGGCCGCTAATTGAATCAATGATCTGATCAATAGATAGTTTTGGATTCTCAAGTAGCTTTAAAGAACCTTTTATAACTTCAGTAAGATTATGCGGAGGAACATTTGTAGCCATGCCTACTGCAATTCCTGAGGATCCATTAATTAAAAGATTTGGTATTTTGGTTGGCATTACATCAGGCATTTGCTCAGAGCCATCATAATTTTCTGAGAATGAAACCGTTTCTTTTTCTAAATCTGCCAGAATCTCGTCAGAGATCTTTTGCATTCTAACCTCTGTATACCTCATAGCTGCTGGAGGATCACCATCTATAGAACCAAAGTTACCCTGACCTTGTATTAGGGTATATCTCATTGAGAAATCTTGGGCCATCCTAACAATTGCGTCATATGCAGCAGAATCTCCATGAGGATGATATTTACCAATAACATCACCAACAACTCTGGCTGATTTTTTATAGGGTTTATTGTAGTTATTTTTTAAATCATGCATCGCATAAAGAATCCTTCTATGAACGGGTTTTAAACCATCTCTAACATCAGGAAGTGCTCTGCCATGAATGACGCTCATTGCATAGCTAAGATACGATTGTTTTAATTCGTCCTCAATATTTACAGGAAGAATTTCTTTAGCAAAATCTGACATTTTTAAGGGTTTTATAGTAAAAAATTTGATAAATTAAGACCAAATTTACATTTTAATTTTATCATGAAACTGTCCTGAAATGCCTGTTTGATTCAACCTTTATACTAATAAACAAGTAATATAAATTCTAGAAAAATAATGCTCTAATATTGAATTCGAAAAGATATAGATTGTTTGTGTAATGATATTGAATTTGATTGACTTAGATTTCAACTTGGATTCAATAAGTTTTCTTGAAAATCTCTCTTAATTGTCCAGTCTGTATTATTTATGAAATTTTATTGGGAATTCATACTCATATATCTATTAAGACAGAAAAAATTTAAGCTAAACACTTAATCTAAATTTTTTTTCTATTTCAAGATATTTTTTTGAAAATCTTTCATAATTATTATAAATAATTTCTTTTGTTTTATTCTTAATAACTTGATTTGTTTTCGTTGAGGCATTTCTTTTTTCCATTTCTGTTTTTTCATCCTTGAGGTATTGAAAGTTACTCAAATATCTATTGAGATAAGGTAAAGGTACTATCTCAATATTTAAATCTTCAAATGATTCATAATACCTCATCAATTTTTCATCGCTCATTGCATAAAAGCAATTTGGCTTAGATGCAAAATCATTAAAATTCAATTCTCTTGCTCTTTTGGGATCACCCCACATATTTTCTTCTGTCATTCCTCTAAACTTTAATACGCTAGGTTTTAAAAGATGATGATAATACGAATATATAATTTCAACTGGCTCTCTTATTATTGTAAGTATTATTTTTGGTTCCGTTGAAAATTTCGTTCTATAAATTTCCATGCTTTCATCTATGTTTAGATGTCTTCCACCATGAATCCACTCAATATTTCTTCCATAATCTTTAAGTTTATTTAAATCATTTTCTTTGGATTCTGTCACAAGGTATATTTTTTCAGCAATGAGATGTTGGACTAAAAAACTTTGTAGTGACATTCCAGCCGTCTTTGGGGTATGAATATATATTAATGATTCTGTAAATATCATTTTTTATATGTGGTACCAGAGGCCCGACTTGAATCAGCATGATATTTCTATCGAGGTATTCTAAATTCCTTATGTCTGCTAATTCCACCACTCGGGCTTATACATTAAGTTAACAAAAATTATACTTCTTTATAAAGGAAATATCTTTAAAAGATATTATGAATCTTTTTTTTAAAGCTTACCTTCATCTCTGAGTTTTTTTCTGATTTTCGTAGCGCTTATATCTGTGATAGATTTTTCAAATGTTTCTTCTTCAAAAGAATAGCCAACGCCCCTACCATATGTAATGTTAACAATATTTGGAACCAGCATTATTTCATATTCTTTTCCCCTAGTATAACCATCTTTTTTCAGGCCATCTTCAATATTTTTGCAGACTGCTTCCCAATCAAAAGGGTTGTCATCTTGCCCTATTCCACCCGATGAACCTTGAACATCTCTAACCTGGATTATAACTTGCCCGGTTTTAGCAACACACCTCTTAAATAACTCTTGATGCCCATTGTGCCATGGCTGCCATCTTCCTAGCATTTGTACAGTTGGTTTTTTCCAATTAAACATAATTTTTTTTAATTTCATAAGCAATATTTATATGGTTCTTATCATTCCATTCTTTAATATGAAAGCTTACATTTTCTGGATTTTGAAATAGCTTATTTGTATCTTCAAATCTTCCTTCCTGAATGGTGTCCATCCAAATTGTTATATCAGCATCAAAGTTTTCCCTTGTTAACTTGGTCGGACAAACAAAATCGCAAATAACATATCTACCATGACTTTTTTCAAAATCTGCAAAGGTTTTCATTCTTTGAGATTGTCTTGTTCTTCCTTCGTCAGAAAAGTCCCAATCATTAGCCATATCTCTCACTTTATCAGCGTTGTACCAAGCAGCCTCAAGGAGTGGAGCTAATCTTTCTGTAAGATAAGTCTTACCTGACCCGGGTAATCCCATGACTAATATTTTCACAATTTAATTTATATGTATTAAAGAATTTCTATTGCCTATTATATATATATTCATGTCATTACTAAACATTATTGTTTTATATATATTGGAGGCTGAATCCGGAATCGAACCGGAGTAAACGGCTTTGCAGGCCGCTGCATAACCACTCTGCCATCCAGCCAAAATGAATCTGCATTTTATAACAAAAATTCTACTTTTGTTTAAAATATTCGGTTCTTTGCACATCCTCTTTAACACAAAATTCTTCATATTTAATTCCTATGAGATGGCTTGCTTCATCAAAAAGACTTTTAGTTTAACATCATGCACAGAGGAGCTATTCAAAAACGCTGCCAACAATAAAAGCTTTTATATTTAATCTTTGAATTCAGATACAAGTCCACTTATTGACTCTTTGGCGTCACCAAAAAGCATTCTGGTATTTTCCTTAAAAAATAAAGGATTTTGTACGCCTGCAAACCCTGAAGACATTGATCGCTTTAGAACAAATACTGTTCTCGCATTTGCTACTTCAAGAATAGGCATTCCATAGATAGGACTTCCTGGCTCTTCCGTTGCAGATGGGTTAACAACATCATTAGCCCCAATAACAATTGCAACATCTACGGTATCCATCATTGGATTTACATCATCTGGTTCAGCAAGGAGATCATAAGAAACATTGGCTTCAGCGAGCAATACATTCATATGACCAGGCATCCTTCCAGCGACTGGATGAATGCCATACTTAACATCTGCACCATTTTCCTCAAGGAGCTCGCCTAGCTCTCTTACAACATGCTGTGCTTGAGCAACTGCCATTCCATACCCAGGGACAATTAAAACTGATGAGGCATTTTCAAGAATTAAAAAAGCGTCTTCAGCATTGATTGGTTTAACCTCACCCTGTTCAGAGCTTGGAGATGCACTTGAGGCAGCATATCCAACAAATAAAATATTCCCTATGGTTCTATTCATAGCTTTTGCCATGATTATGGTTAGGATTAAACCACTTGCACCAACAAGCGAGCCAGCAACTATTAATACATTATTGACAAGAATCAAGCCAGCAAATGCTGCAGCAATTCCTGAAAGAGAATTAAGCAACGATATTACAACTGGCATATCTCCACCTCCTATCGGAAGAACAAAACCAACTCCTCCAAGCATCACTAATACAAGATATATATAAAAAATTGTTTCAAAATTAAAAGGCAAACCTCCAATCATTGGTAAGACAAGCATTGCTAATATTGAAATTAAGGATAGGTAGAAGAAAGAAATAAATAAGTTTGTAACCAGACTGCCCTTACCGATTTTAAGCCTTTCAGAAAGCTTTCCGAAAGCGATCAAGCTTCCTGAGAAGGTTACTCCTCCAATATAAATTGTAAGTATTACCAATAAATATTGGAAAAGATTATCATTTGCATTGACCATCTCAGACCAAGCAATAAAGAAAGTTGCTAATCCTCCAAAGCCATTGAAAAGAGCAACCATTTCAGGGATTGAAGTCATTTTAACTCTAACTGCAATCACCGAGCCAATAAAAGCTCCTAGTAAGATTCCACCTAGGACTACAAAAGGATTAACAATATTAATGGCTGTAACGATAATCGCTATAAACATTCCAAAAGCCGAAATGACATTGCCTCTCTGAGCTGTTGCTTCTTTTCCAAGCATCTTGATACCTGTAATGAACAATATTGCAGCAAAGATGTAAGCGATGTTTTGTAAGAGTGTTATATCAAAATTTTCCATGTTACTTCTTTTTGAACATACTCAGCATCCTATTTGTAACTAAATAGCCACCAAAAACATTAATTGATGCAAATGTTATAGCTAAAAATGCAATGACAGTTTGAAGAAAAGTATCTTGTGTCAAGGTTAATGCTCCAACAAGTGCAATTCCTGAGATAGCATTAGCACCAGACATTAAAGGTGTATGAAGAGTGCTCGGAACTTTTGAAATTAATTCAAGACCAAGGTAAATAGAAAGAATTAGAACAAACCCAAGCAAAATATATATTTCCATTATTTGAACCTCTCATTTTTTACTTCGCCATCAAAAACTAGAACACTGTTTGAAATGATTTCATCTTCAAAATCAAATTTTATATTTTTACTTTCCTCGTCATAAAATTCTAATAGCCAGTTATTAAAGTTATTTGATAAAGCATAGGATGCATGTCCGGCGACTTTTGATGCAAGGTTCGATATCCCAACAATCTTGACTCCATCAACCTCTACAATCTCATCAACCTTTGAACCCTCCACATTTCCTCCAGATTCAACAGCCATATCTAAAATCACACTTCCTCTTTTCATTTTTTTAATGGTGCTATTATCAATTATTCGTGGAGCTGGTCTGCCAAAAAGTTGAGCTGTAGTTATAACAATATCTGATCTTTCACAAACTTTTGATTGTAGTTCTTTTTGTTTGGCCAGCTGCTCATCAGTCAATTCCTTTGCATATCCTTGACTAGTCTCACCTGTCTCGCCTAAATCGATTTTTACAAATTTTGCACCCAATGACTGAACTTGTTCTTCTACAACATATCTTGTATCAAATGCCTCTACTCTTGCTCCAAGTCTCTTTGCTGTTGCTATTGCTTGAAGGCCAGCCACACCAACCCCAATAACGAAAACTCTTGCCGGCTTAAGGGTCCCTGCAGCTGTCATCATCATCGGCATAGCGCTTGATAATAAAGATGAAGATTCTATTACGGCAACATAGCCGGCTAAGTTTGCCTGGGAGCTGAGAACATCCATTTTTTGCGCACGCGTAATTCTTGGAACAAACTCCATTGATACTAAATTTATATTTGAATCACACAAATTTTTTAATAATTCTTGGTTTTCAAATGGGCTCACCATCCCCATTAAGGTCTTACCACCACCAATTAGTTTGACTTCATGATCATCAATTGGGCTTGGAGTTAAAATTATTTCGGCATCGGAAAAACAGCTTTCCCTGCTAACTGGTTTTGCTCCTAAATCTATAAAAGTTTGATCGCCCACATGTATTCCACCGCCAATACCACTCTCAAAAATTATTTCTATTCCTTTTGAAATTAAATTTTTAATAGTTTCAGGATGTAAGACAGATCTTTTATCTGAAACATCTTTTGATTTAATAGCTGAAATAATCAATTTGAACCCTTTCTTTATCTTTTTGATATTATTATAAAAATTAATGTGTTTTGATTATAAACTCAATATTAGCCTTAAATAAAATTAGTTTTTAGTTTTTTAGAAATGGATAAAAATATAGATCAAAATGAAGTAAATAAGTTTGCTGAACTTGCTGATAAGTGGTGGGATTCCTCTGGGGAATTCAAGCCTCTTCACAATATAAACCCAATAAGATCTGAATATATTGCCTCTAAAATAGATTTAAAAGGAAAAAAAGTCTTAGATGTTGGATGTGGCGGGGGTTTATTAGCTGAAGCACTTTATGACCTTGGTGCAGAGGTCGACGGAATAGATGCTGCAGGTCCTGGTATTGAGGTTGCTAGGATTCATGCAGAAAGAGAGGATAAACAAATTAATTATGCAACAGCTCAAGCTGAAGATTTTTGCATTGATAAAGAAGGTTATTATGACGTGGTTACTTGTTTAGAAGTTTTAGAACATGTTCCAAGTCCAGCCTCTTTGGTTGAGGCATGCTCAAAAATGCTCAAAAAAGATGGTCTTTTATTTCTATCTACGATTAATAGAAATCCCAGGTCGTGGATAACGGCAATTGTGGGAGCTGAGTATATTTTTAGTATTCTCCCAAAAGGAACTCATGAGTTTGAAAAATTTATAAAACCATCTGAGCTTAGTGAATATATGGAAAATGCTTCAGTGAAACTTATGGAAGCCAAAGGCATGTTCTATAACCCTGTTACTCATCATGTAAGCCTGAACAATGATTTAGGAGTTAATTACATGATGTACGGAATCAATGAGTAAAATAGAAGCAGTTTTATTTGATCTAGATGGCACTTTGCTTGATTCTTTCCCTGACTTCTTAGCATCTCTGGAAAATATAAACATAAATAGTCCATCAAAAAAAATTGATGAGAGTATTGTTAGAGCAAATGTTTCTGATGGTAGCTCAAAACTTCTTAAACTTGTCTTTAATATAGATGCAGATGATGAAGGCTTTGATGAGCACAAAAGAAACTTCTTAAACGAATATGAGAAGAATATTTTAATGTATGGAAACTTATTTCATGGAGTTTCTGACTTACTCAACTTTTTATTGGATAAAAAAATTCCATATGGAATAGTAACTAACAAGCCAAGGAAATATACTGAGATCATACTAAAGAAATCAAGCCTACTTAGACAATCTAAAGTAGTTATCTGTTGTGATGATGGCTTTAAATCAAAGCCTAATCCAGAAGGAATTAATCATGCATGCAATATTCTTGGGGTCCCAAATTCGAAATGTATTTATGTTGGAGACCATGAAAATGATTTAAATGCTTCTTTGGCCGCAGGAACAATTTCAGGTGTATGCACTTTTGGCTATGGATTTAAAAAAGGATTAATTATTGATGGTGCAGAGAACTTTGAATCACCATTACAAATATTAGATTTTATTAAAAGAAATGTCTGAAGTTGTTCAAGGAAAGAATATTATGATTACCGGAGCAACAAGTGGTATTGGTCTTGAGCTCGTGAAATCATTTTCATCAAAAGGTGCCAATATTATTATGCTTGGGAAAGATGAAGATAAGCTTGACGAACTCTATGATGAGATTTCAGCACATAGTGGTAAAAACCTAATTATAAGATCTGATCTAAGACAGTTAGATGAGAAAGGTGTAATTCAGATCTCAGATGAGATAAAGAAATACTATGAGAATATTGATGGCTTAATTCATAACGCAGCTATTTTAGGAAATCTTACAAGGATTGAAGATTACCAATCAAAAACTTGGGATGATGTTTTGCAAGTTAATCTGACCTCTTCATTTTTAATCACAAAGCATTTGTTAGAGTTGGTATCTTACTCTAATGAAGCAAGGATTATTTTTGTTTCTTCAGGTGTTTCAAATACTGGAAAAGCATTCTGGGGCGCATACTCAGTATCAAAATTTGCACAAAGGGGTTTGGCTGAAATCCTAAGCGAAGAAACTGAGGTGAATAAAAATATGAAAGTTTTTAGTTTTGATCCTGGAGCAACAAAAACAAAAATGCGTTTTGCAGCAAGACCTTCTGAAGATCAGGATTCTATAAAGACTCCCAAAGATTTAATTCATTGTTTTGAATGGTTTTTTTCGGATGAAAGTTCGCTTTCAAAGAATGTACATTTTAAATACTCAGATTTTCATCTTCCAAAAGACGCCACATAAATAAGCTTAGATAGGAATTATATGGACTGAATTGTTTATAAAATTTTTCCTCTATTTTTTTCTTTGGAAATGCAATCTTGTGAGCATATATAATTCCTAGATCCGTTAAGGGCATCACATCAGAATCTCCTAAATAAAAGATTCTCGACATATCCACGGTCCACTTACCAATTCCCTTAATAGACAGGAGAAGCTTTGAAAACTCCTCGGTTGATTTAGTCTTTAATTTTCTTCTGTTAGAGCCTCTAATTTCATCGTTATAGATAATTCCAATCATATAATCTACTTTTCTTGCAGAAAGGCCAGCATCCTTTAATTTTTTTTGAAGATTATTAGTTGGTTTCTTAGGTAGCTTTCCCTTTAAGATTTTTTCTACTCTTACCCAGATCGCATCTGCGGCCTTTGTAGAGATTTGTTGTCCTACAATTATCTTGCATAAATGATGATCAAATTTGAGTTTTGAAAGCTTGATTTTGAGTGGTCCAATATTTTTTATGTGTCTATGAAGCTCATTAAATTTGTATTTCTTAGTAAGAAAAAGAAGACCTTTGTAAGCCTGTTCACTTTCCATAGGTATACATTTTTTCTAAATCTTTAGATTTTAATTCCTGCCAGTCTCCTTCCTTTAATCCTTTTGGAAGAAATATCGGTCCAAACCTTACTCTCTTAAGTCTGCTTACTTGAAGCCCTTGAGACTCAAAAATTTTTCGTATTTCTCTGTTACGACCTGTAAGCAGGCAAACTGTGTACCATCTATTTGAATTTGTTTTATCACCATCAACAATGTCGCTTAATCTTAGCAACTGATTATCTATCTTTATTCCTCTTAACATATTCTCTTTAATCTCTTCATCAAAATGGCCTCGTGCTCTCACGAGATACTCTCTATCGAATAAATTACTTGGATGAGCTATAAATTCAGAAAGCTTTCCATCATTAGTAAAAAAAATTAAGCCTGACGAATTTGCATCCAACCTGCCAACAATCATTAAGTTTTTTTCATTATCAATCTTAGGAATTAAATCATATATAGATTTCAAATTGCCTTCAGTCTTTTTGGAACAAATAACTCCCGTTGGTTTATTTAGAATAAATAGTCTGGTTTGAACATCTATAAATTCAACTTTTTTGCTACCTATTTTAATTTCATCATCAGAGTTAACCACGCAACCGAGTTTTGCTATTTCTCCATTTACAGTAACTTTACCTGAGCTAATTATCTCTTCACATCCTCTTCTTGAGCCATAGCCTGCTCTTGCAAGTATTTTTTGCAACCGAGTTTTTTTCATTAGTGATTAACTTGCCTCTAGATTAATCTCCGCTGTTTCGGTGATTTCTTTTGAAGAAATTTCTTCTTTTTCAGGTAACGCAGGCAAGTCCGAGATTTTCTTAATATTGAGATCATTCAAAAAGGTTTTTGTAGTTACCAACAATGCTGGTCTTCCGGGTGTTTCTTTGTATCCTGAAATCTTTACCCAATCTCTTTCAAGCAAATTTCTTATAATATTAGTACTAACCTGGACTCCCCTAATTTCCTCAATTTCTCCCCTAGTTACAGGCTGTTTGTAGGCTATTATGGAAATAGTTTCCATCAAAGATTTAGATAATCTGTTGTTCTCTGTCCACAATGAAGATAAAAGATGAGTGAAATCTTTTTTAATCTGCAATCTAAAACCAGAAGCTACTTCACATAACTCTAAAGAAGATTCTGCATATCTCTCTTCAAGATTATTTAATCCAACTTTTATTTCGGCCAAATCAGCTTTAATTCCTTCATTTTCAAGAATTGACCTAATTTCAGATAGTCGCAATGGCCTTCCTGATGCAAATAGTAAAGATTCAATAAAATTTTCGATATTCTTATTCATTTACTGCATTAAGTACTTTTGATTTGATATAAATTTCTTCATTGTTATTTTGGATTAAGTCTACACATCCATCTTTAGCAAGCTCAAGCGAAGCTAAGAATGAAACTACTACTCCAATTTTGCCTTCTGATTTTTGAAGGGTCTTATAAAAACCAATTAGATTCTTTTTTGAAAGAATTGATAATATAAGCTTAATTCTATCCTGCGTTGAGAGCTCTTCGAAAGCTATCTGATGGTTTTTATCTAGTTTAGGTCTTGATAAAACCTCAACCATACTTGACTTGAGCCTTGCAGCATTAAAGTCAATTACATTTGTCTTTTTTTCAACTTTAGGCATACCAACGCTTGCTAGGTAAAAGTCTCTATTTACTCTATCCATATTTGCAAGCTCTTCTGAAACAGTCTTAAAAACTTGGTATTCCTGAAGCCTTCTTATTAAATCCAGCCTTGGATCAGTTTCGTCATCTTCCTCTTCAACTTTTGGCAGAAGCATTCTAGATTTAATTTCAGCCAATGTAGCAGCCATTACCAAGTATTCTGCAGCTAGCTCAAAGTTTAATGAATCCATAAGATTAATATAATCTATGTATTGATCGGTAATTTTAGATACTTCCAGATCTAGGATATTTATATTTTGTTTTTTTATGAGGTAAAGCAGCAAGTCCATTGGGCCAGTAAAAGTTTCTAGACAAATCTCTAGAGCTTGCGGAGGAATAAAAAGGTCTTCTGGCATTTCTGGCAATGGAACGCCATTAACAATGCCTAATTCGCTTTGTTTAGGTTGGAAAGTGCTCATAAACACTACATAGTGTAATTGTGGAAAGTCTTAAATACAACATATTGTGTTTATACAAAAAAACGGTTTTTTAAGCATGATTGGGCTAATAAAAAATAAATCTAAATTTTTAATATATAGCTTTCAATTGATTTGCATCATAGTTATATTTGTAAACCTAATTTAATAAGTGATTAAAAGATGAATTACTCAACTGACAATACCCGGATAATTGACAAAGTAGATTTAGTTACTCCTAATGATGTGATCTCAAAATATCCTCTAACTGATGAGATATCTAAACTAGTATATGGAACTAGAAATGAGGTAAGTCAAATACTGCATGGTAAAGACGACAGATTAATAGCTGTAGTTGGTCCCTGCTCAATACATGATCCGGATTCTGCTGAAGAATATGCAAAACTTTTAATTGATGAAAAGAAAAAATATGAAGAAGATATTCTTTTGATTATGAGAGTCTATTTTGAGAAACCAAGAACAAGCATAGGCTGGAAAGGTCTTATTAATGACCCAGATATGGATAATACTTTTGATGCAAATAAAGGGCTTTTTCTTGCAAGATCTATACTTCATAAGATTTCTCAGCTTGGACTTCCTGTTGGCACAGAGTTTCTTGATCCGATTTCTCCTCAGTTTGTCGCTGATCTTATTTCATGGGGTGCCATTGGAGCAAGAACTGCTGAAAGTCAGATTCATCGAGAGTTGGCATCAGGACTTTCATGTCCAATTGGCTTTAAAAACGGAACAACGGGCGATTTAAATCCGGCTATTTATGGAATAAAAGCTTCCAATCATTCACATGTATTTTTTTCAAATACTAAGGATGGAATGGTTTCTATTTATAAGACATCCGGGAACTCTGATACACATATTATTCTCAGAGGTGGAACTAAACCAAACCTTTACCCAGATGATGTAAGAGAAACCATTGATGCGCTTAATGAAGCGGAAGCAAATGACTCAATCATGATTGATGTGAGCCATGGCAATAGTCAAAAAGTCTTTAAAAGACAGCTTGAGAATATTGGAGTTGTATCTAAGCAAATATCTGATGGTATGAATGAAATTAGAGGAGTAATGATAGAAAGTCACTTACGAGAAGGTAATCAGAAGATTGGTGAGGATTTGGAATATGGACAAAGTGTTACAGATGCATGCATTCACTTCGAAGATACAAAACAATGTCTTTCAGAGCTCTCCTCAGCTGTTCAAGCAAGGAGATCAAAGAGCTAGGTGGAGTCAGATAATCTTTCTTTTTCAAAAGATGTTGCAGATACTATTGGTGTAGAAGCTGCAGTTATCCTTAAATTCATTGAAGATAATAAAATTTCATCAAATTCTTTAGAAGATTTAGCAGAAATTATCTTAAAAAAATTCTCTTTTATGGAAGAGCAAAAAATAGTTAGCAGCATTGAAAAGATTGCTGGCCTTGGATTAATTAAAATTAAGTCTGATAAAAATCTTAAGGCTCGGCTTAAGTTACCTCAAAAATATAGATCAGATAAATCAAACATATTAGATTCTGACTGGAAGCCTTCAAGAGAAGCTATTGAGGTTCTTGAGCTTGGAGGAATTGACTTAGATTTTGCTTCTTTAAAGCTTAAAGAATTCAGGATTTATTGGAGAGAAAAGAAGGTTCAAAAAGATAACTGGAACTCTGTTTTTATAAACTACATAAGAAAAGAATGGGTGCAATTCAATTCAAAAAATAAAGGTATGCCTTTTACTATGGCTGACGATTGGATACCTAGTAGCTCTGCTCTTGATATCCTTGAGCTATCAGAAATTAAAAAAGATACTGCTCTAAGCTACCTGAGTGAATTTATTCTTTTTTGGAAGGATAATGGAGCTGCGTTAAAAACGTGGAACGTTAAATTTGTTGATTTTGTAAAAAGAAAAGAAATTGGGAGTTATAATAGTAAAAATGAGCCAGGAAAATTCACCAAAACATTCAAAGAAAGAAAAAGTGACCAGTCTTGGGCAGAAGAAATCGAGTAAAAAAAAGCTTGATCAAGATTTCATAAATCTTATTGATGATTTATTCCTAAAACTTGAGATGTCTTATCACTATCAATTCTATAAAGTCTTTGGAGATGATGAAAGGCTTAAAGAAGGAAAAAAGCTTTGGGCTATGAGCCTTAAAAGATTTGATAATCATCACATTAAAGATTCCATACTAAAAGTTGTCTCAAAGAATGATTTCCTTCCAACATTATCTGATTTTATTAAATGTTGTGAAGAAGCAAAGCTATTGGATTTTAAAGAACCAGATGATAACTTTGATGAGAATTTTGATAGATTTGATCTTAAAACACTTGAAAAATTAAGAAAGAAGCACAAAATTTAATTCACACAAAGTATAATCTTATATGTCAAGTATACTTTACATAATATGGCTATAAATATATGAATCAAAACGTAAGAATCTCCCTCTACATTATAGTTCCGATTATTTTTTGGATGTTATCAGGTATATTTGTTGAAGAGAAAGAAGTTGAGATTGGTGATCAAAACCCATCTACGTCAATAGAGGTAAAAGAAAGTATTCCTCAATTTTATAGTCCTACTATTAAACTAAAAGCTACAAGTAGCTCTGAAAGAAGAGTTGAGGTAAGAGCTAAAACTACTGGTGAAGTAGTGGAAATTGGTGCAAGAGAAGGAAATTTTGTAGCAAAAGATGCCCTTTTATGCAGGCTAGGCATTGTTGAACTGAACAGAACCGAAGTTAAGTCTCCTTTTAGTGGTTTTATTGAATCTATTGTAAAGCCAGGTAACTTCCTCGATAGAGGTCAAGTTTGTGCAACAATTATTGATTTAGATCCAATTAAATTTATCGCAGAAATTCCTGAAATAAGAATCTCTGATGTGAAAGTAGGTCAAGATGTTCAAATTGAATTAATCACAGGTGAATCAATTAATGGAAAACTATCTTTTGTTTCAAAAAGTGCTTCTCCTCAAACAAAAACTTTTAGAGTCGAAAGCGAAATTAATAATTCAAAAGGGCTAATCAAGGATGGCATAACATCAACGATAACAATTAAAACAGATCCTATTCTTTCGCACAAAATATCACCCTCTATTCTTGATTTGGATGATTCAGGAAATATAGGTGTAAAAATATTAAATTCAGAAAATATTGTTAAGTTTATTCCAATATTTATTGTTGAAGATCTTGAGGATGGCCTATGGATATCTGGCATCCCTGAAACAGTAGATCTTATTGTAAAAGGTCATGGATTCGTTGAAGATGGTCAAAAAATCTTAGCTGGTTTGGATTCAATCTAGTATGACAAAAATAATTGATTTTGCTCTTAGTAAAGCTAAAACGATTATAGTTATTGCTGTTTTAGTATTACTGGCTGGATCATATGCCAGACAAGAAATACAAGTTTCTTCTAGCCCAAATATTCAGCTTCCCTTTATAAGCGTGTCAGTATTCCTTGAGGGTGCATCTCCAGAAGATGGATCAAGATTAATAGCGAGACCTTTGGAAAATAATTTAAGAAGTGTCCAGGGCGTCAAGAATATTAGTTCATATAGCACTCTCGGAATAACGAGGATGATTGTTGAGTTTGAAATAGCTCATGATATGAATGATGCGCTGATAGATATTCAGCAATCAATTGAAGAAGTAAAATCAGAACTACCTTTGGGAGCAGAGGATCCTCAAATTCAAGAATATTCGGAAAGAAGTTTCCCAGCAATGACAATCAGTCTCCAAGGAGAGGGCTCATTAAGGCAAAAAATTTATTTTGCTGAAGAAATGAAAGATATGCTTGAATCCATTGATGGAATATATGAAGCAAATCTAGTTGCAGCACCAGATGAAGTCCTTGAGGGAGTAATAGATAAGTCCAAAATGGAAGCCTATGGAGTTACTCTGGATGATCTTTATAACTCTATCAATAACAACAATATTGTAATTCCTGGTGGCAGGCAGGATACTGGTCTTGGGAGTTTTAATGTTGAGGTTCCAAGTGTTTTAGAGACTCCAAGCGATGTATATAGCATTCCTGTGAAAGTTACAAAAGATGCTGTGGTTACATTTGGCGACATTGCTACAGTAAAGCGAACGTTTAAAGATTTTAATGAATATGCTCGCATCAATGGAAAAGATACTGTTGCATTGGATATATTTTTAAGAGATGGTGCGAATGCTTTAGATACTAAAGACTCTATAACACTTGTATTGAATGATCTTAAGCAAAAGCTTCCTCCAAACCTTGATGTCTTAATAACTGATGATGAAACAGTAATTACCGAGCAAATGGTTTCTGAGCTCGAGGGGAATATTCTTGGAGCAATTCTTTTAATAATGGTCGTCGTCGTTGCATCAATGGGCCTAAGAGTTGGATTGCTCGTAGGTCTTTCTATTCCATTTTGCTTTTTATTTACATTTATAGTTCTAATAAGTTTTGGTTATGAATTAAATTTCCTTGTAATGTTTGGCCTCCTGCTATCTATGGGTATGCTTATTGATGGCTCAATTGTTGTAACTGAATATGCTGACAGAAAAATTAGTGAGGGTCTCACAAGATTTGAGGCTTACAGGCTTGGATCAAAAAGAATGTTTTATCCAATATTGGCTTCAACTGGTACAACATTGGCTGCGTTCATACCTTTAATATTTTGGCCAGGTTATACGGGTCAGTTTATGAAATATCTTCCAATGACTGTATTTTTTGTTTTAGTTGCCTCATTCTTTTATGCAATGATTGTTACTCCAGTTATTGGAACTTATTTTGGTCAACATAAATCTGTTCTTAGTTCAAAAGACTCTGTTGATAAAACAGGTCAATTTATATTTGATAATATTTCTGAATTTTACTCAAAAAAAATAAAATTCTTTATTAAGAATCCTGTTGAAACAATGATTGCATGCATTTCAATAGTGGCTGTAATCATTACTACATATAACTTTTATGGGAAGGGAACTGAGTACTTTGCTACCATTGATCCTCTAGAAGCAAAAATATCCATTAGAGGAAGAGGTAATTTTTCTGCGCTTGAAAAAAAAGAAATAATTGAATCTATTGAAGAAAGACTATTAGAAATTGATGAGCTAAAAAATATTTATCTAAAAGCAGGTTCAGATTGGTTTGATTCAGGAAGTGACAAAATTGGAAGTGGGTTTGTTGAGGTTGTGCCTCCATCAGAGCGAACAATCACTGGCCTTGAAGCAATTGGACTAATTTCAAAAGTAACTCGTGATATTCCAGGAGTGGTTGTAGAAGCAGAACCGGATATGGGTGGTCCACAGTTTGGAGCGCCAATTATGTTAGGAATATATGGAGATTCAGAGGACACTGTAACCGTCGCGGCAACAGAAATTGAAAATTATATGCGCTATGAAGTAAATGGCTTAACAAATATTTTTTCTTCCAGGGCCTATCCTGCTGTTGAATGGAGTGTAGAAGTAGATAATCAAAAAGCGGCTCAACTTGGTGTAAGCGTATTTAATGTTGGCGCATTAGTTCAAATGCTAACTTCTGGCTTTAAGGTTGGTGAATTTACTCCCGATGATTCAAAAGATGCAATTGAGATAAGGGCAAGATTTCAGCCTGAGGATAGAACCATAACTGGCATAAATAATCTTAAGGTCCAAACCTCAAATGGATTAGTGCCTGTTAGCAGCTTTATTTCTCTTGTACCCCAACAATATAAAGAGAATGTCTCAAGAAGAAATGGTTACTTTTATCATGAAATATACGCATCAAATGTTCCAGGAGTCTTGGTAAGCGATAAAGTCAAAGAATTAGAAAACTGGCTATCAAATCAGTATTCCGATGGAAATATTAAATATGGATTTCAGGGTCAAACTGAAGAAACCGAAGAAGTAAATGAATTTTTAGTAGTTGCTGGCGGCACAGCTATTTTTGTTATGCTTTTGATGCTGCTTACTCAATTTAATAGCTTCTATCAATCTCTCTTAATAATGTCTTCTGTGGTTATGTCTTTTGTTGGTGTACTGCTAGGACTTTTAATTACTAATAAACCTTTCAGCTCGACTATGACAGGGATTTCAATAGTTACACTAGCAGGGATTGTAGTTAATAATAATATAGTCTTAATTGATACATTTAACAGACTCAAAAGTGATATGCCCCATGAAGAAATCACCAAGATAATTAAAATAACATGCATGCAAAGATTAAGACCTATACTTCTAACTACTACTACAACAATACTCGGACTTCTTCCACTAGCTCTTGGTTTAAGTGTAGATATTATTGGAAGAGATATTTCAGTTGGGAGTAGAGTTGTTGACTGGTGGTCGAATCTTGCTCAATCAATTGTTTTTGGTCTGGGTTTTAGCACTTTACTTACTTTAATTTTCACTCCTGCAGCATTAGCAATACCTCCAAAGATAAAAAAATTTTTAGAAAAAAGGGAGCAGCTTCAAATTAACCCACAATAATAATTTTTAGTTACAATATGGTATGAGTAATTCAAAGAATAACTTCGAGTCCTCGCTGAAGAAGCTTGAAAAGATTGTTGCCAAGCTTGAGGAAGGTAACATTGACCTCGATGATTCAATAAAATCCTTTGAAGAAGGTGTCATGCTTGTTAAGGAGTGTCAAAAGCAATTATCTGAAGCAGAGTTAAAAGTTGAGAAGCTCTTAGACAGTGGTGATTCTGAACTTTTAGAAGATTAATTTAAATTATGTTTCCTGAAATCCTTACAGAGGCTAGGTCACTAGTCTTAAAAAGAATAAACAGCCTTATAAATGCTGAATCAAAAGTTTCAGATTCAATGTTATATACCTCAACAGCTGAAAGTAAAATGATTAGATCTGCCCTTCTAATCACAGCAAGTAAAAAAAATACCTGCCTAACTAGATCATCTGCTATCAATCTAGCTACAAGTATTGAATTACTTCATAGCTACTCATTAATTCATGATGATTTGCCGTCAATGGATAACGACAATATAAGAAGGGGTAAAGATTCTAATCATATTAAGTATGGCGAAGCTATAGCCATATTGTCAGGAGATGCATTGCAAACATTGGCTTTTGAAGTAATAACAAATGATGATGACCTTGATAGCGATTTAAAAGTCTCTGCTATTTCTCTTTTAACCGATGCATGTGGTCATAAGGGAATGGTGCTTGGTCAAGAACTCGATATAACTGCTGAATCAATGCAAGCAGATGAAGAATTTATTAAGAAAATGCATTATTTAAAAACGGGAAAGTTAATAGAGACATCATTAGTTTTAGGTTTTCTTGGATATGAAAGATTCTATGAAAATAAAGACCTAATTTATAAACTTGGAAAATCTATTGGAGTTGGATTTCAAATAGTTGATGATTACTTGGATGAATTTGGAAATCAAAATGAAATTGGTAAGCCAACGGGATCGGATTTAAAGAATAAAAAAATTAATATTCTTAGCGTCCTAAATAAAGAAGAATGTCTAAAAATAATCAATGAGAATCATGCTGAATCACTAGAGATTGCTGCAAGAATCTTTGATAAAGAAAATGATAAAGATATTTTTAAAATAGTAGACTATATTTACCAGCGGAAAATGTAATGAAAATATTTAGTGAAATCCCTAATGAAGTTCCTTCAACTGAGCTACTAGATAAAATTAATTATCCTAGAGATCTTAAAGAGCTTTCGCCTCCTGATCTAAAGATTTTAGCTGATGAGTTGAGAGAGTTTTTGCTCTACTCAGTTGGTAAAAGTGGTGGACATCTTGGAGCAGGTCTTGGTGTTATTGAGTTAACAGTTGTTTTACATTACCTTTATAATTCTCCATCAGACAATATTGTCTGGGATGTTGGTCACCAAGCTTATCCTCATAAGATATTGACTGGTCGTAAGAGTCAAATTAGCTCAATAAGATCAAAAGATGGCTTAGCTCCCTTTCCATCAAGAAATGAAAGTGATTTTGATGTTTTTGGTGCTGGGCATTCTAGTACGTCAATAAGTTCAGCAGTTGGTATGGCTATTGCTAACAAATTAAATGAGGGAGAGAAAAAAACAGTAGCTGTTATTGGAGATGGGGCTATGACAGCGGGAATGGCTTTCGAAGCAATGCAACATGCTGGGGGCATAAAGCCAGACATGCTGATAATTCTAAATGATAATGACATGTCAATCTCTGAGAATGTTGGAGGCCTAAATAATTACTTCTCTAGAATATGGGCTTCCAAATTATATAAAGGGATTAAAAGTAATGGTAAAAAGTTTTTAAAGAACATCCCTGCTGCTCATCATCTAGCCCGCACTGTTGAAACTCATATGAAAACAATGGTAGCGCCAGGAGCTATTTTTGAGGAGCTTGGACTAAATTATATTGGGCCAATTGATGGGCACGATATTGATCAACTTTTGAAAGTAATTGGAAATCTAAAGAACTTCGAGGGGCCACAGTTCCTTCACATAATTACAAAAAAAGGTGCTGGATATGATTTAGCTGAAGAAGACAGAATTAAATATCATGCAATATCTAAAACTAATACTTCAAAAAATATAGGGAAAACTAAACCAAAATATCAAGATATATTTAGCAACTGGATAGTAGATATGGCTAGAGAAGACAATGATCTTGTTGCAATAACACCAGCTATGAGGGAAGGGTCAGGATTAGTTGAATTTAGTAAAGAGTTTCCAGAAAGGTATTTTGATGTTGCAATAGCTGAACAGCATGCTGTTACTTTATCTGCTGGATTAGCCTGTGAAAATAAGAAGCCTGTGGTAGCAATTTATTCTACATTCCTTCAAAGAGCCTATGATCAACTCATTCATGATGTAGCACTTCAAAACTTAGATGTTACTTTTGCTATTGATAGAGCTGGGCTAGTTGGTGAGGATGGTCCTACTCATTCGGGAAATTATGATTTGGTTTACTTAAGGTGCATCCCCAATATGATCGTGATGACCCCATCAGATGAAAATGAAACTAGAAAGCTTTTAACAACTGGTTTTTTTCATAATGGCCCTGCATCAATAAGATATCCAAGAGGATCTGGTCCTAATGTTGTTGTTGAAAATGATCTTTCACCAGTTGAAATAGGCAAAGGAAGATTGATTAAACAGGGATCAAAAGATTTAATTGTCATCAATTTTGGAGCTTTACTTGATCAAGCAAAAGAAGTTGCAAGCACTCTAGGCCTTACTCTAATCGATATGCGTTTTGTGAAACCTCTAGATGAAGATATTCTTAGAAAATATCTATCTGAAGCACAAGCATTTGTTTCAATTGAGGATGGATCAGTAGCTGGTGGTGCAGGAAGTGCGGTTCAAGAGTTTTGTTCAGACAATAACATCAATGTTAAGTCTAAACTTTTCGGCATACCTGATATTTTCATTGGGCATCAATCCAGAGAAGAAATGATAGAAGAATGCGGCTTAAAAGCTTCTAGAATAATAAAAGAGATAAAGGAATTAAAATTAGTAGAGTAATTATTCCTGCAACCACATCATCTATCACTATCCCAAAACCATTCTTAAATCTTTGATCAAAATAATTTATCGGGAATGGCTTCAAAATATCAAAGAATCTAAATAGAAGTAAAGCCAGAATTGCGATTATCGTTCTTTCGGATTGTGTGTCAGCAAAATAAATAGCAGGCATTAGTGCAATCCACATTCCTACAAGCTCATCAATAACTATTGACTTGTCATCTTTTACTTCAAGATCTTTTGAAATATATTCACAAACCCAAATAGCTAATAAGAGTACCAAAGAGGTCAGCAAGATCATATTTATGTAGTGAGATAAAAAAATAAATAAGAACCATGCAAAAATGGAGCCAAATGTTCCAGGTGCAAATTTTATTAATCCAACACCACCCAATGAAGCAACGAAAAAAAATGGATTTTTTAATGTTTTTTTATTATTCATTATTAACAATTCTAACAATATTTCTTGCTATTGAAGGTGCTGTTGTCCACTTCCCTCCAAAAAGACTCAATAAATTTTTATCTTTTTGTATATAAAAATCTCTTGATGACGAATGAAAATCTTTATCTTTTGATTTAATTAGTGGTCTAACTCCTGCATAACTTCCAATTATTTCATCTTTGTTAATTGGTCTATCAATATAAATATTAATACTTTCTAGAAGGTAATTAACTTCTGAATCTAATATCTCTTTATCTTCAGGTGAACTAACTCTTTGTTCAGTTGTTCCAAGAAGTAAATTGCCTTCGTATGGAAGAGCAAATATATATCTCTGTTTTTTTTGATCCCTGAACATAAGACCATTTTTAATTTTCCTATTAATTACCAGATGACTACCTTTTATGTAATCAATAGTTTTGTTTGTATGAATTTTATTTTGCTTGAGAAATGAAGAGACCCAAGGTCCGGTTGCAATGATTATTTTTTTATATTGTTTATCTTCAATATATCCTTCCGATCTTATACTCTTGATTTCATTATTCTCATAGAAATTTACTCCATTACTTTTACATCTTTTTATAATTTCTTGGCCCACACTTTCCTGCATCAATCCATCATAGAAAGATATACCCGCTGTAATATTATTTTTTATACCAAAAGATAAGAGATCATCTTGTTTATAAAATCTGCCAGTTTTAATATTTGATCGACCAGCGAATGTCTCATAGACTTTTATGCCAACGAAAAACTTAAGAATTTCAAAAGATAATCTTTTTTTTGAGAGAATTATAATTTCCTGAAGTTTTGTTTGATTAGGAAAATTTTCAAGCCACCATTTTCTATCATTAATTCCATTTTTTACCTCATAAAATTGCAAATTTTCTAAGTATCTTATTCCGCCATGAATTAGCTTAGTTGTCTTTGAGCTTGTCTCACTCAAGAGTGTTTTCTTTTCATACAGATCAACTTCGTATCCCTCAAGAGATAAAAAATATGCGGAGATTAGTCCTGTTATTCCACCACCCACAATACCAACTTTATTATTCAAATGGATCCCATCCATTTTTTTCAAATGTTATTTCAGAACCATCCTTTTTAACTAAAAGACCTAACTTTTGAATTATTTTCCCAATAAGAAAGAATCCTTGGCTTTTTATATGGTCATCAAGATGGCTTGGCGCTGTAAAACATAGCTCATAATCATCTCCGTGAGTTAAGTCTTTATGATCATTGAGGATGGGAATATCTTCATAACATAATTCAGCACCTACATTTGACTGTTTGCAGATATCACCTAAATCTTTTATGAGCCCATCCGATATATCAATACATGAAGTTGCAAAATCTGAAATATCTTTCGCTTTTTGGAATTGTGGCTTTGGTCTAAGAAAGTCCTTGCAATATATTGAATCTTTTTTGTTGAGCCAGTCGTTGAGACCTTGTTTTGCTTTTCCTAATTGACCTGTTACAAAGATAGAGTCTCCAAGATTTGCACCATTTCTTGGTATTGGTTTTTTAAATGGGTATCCAAAAACATTTACTGAAATATTTAATTCTCCCTTGGTTACATCGCCACCAACGAGATCAACACTAAATTCATCCAAAGTTTCCTTGATACCCCCAGAGAATTTTTCGTACCAAGAGATTTCTTCAATGTCGCTGGTTAGAGCGATAGAAATAAAGGATGGAAAAGAGCCCATTCCTGCCAAATCACTTAGAGCTGTAGTAATAGATCTATAAGCGATATCTTCGGGTCTCATGCTTTCATGGAAGTGGACTCCAATTCTTGAAATATCAACCGAGTGCACTAGCTTTCTGCCTTTTGTATCTATAACAGCAGCATCATCTCCTGAACCTAAAAGAATAGAGTCCTTGTGATAAGAGCTGTCAACTAGGTGTTGAAAGCATTTAAGAATGTCAGATTCAGATATCAAGAAGGATATCTTTCAAACAATCCACTTGCTCCCATACCGCCGCCAATACACATAGTTACAACACCAAATTGCTTATCATGAGAATGAAGCTGTCTAACTATATGCCCTACTTGTCTTGAGCCGGTCATACCGAATGGATGGCCTATAGATATAGATCCTCCATCCAGATTAAGTTTTTCCATTGGAATACCTAGCTTATCTCTGCAATACACTACCTGCACTGCAAAGGCCTCATTAAGCTCCCAAATATCTATATCATCCATTGAAAGATTGTAGTTATTTAAAAGTTTTGGAACAGAAAAAACAGGACCTATACCCATTTCATCTGGCTCACATCCCATGGTTGTAAACCCTCTAAAATATGCTAATGGCTTAAGACCAAGCTCAAGAGCTTTATCTTCTGACATGACCAAGGTTACAGACGCGCCATCAGATAGTTGAGAAGAATTTCCAGCAGTAACTGATCCATTTTCTGGATCAAATACTGGTTTTAAAGAAGCCAATCCATCAAGAGTTGTCTCTGGTCTATTGCACTCATCTTTTTCTACACAATAATCAATTTCTTTTGAGTCGCCAGTTTCTTTATTCATAAGAAGCATTTTTGTTTCCATTGGAATAATTTCATCATCGTATGCTCCAGCTTGCTGAGCTGCTGCTGTTCTCATTTGACTTTCAAAAGCATACTCGTCTTGAGCCTCCCTAGATACGTTATATCTTTTTGCAACCACTTCAGCTGTCATTCCCATTGGGTAGTATATTCCTGGAGACTTTTCAGCAAGTCTTTCATTAACAAAATTATCCATATTTTGCTTACCTTGCATCATAGAAATTGTTTCTGCTCCTCCAGCAATAACAGTGTCATAACAACCAGCCATAATTTGAGATGCCGCCATAGATATTGACTGCATTCCAGAAGAACAATACCTATTTATTGTTGTTCCTCCAGTTGTTATGGGCAGATTAGAGAGAACTGCAGCATTTCTACCAACATTATGCCCCTGAGCCCCCTCAGGATTTCCGCACCCCATTATGATATCTTCGACAGCCTCTGGAGGTAAATTGGGATTTCTCTCCAATGTTGCGTTTATGATATGTGCCAACATTTCATCGGGCCTTGTCATATTAAATCCGCCTCTAAATGACTTGGCTAGTCCAGTTCTAACACTATCTACAATTACAGCTGTTTTCATAATTTACTCCAAAATTTACTCTATTATTCTAATCTATCATCCTGTTCTCTTAAAGCTTTATACCATTTGGGAATTATATCGATATTATTTTCTTTGGCTTTTTTAACAAGATAAGGAATGCTAACGGGGCTAAAAGGTAAAACCACAAGTACGCCCATACCTAAGCTTTTAAGTATCTCTGCAAGCTGTTTGTTAGCATTTTCTAGATCTTGCTCCGAAGCCTCGCCCTCAAGATATTTCAGATATAAATCTAACATCTTTGTGTTTTGTACATTTTCTTCTAAAAAAGCATCTTTAAGCTTAAGTAGATATTTCCTATACTTGATCATTTAGAATTGATTTAAATATTTATTATATGACAAGAAAAGAGAGAGCATTAATAGTTAAAAAGATTTTAGGTAAAAAATATCCTAATCCACCTATACCACTCAATCATTTCAATAATTTTTCTTTTTTGATAGCCGTTTTACTATCAGCCCAGTGCACTGATGAAAGAGTAAACCAGGTAACTCCCAAGTTATTTAAGTTAGCAAAAAGCCCTCTCGAGATGTCAAAACTATCTGAAAAGAAAATATATTCTATTATTAAGTCTTGTGGTCTGGGTCCTAAAAAATCAAAAGCTATAAAACAGTTGTCAAAAATATTAGTTAAAGAACATAACAGCAAAGTTCCTGAAAGCTTTCATGAGTTAGAAAAATTACCAGGAGTTGGCCACAAAACTGCATCTGTTTTGATGAGTCAGGCTTTTGGTGAACCCGCTTTTCCTGTAGACACTCATGTTCATAGGTTAGCTCAAAGATGGGGACTTACTTCGGGAAAGAATGTAGTGCAAACAGAAAAAGATTTAAAGAAAGTATTCCCACCTGAAGACTGGAATGATTTACATTTGCAATTTATTTTTTGGGGAAGAGAATATTGCCAAGCTAGAGAATGCTTTGGACTGGAGTGTAAAATTTGTAAACAAACATCACCTAAAAGAAAAAAAACTTTTATCCACAAAAAACCATAGTTCATTTAAAATATACTTAATATTTACAAATTGTAATCCTCGATCTTGGAGAAACTTTAAAAATGTCTATGCTTGATAATAAATCTAATCTCAAAACTGATGCAATCTTTTCAAATAAAAAAGATATAGAACTTTATGATGCTGAGCTTTGGGAATCCTTTGAAAAGGAAATGGTTAGACAAGAAGAACATATTGAACTTATAGCTTCAGAAAATTATGCAAGTCAAAGAGTGCTTCAAGCTCAAGGCTCTGTATTAACAAATAAATATGCTGAGGGATACCCTGACAAAAGATATTATGGCGGCTGTGAGTTTGTTGATATTGCTGAGAAGTTGGCAATAGATAGAGCTAAGGAGCTTTTTAATGCTGATTATGCCAATGTTCAGCCTCATTCTGGTTCCTCTGCAAATGCTGCTGCATATTTAGCATTACTTGAGCCAAATGACGCAATACTCGGAATGAGTCTTGATCATGGAGGACACCTTACACATGGATCGAAAGTAAATTTTTCAGGAAGAAACTATAAATCTTTTCAATACGGTTTAAATCCTGAAACACATGATATTGATTATGACCAAGTTCGTGATTTAGCAAAAAAACATAACCCAAAACTCATAATTGCTGGGTTTTCAGCTTTCTCTGGTTTAGTAGACTGGAGCATATTTAGAGAAATTGCAGATGAAATTAATGCTTATTTCTTAGTAGATATGGCCCACATATCAGGACTTGTAGCGGCAGGTATGTATCCCTCACCTGTTCCATATGCAGATGTTGTAACATCTACGACTCACAAAACACTAAGAGGTCCAAGGTCTGGGATTATTCTTGCAAGAGAGAATGAAGATATACAAAAAAAATTAAACTCCGCAGTTTTTCCAGGATCACAAGGAGGCCCTTTGATGCATGTTGTTGCTGCTAAAGCAGTTTGTTTTAAAGAAGCTCTTGAGCCTGAATTTAAAACTTATATGTCTCAAGTTATTAGTAATGCTAAAACCATGGCGAAGACTATTATTGGAAGAGGGGTCGACATAATAAAAGGCGGCACCGAAAATCATATGATTCTTGTCGACCTTAGAAATAAAGGGATAACAGGAAAGGACTCTGAAAATAAACTTGGTTTAGCTAATATCACAGTAAATAAGAACGCTGTTCCTAACGATCCACAGTCTCCCTTTGTAACATCAGGAATAAGACTTGGAACTCCTGCAGTTACAACAAGAGGCTTTAAAGAGGATGAAATTATTCAAATTTCAAATTGGATCTGCGACATAGTCCTTGATTTAGATAATGAGAAAAAAATTGAGGGAATTAAAAATAAAGCTTTGTCTTTATGCAAAGAATTCCCAGTATATAAGTAATGTATTGTCCTTTTTGCCAAGCAGAAGATACAAAAGTTGTTGATTCAAGAATATTTGCAGATGGCTCTCAAATCAGAAGAAGAAGAAAATGCGATGTTTGCAACGCAAGATTTACAACATTTGAGGTTGCTGATCTAGCTCTTCCAAAGATTATTAAGAATGATGGGAAGCGACAAGAGTTTAATGGTTCGAAGTTAAAAAAAGGGATGCTTAGAGCCCTTGAAAAAAGACCTCTTTCGGCTGAGAAAACAGATGCCCTCTTTTCAAAGATCTTAAGTGATATAAGAGTGCTTGGAGAAAGAGAGATTCACTCTGAAAAAATAGGAGAGATTATGATGAATGCTCTTAAAGATGTTGATCAAGTTGCATATGTCAGATTTGCGTCTGTCTATAGAGATTTCCAGGATATCAGTGATTTTTCAGATGAAATAAAGTCGCTAAGCAAAGAAGACAAGAAAAAGTCTAAAAAGAAATAATGCATGAAATTTTTTTAAAAAGGGCTATTGATCTAGCCCGTAAAGGAAAATATTTAACTAAACCTAACCCTATGGTTGGATGCGTTATAGTCAAAGACAGCGAAGTAATTGCAGAGGGATACCATATGAAATATGGCTCTAATCATGCAGAAATAAATGCGCTTGAAGATCTCTATAAAAATAATAATATTTCCGAAGCAGAATTTAGACAGCTCACTTTATACTGCACGCTAGAACCCTGCTGCCATCATGGTAAAACTGGACCTTGTACAGATGCAATAATAAAGTCTGGTATTAAAAAGGTTGTAATCGGGATCAAAGACCCAAACCCAAAAGTTTCTGGATCTGGTATTAAGCAATTGGAGGATAATGGTATTGAAGTCTTATCTGGTTTTTTTGAAGAAGAATTGATTGAACTTAATAAACATTTCTTTTTCAAAAATACTTATAACAGGCCCTACATAGCTGTAAAAATTGCTTCCTCAGCAGATGGAATGTCTCACAGAAAAGATAATACATTTACTTGGATTACCTCTGAACAATCCAGATATGATGTGCAAATTGTAAGAGCAGGATTTGATGCAATTCTCACTGGCGGCAATACACTCAGAAATGATAATCCTAGGATGAATGCTAGAGTTGATTTCGAAGTTAATCAGCCTCAAAAAGTACTTTTAACTTCTCAAGAAATTAATAAAGAATCAAATTTCTTTAAAAGTGGAGATGTAATAATTAACCGATCATCTGATTTAAATAAAGTAATTACAGACCTATCAAATACAGAAATAAATTCAATTTTAGTTGAAGCGGGTCCAAATTTGGTAAATGCTTTTCTGGATAACGATTTAGTTGATGAAATAATTATATATAAGTCTAATATTACATTGGGAGATGAAGGGGTTTCTTGGTTTGAAAATAAAACTATAGAAAGCTTAGGTTTTGATTTAAAATCCTCTTTTAAAATTAATGATGATAGTAAAGAAACTTATTTAAAAACACCATGAATACAACAAAAGAAATCATTGATGACCTTAAAGAAGGGAAAATGGTTATTATCGTCGATGATGAAGATAGGGAGAATGAGGGCGACCTAGTTTGTGCAGCAGATAAAGTTGATTCAGATATTGTTAACTTTATGGCAAAGCATGGAAGAGGCTTAATTTGTCTAACGCTTACCAAAGAAAAGTGCTCTGTTCTGGGCTTAAAACAAATGACTGATTCTAATGAATCCAGTAATAAAACCGCTTTTACTGTATCCATAGAGGCAAAAGAAGGTATAACTACAGGAATTTCTGCACAAGATAGAGCTACAACTATTCTTGCAGCTGTTAATCCAGATGCAACTAAAAAAGACATTGCTCAACCTGGCCATGTTTTTCCACTGCAAGCAATGGACGGCGGTGTTCTAGCAAGAGCCGGTCATACCGAGGCTTCTTGCGATCTTGCAGAACTTGCAGGATATTCTCCATCAGGTGTCATTTGCGAAATCATGAATGATGACGGCTCAATGGCAAGAAGAGATGATCTTATTGAGTTCGCTAAGAAACATAATTTAAAGATTGGCACTATTGCTGATTTAATTGATTTTAGGCTGACAACTGAAGCAACTGTAAAAGAGGTTGAAAAAAAATCTGTTGAAACAGACTTTGGAGAATTTGAGTTAAGGATTTGGGAAGATATGCTAGAGAAAAACTTCCATTTTTCTTTATCGAAAGGTGATATCCAAAATGTAGATGCCCCATTAGTTAGGGTTCAAACACAAAGCGTTTTACAAGATACGTTAGCAATTAATGATCTTGGAAAGAAGTGGTCAGTTAGGAATTCCCTGGAAAAGATATCAAAATCAGAAGCAGGTGTGTTTGTTTTAATAAATCATAGAGATGCCAGTAGTTATTGGCTCTCCTTACTTGAAGGTAAAGAGTTAACAAAAAAAAGCAGAAGAGTTATTGGAGCTGGATCTCAGATTTTAAGAGATCTAGGGTTAACAAAAATAAAAGTTCTTGGTACCCCAACTCAATATAATAATATTTCTGGATTTAACATTGAAATAGTAGGTTTTGAAAATGACTAAAAATGATGAAATCCTAATTATCTATACCAGCTGGTACACAGACTTTATTAATGAGATGACGGATGCGGCTATGGAAAGATTGGAATCTGAGGATTGTATGATTAAATCTTTTAAAGCGCCTGGATCACTTGAGATTCCAGCCTTAGCCAAAGCAAAAATTACTTCTAAAACAAAAGGAATTCTTGCCATAGGAATTATCATTAGAGGTGAAACATCTCATTATGACTTGGTAAGTAATGAAACTTTTAGATCACTGGGGCAGCTAGCTCTTGATTATCCTCATATTTCAATAATAAATGGCGTAATTTGTGTGGATAACAAAGATCAACTTGAAAAAAGATATATCACAACAACAGCAAATAATGCCGATGCATTAATAGCTCTCATTAATGAAAAATCTAGCAAAACATAAAATAGCTATTAAAACTAGAGAGGTCCTAGTTCAAGCAATTTATCAGCATTTATTCGAGAAAACTTCTTCTAAAGAGATATTAGAACAGTTTAAAAAAGAGCATCGGTCTGAAAAAGTAGACTTCAAAAGATTTAAACTTTGTTTAGATGAACTCATTAAAGACAACGAGGCTATTGAGAAAACTATTTCAAAAAAAATGGAAATTAAAGAAAATGAAATTGAGCTTATTGATAAAGCAATCTTGTGTCTTGGCATAATAGAAATGAATAATGAAATGGCGCCAAGACCTGTTGTCATTGATGAATGTATAAGATTAACAAAAAAGTTCTCTAATCCTGAATCATATAAATTTATAAATGCGAGTTTAGATAAAATTTAGCTGAGATAAATTTATAAATGTATGCTTTGCTCTCTGGAAGGGCCAACAGAGATTATGCTAACTTTGCAGTTTACAGTTTCCTCAATGAATTTTACATAATCTTTTAATTTTTGTGGAAGTTCGTCATATGAATTGCATTGGCTAGTATCCTCTTGCCATCCTTCGAGTCTCTTATAGATCGGTAAGTTGTTGTCATCATAAGCTACGCAAACACGTATATTTTTAAAAGTATCGAGCACGTCAGCTTTGGTCATACATAAACTGTCAACAGAATTCATAAAAATAGCCTTTTTTAAAGCAACGAGGTCGAGCCACCCACATCTTCTTGGCCTACCCGTAGTTGCTCCAAATTCATTTCCTCGTTTAGCTATTTCTTCTCCATCTTCATCAAATAGCTCAGTTATAAATGGACCTTCTCCAACTCTTGTTGCATATGCTTTAACAATTCCAATTACATTATTAATATGCTTTGGTCCTATTCCAAGACCTGATGAAACACCACCAATTGTTGTACTTGATGAAGTAACATAGGGATAGGTTCCATGATCAATATCAAGGAAAGTCCCCTGCGCACCCTCGAACAAAACCTCTTTTCCCTCTTCAGACCAATTCATTAATAGGTCTGTTGTATTAACTGAAAAAGCTTCAGCAAAGTTTTTAAAAGATAGAAGATTATTTAGGATTTCTTCTTCAGAAAAAGGTACTGCATCATAAAAATGCTCCAACAATTTATTATGAATCTTTATTAACCTTGAAACTTTCTTTCTTAATAAAGTCTCATCTTTTAAATCACCGAACCTTATCGCTCTTCGTCCAACCTTATCTTCATAGGCTGGTCCAATACCTCTTCCTGTTGTGCCAATAAATTCATCTTTATCTCTTACTTGATCAATCTTTATATGACTTGGGAGAATTAATGGGCAGTTTTCACTAATATATAATCGGTCACGTATTTCAACACCAAATTCCTCCAATCCTTCAATTTCTTTTTTAATTGCTTCAAGAGATAGGACTACTCCATTTCCTATAAGGCACTTAACATTTTTATGAAGGACTCCTGATGGTATTAAGTGAAGAACAGTTTGAACCCCATCTACTTTTATTGTGTGTCCAGCGTTATGACCGCCTTGAAATCTGCATACTGCATAAACGTTTTCGCTTAAGGCATCAACAATTTTTCCTTTTCCTTCGTCTCCCCATTGCAGACCAAGGATAAGGGTATTGTTAGACATTTTACTTTTCTTCGCCGGAAGAATCTTTGAAATACTTCAGAATCTCTTGATCTGAATCAATTAACATAACATCTGATTTATTGCTAAATGCATCTGGAAGAAGTTCCATAGTCCTTATGAACTCATACCATTCTGGATCCTGATTATGAGCTTCAGCATAAATTGCAGCTGCTGTAGCCTCACCTTCTCCTCTTAGTTGTTGTGATAGCTTATTTGCTTGAGCCAGGATTATTATTTTATCTTTGTCAGCAGATGCGGTGATTTCTCTTGAGAGCTCCTTACCCTCTGATCTTAGCTCCTCTGCGAGTCTATTTCTTTCAGTTCTCATTCTTTCGTATACTGAATTACTTAACTCAGGAGGGAGATCTATTCTTTTAACCCTGAAGTCAATAACCTCAATACCAAGGTCAACAACAGAAGCAGCTAGATTATCCCTCATTATTCTCATTAGCTCATCACGTTCACCTGAAACAACTTCAGTGACACTTCTCTTACCGAACTGATTCTTTAATTCGAATTCAGTTCTTTGTCCTAGCAAGTTATTTAAGTTATTAAAGCTTCCACCAGTGGCCTTATAAAAAAGTAGAACATTACTGATTTTATATTTCACGAATGAGTCAACTAATAAATATTTACTTTCATTTGTTAGAATTCTGTCTGGATCCTCATCTAAGGACCTAAGCCTAGCATCAAACTTTTTTACTTCCTGAATAATAGGTATTTTAAAATGAAATCCAACGCCTACATCTTCTCTAACAGTTTCTCCAAACTGAAGAACAATTGCTTTTTCACGCTCATCAACAATAAAAAAGCTGTTAAATAAAATTAGTACCGCAAGAATAGAAAATAAAACGGTTGAATTCTTAAAAGACATGCTTAATCCTCATCATCATCTTGTGTTTGTTGCAGAATGTCGCCTAAAGGAAGGAGTGTTATGTTACTTCCATCATTAACATCAATCATTATTTTTGTTGAATCTGAATATACTTTTTTCATAGCATCAAGATGGATTCTCTTTCTAACTACTTCAGGATTCTTTTTATACTCATCGTAAACTTCATTGAACCTTACTACTTCACCTTCAGCCCTAAGTATTACTTGCTCTTTATATGCTTCAGCGGCTTTAATGGTTGCCTCAGCCTGACCCCTTGCTTCAGGGACAATAGTCAGGGCATACCTTTCAGCTTCATTTTGGAGCCTAATTTTGTCTTCTCTTGCAGCAACCACATCATCAAAAGCGGCTTTTACAGCAACAGGTGGATCAGTTTTTTCAATGTTAACTTGCTGAACAATTAATCCAGCTTGATAGATATCCAAATATTCTTGAAGCCTATCTCCAACATCTTGAGCTATTTTTTCTCTTCCTACTGTTAGAGTTTGTTCCAATGAATTGTCACCTACAACAAATCTCAATGCGCTTTCCGTAGCCTTTCTAAGGCTTGCTTCCGGATCTCTAACATTAAGTACGAAATCTTTGATATTGCTTATTCTGTATTGAACTGAAACTGTAACATCAACTAAGTTCTCGTCTTGTGTAAGCATATTTGCTGTTTGAGAATATCTTCTTGTTAGGGCTACATCTTCTTTAAATCTTTGATCAATTCCAAATAACATAAAATTAAGACCTTCTGTTGTCTCTTTGTGATACTCACCGAGCCTTAATATAACTACCCTTTCACCAGGCTGAACTGTATAGATGGATGCAGATAGATAAACAACTGCTAATATGAAAAAACCATAACCAAGAAATCTACTTGGTGAAAAATTGAAACCGCCACCCGATGAAGAACCTTTTCCTCCTCCAGACTTGCTGCCTAAAATAGAAGAAAACCTTTTTAGAAGATCATCAAAGTCTTGATCATTACCATTGGAGCGGTTACCCCAAGGGTCTTTGTTATCCTGATTATCCCAATTCATAAAGTTTATTATATATGTTTAAAATTAATATATGGATGAAAGAACATAATTAAATAAATTATTTTAAAAAATTTGCTCTTTTAAGTATTTCTCAATTTCAATTACTGAGTTGATGTCAAAAGTTTTTGAGAAATTAAAACTCCTCATCCAAGTAAGCTGTCTTTTTACCAATTGTCTTGTAGCAATGACGCACTTTTCTTCAAGCTCAATGGCATCTAATTCTCCATTAATTACTTGAATTGCCTCTTTGTAATTAATTGAATTGAGGGCTGGATGATTTTTTGCGATATTTTCTAATTTAATTATTTCATGAGCCTCTTTAATTAGGCCCATATTGATCATTTCTACTACTCTTTCTCGAATCCTTGCCTGAAGAATATCCCTATCACTTGGAAAAATACCTATATTTATAAACTCAAATTCTTCAAAGATATTTTCTGCGGCTTCCTTCTTGAAATCAGAAATTCTCTTACCTGATATTTTGAAGACCTCTAAAGCCCTCATTATTCTTTGTTTATCATTTTCTTTTATAGTTTTAGCTGACTCTGGATCTATTTCTTTTAAATCATTAAATAGTTTATCCACTCCTTTGTTATCAAGCTCTTGTTGAAGCTCCTCCCTGATAGCTTCATTTCCTTCAGGTATATTATTTATTCCCTTAAAAAGTGTATTGAAGTACATCATTGTTCCACCAACTAGCAAAGGAATCCTATTATTTGAGTGCGCTTGTATGACAATTCTGTAGGCCTGATCATAAAAATCTTTTACTGAAAAAATATTTTCTGGATCAGCGCTATCAACTAAGTGATGCTTGTATTTTTCGAGGATTTCTTTAGGGGGCTTAGCAGATCCAATATTAAATCTTTTATAAATTTGAACTGAGTCTACGCCTATGATCGAAATTGGAAATTTTTTTATTAAATGAACTGCAGTAGAAGTTTTATTACATGCAGTTGGTCCAATCAGGGTAATTATTTTCTTTTTAATCTTGCTATTATGCAATTTACAAACTAGCTCTAATCAGTGAAAGTTGGCGCATGGTTGCTCCGATATTCTTTTCAACAACTGTGTTTGCATTACGAATCATACCTTCTCTAAAGTCTTCTTGATTCTTATAGGTTTTGCAAAAAAGTTCAAATATATCCAATGGAGTTCTCACAATGTGTGTTGCATTAGCATTTATGAAAGATTCAACAATATTTTTAAAATTAAAATAGTGTTCTCCCAATATAAATGGGCACTGAGCTATTGCAGGCTCAATAATATTATGGCCTCCTCTATTTACTAAGCTTCCTCCGACAAAAGCTAGCTGAGCATCTGCATAAAGTGTGGGAAGAATTCCAAGTGATTTAACTATTAAAATATCTGATGAAGTCTCCTCTTCATTTTCATAAATTGAATTTGATCCCATATTAAGAAAAAGGGCTTTAATTTTATTTGCTCGCTCTGGATGACGAGGCACAACAACTAACTTAACTGATGGAAAATCTCTTTTTATCAGGTTAAAAGATTCCAAAATAATTTTATCCTCTCCCTCATGGGTGGATGCAGCGAGAAAATATGGGTGCTCTAAAAACTTTTTAAAACTTAGTGATTCTGATTTACTAAAATCACATCCTTGATCAAATTTGACTGAGCCTGTGACGTGAATATTTTTGCAACCAAGCTGATGATAGTAATTCTTATCTTCATCTCCTTGAGCCATGACAAGATCAAGATTAGAGAAAACTTTTTTTAAAAAGGTATTAAGCTTCATATATTTTTTAAAACTCTTTTTAGATAGTCTTCCATTGCTAATAATAGATGGTATCTCCAGTGCCTTGCATAAATGGATAGAGTTTGGCCAAATTTCTGTCTCAAAAAAGATAGCTGCCTTAGGTTTTACTTTATTTAGAAAGAGCAAAGTAAAAAAATAAAAATCAAATGGCGCATATGCAATATCAACTCGCTTGTTATCAAAAAAAAGTTCGGTTGCTTTTTTAAATCCTGTTCCAGTTGTTGTAGTAAGAATGACTTTATGATCCTTTGATAGCTTTCTAACTAAATCACTCGAAGAAATTACTTCTCCTAAACTTACTGAATGAAACCATATTGATTCAAGGCCTGGTTCTATAGAAGTTGTTAAGACCCCAAACCTGTTCTTTAGATTCCTTAAATAACCTGGATCTCCAATTGCTTTTAAAAAGATCCTAATAATAAATAGTGGGGTTAAAACCAGAAAAATGAGATTATAGATAAAGATAAGCATAGTTTATTACTCTGGTTAGTATAATAACTACGCAACAGGATTTAAATGAAATTTATCAATCAAAAGATAGGCATATTTTTTTGGAAGCTAATTGTTGCTTTTCCAATAAACTTTCAAAATGTTTTAGCAAATATTTTATTTTCCTTTCTAAAAAATCCCAATCACAAAAGAAATATTTTTAGTAGAAAAAATATTGATGCTGCTTTTCCTAACTTGAATAAGCAAGAAAAAGTAAATCTTTTTAATAAAAATCTCAAGTCGATGATTCGTGGAATATTTGATACTGGTAAAGCGTGGTTTTGGAATGATTCAAAGATAAATTCTTTAATTAAATATGAAATATTTGGTTTAAATAAGCTTATTGCAACCAAGGGCAACCTTCTCATTTTTAAACACTCTCATCATTTGGAGCTGGACTCAAGAATACTCGGAATGCATTGTGAGCTTTATGGGGTAGAAAGAGTACATAACTCACCCTTCATGCAGAAAGTACAAAGCATGGGAAGATTGAAAGGGCTTAATGCTCTCGCTGATAAGAATTCACCAATTACATTCATTAAATGGCTCAAGAAAAATAAAACTGTTCTTTATGCCATTGATCAAGATTATGGCTTAAAGAATAGTTCGAATGTAGATTTTTTTGGCATTAAAACAGCTACTACAAATGCTCCTGTCAAAATTGTAGATGCAACTCAATGTAATGTTTTGTTTTTAAATTCATATTATGACTCGGACAAATTAATTCTTTCTATTGAAGAGATAAGCATCTCAGATTCAAAATTGATGATTCAAGATATCTCATCACATATCGAGGCTAGAATTAGAGAGAAGCCATCAGAATATTTATGGCAACACAGAAGATTCAAATCAACTTTGGGAAAGGAAAGTTTTTATGAGTTCTAAGTTAGATCGGTTTAAGAACATAAAAGGTTTTCTTCACCCAGATGAGGGAAAATTCCTTTATGAGCTTTCCTCAAGAGAATGTAGAGAGAGATTTGCTGTCGAGATTGGCGCATATTGCGGCAAATCTGCCTGCTACATTGGTTTAGCTTGCAAAGAAAATGATACAAAGTTATTTTCTATTGATCATCATAGAGGGTCGGAAGAGCAACAATTTGGTGAAGAGTACTTTGATCAAGAGATCTACGATTATGAAAAGAAAAGAGTTGATACTTATCCTCTTTTTATAAGTAATATTAAAAAATTTGGTCTCATTGATACTGTTATTCCAGTTATTGATAATTCTGTGGAAGCATCAAAAAAAATTGAAGATGACCTAGACCTTGTTTTTATTGATGGAAGTCACACCTTTGAGTCAGCAAGAAATGATTATTTTTCATGGAGAGATAAAATAAGAATTGGCGGTATCTTAGCTATTCATGATATTTATGACTCAGAATTAGAGGGAGGCCAAGCTCCTAAAGAAATTTATGAAAAAGCATTAGTTGAAAACTTTGAGCTAATAGATAGAGTTCACAGCTTAGTTGCTCTCAGAAAGCTAGGCTAAGAATACATTTCTTTTTTGTGAGATCCCAAATACACAATCTGCAGCAATGATAACTGCAGCATTTGTCCAAGTTGAAAACTCATCAGGCCATAAAATATCCAATTTATATTGATAACCAGTTGGGAATATTCCTCTGTTATCTTGGAATCTCATTATTTCTTCTAAAATTTTTCTTGCATCTTCTTTTCTGTTCATTTTTACTAAGCTAATTATAAATTCTGATGATTCCGCAAAAGTTACCCACGGCTCTTCAATAACACATTTAATTCCTAATCCTTCATGGTAAAAATTACTAATAGTCTTATTGATGAGCTCATCGTTTCCAATACCACATAAAAAAGGATAATAATTATCCATAGAAAACCTTTTCCTGCTTACACCGTCACGATCAAATTTCTTTGAATTAATTTTTTCTTGATTCAATAGTATTTTTTCATGGCTAGAATCTAAATCTAAAATATCAGCAATGTTTTCATATATTTTTAATGAGATATGAACTGAGCACGAAGCTGTTATTAAAGAGTTGTCAGAAAATCCATCTTTGTCTTTTGCCCAAAATAAGAATCCATCTGAATCTGCATAAGTTAAGGTCGAATTATATATATCCTGTATTTCTTTTTTATACTTAAGTAAGTAATCAATATCATTATCAATTAAAAATTTTTGGTATAGAGGAAGAAAAATATATGGCGAATGATGGCTTTCGAAATGGTTCTTAGTAACTTTTTCATTGATAAATTCTGGTGCAATTTCGCCATCAGCATTTAAATTTTTAAAGAACCATTCAATGCCTTTATTAAATGCATCCCACTCTTCATATATTGCAAGAGCTATTAAGCACTCACAGTGATCCCAGGGATCACATTTTCCTCTGTGGTCCCAGTTTATTGATCCACTCTTATTTTGATTCTCAATTATCCAATTCTTAGCAGGAACTAATTGATGTTTAATCATTTTCACAACTTCTTAAAATAAAAAGAAGTACTTTTTCCTAAAAATGGATTAAGAAGATTATCTAAGACCCTCAAAATCATAGGATTTCTTAAAATTTGTATCTCTAATATCTTTTTATAAACTTTAACAAGAAAATTGCTGTCTTGAGATGACCAAAATAGACATCTAAGCCACCAATAAGGACTGTGCAAGGCATGATACTTTTCAGTTCTCTCTAAGCTATAGCCCTTTTCTACAACTTTCTCTTGAAGGGCGCTTTTTCTGAATATTCTTACATGGCCACCTGGCATATTTTGATAATCTTTGGAGAGCAACCAACAAATCTTTTCTGGAAAATAAGATGGCACGCTTATGAGCAAATTACCACCAGGCTTAAGCAGTCTTGTTAACTCCTTAAGAGTTGCATCGACATCTGCAACATGTTCTAAAACCTCAGAACAAATTATTGTCTCAAATGTATTATCGCTAAAGGGTAAGTTATAAACAGAGCCTTGAAGAAATGTTGATTCTTTATTAGAAATTGAGCTAAATAAAGTTAAATTTGTTTTGCCTTCTTGAAGCGAATAAGAATCCAAATCAACTCCAACACAAGTTATATCTGGAAACTGATCCATGAAACCAAAAACATGCCTACCTGGACCACATCCAGCATCAAGCATAAAAGAATCTTTTTCTGGACTAATATTATTAAAATTAAACGTTAACATGAATCAAACTTTTTTATTGTCTCTAAAAATTGTTCTTCGTAATCTAATGCAATTTTCTCCCAATTAAAAGTTTCATTTGCATATAGACATCCTTCTTGAGCAAGATTATTAAATGAAGGTCTATTTAGATAAAAATTTTCTATGCACTCTTTCAAGGCATTTGAATTACCAGGCTCATATAACTGTCCAAAGTCTTGAACAATTTCAGGGAGTGCAGAAGAATTTGAAGAAATTATTGGTGTTCCGCATGCCATTGCCTCAGCTGCAGGAAAACCAAAACCTTCATACAAAGAACTAATAACTGCAAGAGAGCTAGACTGATATTCATATGCAACTTCTTCTTTAGAAAGATTTGTTTTAAAAGAAACATTGTTAGTAAGATTGAGTTGTTTAATAAGCCTTTCAGTATGACCATTCTCTCTGGGATTTCCAACAACTGAAAGTTTTATATTTGGATATATATCTAAAATTAATGAAATAGCTTTAAGTGTAGTATCTAGTCCTTTTAAAGGAACGTCAGCACTTGCCACAGTTACAATTTTAAAATCTTCTCTCTCCAATTCATCATTTTTCTTAAAAACTTCTAGATCTAGTCCGTTAGGAATAACGTGGATTCTCTTTGGATCAGTCTTAAAATCATTAGCAATGTCTTTCTTTGAATTTAAAGAGACTGTAATAATTTTTTTAAGTTTGGGTGCTACTTTTTTATTCATTTTAAGGAATGTATACCATCTTTTTTTAAAAAATCTTTGTAAATAGCCATTTGAATAAATAAGATCAAATGTAAAGTCTTTCGTTATAGGATGATGAATTATTTCAACAAAAGGATAATTTTTTTGAATTTCCAACATCCCTGAACTTAAGGACTGATTATCGATAACGATGTCATAGTCTTTTTTTTGTGAGAGATATTTCTTCACTCTTTCTCCGAAAGAGTACATCTCCGGGAAACCGCCTATTAAGGTTTTAAAAAAATCATAATAATCGAGAGAGTCTTTATCCTTTTTGTTCCAAAGCTTTAAAAGCCTGTCCCTAAAACTAAATGTTTCAAATAAATTTAATCCTTCCAATTTAATTAATTTAATTCCTGGATCGAGAATTGGCATCGGAGGTCCTGAAATGATATCTATCTCATGTCCCCTTTTTGAAAGTGCATTTGAAAGTTCTCTCACAAAAATACCTTGGCCACCTGAAAAAGGTGCGCTCCTATAACTTAGTAGTGCAATCTTTAATTTATGCAAAATATTATTCGATGTATGTCAGCCAGTTTCTTGAATTATTGTCAGTTCCAAGAACTGCACTCTCATAATTTGTTTGTATTTCTTTTGTAATTGGTCCAACAGTCCCATTAGAGATTATCTTTTCATCGATTTTTGTAATTGGGGTAACTTCTACTGCTGTACCAGTGAAAAATGCCTCATCACATTCAATAATGTGTTCATATGACCAGTCTCCCTCTTCAACCTTATGGCCAAGATCTTTTGCGATATCTATAACCGATTGTCGAGTGATTCCATTTAAACAATTCTTTGTTGTTGGCGTCATAATTAGACCATCTTTTAAGAAGAAAATATTTTCCCCGCTGCCTTCTGAAATATATCCATCATTATCAAGAATTAATGCCTCATCAGCTCCTTTTGCAACCGCATCTTGTAATGCAACAATTGAATTTACATAAGTCCCAGTAATTTTATAGTTTGACCAATTGGGGTTTTTATATTGTTTATATGGAGACTTGGCCACAGAAATTCCTTTCTGTTTTGATTCAGGATCCATGTATGAGGGCCATTCCCATGCTGCAATAATTACATTTACTGATAAATCTTCTGCTCTTAGGCCAAGTGATTCATTTCCTAAGTAAATTATTGGTCTGATATATGCCTCATCAAAATCGTTTTTAAGCAACACAGTCTTTTGGGCTTCAATAATTTCTTCAATAGAGTATGGAATATCTATATTTACTATTTTTGCAGCCTCAAAAAGCCTTTCCGTATGCTCTTTTACCCTGAAAATTGCTGGCCCATTTTTTGTATTGTATGCTCGGACACCTTCAAAAACACCAACACCATAATGCAGAGTATGCGTCAAAGAATGAACATTGCATTCATCCCATGAAACCAGATCTCCATTTCTCCAAATCTTTTTATTTTTGTAAGTTAAATCAAACACTCTATTGCATTTATAATTAATAAAATCGAAGGTATTATGACAAACAAGCTATCAAATCCAAAGCAAATGTCAGAACTTATAAAATCAATATTTAGGGAATATGACATAAGAGGTATTTTCCCAGATGAGCTTAATGAAGATTCGATTGCAAAAATTGCTACATCCATAGCTCAGAAATGTTATCAAGAATCAGTGGCTGAAGTTGTAATTGCACGAGATGGAAGACTGTCAGGTCCATCTCTTTTGGAATCTCTCCAAGAATCTTTAAATAGGCATGGAATTAATACTATAAATATAGGACTTGCTACAAGCCCTCTTCTTTACTACGCAGCAAAAAAGCAAGCTTCTAAGTCTGGAATTATGATTACAGGGAGTCATAACCCTAAAAACTACAACGGAATTAAGCTTGTTATAGATGATAAACCAGTATCTGGTACTGAAATATTTGAGCTCTCTAAAACAGATATATCTTTTGAAGATGCAATTGGTGAAAATAGATTTTTAGATATAAAAAATGACTATATAACTGAGGTTAAAAATAGCTTTAATTTTAAAAACCTCAAAGTAGTAGTTGATTGTGGAAATGGTGCAGCCGGAATTATTGCTCCAGACTTATTAAGAGCAGTTGGCTGCGAGGTCGTCGAAATTTTCTGTGATGTTGATGGAAATTTCCCAAACCATCATCCGGATCCGGCAAAAGAAAAAAATATAGTGGACCTTATTGATAAAGTAAAAGAGGTCTCTGCAGATGCTGGTGTTGCATTTGATGGTGATGGAGATAGGCTTGGAGTAGTAACTTCATCAGGAAGATTAATTTATCCCGATCAAATGATGATGTTATTCTCAAAAAAAATACTTTCAAAAAAGGGAGGCAAAACTATTGTTTTTGATGTTAAGTGCTCAGACTTTCTTCCCCAAATAATTAAGGAAAATGATGGCATACCTTTCATGAGTCCTACCGGGCATTTTCATATTAAAAATAATATAAAAAAATACAATGCCGTATTAGGAGGTGAAATGAGTGGTCATATTTTCTTTAATGATATTTGGCATGGTTTTGATGACGGTCATTATTCTGCAATAAGACTTTTAGACATCATGAATGAAACAGGATCATCACTAGATGATTTATTGGATAGCCTTCCCGTTTCCTATTCAACTCCAGAATTAAATATAGATGTTCCTGATGAGAGAAAGTTTAAAATAATTGAGGATTTCATTGAAAATGCATCAATTGATGGAAAAAAAGATTTTACTGACGGCCTTCGAGCCTCATTTGAGAATGGTTGGGCTCTATTAAGAGCTTCAAATACGACTCCTAAGCTTGTTTTGAGATTTGAAGCAAATAGTCAAGAATCGCTAGAAAAGATTCAAAAAAACTTTTTGGAAGAATTAAAAAAATTCTTACCAAATCAAGATATTAATTTAGAATAATATAAATGCCTAAAGAAAACAGGAAACAAATCATTCTTCAGTCACTAGCAAGTCTTCTAGAAGAAAGAAATCTTTCTAAAGTTACAACTGCTCTCTTGGCTGAAAAATCGTCAATTACAGAAGCAGCTTTATATAGACATTTCCCAAGCAAAAGATCTATTTACTTGGAATTATTTTCTTTTTGTGACGAGACAATAATCTCAAAGTGCGCTGAAATTAAGAAAAGTAAAGAAAGCGCGGAACAAAATGCAAAAAATCTATTTATGTTTTGTATATTATTTATCGAAAAGAATAAGGGCTTTGCAAGACTTCTATCGAGAGAGGCTTTAAGTGCAAACGAACAAAATGTAGTTGATGCTACTAACCAGTTCTATGAAAGACTGGAACTAAACTTTAAACAAATTTTACAAAAAGACTCTGATTCGCTCCTATCACAGCCGGGAATATCATCTCATTTATTGATTACTTCACTTGAAGGCACAATCTCAAGATATATAAGATCTAAGTTTAAAGAAAAGCCAAGCTCATATATTGAAAATATTTGGACACTCTTAAGAATCTCCCTTTTTAAATAAACTTATAAATCTTCGCTTAGAAAAAGCTCGAAATAACTTTCGTCTTTTGCAGACTTGCTAAGCTCTCCAGTTTTTTTATTAATCCTTACATAAGAAATGCCGTCTGGAAGAATAAATTCATCTACATCAATCTTTTTAAAAGCAGAGTTCATGTAATCTACCCAGATTGGTAATGCTGTTGTAGAACCAAACTCATTATCGCCAAGAGATTCAAAATCATCATTTCCAACCCAAACAGTTGTTACAATATTTGAGTTGAAACCACTAAACCATGTACTTACAGCATCATTTGTAGTTCCAGTCTTGCCAGCAAAATCTTTTCTATCTAAATATCGTGTAAGCCTTCCATTCGATCCTCTTTGGGAAGCTTCTTTTAGAATATCTTTCACCATAAATGCAACTCTTGGATCAATAACGGGGTCCGATTTATTGAGAGGCGGTAAAAGAAAATATGGCTTTGATGCATCTAGCTGCACTGTATTGAGCCATGGAAAAGCGGAAATACTAGAGACATTTACAACATCTATTTCTGAGTGATCGAAAATGATATCTCCGTTCTTGTCTTTAATTTGACTTACATAATGAATATCGGAAATTATTCCACCATTTGCAAATACACTGAAGCCTCTTGCAATCTCAGCGGGAGAAAAATTACCTGATCCTAAAGCTAAACTAAGATCTTGAGGCAGTCTCTCTGCGCCAAAACCAAAATTGTCAACGATCTCAGATGACTTTTTAATACCAATTTCTCTTAAAAGCTTTATCGAAACAATATTTATTGATTGAACAAGTGCTTCCCTGAGAGTTGTTAAGCCATAGAATTTACCTGAATAATTTTCAGGTCTCCAAAAAGTTTCAAGATTTTCATCTTCAAAAATAATTGGTGCATCATTAATTAAAGATGATGGATTATAGCCTCCACTGAAAGCTGATGCATAAATGAATGGCTTGAAAACTGATCCTGATTGAGGATAAGACTGTCTAACTCTATCAAATTGAGAATCATTGAATGCTGAGCCGCCAACATAGGAGAGTACCTCACCAGTCTTTGGGTTGAAAGAAATTAATGATGACTGTGCTTGAGGTATTTGATCTAACTTAATCTGATCATTTTCCACAAACAGATAAACTAGATCTCCAATATCTAATAAATCCATGAATCCTTTTGGCGCTTTTCCTCTCCTGTTCTCATCTAAAAATTCTCTAGCCCAGGAATAACTATCATCCCATTGGATAGTTTCAAAATTAAATTGCTCATCAATAGCTGTAAATCCTGAATCCCAGACTTCTACAACAATGGCTCTTTGATGAGATTGAATAAATGGATTTTCTTCAAAAATATCACGAAGTAACTCCTCTAATATATTTTGGTAATTAATTGGGTCAGATTGAATTACATAATCTTGAGATAATAAGAAATTAAAATCTTCGCTCTCTATTGATTTAAAGAATTCATTACCTAGTCTATCAATATAATTATTCTTTTCTCGCCAGCCATGCCTTTTGTCATACTCAAATAACCTTTTTGTTATTGCTTCGTTTGCACTTTCTTGAAGTTCAGAATCAACAGTTGTATAAACAGACCAGCCTTCTTCATATGCTCTGATACCATATCTGTTAATTACTTCAAATCTTGCAAGTTCAGCAAGATGGCTAGCTTCAAGATCATAATTATTGATAGATATGGGAAGGTTTATTTCACTATTTATTGCAGTCTGATAATCTTGCTCAGAGATAAAGTCTAAAAGTTTCATTCTGTATAAAACCCAATTCCTTCTAGCTTTAGTTCTATCTGGATTTCTAATTGGATTTACTCTTGATGGGAGTTGGGCAAGAGAGGCGATTAAAGCTGATTCAGTTACCGTCAATTCTCCAACCGATTTACCAAAATAAGTATTAGCAGCTGCCTCAATACCATAAGATCTATTACCTAGAAAGATTGTATTTACATATATCTCAAATATCTCTTCCTTTGAGAATGCACTTTCAAGGTGAAATGCTAAAAAAATTTCTTTTATCTTTCTCCTTACTTTCTTTTCTCGAGTTAAAAGATAGTTTCTTACAACTTGCATTGTAATCGTCCCACCACCAGTTGCATCAAGGCCTACTCTAATATATTGAGAAAAAGCTCTTATCAAACTTGGATACGAAACACCTCTATGCTCAAAAAAGCTGTCATCCTCTGCAGCTAGAAATGCATTCTTCAAATCTTCAGGTATTTCTTCAAATCCTAATGGTCTTCTTTTCTTTTCTCCGAATTCTCCAATTAATTTCTCATCGGATGTATAAATTTTTAGAGGTATTTGAAGTTTTGATTGGTCAACATCAACTACCCTTGGAAGTTCAGGTAATAAATAAAGGTATGTTGAGAGTATTATTATTCCAACAAAGGTTGCAACAAAAATTGCAACTTTCAGGAATAACTCTAAAAGTCTACTAACCATAATTTTAATATTTTATATGTTTAGGTGCTAAAATTCGCAGCTTAGTGAAAAATCTTTTATGAATATTTATATTGTTGGGCCTATGGGATCAGGTAAATCTACTGTTGGAAAAATAGTAGCTCGCTCGCTTTTTTTAGATTTCTTGGACTCTGACGAAGAGATAGAAAAAACTACAGGTGCTAGTATTGATTGGATTTTTGATCTTGAAGGAGAGGAAGGATTTAGAAAAAGAGAGACGGCTGAGCTTGAAAAGATAGTGCAACTAAATTCTCATGTTGTTGCTACCGGAGGCGGAATTATTTTATCTGATCACAATAGAAATCTTCTTAGCGCTAGAGGAGTTGTTATTTACTTAGAAACTCCTATAAAAATCCAAGTTGAGAGAACAAGTAAAGATAAAGATAGGCCCTTATTAAAAGATGGTGATCCGGAAACAATACTTACAAAACTTAATAGTGAGCGAGAACACTTATATAAAGAGGTATCTGACTATGCAATTCAAACGAGTGATAAATCCAGTCAAGAGGTTGCAGATCAAATAATAAATATTATTAAGAATAAATAATGATTAAAAAAGTTTTAGTTGGTAATGAAAAATATAAGGTTCTTATCGGTAAGAATAAGATCTTTAAGGATTATCTTCCCGGCGCAGTATCAAAGAATAATAAAATATTTATTATTACCGATAAGAATATCCCTTATGCGTATATTGAACTCATAAAAAAATCTATCCCCTCTAATAAAGTAATTGACTTGTTTCAAATTAAGCCTGGAGAGGAATCAAAATCATTTACCAACTTCCAAATGATTATCAATAAGCTAGCTAAAAAGAAATATGATCGATCGGATTGTATAGTTGCCATTGGAGGTGGAGTTGTTGGAGACCTGAGTGGTTTTGTCGCTGCAAGCTTTATGAGAGGCATAGATTATATTCAAATACCAACCACACTTCTTGCTCAAGTTGATTCATCGGTTGGAGGAAAAACTGCCATTAACATTGAGTCCGGAAAAAATCTTGTTGGAGCATTTAAGAATCCAAAGTTAGTGTTGATATCTTCAACCTTATTAAAAACCCTCCCGGAGAGAGAATTTAAATCTGGGATAGCAGAAATTATTAAGTATGGGCTAATTTATAACAAGAAAATATTCAATATTTTTGATAAGCAGCATAAGCAAATTCTGAAAAGAAGCCAAAGAGTAATTGAAGAACTTATTCATGAGTCAGTTAAAGCAAAAGCAAAAATTGTCACTGAAGATGAGAGAGAGTTAGGCATAAGGGCTATATTGAACTTTGGGCACACTTATGGTCATGCAATAGAAGCAATGAATAATTACAAAAATGTTTTACATGGAGAAGCTGTAGCTATGGGTATGAGAATGGCTTCTAAAATGTCCATGTTAGAGGGTCACTTAAATGAAAAAACTTACAATAGAATAATAAATGTTTTTGATGCTCTTAACTTTCCTAAAAATACATCAAGCAATTATTCTGATCTAAATAAATTTATTTTGAGTGACAAGAAGGTCAAAGGTGGGAATATTAGTTTGATACTTTTAAAAGGAATCGGTATTTCATTCCAGACTCAAAAATTTAATTTTGAGAATTTCAAAAAATCTTTTTCTTAGGCAGCGCTGGCTGTTGTAGCTTTAAGAAGATCACCTACACTCAGAGCTACTGGAGAAACAAGCCAAAAATTTGGCAAATATCTCTCAAAATCTTTCAATATTTCTTTTGCTTTCATGCTCTTGGTATTCTCGTAATGTTCTTCAATAAGAAGTTTAAGATTTTGCCTATGTGGATCCATAGTTTCGCTTAAGACTCTGTCCAAATTGATCAATTCACGATTGCATTTGTCGAAGAATGATTTCTCTTCATCCAATACATATGAGAATCCACCCGTCATTCCTGCTCCAAAATTTGCTCCAACTTCACCTAATATAACAACCTGCCCTCCTGTCATGTACTCACAGCAATGATCTCCAGCTCCCTCAATGACTGCAGTTGCTCCAGAGTTTCTAACTGCAAAACGCTCCCCAACACCTCCTGAAACAAATAATTTTCCTCCAGTTGCTCCGTATAGCGCTGTATTCCCTGCAACTATATTGTTGAGATTCCTTTCTAGCCTTTTAGGCGGTTTAATAACTATTCTTCCGCCGTTCATCCCCTTTCCAAGATAATCATTTACATCACCTTCGATTTTTAAATTCAAGCCTTCAATGTTCCAGCAACCAAAACTTTGTCCTGCCGAGCCAGTGAAATTTAAACTGATTTTGTTATCTAGACCAACTTCTCCAAAATTTTCTGCAATGAATCCAGAAATAGATGCCCCTACAGACCTGTCGCTATTTGTGATGTTAAATTTTAAAGTCTTTGATTTATTTGAAAGAATACTTTTTTTTGCTTTCTCGAAGATCTCTCTGTTTAGTTGGCCTTTATCCCAAGGCTTATTCCTATTTGAATTACAAAAGTAAGGCTGTATAGACTTTTTATTAGAAGCTAAGATTGGACTTAAATCTAAATCACCATACCTTTCAGGCATATCTTTGATAGCATCTAAAAGTTCAGTTTTTCCAATTATATCCTCAAGCTTTTGTTCCCCAAGTTCAGCAAGAATTTCACGCACCTCATTACTTATAAATTTAAAGTAATTCACAACTCTTTCTTTCTCTCCAACAAAATGTCTATCAATTATGTCAGATCGCTGTGTTGCAACACCTGTTGCACAATTATTGAGATGGCATATTTTAAGATACTTGCATCCCATAGCTATCATTGGACCAGTCCCAAAGCCAAAAGATTCAGCACCCAGAATCGCAGCTTTAACTACATCCAGTCCGGTCTTTAAGCCGCCATCAACTTGCACTCTTACTCTTCCTCTTAATCCACTTTCTCTCAGAGCTTGGTGAGTTTCAGATAAACCTAATTCCCATGGAGACCCTGCATATCTTATTGAGGAAATAGGGCTGGCTCCAGTTCCTCCATCATGACCAGAAATTGTTATTAAATCGGCATAAGCTTTAGCAACCCCACAAGCAATTGTCCCAACTCCTGGCTCAGAAACTAACTTTACTGATACGAGAGCTTTGGGATTTACTTGTTTAAGATCAAAAATTAATTGTGCGAGATCTTCTATTGAATAAATATCATGATGCGGTGGAGGAGATATCAGAGTGATACCTGGAGTTGAATATCTTAATCTTGCAATTAGCTCATTAACTTTTCCTCCTGGAAGTTGCCCTCCCTCACCAGGCTTTGCCCCCTGTGCAATTTTTATTTGAAGCACCTCGGCACTTACTAAATATTCAGGAGTGACACCAAACCTTCCAGAGGCAATTTGCTTAATTTTTGAACGTTTATTTGTTCCATATCTCTCTTTTGCTTCACCTCCTTCACCTGAATTCGATCTACCGCCGATAGAATTCATAGCTTCAGCAAGAGTTTCATGAGCTTTTGGTGATAATGAGCCTAAACTCATCCCTGCTGAATCAAATCTTTTAAGGATATGTTTTTGTGGTTCAACTTTTGATTTTTTGATCTTTGGTTTTTTGCTCTTCAACTCTAGAAGATCTCTGAGCATGGAAGCTGGTCTTGAATTTACTAAATTAGAATATTTTCTATATTCATCTTCATCTCCACTTCGAACTGCTTCTTGTAATGTTTTCACTACATCGGGGTTATAACTGTGGTATTCACCACCATGAATAAACTTTAATAACCCACCAACGCTTACATCGGATATATTTGACTTTGCAAATAATGAAATATTCCTATTTTCATTTTCAAGATTTCTAAAGTTCTTTCCACCAATTCTGCTATCCGTATTTGTAAAACATTTATCCACAACTTCATTTGATAGTCCAACTATTTCAAACAGTTGAGATCCTCTATAGCTAGAAATTAATGAAATGCCTAACTTTGAGATTATTTTTAATAGACCTTTATTAATTCCCTTCCTATACTTTGCGCAATTTTCAAAAGGATCGCCTTTTAATTCTGTTTTATGACTAAGGTCTAAGATTGTTTGATATGCGAGCCATGGATAGACGGAGGTCGCGCCGAAAGCAATAAGACAGGCAATTTGATGAGTATCTCTTGCGGAACCAGTGCTGACAATAATATTTACTTTAGTTCTCTTTTTTTGCTCTATTAGGGCTTGATGAAGAGCTCCGGTTGCCATCAAAGCGTTCAAAGATAATTTATTTTTTGATGGCAGTGCTTCATTTAAATGAATAATTGTTGTGCCTTTATCTATGGATAAAGAAACATCTGAAATGAGCTTATCAATTGCATCTGAAATTGTACTACTTTCACCGTATTCAAGATCAAAAGTTTTAACTTTAAAAATCTTATTTTTTAGAATCCAATCAAGTTTTTTATAAGAAAGAATTGGGGAGTAAGTAACTAAGCGTTTTGCATGCCAAGGTGATGGTTCAAATATATTGAGTTCAGGTCCATAACATGTCTCTAGAGACATCACTGATTGTTCTCTTAATGAATCAATTGGTGGATTTGTGACCTGAGAGAATTGTTGCCTAAAATAGTCATATATTTGTCTATTTTGTCTACTTAGCACTGCAAGAGCTGTATCATCTCCCATTGAGCCCGTCCCCTCCTGCGCTGCAGCTCCAAGAACCTTAATGACACTTGTTCTTTCTTCCAAGAATAAGGAAAAAATCTTTGTTGCAAGAGTATATTTCTCTGGAGATATTTTTTTCAGCCCACTACCTTCGGATTGATCAAGTTTAGATTCAACATAATTTGAATTCTCTTTTAACCAATCTCTATATGGATATTTAGAAGCAAGTTCTTGGTCAATATCAGTTTCAGTTAAGATTTTTCCAGTCTCTTTATCAACTGCAAATATTCCTCCTGGGGATATTCTTCCTTTAGCTTCAATCTTTGATGCACTTACAGGATTTACTCCAGTTTCTGAGGCTACTGTTACTGTCCCATCTTTTTCAATCTGATACCTTGATGGACGCATGCCATTCCTATCAAGGAAGCTTACCGCATATCTTTTATTTGCAAGGGCAATGCCTGCTGGCCCATCCCATGCCTCCATATGCATAGAATTATATTCATGGAATGCTCTTATATCTGGGTCAAGTATTTGTATATTCTGCCAAGCGGGAGGTATTACAGCTCTAATTGCCCTAAATAAATTCATACCCCCTTCAACAAGAAGTTGAATCATATTATCAAGGGCTGAGGAATCTGATCCGTCAGCATTGATAAGATTTTCATACTTGTGCAAATCTGGTAGCAGCTTTGATTTAAACAAGGAGCTACGTGCTTTTGCCCAATTTCTATTACCTCTAATAGCATTAATTTCTCCATTATGAGCAAGCAGTCTAAAAGGTTGGGCTAAATGCCACTTTGGAGCTGTATTGGTTGAAAATCTTTGATGGAACAGACAAGTTGAAGCTATAAACTTCTTATTTTTAATATCTAAATAAAAGCTTTTAAGGTTTTCTGGCATCATAAGTCCTTTATAAACAATGGTTTCATTTGAAAGACTGCATGCATAAAATTCTTCGCAATTTAAATATTTGTTCTCGATGGTTTTCAATGCCTGAAACAGAGATGATCGCAGAGATAAATCAGAACTATTATCTTTTTGTTCTAGAAATACCTGAAAAATATCTGGGAGAGTATCTTTAGCTTCTTCCCCAAGAACAGATGTATCTATGGGAACATTTCTAAAGCAAATTACTCTAAGATTTTCAGATCTAAAAATCTTTTTTAAGTCGCTCTGCAGTTTGTCTTTCAATCCTTTTTTAGAAAAAAAGCAGCCAATAGCAAATTCTTTTGGTAGTGCTATAGATAGCTCAGATTTAATTATCTTTTTATAAAAGCCCTTGTTTATGTCAAACAATAGTCCTGAGCCGTCACCAGTTTTACCATCAAAACCAACCCCTCCTCTGTGAGCCATGCTTGATAGAGCATCAATTGATTTTTCTACTATTTTTCTGGAGGGCTTTCCATTTCTATTGCAGATTAGACCGTAGCCACAGTTGTCTTTCTCAAAATTTTTATCAAATAGCATAATGGAAGGGAATAGATTTTATCATAAAAGTGTCATACTATGTCATACTTTGTGAAAAGGAAGAATAAACAATATCAAATTGAGAAAGGACTTTTGCTGTTTACTCAGCCTAAGTCACCCTACTTCTATGGGAAAATTAGACATAATAAAAAATATCTAACTAAGTCATTTGCTCCTATTACTGATAAACAAGAGGCAATATATGAACTTTATAATTGGAGGAGCGAGCTTTTATCAGAAAAAGATAAATCAGTGGCTGAGCCAAATAATCCAAGATCGGAATATGTTGATTTTAAAGAGATAGATAATGATTTTCAGTTCTTAGATGTTGGTAGATTTGATCCACAAAAAAAAGATATAGAAAGTAGAAAAATACATTTTGTTGAGATTTATGGTGAATACAATCAAACTCAAGCTGCAAATCAGGCTCACAGGTGTCTTGATTGTGGTAACCCTTACTGCGAGTGGAAATGTCCTGTTCACAACTACATACCTAATTGGTTAAAACTTGTTAATGAAGGGAATATTCTTGAAGCGGTTGAGCTATGTCACCAGACAAATAGTCTTCCAGAGGTATGTGGAAGAGTTTGTCCCCAAGATAGGCTTTGTGAAGGTGCATGCACACTGAATGATGGATTTGGGGCTGTAACTATTGGGTCTATTGAAAAGTATATAACTGACAAAGCTTTTGAGATGGGGTGGAAGCCAGATTTATCAAATAGATCATGGTCCGGGAAAAAAGTTGCAATTGTAGGAGCTGGTCCTGCCGGGCTCTCATGTGCTGATGTTCTAACAAGAGCTGGCATTAGGAGTCATGTATTTGATAAGCATGAAGAAATTGGTGGTTTGCTAACTTTTGGTATACCAGAATTTAAACTTGAAAAAAGCGTGGTTAAAAAAAGGAGAAAAGTTCTTGAAGAAATGGGAGTGAGATTTTTTTTAGGTAAAGAAATAGGGACTGATATAAGTTTTAAAGATATCTACAAAGATTATGATGCTGTCTTTTTAGGTATGGGCACATATACATCTCTTGAGGGCGGTTTTAGGGGTGAAAGACTTCAAAACGTTCATAAGGCAATTGACTATTTAGTTGAAAGCAATAAAAAACTTCTTGGAATTAATCAAAAAAAAGATTCCTTTATCAATTTAAAAGGAAAGGATGTCGTTATTCTTGGTGGTGGTGATACTGCTATGGACTGTAACAGGACTGCAATCAGGCAAGGAGCGAAGTCAGTTACATGTATTTACAGAAGAGATGAGGATAATATGCCAGGATCTAGAAAGGAAGTAATCAATGCTAAAGAGGAAGGAGTAAATTTTGTTTTTAATAGCCAGCCAATAGAAATATTAGGAAATGATAAGGTAGAGGCTATTAAAACTATATCTACCAGGCTTGCCGATCCAGACCATAACGGAAGGCGAGTACCAATACCGATTACCAGTTCAGAAAAAATCTTTAATGCAGATGCAGTGATTGTTGCTTTTGGTTTTCGTGCTAGCCCTCCAAACTGGGCAGAAGATTACTCGATTAATTTAAAACAAAATGGCCTTGTTGATGTTGATTGTCATGATGAGCTTGACTTCCAAACAACCAATCCAAAGATATTCTCTGGCGGTGATATGGTCAGAGGATCTGATCTTGTTGTGACAGCAGTGTGGGAAGGAAGAGAAGCAGCAAAAAGTATTATAAAATACGTCCATGACTGAATTTAATCGAAATTTTATAGCTGCACTTAATAGAAAGACTCAAAAAACTCCACCTATCTGGATAATGAGGCAGGCTGGCAGATATCTTCCTGAGTACAGGAAAGTAAGATCAAATTTCAAAAATTTTCTTGATATGTGTAAGACTCCTGAGATTTGCTGCGAGTTAGTTTTACAGCCTATAGAAAGATATGATTTTGATGCTGCAATTATTTTTTCAGACATCCTAACGATTCCTGATGCTCTCGGTCTAGGAGTTTCTTTTGTGGAGGGAAAAGGTCCAGTCTTTTCGAATCCTATTAAAAAACCAGAAGATATTTCTAAAATGATAAATTTTAATCCGGACAGTCTTGACTATGTATACAAGACTGCTGCACTAACAAGAAAAGAATTAAATCCAAGCACTCCACTAATTGGATTTGCTGGGAGTCCATGGACTCTTGCAGCATATTCAATTGAGGGAAGTAGTTCCAAAAACTTTGATTTAACAAAATCATTTATAGAAAGTCATTCTGATCATGCTCATAAATTTCTTGAGATTCTAGCTGATGCTTGTTTTGAATATCTAAAAAGGCAAATCATCAGCGGAGTAGACGCAATTCAGATATTTGACTCTTGGGCAAATCTTCTTTCTGAAGAACAATACCTAGAATACTCTTTGAAATATATAAAAAAAATTCTTAAAAAATTATCAGAGGATCCTGTTACAAGCAAAACTCCAACTATAGTTTTTGCTAGAGATCCAAAATGTAATCTTAATGAATTTAAATTAGATGGTCTAAGTTGTTATGGCATGTTTACTTCGGTTGATCCAAGCAGTGCTATAAGAGTATTTGAAGGCTCACATGCCCTTCAAGGAAATTTAGACCCAAAGATTCTTCTTGAGGAAGATTCAGTGATCAAAGAGAGTGCTTTAAAAATGCTGTCAGAATTTAAAGACTTTCCGGGCTATATTTTTAATCTAGGGCATGGCATAACGCCAAATATAAATCCAGATAAGGTAAAAGTATTGGTTGAAGCTATAAGGGAATCTGGAACCTAGTCTTTCGGTTTATCCCACATCCTCATTAAGCCTTCCTGAACGCAACTTGCAACTAGTTTGCCTTGAGAATCAAAAATAGATCCTCTTGAGAATCCTCTTGCATTTCTGGCAATGGGGCTATCAATTCGATAAAGCATCCAGTCTGAAAAATCTACCTTTGAATGAAACCACATTGCATGATCTAAGCTAGCGCTTTGAAAATACTTAGACATAAAATTAATTCCATGTGGCAGTTGAGCAGTTCCAAGCAAACCACGGTCTGATGCATACAATAATAGGGCTTGATTAATCACTAAGTCATTGGGTATTTCACCGTTTGGCCTCATCCAAATATCTCTAAGTGGCTCACTCTTTTTTGGTTGAACATAATCATTGTTTTGAGTAGCGCGCATTTCAATCTCTTGCTCTCTCAAAAAGAACTTATCCTTTTTTTTCCCATGAAGTTGTTCAATTGCTTTATTTCTCAGCTCCCAGTCACTTGGAAGATCTTCAGGTTTTGGAATTTCGTTAAGGTCTATATCAATTTGATGCTCAAATCCTTTTTCTTCTTTTTGGAAAGAAATTGAGCATGCAAATATTGCCTCACCATTTTGTATAGCTCTAACTCTTCTCGTCGTAAAACTTTTTCCATTCCTGATTCTATCAACATCAAATAATATTGATTCCTCCATTATTCCTGGTCTTAAAAAATAAGAATGGAAAGAATGAGCGTGATGAGGGGCTTCTACAGTATGATTGGCGGCAATAAGGCATTGCGCCATGACTTGGCCGCCATAGATTCTTTGCCAGCCAAAGTTTTGACCTTTCCATTGGAAGACATCTCTGTCAATTCTGTCCAAATTAAATAGCTCTAAAGTACTTTTAATAGCCTTCTTATTGGGCACTTAAACCTCCATCAATAACAAGTTCAGTACCTGTAATCATTGAAGATTCATCTGATGCTAAAAATAACGCAGCATAAGCAATATCGATAGGCTCACCTAATCTCCTAATTGGAATCTGTTTTATAAGCTTTCCTTCAATGTCAGCATCTGGGTTCATATCAAAAAGATCTTTTAGGATCTCTGTTCTTGTAAAAACAGGATGGATAGAATTACATCTTACAAGATCAGTAGTTCTTGCGCAGTGAAGAGCAACAGACTTCGATAAATGCCTTACTCCAGCTTTTGCGGAGTTATAGGCTGAAAAGTTATGTCCTGCAACAATCCCAGAAATTGAAGATATATTTATAATCGAGCCATTCCCTGATTTCCTCATCAATGGAAGAGAAAACTTACAGCCATAAAATACTGAGTCTAAATCAACTTTATGAACCTGATCCCATGTTTCTAGATCACAAGATTCGACATCACCGCCACCACCTATCCCAGCATTGTTTATTAAAATATTGAGTTGAGAGAACTCAGTTTCAATATTACCTAAAACACTATGCCAATCCTCTGGCTTAGTAACATCTAAGACATAGTAAGGAGCATTAAGCTCTTCTGCGCTCTTCTTCAAAAGCTCTTCGTTTATATCAGTCATTACTATTTGGGCACCTTCCTCAATTAATAATCTAGCCATTTCTTTACCCAAACCTTGGGCGGCACCAGTTATTAAACCAACTTTATTTTTTACTCTATTACTCATCTTATAAACTCAAAAAATTTTATAATTAGTGGAAGTTTAACTTCTCAGGATGTAGTATACAGGACTCAAAAATTGCTTATAAGATGAATACTGAAGAAAAAATTAATCTCCCAAAAAAGCCAGATCAAAAGATTGATGTAAGATCTACTTTTAAAATAAATTCTGATTTAACTGTCAAAGGCTTTAGTGAAAAAACTGAATGGGTTCCGGAAATAGATAACTCTTATATATTTGATGAAAAAACTACCCTATCAATATTAGCTGGATTTGAACATGACAGAAGAGTAATTATCCAAGGCTATCACGGTACTGGTAAATCAACGCACATAGAACAAGTTGCGGCAAGATTGAACTGGCCATGCATCAGAATAAATTTAGATAGTCATGTCAGTAGGTTAGATTTACTCGGTAAAGATGCTATTAAGCTTGAGGATGGAAAACAAATTACCAAATTTGTAGAAGGTATTCTTCCATGGTCAATTCAAAATCCTGTTGCTCTTGTTTTCGATGAGTATGATGCTGGAAGACCTGATGTTATGTTTGTCATCCAAAGGATTTTGGAAGTTGAAGGGAAGCTTACTTTATTGGATCAAAATAGAGTTTTAAGACCACACTCAAACTTTAGGCTTTTTGCAACTACAAATACAATTGGAATGGGCGATTCAACAGGCCTCTATCATGGAACACAACAAATAAATCAAGGCCAAATGGATAGATGGCATATTTTATCCACTCTAAATTATTTGTCTCCTGAACACGAAACTAAGTTAGTTCTTGGGAAGCTCAAAGGCTTTAATTCTGCTAAAAGGAAATTAATACTTTCTAATATGATTAAACTTTGTAACTTAACAAGACAGGGCTTCATTAATGGTGATATATCAAATCTTATGTCTCCTAGGACACTTTTAACCTGGGCCGAAAACTTTATTATTTTTAAAGATATTCAAGAATCCTTTAAACTCTCTTTTCTCAATAAGTGTGATGATCTTGAAAAACCTATAGTTGCAGAATATTTCCAGAGGTGTTTTGCCGAAGAGCTGGAAGCAGAAAATAGTTAATGTCTATTAATAGCGATGAACAACTAAATGCAGCTTTATCATGGACTAAGGCATTAACTAAAAACAAAGATATTGTCACAGAGAATTCTAATAGATTAATTCCTAAAGGCTCTAAATTAAATCTTAAAAATCCACCTAGAATTAAAAGAAAGTTGTCTGCATGGAAAGGCAGAACAGATAGGCAGGCATTTTGGTTAAAACATAATCTGATTAAAAAAACATTGCCTGGTGAAGCTGGAGAAATCTTTGATGAACTCAAAATGGCCAGAGCAGAAATCTTGGGCTCTAAAGAATATGATGGAGCTAAATTAAATATTCAAAATTTTTCAATTGATGTAACTAAAAACTCGGCTGATGATGAGATTCAACTATCCACATTAATTAATCTTTGGTTTAAAAATCTAAATGGTTTTAAATTAGATAAAGACCAAAAAAGATTAATTGATCAAATCCCAAATATAAATTCAAGAAATTCCCAAAAAATATCTGAAGATATGATTTCTTCAATTGAAGATGAAGAATCTTTTCTTAAAAGCTCATTGTCTTTACTAAATGCTCTTAAATTACTAGAGCAAGAAAAGTCAGAGGAGAATGAAGAAAACGAAAAATTTGATGAGCAAAGTGATGAGAATGAAGAGAGCTTATCTGATGATATGAATGAAATTGAGAGTGATGATGAGCCTAGTAATGAAATAGATCTCATGCAATCACTTGTTGATGAAATGCCAGATGAGCAAGAGATATTGCAAGAGGCTGAGGTATCTATAGATGAAGAGTTGGAAGCAAATGTTGATTTTGATGATAATCAAATAGGAAAAGAAAACTCTGATTACTCTGTTTTTACTACTCAGTATGATGAGATTATTTCTGCAGCAGAACTTTCAAATATCAAAGAAATCAACCGACTAAGAATACAGTTAGATAAACTCATTCAACCTCATTTGCAAACAATTGGAAAATTAGCGAATAGGCTTCAGCGTTTATTGCTGGCAAAACAGAATAGATCTTGGAAGTTTGATCTAGATGAGGGAGTTTTAGATACATCAAAGCTTACAAGGATAATTACTGATGTAAATAAGCCGTTAAGCTTCAAAGAAGAGAAGCAAAGTGATTTTAAAGACACGGTTATCTCCATATTGATTGACTGCTCAGGATCAATGAGGGGAAGGTCAATAAATCTTGCTGCTGTTTGTGCAGAAATCATAGGAACAACCCTTGAGAGGTGTTCTGTGAAAACAGAAGTTCTTGGTTATACAACAAAACATTGGAAAGGTGGAGATTCAAGAAAGAGTTGGCTGCAAAGAGGTGGTTTTTCATACCCGGGAAGATTAAATGACTTAAGACATATTGTGTTTAAATCAGCAGAGGATAGCTGGAGAAAATCGCGTAAATCTCTTGGCGTCATCCTAAAAGATGGTTTATTAAAAGAGAACATAGATGGCGAAGCATTGCAGTGGGCAAATAAAAGATTACAAAAAAGATTTGAAGACAGAAAAATTATGATAGTAATATCTGATGGTGCACCCGTTGATGATAGCTCTTTATCTGCAAATAACCCTCATTATCTCGATAATCATCTCAGAGAAGTTATTGCGGATATTTATGAAAAAGATCAAATAGAGTTATTAGCAATAGGTATCGGACATGATGTTACTAAATACTATAATCATGCTATCACTATAAGTAATGCAGATAGTCTTGGTGAAACGTTGTTAGATGAATTGACTGGTCTTTTTGAATAACTTTATAATTGATTTATGAAAATAAAAAAACAAAGCGGACCACCTGAAGATCTAATCTATTTTGATGATGATCTTCCTCTTTCACAATCACAAGTAGAGGATGTTGTCGAAATCTTCAAAACTCCATTAACTGGATCATATAACTGGGACTACACAGTTGCAGATAATAGAATAAAAAAACTTTATGAACTTGGTAAAGAATTAAACTGGAATGGATCAATTGATCTGAATTGGGATTATACACATCCTGCAGATGAACGAATTCTTGAGACCGATGATGAGCTACCTCATGAAACACTTGAAGCTTATGAAAATCTTTCAGATGAAGAGAAAATCCTTTTTGATAGGCATGATGTCGCCGAATTAATGAGCCAATTCTTGCATGGTGAGCAAGGCGCCCTTCTTGTTGCTTCTCAATTAGCGAGTTGTGCACCTACCTATAATGCTAAGCTCTATGCTGCATCTCAGACATTTGATGAAGCTAGGCATGTTGAAGTTTTCAATAGGTATCTTCAAGAAAAGATTGGTATCCACTACCCTATTAATCCTGCACTCAAGTCACTGCTTGATAAGATCCTTACTGATGAAAGGTGGGACTTAAAATTCATTGGGATGCAAATTATTATTGAAGGTCTTGCTCTTGCTGCCTTCTCTATGTTGAAATCTACATCAAAAGATCCTCTACTAAAGCAGCTACTTCACTACGTTATTAGAGATGAGGCTAGGCATGTAACCTTTGGTATTAATTACTTAGAAGATTTTATTAAAACCTTAAGTCCAGAAGAAATTAATGAGAGAGCTGAGTTTGCATACGAAGCTTGTGTTATTTCAAGAGAAAGACTTATTAATACCAAATCTCAGCAGCGATTCTTAGGAATGTCAGAAGAGGAAGCTAGAGAGTTCCAATTAAATACCGGGAGTTTTGAAATGTTCAGGAACTTCCTTTTCTCGAGAGTGATACCAAATCTATCAAGAATTGGTCTACTCACTGATGAAGTTAGGCCGAAATTTGAAGCTCTTGGTCTTTTAGAGTATGAAAATGCCCCTGATGACTTTGAGTGTGATTGGGCAGAGATGAGAAAGCCACTTGAAGCATTTGAAAAAATCCCTGTTTGATCCTATATAAATAAGTATGTCTAAACATTCAGCTTTAAACAACTTTGGTAGGTCTGGGAATCCGGCCTTTCGAAATCACTTTGATAGCAGTCAAACTGCTTCTAATACCTCAGTTAGAAATCCTTCTTATCAGAATCATTTTGAAGCAAATCAAAGTCTTTCAGAAGGAACAATGTCTCTTGATGGTACCGTAAATAAAACAGGAATTCTGTTGGCTTTATGTGTAGGTGGTGCATTTTTTGGTTGGAATGCTCCTGGATTGGCTCTTCCTGCAGTAATTATTGGTTTTGTAATAGCTTTATTTACGATTTTCAGACCTAAAAACTCACCGTATACTGCTCCAGCTTATGCTGCAATTGAGGGTGTTGCTTTGGGAGCAATAACAATGGTTTTTGAAGCACAATATCCTGGTATTGGTATTCAGGCAATTGGTCTGACTTTTGGTATCTTGGCTTCACTTCTATTTTGTTATAAGAGCGGGATTATAAAACCAACTGAAAACTTTCGTCTTATGATTTTCTCAGCGACTATGGGTATAGCTTTATTATATTTAATTAGTATTATTATGTCGTTTTTTGGAAATAGTATTGGATTTATTCATTCAAATGGGTTGATGGGTATTGGTTTTTCCCTTTTTGTTGTTGGTATTGCTTCACTTAACCTAGTTTTAGATTTCGATTTTATTGAAGAAGGTTCTGAAGTCGGCCTTCCAAAATATATGGAATGGTATGGAGCATTCTCATTGATGGTAACTTTAGTCTGGCTTTATCTGGAAATCCTAAGACTTCTGGCAAAGATTAGATCGAGATAGATCTTGGAAAACTTATTTTTTGTAATTCTTGCTGCTTTGTCTCTCTTCGTTTTTTTTAAACTTGGAAAAGTAAAAGCATCAAAAAAACAAACTGACAGGGAAGATCGTATTAACAGGTTTAAATAACCTAGGAATTAATTATGTTAAAAAATTTATTTATACAAACTTTATTTTCTATTTCTCTTTTATTTTTAAATTCTCAATTAACTGCAAATGATGCGCCAATTATTTTGCCAGGAGCTCCCGGTGAAGAATCTAAGAATTTGGATGCCGAAGATGCAACAAATATCGCTAATACTTCCTATATTGAAGCTGACGTCAAGTTTCTTCAAGGAATGATAGTGCACCACGAGCAGGCAATTCTTATGTCTAGCATGGTTAGCAAAAGAACAAATAATCCTACTATTGTTGATTTGGCAGATCGGATTGATGCATCACAAGAGGATGAAATTAGCTTTATGGAAGGTTGGCTTAAAGATAGAGACGAAGATGTCCCTGAAGAAAATGAGCATTCTATGATGAGCCATCACAATATGGGAGATCATGACATGAGCATGCATCTAGATATGGTGGGTATGGCTAGTCCAAAACAATTAAAAAAATTAGAAAACTCTAAAGGTACTGACTTTGACAGACTCTTCCTTCAGTTAATGATTGCTCACCATGATGGAGCTCTTGAAATGGTAAAAGACCTAAAGAAGTTTTCAGGTGCTGCATATGATCCTATTTTGAATGAGTTTGTGTCTGACCTTGTTAATGATCAGGGTGTAGAAATTGAAAGAATGAACACTATTGCTGTTGGTTTATCTGATGATCCAAGATCTGGACTCGCTCATGGTCTTTATACTGCAGATGAAGCAATTCTAAATTTAGAATTGATAGCTTCATTAAGAAAACCAACAGGTTTTTATGATCCAAGCAATCCCGAAGGTAAAGGCTCAGAAGATCTCACTGAAGATAATGAAGGTAAAACGACCGAGGAGATTTCAAGATCTCTTAGATCACCGATGCTAAGTTTTTCAAATACTGATATGGCATTTAGAGATGATTTATTAGTTGCAGGAAGTTATCACGGCTTCAATATGTATAAGATTGACTCAGACGGAATCCCCAATCTAATATCATCAGTTGTTTGTCCAGGTGGTCAAGGTGATGTATCAATTGTTGGTGACATACTTATTATGTCTGTTGAAGAGAACAGAAGTAGAATAGATTGTGGACTTGAAGGTGTTAGCAGAGACGCAAGTCCTGAGAGGTTTAGAGGAATCAGAATATTTGATATCTCAGATTTAGAAAGGCCAAAACAAGTCGGTGCTGTTCAAACCTGCAGAGGTTCTCATACTCACTCTGTTGTCGATGGGCCAACAGCGGATGGAAAAATAATTGTCTATAACTCTGGAACTGGCGGAGTGAGAGATGATGAAGAGATGGAAGAATGTGTAGGAAATATTGCTGGTGATCAAAGAACAGCATTATTTAGAATAGATGTTATAGAGATACCAATTTCTGACCCATCTAAGTCTAGGATTGTATCAAGCCCAGCTGTATTCGCTGATCCAGAAACTGGGTCATTAGCTGGTCTATGGAGAGGTGGTGATCATGGAGATGATACTCAGGATACTCGAAGAACAGATCAGTGTCATGATATTACAGTCTTCCCATCAGCAAAGATAGCTGCAGGTGCTTGTTCTGGAAATGGAATACTTTTTGATATTTCTGATCCATATAATCCAAAAAGATTAGATGTTGTCACTGATATTGGTTTTGCATATTGGCATTCGGCTACTTTTAATAATGATGGAACTAAAGTTATCTTCACTGATGAATGGGGTGGTGGTGGAAGAGCTAGATGCAGAGCATGGGATCCATTAGATTGGGGAGCTGATGCCATTTACGATATTGTTGATAACAAATTAGAATTCAGAAGTCATTACAAAATGCCAGCTCCGCAAATGGAAACAGAAAACTGTGTTGCACATAATGGCTCAATAATTCCAATTCCAAACCGCGATATTTTCGTTCAAGCTTGGTATCAAGGCGGGCTTTCAATAATGGATTTTACAGATTCTTCAAATCCTATCGAGATAGCTTACTTCGATAGAGGTCCGATTCTTAAAGATCTTTTAATATCCGGGGGTTATTGGTCGACTTATTATTATGAAGGCTATATCTATGGCACGGAGATTAAAAGAGGTTTAGATGTCTTTAAACTCATGCCAAGCGAATACCTTAGCAAAGAGGAAATTGCTGCTGCAGAGAATGCCTATCCTGCTCAAGGTCCCAGGGTATTCAATCCACAGCAACAAGTTCCTTTAGTTTGGCCAAGTGCTGGATCTTAATAGCTATAGCTAATAGATATGTCTATTAATCTTTTCTTGATAGGAAGAGTACTAATTGGCATATATTTCCTACTACCAGGAATTGCAAAAGTATTCCTTTTTTCAGCAAACTTAGATGTTGTTATTTCAAAAGAAGTACCCTTCCCCGTTTTTTCTTTGTCTATTGTGGCAGCTACTCAGATTTTACTAGGATCATTTATTATTTTTGGAAAACATTTAAAAATAAGCTCTATTGGCTTAGTAATAACTACCTTACTCATAAACTTTTATATTCATGATTTTTGGAACTTAAATGGAGACCCAAATCAAGCTCATGAGACACAAAATTTTGTGAAGAATTTGGGTATCCTAGCCGGATTATTAATTTTATCTAAAGAAGACTAGCTTCCTTTTTTATTTAAGTGGAATAACGTGTATACTTTTTGATCCTAGGTTTAAGGAAAGCCTTTCAACTTAGATTTTTGATTAGAAAACATTTAAAATAATTTTATGGATAAATCAGTATTAATCTTTTATGCGATACCAGTTTTTTTTCTATTAATAATAATAGAATTCATCTATGGTCTCATTGTTAAAAATAATACATATAGAATTAATGATACTTTTGTTAGTATCTCTATCGGTCTAATTAGCAGGTTCCCAGTTATACTGAATCTAGGCTTTAATGCTTTCCTTTTTACGTTAGCAGCTACAACCTTCAATCTTAAACTGCTTCCATTGGATAGCTGGGTAACTTGGGTTATAGCTTTCTTAATGTATGACCTAACCTACTATATCCAACATAGACTGCACCACGAAATAAAAATCTTGTGGGCTACGCATGTTGTTCATCACCATGGTGAAGAATATAACCTAGCTACAGCTTTGAGGCAGACAAGTACAGGCTTCCTTTGGAAATGGATGTTTTATGTTCCTATGATGGTTGTTGGGATACCTGCGGAAGTATTTGCAACAGTGGGTGGAATTAATCTTCTATATCAATACTGGGTTCATACTGAACATATTCCTAAACTAGGCTGGTTGGAAAAGATTTTCATTACTCCATCGAATCATAGAGTTCATCATGCAAAAAATCCTGAATATATTGATGCAAACTATGGAGGCGTCTTTATTATATGGGACAGAATCTTTGGGACTTACATCGAAGAAAAAGATGATATTAAGCCCGTATATGGAACTGTTAAAGCATTAAATAGCTGGAATCCAGTCTGGGCAAATTTTCAAGTTTTCTACAATATGTTCTTGGATTCTATGAGAACTAAAAAACTCTCTGATAAATTTAAAGTTTGGTATGCCCCAACTTATTGGCGTCCAAGTGATGTTGAAGAAAAGTATCCAAGCAAGCCAGTTGATTTAAAGAATAAATATAATCCTTTTATGTCAACTTCAACCAAAGTCTTTGCTGCAATACAGATGCTAGCGATGATTTTGATTTCTAATTCATTATTTCTAAATATAAATAGCTTTTCATATGAGCAGGTAGCAATTTTTGGCGCCATTTTGGTTGTCATTCCAACAATAACTGCATTATTGATGCAAAATAGCCCTTTTGCACTTCTAAGTGTGGGTACCTTTAATTTAGCTATTTTGATTGTTTGTTTGTCTGGCCTAGTCCCTCTTCAAGCTCTTGCTACGCAATTTACATTATTTACTAGTTTGATAAATATATTATTCTTTTTTTATCAAATAACTTTTGCTGGCAAATATGAAGAATTCAAACTTAGTAATATCAGATCGTAGATTCCTCAGGTCTCCTTTTTTTAACTGTTATCATCACGAAGATGTTCTTTATGGAGTCTATAACAATAGGTTATATCCTCTTAGCTGTGGATATGATGACCAAGATCATTACAGGCATCTTCGAAAATACTGTTGCTTGTATGATGTGCCTGAAACTCCTCTGAGAATAACTGGTAAGGATCAGAAAAAGTTCTTAGAAAAAATATTTACCAGAAATATTGATAAGATAAAAACTGGCAGAGCTGTATATGCGTTCGCATGCAATCATGATGGTGGAATATTGATGGATGGAGTTTTGATGCATCCTGGTGAAGATGAATTCATTTATGTTCAAGCAAATGGTGATTTCATAAACTGGGCAACTGCAAATATCGGCAATCTTGATGTAAAAATAGAAGACTTTAACTCTTGGGTTCTTCAAATCCAGGGGCCGACATCGCTAGATATTCTCTCAAAAATTTCTGATATAGATTTAGAAGAATTTACATATTATTCCTGTTCTAAGGTAAGAATACTTGATAAAGATTTTTATGTTTCCCGATCTGGTTGGACTGGAGAAAAAGGTTTCGAACTATATTCAGATGGAGATAGTTTTTCAGGAGAAGAGCTGTGGAATTATCTCCTTGAAGCTGGAAAAGAAGAGAGGCTCATTGCTTCAGATATTGCGTCAATGCATATAAGAAGGATTGAGGCTGGAATACTAGATTATGGGACAGATTTTGATCAAAGGTTTGATCCTTTTGATCTTGGATTACAAAAGTTTATAGATTTTGATAAAAGTGACTTTATCGGAAGAGATGCGTTAGTTAAAAAAGAGAAAAGTCCTATAAAAATTAAGGGCATAAAGTGTCCTTCTGAAAAACCGATTGTTGATGACGAATTGCTTTCACTTGATGGAAAAGTTATTGGATCTGTAACAGCTGGTGCGTGGTCTCCTTTTCTTGGAACAGGTATTGCTATTGTGCAACTAAACTGTGATTTAGAGAATGTTGGTGAAGTCAAATTAAAAAATAGTACGGGCATTCATGATGTTAAGATATGTGACTTACCTTTCCATGATAAAGAAAAAAATATTCCAACGGGTTAGAAATGTTTAGTGATAAAGAATTAATTTTTACTGCGGAAACAACACCAGACCTTTCTATGGATTTGGGAAGTAGTATCAGTAAAATTATTCCTTTAATTGGTTTAGCAGATGCTGTAAATATTACCGATTCACCAAACTGTAAAACTAAATTATCAAGTATTCTTGTTGCATCAGAGATTAAGAAGAAAGGACTAGACGTTATTCTGCAATTAACAGGAAGGGATAGGAATAGGATTGCCATTGAGTCTGAAATAATTGGAGCTGCGTCTATAGATATAAATAAGATCCTTTGTTTAACAGGCGATCAGCCTAGTGAGAATGGCCCTAAAGCAGTAAATGAATTTAATGGTGCCTCTCTTATTGAGCTTATAAATATATTAAATTCAGGAAAAATAACAGATGGAACGGAAATTGCCGCAACAAAAGAAATATATGCTGGGGCTGCAGATGATTTATATACCCATCAGTCTAAGCCAGAGGCAGTTAATTCCCTGATATCAAAAATAAATTCAGGTGCTAAGTTTGTCCAAACTCAATATTGCTTTGATATAGAGGTTATTAAGTTCTATTCAGATCTACTCCTAAATAATGGGAAAAACAGTTCTTGGAAAGTATTAGTTGGTATGGGTCCTTTGAAGTCTGCAAGACAAGCAGATTGGATGAGAAAGAATCTTTGGGGGATAAATATCTCTGATGAGATCATAGATCGATTAGATAAGAGTGAGGATCCAATTTCAGAAGGTGAGAAAATATGTATTGAGCTCATTGACCAGATCAAAGATCTTCCTGGTATTGATGGAGTCCATCTGATGGGTCCTAATTGTGAAACTCAGTCTGCAAATATAATCAATACTTTCACCTAAATCTCTTTTTCTTTTTTTATTTGCTTAATATATATACAATATGCAAATTAATGTGGGGCTATAGCTCAGCTGGGAGAGCACCTGCTTTGCAAGCAGGGGGTCCGCGGTTCGATCCCGCGTAGCTCCACCATTTAAATTCTGATATTAAGCTTCTTTAAAAGGGTTCCACAAAACTAAGTTTTTAGTTCTAATCCTATTTACAAAGAGTTTATATCTTGATTGCTCAGCACGCCATTCCTCTAACCAGTTTTCACCATCTCTTTCAGCATCTATAAAAACCGCATTTGTAAAAACTAATGGGATAATTATGGAGAGATGCACAATGATACTAGTCATAATATTATATCCAATAAAGCCCAACCAGAAGATTGCAATTAATCCAAATGCAACACTCCAAATCGTAAATAATACAAGCATAAAATAAGCTTGTAAGCTTGGATCTGGAATATGCTTCAATGGATTATATTTAACATCCATGACAACTCTCCAAGTATCAACAATGAACAAAATGATTCGTCTAAATATACTTGGTTTCCTCACATATTTATATTAGCGAAAAAAAAATTTTAATTAAAGAAATTTTGAAAATTTTTATGTCTTAGGTGAAGACAACGGTTTTGTTTCCATTTATAAGCACCCTTTTTTCTGCGTGCCACCTAACAGCTCTTGCTAGGACGATCGATTCGATATCATTACCTTTCCTAATAAGATCATCAATATTGTCATAGTGACTTATTCTCTCAATATTCTGCTCAATTATTGGTCCTTCATCTAAATCCGGGGTTACAAAGTGCGCTGTTGCCCCAATTAGCTTTACGCCTTTAGAAAAGGCCTGCTCATAAGGATTTGCTCCTTTAAAACTTGGAAGAAAGCTGTGGTGGATGTTTATACATTTTCCAAACCATTTATTGCTCAAGTCTTCTGTTAAAATTTGCATATATCTTGCTAGAACAATCATTTCTGCCCCTGCGTCATCTACAACCTTTTGAAACAGAGATTCTTGCTTTCTCTTTGAATCCAGATTTTTTTCTATTGGAAGAAAGTGAAATGGGATGTTATTAAATTCGACAATCTCTCTAAAATCTTCATGATTTGAGACGACTCCAACAATTTCTATTGGCATATTTCTATACTTTGCTCTGAAAAGAAGATCATTAAGACAATGACCCAATTTAGAAACTGCAATTACTGTTTTTACTTTTTTTTCTTGTTCATCTATTGTCCAGACCATATCTAATTCGATGCCAAGTGTTTGTAGCTGTGAACTAATTTTACTAATAACCGTCTTTGAGTTAACTGAAAAAACGATTCTTGAAAAGAAAGATTGTGTATCTTCATCGGAATAAGATTGAACATCAGTTAAAAAAGCATCATTGCCATATAATAGAGAAGAAATTTTTGACTGTATGCCTGATCTATCCGGGCAATGAAAGCTTAAAATAAAAGATGTGGACAATTTACTTACTGACTTTCTTCTTCACGAATCTTTAATTTAGATAAACTATTTTTATCTTTTAAGCTCATGATATATGCAGCTATTGATAATAATAAAATACCAGAGGCCTCATAAATTATATTTATTGCATCTAAGCCCTTACTCTGAAGAATTATCATTCTTGTCAAGGCAGTTATAGCAATAATTATAGGTAGCGTTACTGGTATTCTATTATCTCTATAAAACACCCCCACCATTCCAAGCACTTCAGCATAAATAAATAATAAAAACAGATCACTTAGGTTTACAGTCATAACATCAAATATTCGCACAAGCTCAATTATGGTTGCTCCAATAGTTGCTACAGCTATCAAAAGAAGTATTGCTTGCTCAACTATCCAAATAGATGATTGAATTGGATTGCTCTTTTTATTCATACGAAACCTCTCTTTTTTGATTATATGACCCATAAATGCTGTGAAGAAAATAGAACCAGAATGCATTAATTATTGGTTCAACAAAAGCATCAACAGCAGCAAGATTAACAGTAGCTGAAAATATAATTACTGCACACATTGTTGCAATAAAGATATGCCCGACAGTATATACAATTGTCAGAGTGAGCTTCCCTAGGATTTCGGAACAAAATTTATGCAGTGCATAAAACCAAAACCCATTTATGACTGGTTCAATGAATGCATCAACTGCTGCAAGATTTAAAGATGCATCAAAGATATAGGCAGCACAGAGAATTGCTATCCAAATATGACCTACGGTATATATTACAGCAAGGCCAAAACTCCCAAGATTCTTTGCGAAAGCTTCGAATCTGTTTATCAGGGCTAAATAACTTTTAACAATATATTTAGTCATGTTTAGATTCTATATGGATTTATTTAAATAATACAAATTTTATTATGAAAAAGGATGGCCAAAGAGCCACCCTTTTGAATGATTAGAGAGAATAACCGTCAAAAAAGGGGAAAGTATATTGCATTCTAATCATTTATAAAAAGTCTTAAGTTAAGGGCGACTAAGTCGCCCTTTTTTTAAATGAAGAGCTAAAGGGTTTGTGATTAAAGGAAGTATTGCCCGATTAACTCTTTATCCTCAACTTAAAACTTATTAAACCTCAAAATTAGAAGCTTCGTGATAGAGAGAGTCTTACGTTTCTTTCTCTTCCTACTGAAACTTGATGAGTGCTGTGTGCATGAGGGAAATATAACTTATCTGTTAAATTTTCCATGTTTAACTGAAGTCTGAAATCATCAGAAAGCATATAGTAAAGCGCAGCATCAACTCTTGTATAAGCAGGTAGCATTTGTGTACCGCCATCCTTAATAAGTGAGTCGCCCTGATGCATAATACCTACAGCCCATCCAAGCTTAGGATTCATTGAAACGTTTGCCCACATTGAGGCTGTTGTTTCAGGAACTTCTCTCGCGTCTTTAGTGCCATTCTTCGCATCTATGATATTTGAAAGGCCAAAAGTGAGGTCTAGCTTATCGTTGACTCTCCCTTTAAGCTCAAGTTCCATTCCATTAACTTCAAGACCTCTTTCAACTATATATTCAGCGCTTGACCCATCATAACCAGCCTTATCAGCTTTGCTGTCAAAGTAAGCTGCGGTTAAGCTGAGATCAGAAGTTAGGTCTACTTTTACACCTACTTCAGTATTCTCAAAATAGTCAGGTCGTAAAGTTTCACCTGAGCCAGGAGATCCACCTGTAAGTTTTTTGTACTGTTCACCAGATCTTGGTGCAAAACTTTCACTATAACTATAGTAAACAGATACAGTGTCTCTAGGTTTATATATTAGTCCCATTCTAGGAGAAAATTCGCTGTCTTCTCTTGCTGCTGATGTTCCATTCTTAATATCATCCACAGTCACATCAAAAGTGTCATGTCTTCCACCCAGGACAAGAATTAAGTTATCAGTAACATCAACTTGATCCTGAATAAAGAAAGAAGCAACGCTGATATCACTCTCTGTTCTTGATTTAAGGGAACAAGGATTTGTATATTCTACTGACGTGGGAGCTCCGCCTGCGGTTACAGTAAAGTCCATTGGATCAGTAATATTGAATGACTCTTGATCATAACCACTTGCTGAGCAATCTTTTGAAGTCCAGTAAGTGTTAAATCTAAAGTTACTATTCTCTGTTTCAATGCTTTCAAAACCAGCAAGAACCGTATGTGTAGTATTTCCAATAGTAAGTTCATTCACTAAGCTACCAGAAAGTATAAAGTTATCTCTCTCTGTTGGATCATGATAACCATCCATTGTCACTTCACCGCTTCCGGCAGTGTGTGATGCAGCATAAGTATTCTGATACATCTTTTCGAAACTATTTGATGTCATAGACAAGTTTCCTTTTCTTGTATCTGAGAAAACATGACTTACGGTTGCACGAAAAACAGAAGCTTCAACAGTATGGATATTATTGTCTTTATCTCCGAAAACAATGCCTGCAAAATCTTTTACCGGTTCATTATTAGCTGTTGGTATACCTCTATCAATAAATCTCTCATGATCAATATGCTCATATGAAAGATCTAGTGTTGTATCAGAGCTTAACTTCAATCTAAGAGTTGGATTAAAGCCTAATCTATCGCCTTCATAATAGTCTCTATGATTTTCAAGGGTATCACTATGGACATTTATACGAAGAGCCATTGTGTCACTCATATCCATGTTTATATCAGCAGCAACATCAAATGCTCCAAAAGAGTCCATACCCAGGTTAATCGTCCTAAAATCGTCTCCGACCATAGCTTTTTTTGTAACCCTGTTAAGAGCTCCGCCTGTTCCACCTCTACCAAATAGAAGTGCATTAGGCCCTCTTAAAATTTCAACCTGTTCCACGTTATAAAGTGAACGATAATATTGAACATCATCTCTAGCGCCATCTTGGAAGAAGTCAGCTGTAGATCTTACACCTCTGAAAACCACGGCATCTCTATGCCCTTCACCCTGTGATGTATTTACACCAGGAGTATATCTAATTATGTCTCCAATAGATCTCATGCCTTTCTCAAGCATCTCATCGTCAGTGACAATTGTTAGAGATTGGGGAACATTAATAATAGGCGTTGGTGTCTTCAGAGCATTAACTTGATCTGATTGAAGAACTTTACCTTTTACCACAACTTCTTCTATTTCAGCATCTTGTGCAGAAACTGAGCCAGAAATGAAAAAACCGCAGACTGCGATTAAGCTTAAAAATAATACTTGTCTCACAAAACTACCTCTTATATCTAAGTGATAGTGAGAATGATAATGATTCTCATTTAGATTTACAAGTATTTTTTAATATTTTTTAGTTATTACCTCTAATCGTGAAATATAAACCAATAATAAATAAGAAAATTTGCTCACTTGTGAATAACTTTCTTAAATCAGCAAACCAATCCATATGAGCAAGGTAAATAGCACCAATCATTATTACAACGACAGCCCCTCCTGAGAGTCTTGTTGTTAAGTTACCAAAATTTCCCGGCAATAGACCTCCAAGTATTATTCCTGCACCAGCCCCTACTTCACCAAGAGCTACGAGACTCGTAACAATTTCAGGGTACATGAAGCCCATGCTCTCAAACCAGGGAACCATTCTTTCTGGAGGAAGCGGGAATTTCCCAACTCCATGATAAATAAAAGCTATGCCAAGACCGAGTCTAAGCAACCAAGGAGTTATTGGCATAAAAGGCTTTGCCATTGCATCTAAATATTTATTCATAAAATCTCCTTTTATTAAATAGTTAAATTTATTAATTGAAATCTATATTACCAGCATAGCAAAAAAGATATCTGTGTTATATTTGGTTTTCACCTTTATGCTATGAAAAAAACAAATATTCTTCTTCTTTTCCTATTCTCTATTGATATTTTTTCTGTCGGAGAAGTATTTGTCATAAATGACTACAAAGATATGGATAGGATAATTAATTTTCCAAATACTGAGAAATATAAGGTTATTGTTGCTGATCTTCATACCCACTCAGTATTTTCTGATGGAGCAGTATGGCCAAATGTGAGAGTGGAGGAAGCTGTAAGGGATGGGATTGATTTATTGGCAATAACTGAACATCTTGAATATCAACCACATATTGATGATATTCCGCATCCCGATAGAAACAGATCTTTTGACATTGCTGAAGACATTGCAAAAAATAAAGATCTCACAGTCATCAATGGTGCGGAAATTACAAGAATGTTCCCACCTGGTCACATCAATGCAATCTTTATAGAAGATGCAAATAAACTAATTTACCTCGATGAAGCGAAAATAAGTGAAGCTAAAGAAATACTCAAAGAAGTTCCTGAAGAAAGTCTTACAAATTATGAAGATTTGTCTTGGCTAGAAGATGCAGCTTTAGCATCACTATGGCCAGTTAAAAGCGCTCTAATTGAGGCTAGAAATCAAAATGCATTTACATTCTGGAATCATCCAGCATGGTCATCTGAAGAGTTCATAGGCCAACCAATGCTCAGAGAAATCCATAAGGAATTTTTTAGAGACAATCTTTTGCATGGTATAGAAGTAGCAAATGGAGATGGTTACTCTGAGGAAGCCTTTAGGATAGCCCTAGAATATGGGCTTACAGTTCTTGGAACTTCTGATGTTCATGGCTTAATCGATTGGGATTATCCCTCTTCGATTGGCGCCCATAGGCCAGTAACTCTAATTCTTTCTGAAAGTAATTCAATTGATGCTATCAAATCATCCCTATTTTCAGGTAAGACAGTTGTATGGTTTAAGAATAATCTCATTGGACTAGAAGACAATATTCTTGAGCTTACAAATTCATACCTTAAGGCAAAGAAAGTTGAAATTTTGGAAAACTCAGATATTGCAAGAGTCGAGATTGAGAATGTTTCTGATGTGAGATTCATTATTCAGGTGCTCGATCAATCCTCAGTTGTAAATGAGTCTAATCTTATTGAAATAGCACCAAATGAAAAAACAGTTTTACAAATAGATAGCGGCATAGACAAGGGATCTCTTGACGTAAAAATCTTAAATGCCTTTATTGCTCCTAATAAAAACTTATTAACAACTCTGAAGTTTTAATTTTCTTTTTTTAAGCTGCCAAAAACATCAATGGCTTTTTGTCTTGAAGTCTTTAAGTCAACAATTGGTTCAACATAACCTAAATCTTTTGGATTACTTGGCATATGAACTTCTTTATTTGAGCAATCTCGAAGTTCTTTTACATATTTCCTAATATATTCGCCTTGCTCATCAAATTTAAGTGATTGAGTTTCTGGATTCATTATTCTGAAATACGGAGCAGCATCAGTTCCTGTAGAAGCACTCCACTGCCAACCGCCATTATTTGAAGCGATATCTCCATCTATAAGATGCTTCATAAAAAACTCTTCACCTATTTTCCAATCTACCAGCAAATTCTTAGATAAAAACATTGCAACAATCATTCTTAATCTGTTGTGCATCCATCCTGTTTCAATCATTTGTCTGATCCCTGCATCAACTATAGGTATCCCCGTTTTCCCATTTTTCCATGCTTCGATAAACTCTGGATTATTCTCCCAAGGGATATTCTCATAACGCATTTGGAAAGGTTTGCCTTTTGATACTCTCGGGTAGTTAAATATTATGTGTCGATAGAATTCTCTCCAGAGTATCTCAGATACCCAATGAACAATTCCTTTGTCTCCCTCATCTAAAGCATCATAATTAAAATTTCTTGACTGATTCAGGCACCACTTTGATGAAACAATACCTGTATTTAAATAAGGGGAAGCCATAGATGTTGCCTTCATCGAGGGAAAGTTTCTATCAGTCTTATACAAGGTTCCTTTTTTCTCTAAAAAATTTGAAATCATTATTTGCACATTAGTCTCGCCAACAGGCCATAGATCTTGATTTATTTCAGATTTATCATAGTTATAGATATCAAATTCGTTCTGATGAGAAATATTTATTGGGCTTACTGGTGAAGGAATAGGGATCTCTTCAAGCATTGCATAGTCTAATTCAGCAAACCAGCATCTTTTAAAGGGACTATAAACTGAGAAATCTCCTCCTGCTTTTGTTTTCAATGTTCCAGGCTTGTGAATAACTTGATCATGGAATGAAAATACTCCCTTATTTTGATTTTCAAAGGTCTGAGTAACTTCTTCATCTCTTTTTCTTTCATTCACAGGGTATTCGATATTAAAGAAGACATTATCTAAATTATTTTCAGTCGAGAACTCTAGAAGTTTTTTTGGATGATCTTTATAAAAATCTGATTTTAAAATAATCAGAGGAATGTTTATTTTTTTAAGCTCTTTTTCGAGCTCAACCAGGCATCTAAACCAAAATGAAATCTTATTCACAGAATCATTATGCTCATCCCACTGTGATTCACTGACAATATATACGGCTACAACTTCATTATTAGCATTGCATGCTGCATCCAAAGCAGGGTTGTCATAAACCCTTAGATCATTCCTAAACCAAACTAAATTTCTCATCTAACTTTCTATTTTACTCCCATCAAATGCAAAAACTGATCCCGAATCACCATCTTTCAATCCACGCACAACATTAATCATGGCATCTGCAGAAAACTGAGGAGTGAAGAGTCTATTATCTGGAACATTTTTTTGAAATGGTTTACTTAAATCTGTATCAACTGTGCCTGGATGAAGTCCAATAACTTTTGCTAATTTATTAGTTCTAGCTAATTCAATTGCAAAATTCTTAATCAGCATGTTTAGTGAAGCTTTGCTAGCTCTGTATGCATGCCATCCACCCAATTTATTATCTGAAATACTGCCAACTCTTGCACTCAAGAAACCAAAAACACTAGGATTTTTATTATCTAGCAAGGGTAGAAAGGATTTACCAACCAAAGCAGGTCCAATGGTATTTATATTAAGAACTTTCTTAAAATTATCAGCTGATATTTGCTTCAAGCTTTTTTCTGGAGAGAAATCATCACCGTGAAGGACTCCAGTTGCAACAATTATTAATTGGTAAGGCCCATATGTCTCTGCCTGTCTTGCAGCACTCTCAATGGAGTTCTCATCTTCTAAATCTAAAAAATGATGTGCGTAAAGGTTCTCAATATCTTTATTTTCTGATCTTGATAGGCCAATAATCTTATTATTAGTGTTTTGTTTTGCAAAAATATCAATGAATGCTTTGCCAATTCCGCCTGAGGAACCAATTATTAATATATTTTTATTTGTCATAAAAAATTCAGTGGTGTAAATTCTAAATTGACTATTAATTTTAGAATTAAGTAATGAAATTTATATTGACGTCATTTTTATTTTTTTCAAGTCTTTTGGGAGCTGAAACTCGTTTGGCTATCTTGGGGTCAGGCACTCCAAACCCAGACCCTCAAAGAATGGGATCTTCTTACGCAGTGATAATAAATGATAATGCATACTTAGTGGACTTTGGTCCTGGAGTAATTAGAAGAGCAGCTGAACTATCATCGAACTGGGGTGGAGACATAGATGCATTAGTTCCTGCCAAATTAAAGCATGCATTTTTAACTCATATTCACTCTGATCATACTATGGGGCTATCAGATTTCTTAATAACTCCTTGGATCATGGGTAGAAATGAAAGAGTTGAACTTTTTGGTCCTAAAGATCTCGAGAATATGGCAACAAATATCCTCAAAGCCTACAAAACAGACATTGATTATCGTATTTATGGAACTCAGCCAGCAAATAAATTAGGTTATAAATTTAACTTTCATGAATTAAAAAATGGCGTAATTTTTCAAAATGAAGATGTTAAAGTTGAATCCTTTAGAGTTGATCATGGCGGACTTCATGAATCATATGGCTTTAGGTTTACATCTGCAGATAAAGTAATTGTTTTTTCAGGCGATACAGGACCATCAGATATTTTAGAAAGTTATGCTAAAGATGCTGATATTTTAGTTCATGAGGTTTACTCATATGCTGGCTTCTTAAATAAAACTCCAGATTGGCAGAAATATCACAAAGGTCATCACACTTCTACTCTTGAATTAGGCGAAATAGCTAAAAGAATAAAGCCAAATAAGTTGGTTCTATCGCATATTTTATTTTGGGGATCTACTCCAGATGAGATATATAAAGAGATTTCATCTGTATATGATGGAAAAGTTATTGTTGCTGAAGATTTAATGGTAATAAATTAAGAAAAAATCATTAATTTCTATTAAATTAAATTGAAAAAAAGTTTAGAATCTTTAAATAATATATATAAATTGATTAAAGGAGTTTTCGATGGAAAATGAAGGTAAGTGTCCTGTTATGCATGGCGCTATGACAAGTAATAGTTCAAGCGGCACATCCAACAAAGATTGGTGGCCTGAGCAACTAAATTTAAATATTCTGCATCAGCATGACAAAAAATCTGATCCAATGGATGAAGGTTTTAACTATAGAAAAGAATTTGAAGATATCGACTATGATGCTCTGAAACAAGATCTAAATGATCTCATGACTGATTCACAGGAATGGTGGCCTGCAGACTATGGTCACTATGGTCCATTTTTCATAAGAATGACATGGCATGCTGCTGGAACATATAGAAGTACAGACGGCCGTGGTGGAGGTGGAACTGGTGCACAAAGATTCGCTCCCTTAAATAGTTGGCCTGATAATGGAAACCTCGACAAAGCTAGACGGCTACTTTGGCCAATCAAACAAAAATATGGCAAGAAAATAAGTTGGGCTGATCTATTAATATTAGCCGGCAATGTGGCAATTGAGTCCATGGGTGGAAAGACCTTTGGTTTCAGTGGTGGAAGACCTGATATCTGGGGTCCTGAAGAAGATATTCATTGGGGTGTTGAAACTGGATGGCTGGAGAATAATAGATATAAAGGTGATAGAGAGCTTGATAATCCACTTGCTGCTGTTCAGATGGGATTGATTTATGTAAATCCTCAGGGTCCAGATGGTAATCCTGATCCGCTTGCAAGTGCAAGAGATATTAGGGAGACATTTGGCAGAATGGCTATGAACGATGAAGAAACAGTTGCACTTGTTGCTGGTGGACATACTTTTGGTAAGGCTCATGGAGCAGGTACTGAAGATCATGTTCAAGCAGAGCCAGAAGGAGCCCCTCTTGAAGAGATGGGGTTTGGATGGTCAAGTAGCTATGGTTCAGGGGTTGGAAGTGACACTATTACTAGTGGTATCGAAGGCGCGTGGACTGCGAATCCAACACAGTGGGATAATGGATACTTTGACTTGCTCTTTGGGTATGAGTGGGAGCTAACCAAGAGTCCTGCAGGTGCACACATTTGGCATGCTGTTGGGCAAAAAGAGGAAGATATGGCTCCGGACGCGGAAGATGCTTCTGTGAAAGTTCCAACTATGATGACAACTGCTGATATGGCGATGAGAGAAGATCCAAGCTACAAAGAAATATCAAAACGTTTTCATGAGAACCCAGACGAGTTTGCAGATGCTTTTGCAAGAGCTTGGTTCAAGTTGTTGCACAGAGATATGGGACCCAAAACAAGATATATGGGGCCAGAAGTTCCTGAAGAAGAATTGATTTGGCAAGATCCTGTGCCTGCTGGGAATTCAACTTACGATGTAGACGCTGTAAAAGAGAAAATTCTCAATTGCGGTCTATCAATTCAAGAAATGATTGAAACAGCTTGGTCAAGCGCATCTACTTATAGAGGCTCTGACATGCGAGGCGGCGCAAATGGTGCAAGAATAAGATTAGAGCCTCAAAAGAATTGGGAAGCTAATAATCCTAACCAATTAAGTAAAGTGTTAGAGATTTATGAAGTAATAGCAGAAGAAACTGGTGCCTCAGTTGCTGATGTTATTGTTTTAGCGGGTAATGTTGCTATAGAGAAAGCTTCTGGTATTGAAGTTCCATTTACCCCAGGGCGAGGTGATGCAACACAGGAAAATACTGATGTAGAATCTTTTGAAGTTCTTGAACCACAATCTGATGGCTTTAAAAATTTTCATAAAGCTGGGCTAAACGTCAATCCTGAGGAAATTATGCTTGATAAAGCGCAATTACTTGGGCTTACAGCTCCGGAGATGACGGTTTTAGTTGGCGGTCTCAGATCTTTAGGAATAAGCTCAAGCGGATATGGTCTTTTCACCGAAAATAAAGATGAATTATCTAATGACTATTTCAGAACTCTCTTAGATATGTCAGTTAAGTGGAGACCTAACGGAACTGGGAATTCTTATGAAGCAATCGATAGAGTTTCTGGTGAGAAAGTTAGAACAGCCTCTAGGACTGATTTAGTTTTTGGCTCAAACTCGCAGCTTAGAGCTCTTGTAGAAGTTTATGCAAGTGATGATTCGCTTGATAAATTCAAAGGTGACTTTGTTCATGCATGGAATAAAGTCATGAATGCTGACAGATTTGATTTAAATTAATCTATCTTTTTTATAACTTATGGCTTGAAATTTATTTTTTGAGCCATAAGTTATTAAATTACTGCCTTGTCAGGATCTTGATTTAAGTGGGCACACTTAATTCTTACATATCTCGAACGCCCAGTATTACGAATATAAAAACTTAAAGGGAAATTTCTCTATATATTTGTTTAGGAGGCTTATATGTATAGATCAATTCAAAAGTATTCAACAGTTATCTTAGCGACTGCAATTCTTACTGCTTGTGGCGGCGGTGGCGGTGGTGGTGGAAGCGATTATGGCGGCGGTGGCGGCGGTGGCGGCTACGGCAATAATCCCCCAACAATTACCAATTCAACATCTGTATATTCAGCTCAGGAAAATCAAACTTCAGCTTTTACTGTAACTGCATCTGATTCAGATGGAGATACTCTTACGTATTCAATAGCATCAGGAGCTGATGCCAATATGTTTGATATTGATACGAGTGGAAATGTTACCTTTAGTGCGCCTCCAGATTTCGAAAATCCTGGTGACAGCAATGCAGATAATGTTTATCTATTGACTGCTGCAGTTTCAGATGGAACAGCCTCTGATACTATGGCATTTGAAGTAAATGTTACTAATGATCCATCTGATGATCCCGTAACTTCAAACTATGATGGAGTTTTGATCAGGGATGGATACATTCAATCAGCGACTGTATGTATTCCAGTTACTGACTCTGATGGTGATGCAACTTGTGACGGAGCAACATATTCAACTAGTACTGCTTCAGATGGATCATTTTCTTTAGAGATAGACGATAGTGTTTCTGCTTCAGCAGAAATAATAGCGGAAGATGGTTTTAATCCTATTACCAATGATGGAGATGCTTTCACAATGGCAATAGCTGATCCAACTATTGATCAAAACTTTGTAATTTCTCCGCTGAGCTCAATGCTCTATCTAGACAATAGGTTCTCATTCACTTCTCTTAAAGAAAAACTTGGGGTGGATTCAGACTTTATGATTCGCTTTGATGATCCATACTTAAGCGTTAATGATGCTGCATCGAATAAAGCTGCATTAGTAAATACACAACTACTTATGATGTATGAATCATTGAGTGTTCTTCAAAGTATGTCTGGTGCAGATAACCTAGCGGCGGTTGCAACAATAAATGATGCTATTTTCAATCGAGATGCATCAACTGAAACCTCCCTTGGTGACACAACTTTGGTAAGGGATATTTTGCTAAATCTTGAATTACCTAATTACACGGTTACAAATACACAGCTAGAAAACTTATCAGGAAGTTTTTCTTCATTCTTACAAAAAGTTTATGTTGATTCAGATAATGAACAAGCTTACTTCTCAATGACTGCTAGAGACTATGTAACTCCCCTTCTTAAAGGGATCTTGGATGATACTGTTGATAGTGCTGAAATTGATCAAATAATTTTTGATACTTTGCAGTGGGTTTCAGACAAGAGTTCAAGAACAGGCCTCACTGATGTAGAAGACTTCAGAACAACAACCTATGCGGTTGATAATAGTGGCTCAGCTTATTACACAGTTGACGGGATTAATGCTGACTCAACTGCATTAGTAATTTATGCACGAGTTGGAGACACTATAGTATTTGAACCTACCTCAAATAGCGTTTTTTCCGCGCATCCCTTCGAAATTTCTACTTCATCAAATGATACTAGTGGATCAAATAATATTGGGATGTCTGAAGGCTGGGATCAATCAAGTCACACATTAACAGTAACGGACTCCACGCCTACAACTCTTTATCCTCATTGTGGAGTCCACACTGGCATGTATACCAATGGAAGAATTGAGATTGTTACAACATTTGATAATTCCCTTATTGATGTTACATCTGCAAGTAGTGGTTTAGAAGTTAGCGGAACAGTTTCTGTTGGACCTTTTAAAGGCGCATCAGGCAATACTCATACAGTATACTTAAGAGCTGCAGATGCAGGTGCTGATTATCATGAACATCAGTTCCATGAATTACCAGGATTAACGTTCTATATGCCTGCCGACCAAGGCTATCATGGCGCTACAAATTCATCGGGGCAAACTAAGTTTAAAACAAAGTCGCACTACTAAGTTTTGGCTATAAAGCCTCCTCGGGCTGGCTTCGGTCAGCCCATTCTTTTTTTAAATGCTTTAAAATAATCCAATGGCATTAACATACTCAAGCATGCTAGAACTTGGCTCTAGCTTAGAGGAGTTTAAACTTCTAAATACAGTCAGCGGCAATGACTTTTCTTCAAGTGAGCTTGATGAAGCTAAACCTTCGTTAATAATGTTTATTTGTAATCATTGTCCTTATGTCATTCATTATCATGACGAAATTAAGCGTCTTGCTGGCGATTATACTGAGATTCTTAATATGGTAGCTATCAGCTCAAATGATATAGAAAACTATCCTCAAGACGGGCCGGATAAGATGAGTGAGTTATGGAAAGACCTAGGACTATCATTCCCCTACTTATTTGATTCAACTCAGGAGATAGCTAAAAAATATAAGGCGGAATGTACTCCTGAGTTCTATCTTTTTAATCGCTCGCAACAGCTAGTGTATCGAGGCAGGCTTGATGAAAGCTCACCTAATTCAGGCACTGAGCCAACTGGTAAAGATCTCAGAGATGCAATAGACAATCTCATTGGTGGCAAAGAAATTAATTCGAATCAGCTTCCTTCAATGGGTTGCAACATAAAATGGTTATAAAAAAAATTTTAAGAGTTGGTTTCAATCAATAAGTTTGGTTGATCTTTACGTTTTTTAAGAAGAAATTCATCATACAGTTTTCCCGTTGCCGTATATGCGCGAAACCTAAGATTATCTTTGTTAATATCTATAATTTGATAGAGCTGAGTATTTTCTCCAAGCTTTTTTGCATATGAACCTTTTGTAATTTCATACATTTTTGGTCCGCTTACTGAAACAACATGGACGGTGCCGATTTCTGGATCATATGCTTGCTGATAACCTGTTGGAATATTTTCAACTTTTTTCGCATCAATTAGACCGGTACGAGAGTAGGTATGATCGTGCCCGCTTAAAACAAGATCAACTTTAAATTCATCAAGTAATGGTTTCCATAGTTTACGCATTTCTAAATTATCTCGATCTGATGCAGGAGAATATAGTGGATGGTGAAATGTAATTATCGTCCAACGATTATCATTCTCCTCTAGGACTTTTCTAAGCCAATCTACTTGAATCTCCATTTCAATATTGGAATCAAGCGATATAAAACGAACACCTTGGTAATCCAGAAAGTATAAAGTCTCCTTTAATCTCTCATCGGGAACATTCTGGATTGGAAAAGAGAATTGTGGTCTCCAATGATTGCTAACCTTTTGAATACCATCCGGATTTTGAAGACGATCATATAGTGGAGCTTTGCCACCCAAAATTTGTTTATTTATGAGTTCTTCTTTTTTGTACCCTGTAATTAATTCAATGCCCTCATCGGCATCTATTATTTCTCCAGAATCTTTAATCTTTATTGTTCCTGTTCTATTTTGAAAGTCTTCGATATCAACAATAAAGATCTCTGGATTATCATTGTTTAAAGATTCAATTTCGATATTGATAGGTTGACCATCTTTGTTTGTCCATATTCTTTCAGTCTCAGAATCTTTTTGATATTCATGATTGCCAGGGGTTGCTATTACAGGAATTGTTCCATTTACCCAATCAGGACCCTGATGCCATTCACCCCATTGTGAGTCCATATTGTGTTCATCAATTAAATCACCAGCATGTAATGTAAATGCAGCTCTTGGTGCGTCACGAAAAGCTTCCCTAAAAACTCTGGACCAATGAGTTCTCACTTCATTTTGTGCATCACCGAAATAAATAAAACTGAAGGGATCTTCTGAAGAGCTTGCAGTTTTAAAGTGATAATACTCTGTCCAATTTACTCCATCTCCAACTCTATAAGCATATAGAGTATTGGGTTTAAGATTCTTAAAAGTAACACTATGGTAATGAGCATCATTTATATCACTCTCGAAGTAACTTGTTTCTGCTTTAAACTCATCTGGCTTAAGCGCCCTCCCATTTGCATTTGCTATAGCAAGCTGTGCAAGCCCCTCTTCGATAGATGTATCAGTTCTCCATGTTACTGCTTGGGTTGTTGCAGGATCATCATTCCAAGTTAAGACTACTCTATCTGGCAGAGGTGTTGGAGCATGTTCCATTTCGTCAGGATACTTCTCAATAGAAGAATTTGGATGCGATAGAAGAGTCATCGAAAAGAAGAAAGTTAAAAAATAAAAAAATCTGTGCATAACGGTTCAGATTTTACTTGAAAAAATTAATGTAAGTGTGGCTAAAAAGAAACTTTTTGTATCAAGTTTGAAAAAGATGGTGGGTCTGGGTGGACTCGAACCACCGACCTCACCCTTATCAGGGGTGCGCTCTAACCAAGCTGAGCTACAGACCCAATTAAATTGGAAGGAGCATTTTACCCTCCAAATGCAATGACAACAATACGTTTAGCTCTTTATAGATTTATATAAGCTAAAGTAGATATACATCCAGGGGAGAACAAAAATATATTCAACAAGTCCTGCTCCAATAGTTCCTGCAACTGGATTTCCATCGAATATTACACCTGACATTAGTGAGCCAGCCACAAGGGTAAGTCCAAAAAATACAAAGGTTAAAAAGAAAAGAGTTGTTCCATGTTCATCGGTTGCTTCCCATGAAGCTCTGAGGGAATCCATAACGCCCTTATCTTCAAACATAATATATGCTGGGAAAAGGTAAACACGCCCCATAAAATAAAAAGCAGGAAGTATTAAAAGGATTGCGCCCAAGCCAATCAATAAGGATGAAAGAATAGTTGCTCCAAGCAATGGAAAGAATTTCTTAAACCCAGCAGATAATGCATTTATTGGATTAGAGGCCTCTTGCGACATAATTGATTGATAAGCAACCATCAATCCGCCAGTAAGAGATACACTGAGCACAATAGCAATAAGTGAAACTATCATAATGCTTGCTACGTTTCCGGACATATACTCGTTTATATCCATTGGATCCATTCCATCAATAGGTATTAATAAATATGCGACTAGCATTTCACTCACCATTACTGGTAAAACTAATAAAAATAGATATTGAAAGTTTTTAAGCGCAAATTCCCATGCTGCATTGAATTGATTCATGTTTTTACCTCTAATTTATTGATAAGATATTGTATACATGAAACTATCCCGTATCTACTTTATAACCCTTATTTTTGTAGCAGGTTGCTCAAATATGAATAATGATGAAAATTACCCAGAATCTAGGAAAGATGGCACTGTCGAGGAGATCTTCGGAGTAACAATTGAGGACCAATATAGGTGGCTTGAGGACTTTACATCGCCTGAATCTACCGCTTGGGAGCAAAATCAAAACAAATTTACTGAAAAATACCTAAAAAAAGGCCCTTTTACTAGAAATATTGGGAAAGATTTAGAAAAAGTATGGGATGGAGAGTCAATTAGTACTCCATATGTGCAAAATGATCGAATTTTTTACTATTTTAACGAGGGTGATTGGCAACATAGCAAATTAATGATGAAAGACTGCCTTGAAGAATGTGAGGCAGAAGTATTAATTGATCCAAATTCATTTTCAGATGACGGAACATTTTCTTTGGGAGGAACTAGCATTAGTCCAGATGGAAAATGGATCGCATATTCAATTTCGGATGGAGGATCAGATTGGCGCATTTGGAAAATTATGAACATAGAAACTCGTGAGCTTTTAGAGGAAACGATTAATTGGTCAAAATTTTCTGGAGCCGTTTGGGAAAAAAATAATTCGGGTTTTTATTATCAAAAATATTCTGAGCCAACAGATGAGTTGCTAGCGGATATAAATGAACAACCAAAATTAATGTTTCATAAATTAGGTACATCACAAGATGAAGATGAGCTAATTTATGAAAATCCTGACCAACCCAGATGGGGTTGGTCGATTTCGATCTCCGAAAATAATGCTCATAAAATTCTCTCCATCAGTGATGGGACAGAAGAAAAAAATAGAATCTATATTAAATCTAATGATTCTGAAAATTTCATTCCGGTCATCGATGAGCTAATTGGTGAGTATGGATACATAACAAGCAAAGATGATGTTCTATTTTTCTACTCAACAGAAAATGCTCCTAATGGAAAAGTTTCAGCACTAACAATTAAAAACGGATCTTATGTTTGGAATGATGTAATTAGTGAATCTGATTTTGCAATTCGTTCCGTCAATATAGTCAATGAAAAAATAGTTATTAATTATCTAGTAGATACCATTTCAAAAATTAAATTCTTCGATATGAATGGAAATCATCTGAGTGATTTCAATTTTGGGCTTGCTGGAACCATAGGTGGATTTGGTGGCGGTATAGATGACAAAGAAACTTACTTTAATTTTTCTAACTACGTAACCCCGACAAAAATCTATAAGATAAATATGGAAGATTTTTCTTATAATGTTTTTTGGGAAGAGCGTCTAGCAGATCATAATGTAGATGATTATGAGACAAAATTATGGTTTTATGAATCAAAAGATGGAACAAAAATACCACTGCATATCAGTAGTTTAAGTAATATAAATGTCGATGAAAATACACCAGTGTTGCTTTATGGATATGGAGGTTTTGATATCTCGATTCTTCCTGGTTTTAGTAAAAGATTTCTATCTTGGATGAATCAAGGTGGTGTAGTTGCAGTTGCAAGTTTGCGAGGCGGATCTGAGTATGGAGCAAAATGGCATGAGGATGGGATGCTCTTCAATAAGCAAAATGTCTTTGATGATTTTGCCTATGCTGCAAAATTTTTACATGCAACTGGAATTGGTTCTCCAGAGACAACTGCAATTGAGGGAAGATCAAATGGTGGACTTTTAGTCGGAGCAACTATGCTTCAAAATCCAGAATTATTTAAAGTGGCTTTACCGGGAGTTGGGGTTATGGACATGCTGAGATTTCATAAGTTCACAATTGGCTGGGCATGGACAAGTGACTATGGATCACCAGATGAAAAAGATGCTTTTTTAAATTTGTATGAGTATTCGCCCTATCATAATATTCAAGATGGAGTTTGTTATCCAACTACTTTAGTTTTTACTTCTAACAGAGATGATCGTGTTGTGCCATCTCACTCATACAAATTTGCAGCTCGTCTCCAAGAAGCTCAAGGTTGTGAAAATAAAATTTTAATTAGAATTGAAGATCGAGCTGGACATGGTGCAGGTACTCCTCGATCAAAGCAGATTGAAGCAATATCTGAAATATATGGATTTGCTCTAAATGAAATTTCTAAGAAATGATTAGGTTTTAATTTTTAAGAATCTTCTCTTGCCAACTTGGACAAGTAACTCTTGATTTTTTTCAATACTGAGTTTTGGGTCATCAATTTTTTCATCATTAATTTTTACTGCTCCTTGTTTAACTAAACGCATCGCTTCCGATGTGCTCTGAACTAACCCAGATTCTTTAAGCAGGTTTCCAATGGCAATGTGATCATCCAAAGAAATTGAGAACGTTTCTATATCTTTTGGCTTTGCCCCTTTTTGGAATCTATCAAGAAAAGTATTTTTTGCATTTTCAGCATCTACTTTAGAATGAAATCGCTCAATTATCTCTTCAGCAAGCAAAATCTTAGTATCTCGAGGGTTCATACCCGATTTCACCTCTTTTTTAAGCTCATTTACCTCATTTATTGGCCTAAAACTCAGTAATTCGAACCATCTCCACATCAAATCATCAGAAATTGACATAATTTTGCCGAACATTTCATTAGGATCTTCATTGATACCAACATAATTATCTAAAGATTTAGACATTTTATTAATTCCATCCAAGCCTTCTAAGATAGGAAGGGTTATACAAACTTGAGGCTCTTGATCAAATGCTCTTTGCAGCTCTCTTCCCACAAGAAGATTAAATTTTTGGTCAGTTCCGCCCATTTCCACATCGGCATTTAAAGCGATTGAGTCATAAGCCTGAATTAAAGGATATAAAAACTCGTGAATGGCAATTTGTTGATTTGCTTTGTAGCGTTTCGAAAAATCATCTCTTTCAAGCATACGACCTAAATTATATTTTGATGCAAGCCCAATAATTCCATCGGCACCCAGATCTTCACACCACTCAGAGTTAAATCTGATATCTGTTAAATCTTTATTTAAGATTTTAAATACTTGATCAGAGTAAGTTTTAGCATTTTTTTCAAGTTCCTCTTTATCAAGTGATGGACGTGTTTTGTTTTTGCCAGATGGGTCCCCTATTCTTCCAGTAAAATCTCCAATTAAAAAGACTACCTTATGACCGAGGTCTTGGAAGTGCCTCATCTTGTTTAAGATCACAGTATGACCAAGATGAAGATCGGGTGCAGTTGGGTCAAATCCAACTTTAATAGTTAGTTGTTTTTTAGATTTAAGTTTTGAAACAAGGTCGTCTTCAGTTAAGACTTCATCGATGCCTCGCTTTATTAATTCAAGAGATTCTTTCATAAAAATTTTTCTCCATCATAGTATAAAATAACTTTATGAAAGATTTCACAAAATTCCATTCAGATAAGGAAATTGCTAAATATTTAATAAGTGAATTTGATAACTCTAAAGAGAAAGAAATCTTTTCAGCAACAAAAAAAATAATCACTGAGTGTAGGAAAAATAAGTCAGGCAGAACGCTACTAGATAAATTTCTTAGTGAGTATGGTTTAACAAATGATGAAGGTGTTGCGTTAATGTGTCTTGCTGAATCTGTTCTAAGAATCCCAGATGACAACACAAAAGATGAACTAATATCTGAAAAGATTACAAATTCAAATTGGGTAGATCATATTAATCAGGCAGATAGCTTATTCGTTAATGCAGCTACTTGGGGCTTACTAATTGCAGGTAAAGTTATTCAGCCTCCAAGAGCATTATTTGATAATCCGCTTGAGTGGATAGGCAAACTGACACAAAAAACTGGAGAGACTTCTGTGCGGCAAGCAATCATGACTGCAATGCAGATCTTGAGCAAAGAATTTGTAATGGGTAATGATTTTGATTCTGTTATCAAAAGTTCAAATCTGAAAAAGTCCATCCACAGCTTTGATATGCTTGGTGAAGCTGCAAGAACTAAATCACAAGCAGAAGGTTTCTATAATTCTTATGTTGAGGCGATTGAAAGGGTTGCTAAACTTAATAGAGAGTTTGGAATCAATCATGGAGTATCAATAAAGCTTTCAGCACTTCATCCAAGATACGAAACTCTCAAATATGAATTAACAAAAAAAGAGATCCTCAACTCAATCCTAAGCCTAGTTAACCTCGCATATCAAAATGATGTAGAGATAACAATTGATGCTGAAGAACAACACAGGCTCTCTATAAGTCAAGATTTGATTGAAGAAGTTGCTATAAGTAAAAGAATAAAGGATTGGAATGGATTGGGTTTTGCTATTCAAGCTTATGGGAAGAGAGCATCAAATGTTGTCAATTGGGCGAATGAGTTGTGCTCTAAAAGAGAAAAAATGCATGTCAGGCTTACGAAAGGCGCTTATTGGGATGGAGAAATAAAATTCTCTCAAGCCGGAGGTCATGATGGGTTCCCAGTCCTTATTAATAAAAGTCTTACTGACCTTAACTATTTATTTATTGCCTCAAAACTTCTTGGCTCAGATAACCTGAAGCCTAAGTTTGCTACTCATAATGCTCATTCTGTAGCGTCGATTTACTTTATGGCCGAAGAGAAAGAGTATGAATTCCAAAGACTTTTTGGAATGGGAGAGCTTCTTTATAAGTCCGCAGATAAAGTTTTAGGAGGCATACCTTCCGCTGGAATTTATGCACCCATTGGACCATATAAAGATCTACTCCCATATTTAGTAAGAAGACTGCTTGAAAATGGTGCTAACAGCTCATTTGTGAATAACTTACTTAATCCAGAAGTAAGTCCAGATGATCTAGCAGAAGATCCAGTTAAATCTGTAAAAAAAGCTATTGATAAACTTCAACATGAAAAAATCGTAAACCCATCAGATATCTTCTCTCCAAGAGTTAATTCATCTGGATATGACTTAAGCGAACCTAAGAATCTACTCAACTTAAAATCTAACCTTTTGGAATTTGATAATTTAAAAGTTGAGGCAAAAAACTTTTGTAGCGAAGTTAATGAATCTAAAAATGAGAAACGATACTCAATAGCCAATGGAAATGAGATTGGGGATTGTTCTTTTGCAGATATAGCAAATGAATTAAATTTCCAACAATGCACTGAATGGAAAGATACCCCTGTTAGCGAGAGAGCAGATGTCTTTTATAGAATTGCTGATAATTTAGAGAAAGATTCTACAAAATTCTTATATTACTTAATTCATGAAGCCGGGAAAACCTACAAAGATTCCTATGATGAAATTAGGGAGGCAGTAGATTTTCTTAGATATTATGCAGACAATGCTAAAAGTCTTTTAAGCGAACCCAACAACCTCAATGGTCCAACAGGTGAATCTAATCAGCTTTTCTACCAGTCAAAAGGTACTTTTGTGTGCATCAGCCCATGGAATTTCCCGCTTGCCATTTTTGCAGGCCAAATAGCCGCGGCTCTTGTAACAGGGAATTCAGTTATATCAAAGCCGTCTGAGCATACTCCAATCATTGCTACCATGATGATTGAGCTTTTTTATAAAAATGGTGTACCAAAATCTGCATTAAAATTAATTCAGGGAGATGGCTCAATAGGTTCAAAACTAATTTCATTTGATCACATTTCTGGAGTTGCCTTTACGGGATCCTCAGCAACTGCAAAGAAAATTAATCTCCAGTTGGCTAAAAAAGATGGTCCTATCTCTTCTTTGATTGCTGAAACTGGTGGCCTTAATGCAATGTTTATAGATTCCAGCTCTCTTCATGAGCAGGTTGTCGATGACATAATGCGATCTTCCTTTAATAGTGCTGGGCAAAGATGTTCTGCTTTGAGATTAGCAATTATTCATGAGAGTATTTTTGATGATCTGGTAGAGATGATTAAAGATGCAATGGCTGAACTCACTGTTGGTAATCCCGAAGACTTCCACTGTGATGTGGGTCCAATTATCGATGAAAGATCAAGAAATATGCTTCTTGAATATATTTCAGAATGTTCAAACAATGGATATCAAGTTTTTAGTCATAATCAAGCTCCTGATGGTAATTTTGTTTCGCCAACCTTAATTGAATTAAATTCGATTGATGATATAAATGAAGAAAAGTTTGGACCGATACTTCATGTCATCAAATACAAAACCGATGAGCTTGATCAAATTCTAAATGCTCTTAAAAATAAACAATATGGTTTAACCATGGGTGTCCATTCAAGAATTGAATCAAAGGCAGATGACATCATAAATAAATCTATTGCTGGAAATACTTATATTAATAGAGATATTGTGGGTGCTGTTGTCGGCTCTCAACCATTTGGAGGAACTGGTTTATCAGGGACTGGATTTAAGGCTGGTGGCCCAAACTACTTACTCCAATTTGTTGATGAGAGATCGATAACTAAAAATACAGTTGCTTTTGGTGGCAATGCCGAAATACTCAATTTAGAAGACTGATGATTGAATACAAAAGAATATCATTTAAGTATGTTGTGTTGGCATTTCTAATTGCAGCCTTTTTAATTATTCTTCTAAGCGTCGATCGCAAGAATAATGAAGCTCCACCAATTGAAGATGTATTTATTGAAGAGCTTTTTAAACCTGAACTTGAAAGAGTGGAAACATCTGCGATCCACGAAGTGAAAGATGGAGAAAATTTATCAATTATTTTTGAAGACTATAGAGTGCCTTTAAATACTGTTTATAAAATTCTTAAGCTTGATAGAAGTAATGAGCTAAGAAATATTAGACCTGGTGATGAAATTAAGTTTTCTTTCCTTAATGATGAGATAAATAGAATTGAAATCAAAAAAGATATCTTGAATAGCATAAGGGTTGATATAGGAGAAGATATTTCAATTGAAAAGATTGTAAAAGAAGTTGAAAAACTTAAATCAATTAGCATGGGAGAGATTCAAAGCTCTTTTTATGAGTCTGGTCTAAAAGCAAATATGCCGGACAGTATTATTATGGACTTCGCTTTTATTTTTGGCTGGGACATTGATTTCATATTTGATGTCCGAAATGGAGATACTTTTTCAGTTATTTATGAAACTGACTATTCGGAAGGAGAAAAGATTTCTAGTGGCGACATAATTTTCGCTGAATTCATTAATAATGGTCAGAGGTATACTGCCCAAAGATATTTTGACGATGAGCTTGGAAAGCAATATTTTGATGAAAATGGTAAGAATGTAAAAAAAGCTTTTTTAAGAGCACCATTAGATTTTGCCTATATTAGCTCTCACTTCAATCCAAACAGGATGCATCCAATACTCCATAAAATTAAGGCACATAACGGAGTAGATTATGCAGCTAGAAGAAATACTCCAATCAGGGCCTCAGGCGAGGGTGTTATTTCTTTTGCTGGATGGAAAAGTGGTTATGGAAGGACTTTAGAGATCCGTCATGGCGGAAATATATCAACTCTTTATGCTCACTTGGAAAAGTTTGAGTCAAAAATAAAAGTCGGCACCAAAGTCTCTCAGGGTCAAATCATTGCTTTTGTGGGTGATTCTGGATTGGCAACTGCACCGCATCTACATTATGAATTTAGAATTGGTGATAAAAGGACTGATCCAGTTAAAGTAGAACTACCAACAGCTAAGCCAATTGATCAGTCTAAGCTAGAGGGTTTCAAAGCTATTGTCCAAGAAAGTAAAGAGGCATTAAAAGTTTTTGACTTAGAAAGTAATGAAGTAGCTTATGAGTAAATATTTTATTGGTTTAATGACCGGAACAAGCGCTGATTCAATTGATGGGTGTGTGGTGGATTTCAGTAATGGATTTGAACTTATACACTCAAAATCAAACAATCTTGAAAAAAACTACAAGTCAAAATATGAGGAAGCTATTAAAAAAGGCTTTAAGAACAAAGAAGATGACAAAATTGTGCTTGAACTTGAGGAGAGCTTAAATAAGAGCTCTGTGAAGCTAATTAAAAACTTGTTAGATGAAATTGATACATCTTTAATATCTGCAATAGGTTTTCCTGGACAAACTATGTTTCATGACACTGAGCGAAGCTATCAAATCGGATGCGCTCAATTTCTAGCTGATGAAGTTGGAATTAAAGTAATTCATGATTTTAGAAACTATGACATGCAAAAAGGAGGTTTGGGTGCGCCGCTCGTTCCAGAATTCCATAAATATCTTTTTGCTGAATCAAACAAAAGAAAAGTTATTTTCAATATTGGAGGAATATCTAATGGTACTTACTTGGATGGAGAAGATATTAAAGTAGCTTCAGATGTCGGACCTGGTAACTGTTTAATAGATTTAGTCGCAATGCGTGACTTTGGGATGCCATATGATGAAGATGGAAAGATTGCAGCTACAGGACAAATAGATCAAAGGCTTTTAAATAGCTTGCTCGATAAAATCCGCACTAAAAGCTATCCCAGAGCAGATGATAAATCTTTTTACTATAATCTTGATGAACTTGAATCAGATAAGCCTGAAAATCTATTGGCAACTCTAAGCGAGCTAACCGCTTTGTGTATATCTGATTTTTGCCGTTCTTGTGATATGCCTTTGGAGATATTACTGCATGGTGGTGGTACCAAAAATAAATTCCTCATGGAAAGACTAGAGAAAAATATTGGGTCATCTTTAAAATTTACAGACCGTTTAATCCCTTCAAAATTTGTAGAATCTGCAGCTTTTGCTTATTTAGCTTATTTAAAAAGAGGTATTTTGGTTGAGCCTAGACGGTAAAAGATTCACCACATCCGCATGTGGTCTTGGCGTTAGGGTTTTTAATAATAAATTTAGCGCCTGAGAGATCTTCAACATAGTCCAGCTCAGAGCCATACAAATATGGATATGAAAGAGAATCTAATAAAACTCTGAAATGGCCAAAATCAATTACATCATCATCGAAAGCTTCTTCTGAATCAAACTTAAAACCATATTGGAAGCCGGAGCAACCTCCTCCCGTGACATAAACGCGGAAAGCATTTGATTCATATTCAGGAAGCAGATTCTGAATCCTTTTCTGCGCACTTTCTGTGACGTTGATAGATGTATTTTGTTCCATAGCGTTATCTTAATAAATTAATAGTATTAGTTTCAATAAAAACAATATCATTTAATGAAATATATCTTTTGCAAAATTATCCACTTTTGACCAATCTGTAAATTCAAATGATTCATTAATATCTGTTGGTCCATTTGTAATCCACATAATAAATCTGATCATATGTTTATCAAAAAACTTATACTTTGGATAATCAATCTTGCCCGCAAAAACGCCCAATTTTTTGGGCTGCCAAGCTGATTGCTTCATAAATTTAATTAAATATGGATTTGTTTCTGGATCACATTTTTCTGGTTTTCTTGCTACTGCATTAACACTAAAAAAAGCATTCTCTTTTGAATCTAAAATACTTTTATATTTCTTAGAAAAACTAAAAAGTTTTTTATTATGCTTTCCATAACGGATGCTTGCACCAACTAAGACTTTATCAGCACTCTTTATCTCAAGCTCTGAACAATCTTCTAGGCTGGTAATTGTGACTGATGCATTAATAGATAAGACTTCTGCAATTCGATTACATATCGAAACAGTGTGGCCATCAGTTGTTGAAAAAAGAATTAATATTTTATCCATTTCTATTCTGTTATATTTTATATCGTGATTGATGCGAAAGATAAATTAAAGGGTATTTATGCAATAACTCCTCCAAAGTTCGATGAAACAAAACTTTTGCATGATATCAATATATGTCTTGGTTGTGGGATAAAGATATTCCAAATCCGCTATAAAGAGGAAATAACGAGAGAGCTGAAAGATTTTTTCTCAGTTCTTATCAAAGAAATTAAAAAGAAAGAGGGAATTACTATCATAAATGATTATCCACACCTTGCTCATGACTTAGGGGCAGATGGCGTCCATTTAGGCAAATCCGATTTATCAGTTCATGCTGTTAGGAATAAATACAAAAATCTTATTATTGGTAAAACCTGTAAATCATCAATTGAGGAAGCAAAGAAGGCTATAAATGAAGGTGCTAATTATGTCTCATTTGGTGCCTTCTCTCAGTCTTCAACAAAGAAGGAAGCAATTCCAATTGAAAAAAGTGACTTAGACCTAATAAATAAGTTTAATGTTTCTAATAAAGCAATTATTGGTGGAATAAGTAATGAAAACTTTCACGAGGTTGCGGAGCTAAATTTTGATATGATTGCTTTAAGTAATGCTATTTTTAACTCACAAGATATTGCTAAATCAGCAAGCTTTTTTGTAAACAACTTTAATTTTGAGTAAAACGAATAAATCTAAGTCTCTTTTTAATAAAGCAAAATCGGTAATGCCTGGGGGTGTAAATTCACCTGTAAGAGCATTTGGGAATGTTAATAGTACTCCTATTTTTATTGAGAGCGCCTCTGGAGCATATCTTCATGATGTTGATGGAAATGATTATGTAGACTTTATTGGATCTTGGGGTCCAATGATTTTAGGTCACAGTAATCCAAAAATAATAAAAGCAATCAAGGATCAAGCTGACTTAGGAACAAGTTATGGGGCTCCAACAGAAGCAGAAACATCTATAGGCGAGTTAATTAGAACGGTAATGCCCTCAATCGAAAAAATTAGAATGGTAAATTCTGGAACAGAAGCAACAATGAGCTGCATAAGGTTGGCTAGAGGATATACAGGTCGCAACAAAATTATTAAATTTACTGGCTGTTATCATGGTCATGTAGATTCTCTTCTCATAAAAGCGGGTTCAGGAGTATCGACTTTTGGGCTACCCGACTCTCCAGGTATACCTGAAGAACTTGCAAGACATACCATAAGTGTCCCCTACAATGACATAAATGCTTTTTTAGAAGTCTTTGAGTCAATTAAAAGTGAGCTTGCGGCAGTCATAATTGAACCAATTGCTGGAAATATGGGTTTTATTCCCGGAGATAAAGATTTTTTAGAAACTCTGAGGACCAAAACACATGAAAGCGGTTCGGTATTAATCTTTGATGAGGTAATGACAGGCTTTCGAGTATCTTTAGGAGGAGCTCAAGAATTATATGGAATCACGCCAGACCTAACTGCTTTAGGAAAAGTTATAGGTGGAGGCCTTCCTGTAGGAGCATTTGGTGGCAAGGCCGAAATAATGAACTTCCTCGCACCAGAAGGACCCGTTTATCAGGCAGGTACTCTTTCAGGCAATCCTCTAGCAGTTGCTGCTGGAAAATGTCTCATTAATGAGCTTATAAAAACAAATCCTTATGATGAGCTTGAGGCAAATGCCAACTATCTATTAACAAATATCAAAAATGAGATGTTTAAAAAAGAAATACCCTTCTCTTTTAATCAAATTGGTGGAATGTTTGGATTCTTCTTCACAGATGAATTCCCAAATAACTTTGATGATGTAAGCGCGTCGAGCGATAAGTATTTTGAAAGTTTTTTTAAAGACTGTCTAAATCAAGGTATATACTTTGCTCCATCAAAATATGAAGCTGGATTTATCTCAACAAAGCATACTAAAAAGATTCTTGATGAGGTAATAAATAAGGTAAAGGTGATATATGGCGCATGATATAGCGGCAATAGGTAATGCATTGGTTGATACTCAGTTTAAGATTGAGCAAGATTTTCTTGACGAAATTGGTATGAAGCCAGATGAGATGGTTATTCAATCAAGAGATGAGCAAAATGCTATATTGGATAAGCTTTTGCTATTAAATCTTGAGTCAGTTGTTGACTGTGGTGGCTCTGCTACCAATTCATTAGTTGCTGCATCTTATTTCGGCTCTTCCTGTCATCATGTTTGTAAATTGAATGATGATGAAGATGGAAATAAATACTTAAAAAGTCTATCAGAGGCTGGAATTGATCACATTGGTATTAGCTCAAATGATCAAAATACTCCAACAGGAAAATGTCTTGTTCTTGTTACCCCTGATGCAGCAAGAACTATGTGCAGCACCCTTGGAATTAGTGAGCATTTAAGTGAGAAAGATATAAATTTTGAGTATCTTCAAAAATCTAAAATCTTCTACATAGAAGGCTATATGGTAACCAGTAATTCTAACTTTAACTCTGTTACAAAATCTCTTGATTCTTTAGTGGGTTTTGGAACTAAAAAAGCATTATCTCTATCAAATGATGGCATTGTTCATGGTTTTCGAGAGAAGTTTGAAAAAATACTTTCATATGGAATCGACTTTGTTTTCGGCAATCATGACGAGGCATTGGCTCTTACCGAAACCGATAACATAGATGACGCAATAGAAGTTTTAAAAGAAAAAGATTTCACTACCATAATTACTGATGGGCCTAATGGCAGTTTTATCATTACTGATGGTGATGTCATTAAAAGTAATGGGTTTGAAGTTGACGCAATTGATACAAACGGAGCTGGTGACATGTTCGCAGGTGCGTTTATGCATGCAATGCTGAGCGGTAAAGAGCTTCATGAATGCGGCGTATTCGCTAACTTAGCAGCTTCAAAAATAGTTCAAACATTTGGCCCACGTCTTAAAAAAGAGGAATACCAAGATCTCTTAGAAAATTTATAAACTTGATAATTAAGAATCTCTTTAAAAAAACAAAAAGTAATAGGTCGCCTGCTATCTCTGGGGATTGGGAGAGCATAAGCCCTTTTGCTGTAGAGATTATCAATAAACTTCAAGATCATAACTATGAAGCTTACCTCGTTGGAGGTTGTGTCAGAGATTTATTGGCTAATATTAAACCAAAGGATTTTGATATCGCGACTAATGCTGAGCCAAAAGAGATTAGGAAAATTTTTAAAGCTTCAAGAGTTATTGGGAAAAGATTTCAGTTAGTTCATATATATAAAGGAAAGCAGATAATAGAAGTCGCAACCTTCAGAGCTGGTATCGATAAAAATAGTTCAACTATAGAAAATGATCTCATCAAGGATGATGCTGGGAAAATAATCAGAGACAATATCTGGGGTAATATTGAGGATGATTGCAATAGAAGAGATTTCACAATAAATGCTATTTATTTTTGTCCAATAAGTAATACTTTTAAGGACTTCCATAATGGAGCTCAACACGTAAAAGAAAAGAAAATAATTTCTATTGGAGATCCTTTATATAGATTTGAAGAAGATCCGGTGAGAAGCCTAAGGGCTATAAGATTCGCAACTAAACTTAATTTCAAAATAAATAGCAAAGTAAAAGAAGCTATTTATGAAAAAGGAGACCTTTTAGGCAACATCTCTAATGCAAGATTGTTTGATGAGTTCTGTAAAATCTTTTTAAATGGGCATGGATATGAAAATTATAAAAAACTTCAATCTTTTGGTATTGCAAAATATCTGCTTAACTTAGAAAAAAAGTATTCTGGAAACAAGGTCTACGATGAATCGTTCAAAAACACTGACAAAAGGTATAGAGATGGTAAATCTATTACTCCGGGTTTCCTTCTTGCAGCAATCTTATGGCCAAGGTTAATTGAAAGATGCTCTTTTGATAACGGTATAAATGTTAGAAAATTTTTTAGATCTATGGACTCTATTATCGCTGAACAGCAAAGAATTACCGCCATCCCAAGAAAATTCTCTAGCTACATAAAAGATATCTGGTATTTGCAATTAAAATTAAATGATAGATTAAAAAATAATCCTTATAAGATAATAAAGCATCCAAGATTTAGAGCTGGATATGATTTCCTCTTAATCAGAGAGAAAGCCTCAAAGGATAAATCAGATCTCGGGAGATGGTGGACAAGCTTTCAGCATGCAGATGCTAAATCTAAGGAAAAAATGATAGGAAAAGTAAGAAAAACTATAGAAAGTGATGGGAATTTCAACCCAAGAAAAGGTGAAGGAAAAGAATTTGGATTTTCTGAAGAATTAAGATAATCTAATTTTTATATATTTTATGAAATTAGCATTCAAAGAAGACCCTTTACCAAAATATATTGCTGTTGAAGGGCCAATTGGGGTTGGAAAAACTACCCTAGCAAATAAGCTTGCAAAATCTTTTAACTATGACATTTTGCTTGAAATGCCGGCTGAAAATCCCTTTTTAGAAGCATCTTATAAAAATCCAACTCAGTCTGCGCTCGCTGCTCAATTATTCTTCTTATTTCAAAGAGTTCAGCAGATGGAAGAGTTGAAACAGAGAAGCTTGTTTGAACCAGTTAGGGTTGCTGATTTTATATTAGAGAAAGATAGGTTATTTGCCGAGGTTGTCTTATCGGTAGAGGAAATGAAGCTTTATGACAAAGTTTACGAACACTTAACCCTTGACTCACCCACACCAGATCTAGTCATTTATCTTCAAGCACCTGTTGAAGTATTGATGGGAAGAATTGATAAAAGAGGTAATGAATACGAGCAATATCTTACTAATGAATACTTAACAAAAATCAATGAAGCTTATTCTCGATTCTTTTTAGACTATGAAAAGGCGCCAGTTTTGATAGTTAATGCTGCTGACATAAACTTCGAAGAAAATGAGGAAGATTATGAGATGTTGGTTACAAAAATTATGTCTAATCCAAAAGGAAAGACTTTTATAAATCCCCAACCATCTATTCTTTAAGATGACACAAGAAATTTATAATCCTGATCCCGGATTTTCAAATCCGCATATAAAAGATTTCGATGAATATTTAAGTCTATATAAAGAGTCAATTGAGAATCCTGAGAAATTCTTTGGTGACCTGGCAAAAGAAAATATTTCATGGATTGAGGATTTTAAAGAGGTACATAACTCTGAGTTCCAAGAAACTAAATGGTTTGTTGGAGGAAAAACAAACATAACGCTAAACTGTATTGATAGACACCTTGAAAAAAATGGCGATAAGATTGCCTTAATTTGGGAAGGTGATGAGCCAGGAAACTCTAAAGAGATAACTTTCAAAGAATTGCACTCTGAGGTTTGTAGGTTTGCAAATATCCTTAAAACACTTCAAATTAAAAAAGGCTCCAGAGTTTGTATTTATATGCCGATGATTCCTGAAGCTGCATTTGCAATGTTTGCATGTGCAAGAATTGGTGCGATCCACTCAGTTGTTTTCGGTGGATTTTCTCCAGAATCTTTAAAGGATAGGATTTTGGATGCTGATTGCAGAATTGTAATTACTGCTGATGAGGGTGTTCGAGGCGGTAAAAAAGTTCCTTTAAAAGATAATGTTGATGAAGCCCTAATAAATTGTCCTGATGTTAAGAATGTAATCGTTGTTAATCGAACCGGAGGAAAAATTAATTGGTTTGAGGATAGAGATCTTTGGTTTCATGAACTAAAAGATAAAGTTGATGATGTTTGCGAGCCTGAGCCGATGGATTCTGAAGACCCGTTCTTTATTCTTTACACATCTGGATCAACGGGAAAGCCAAAAGGAGTTTTACACACAACGGCTGGGTATCTTTTAGGAGCACATATCTCTTTTAAGTATTTATTTGGATTCAATGAAAATGATAAATATTGGTGCACAGCAGATGTTGGCTGGATTACTGGACATACTTATATTCTTTATGGCCCCTTATCAAATGGGGCTACTTCACTTATGTTTGAAGGTGTGCCTACATATCCAACTGCATCTAGATGTTGGGAAATATGCGATGAGCATGAAATAAATATTTTTTATACTGCCCCAACTGCAATAAGAGCTCTGATGTCTCTAGGAGATGAGTTTGTTGGAAGTACCTCGAGAAAATCGATTAAAGTTCTGGGTACTGTCGGTGAACCAATAAATCCTGAGGCATGGGACTGGTATTACTCGGTTGTAGGAAATAAATCTTGTGAAGTTATTGATACATGGTGGCAAACAGAAACTGGTTCAGTTCTTATCTCTCCGATTGCAGGCATTACGCCAACAAAACCAGGCTCTGCAACGTTACCATTTTTTGGTGTAAAGCCTGAGCTGTATGATGAAAATGGTATTAAGCAGTCAGGAGAAGCATCGGGTAATCTAGTAATTGAGTCTTCATGGCCAAGTCAAATTAGAAGTGTTTATAACGACCATCAAAGAATGATTGATACTTATTTTTCAACCTATAGCAATATTTACTTTACAGGTGACGGTGCAAAAAGGGATGAAGATGGTTACTTTTGGATTACTGGAAGAGTTGATGATGTTCTTAATGTTTCTGGGCATAGGCTTGGAACAGCTGAGGTTGAAAGTGCGCTTGTTCTCCATCCAGTTGTAGCTGAAGCTGCTGTGGTGGGCTTTGAGCATCCAATTAAAGGACAAGGCATATATGCTTTTGTTACTTTAATGGTAGGTGAAGAATTTTCAGATGAATTATCAGCGGAATTAAGAAACTTTGTTGGCAAAGAAATTGGTCCAATTGCAAAACCTGACTTAATTCAAAATGCTCCCGGTCTGCCAAAAACTAGATCAGGGAAGATTATGAGAAGAATATTACGTAAAGTTGCTGAGGGTGATTTCAAAAATCTAGGTGATACAACAACCCTTGCTGAGCCTGCAGTAGTCTCTGATCTTATTAATAATAAAAAAAGTTTATGAGTAAATTAGCTATTATTCTTTCTTTATCGATAATATTTCTTTTTTCTTGTTCTTCAGCTCCCAACAATGATCCTCTTGCAGATATAGTTGGTGAAAACAAAATTGGTTATGTGCAAACATCATGTATGCAGAATCCAGATAACGGACCAAGGATGATTTCAAGACAAGATAAGCATGAATACCTCAACAGAGATGATTACTTTGATTGCGTAGATAGAACAAGTGCTTCTATTGAAGCTCAAAATGAAGAAGAAAGATTAAATAAAGAAAATCAGCTCAAATTAGTGCCAAAAAAAGAAGAAGAAATTGAGCTTGAGAAAGACGAAGATGAGTTAAAAATTAAGTGCGAGCCTGATATTGGAGGAGATACAGGAAGATATTACAAATGCTCTTAGTCTTCTAAAGATCTATATTTTCCTTTTTCTAGAACAACTCTTTCGTCCTCAATAAGTTTTATCAGATGTGCTTCAAGGCTCCATTTTGCAATAGGAAGGAGTTTTGGATTGACATCGTTATAAACTGAAATTAAAAGACGATTAATTCCAGTAGCTCCAAGCTTAGAAAGCTTCTTGAAGACTTTTTCTTCTCTATCAAGCCTATGTTTAATAGTCCACTGAATAATTTCATAAGGATTATCAATGAAATTACCATGACCAGGTGCTATTGAATCAAAAGAAAAATCATTAAGCTTTTTAAGCGAAGAAATGTATTCGTTCATATTGCCATCTTTTGGAGCAATAACAACAGTAGAACCATCCATAATATGATCACCACTCAATAAGCATTTAATTTCATCAATCAAAAAACAATAATGGTTAGAAGCGTGACCAGGTGTATGGATTGGCTTAATCGTATATTCTTCAGTTTCAATATGCTCATCTTCTGACAAAACGAAATCTGGTTTGAAAGACTCGTCTTGAATTGAAAAATCATTCTCAACCAATTTTCCATAGCAAGGAATAGATAGACGTTCAGCAAGAGGTTTGGCTCCTGGCGAGTGATCCATATGGGTATGAGTTACAAGAATCCTTTTAATGTTGTTATCTGCTATCTCAACAAGCTTATCTAAATGCTTTGGTATGTTTGGGCCAGGATCTACTAAGGTTATATCCTTTTTGCCAATAAGATAAGAGTTTGTCCCTGCACCAGTAAAAATACCTCCATTTGGTGAAGTTATTTTCTTTAATAAATTATCTCTTTCCATCACTAAAAATCTTCGTATCCCTCATCACCTGGCAATCGACCTTCCCAATTGCCATCAACTTTCTTGAATTTAGGCAAAATTGATTTGATCTCTGAAGACCCCTTATTTTTATAAAAAGATATTAATTCATTTGTAGAATTAAAATCAAAGGTTTGCTCTAAATTCTTTGAAGTTGGCAAAATCATCTTTATCTCGCCATTCCATGCTTTTTTGATTGCCTCCTTTGGAGTAATCCATAAACTATTTGTAAGCTCATTCCCATCATGTAAAGTTGGTTGATCTTTTGGCATTTCCGCAGCAAAAAATCTTGTATCAAATCTCTTGGTTTCAATATCTGGAGTTATCCAATGAGAGAAAGGAACAATGTTAGTTGTTTCAAAAAAAAGGTTTTCTCTCTCACATATCTCTAAAAAAGAAATCTTGTTAGAGATTAATTTTTCTCTATAGTCAATAAATCTATCCTTATCCTTGTTGTTTAAATCAATTTTTGATCCATCTTTTTTTCTTGCCAAAAGTACTCCAACCTCTTCAAAGCATTCTCTAATACAAGCAACCCAATAAGAGGCCCCGCCATCCTCTATATCAAGTAATTTTGAACAATCTACATCATCTAAATCAGAGTGGGAACTAAGCTTATCTGAAAAATTATCTTCAGAATCCACTTTGCCTCCCGGAAATACATACAAATCTCCAAATGCTGTATTGCTTGAACGCTCTACAAGCAAAACTTCCATGTCATTGTTGTTTTGTCTTAACAATAGAACTGTTGCTGCTGGAATTAAACTCATTATTTAAGAAAATTTTTTGTTTCTAGATTAGAATAGCTTCAATGACCATTACTGACAATCTTAAAAAAGATATATCGAATGCCCCTGAGTGGTTTCTAGATGCAATTGTTTCAGAATCAGAAGTAAAAGTACTTGAAGCAGAGCTTGGCAATGTAAGTTATAAATGTTGGGGCAAGGGTACAAATGATAAAACTATTGTATTAATCCATGGAACTGGTGCCTCTAAGAATTGGTGGGACCCAATAGCTCCATTTATTTCAGATGAATATAGAGTTATTGCACCAGACTTACCTGGAATGGGAGACTCTGATCATAGAGAAGAATATAGCTACGAAGTTTTTGGTGAAAGTATTTTATCAATTTTAGAACAAGAAAATATTTCAAATAATGTTTTTCTTGTTGGGCACTCTCTTGGGGGTCATATAGCTGGTTTCGTGGCTACAGAGAAGCCATCAAAAATTTCTGGGATCATTATGATTGATACGCCTGTTAGACCTCCAGACTATGAGTATGATAAGCATGTTGGCTCTGGTCCACTTAGGTTGATCAAATACTATCCAGATAAGAAAACAATACTTGGAAGGTTTAGACTCATGCCTAAGCAAGAGTGTGAAAATGATTGGTATTTAAGATATGTTGCTGAGTATTCAGTGAAACAGACTGAAGAAGGTTGGAGATGGAAATTTGATGATAGTCTTTTCTATAAATTAGGAAGGCCCAAAGGATATGAATATATTTTTAAATGCCCTTCTCTCTTTATAGCTGGAGGAAAAAGCTTGCTCATGGGTTCAAAAATTTTGGAGTATATGCAATCAACATTTAAAGAAAATATGGAATTCGTTTCAATTGAAAATGCAGCCCATCACGTTCCTATAGATGCTCCAAAAGAGGTTATTAAAATAATAAAAGAAACTATAAGTAAATGGCTCTAAATTATTTCTTTACAATACTTTTTTTAGCTTTAGGTCTATCAGCGCTGCTTTTTGGTAGAGCTATGTTTAGCTTCTTTTTAAAGATAGCTAATGATGATGAGCTTTCTAAAAGAGTTGGTCTTGCAATAGGCATTCCAGGCTTAGCATTACTAATTTTTATTCTCAATATCGAAAATTGGTATTTCAGGGTTTGGAGTATAGTTTCCTTTTTATTTGGATTAGGTTTCTTCCTGAGAGGATTATTTTTCATGTTTTTTAGGAATTTTTTAGTGAGCGCTCTGGAAAAGATGATAAGTATGGGAAAAATAGTTAGTGTGTTTGCTTTTTTGATTATGCTTTGTCTTTCAGTTCTTACAGTAAGTAGAGATTATGTTGGGCCAATAGAAGATATTTCAGATTGCTCAAATGGATCAAGGTTGGAGGTTTACTGTGTGCTCTCAAATCCTGAAGATATTTTAAAAACGCCGGATGAGAAATACTTTATTGTTAGCGAGTTTGGTGGAATAAAGCCTTATGAGGAACCTAAAGAAGGAAACCTTGCTCTCTTTAATTTAAGTTCAAAAATGAGGGAAGACTTGGATATTAGATTAGGTTCAAATGTTTGGGGTGACCCGAAGTGTCAAAGAGATGACTTACGTTTTGGACCTCATGGCATTGATCTTAATAAAAGATATGATGGCAGTTACCAGCTTGCTGTAGTTAATCACTATCCGCAGGAGTCGGTAGAGTTCTTCGAGTTAGTTTTTGAAGAAAACTGGTCTTTGGTTTGGAGAGGGTGTGTTTCTGTACCTGAAAAATATTATATAAATGATATTACGGTCGAAAGCAGTGGTTCATTCTTCACTACGCATATGTATCCAAGAAATATTTCTATGAATGAGTGGCTTAGTGCAGCTATTTTTAAATACCCTACAGGTGTGGTTTTATTTTGGAACAAATTTAAGTTTGAGGAACTTTCTTTTACAAATGCTGGTCAACCTAATGGAATAGCTAAAAAGGATAATATTCTTTATGTTGCAAATAATTTAAGTGACACTGTAAAAGCATATGATCTGATCAAAAAAGAGGAAGTTTTTAGTTATAGTATCAACAGCCCTGATAATTTGGTTATTGATGATAATTCAATTTGGGTAACAAGCTTGGGTCATGAAACCCTTGACGTTACAGCTAAATGTCCAGGATATACTTTAAAAGGTATCGAAGAAGATCATATGGTCTGCTCACTACCATTTAAGGTTATTGAACTTAGCGCCAAAGACCTTACCCCAATAAATATTTTTACTTTTAGCAAAAATAAGGCGGCATTTCCTACAGTTGCTCTGCCTGATGGAGACTCTGTTTGGGTCGGCTCATTCTCGCTTGATAGATTAGTTAGTTTCAAAAATTAATTATGCGAGATTTTTGCCTGGACAATTTAGATGTCCCCCTAGATCAAGGTATCTTAGATACTCATAAAGGAAGTTTTGGTCATCTTTTGATAGCCAGTGGTGATACTGGTTATGGTGGTGCAGGCATAATTGCATCTGAATCTGCCATCATGTCAGGTTGTGGTCTTGTAACTTTAATTACAAAAAAAGAGCATATTCAATCTTCTTTATCAAGAAATCCTGAGGTCATAGCTATAGGTGTTGATGGTCGTCAAGATGCAGAAACCTTTTTAAATGATCAAAAAAATCTCTTAATTGGTCCAGGCTTAAGGGAGTCAGTATGGTCTCAACAGCTTTGTGAGCTTTTTCTTACTAGCGCTGAAAAAAATGAAGATATTAATATTGTCATTGATGCTGGTGGGCTCTATTACATGAAAGAGTTTGGCTGTCCTTCAAATGCAATTATTACTCCACATCCTGGAGAGGCTGCTATGTTGCTCAATTGTTCAGTTGAGGAGTTACAGAAAAATAGATTAGAAGCTGTAAAAGAGTTATATAGAAGATATAACTGTTTGATTATTTTAAAAGGTTATCGAACTATAGTATTTGATGGAGAAGCATATCAATGCACTGATGGAGGTCCTGCCCTTTCAACTGCGGGAACAGGAGATGTTCTTGCTGGCCTAATTGGATCTTTTTTGGCACAAGGCCTAAGCAAGATAGATGCAGCTAGATTCTCCGTTGCTATTCATGGCGCAGCAGGAGATAAATTTTCTAAAAACAAAGGGGGAAGAGGATTGACTGCAACTAAACTAATTAAAATTATTAATGAGGAAATGTTGTGAAAATCTTTTTGAAAGATCCAGATGCAACTGTTAATTTTGGGATCGAGATTTCAAAACTTATTTCAGAATCAGAAAGTAATGTTATTGAAATTCATTTAGCTGGAGAACTTGGGGCTGGTAAAACATTTCTTACTAAATCAATTTTAAACTCCCTGGGCTGGCATGGAATTGTAAAAAGCCCAACTTATACCTTATGTGATGAATATGAGACTGATGACATTTTGTTTTTACATGTTGATTTATATAGGCTCGCTGATGTCTCTGAGATACAAATTTTAGATCTCGATAGACCATCGGAAAAAGTTAAAGTTATCATCATTGAATGGCCAGAAATCATTGGCGACTCAAGAACTTTTGATTTGAAAGTTAGCTTGAGCTATAAAGGTGAAGGAAGAGAAGCTTTGTTAGAAAATAAATTAGTAAGCAGATGAAAAGAAACCTAATTGCAATCTTAATTTTCTCATTACATCAGGTAATCTTTTCTAATCAATTAGAGTTTGTTGGAGTTGGTGAAAAAAATAAATCTTATAATCTAGAATTTTCACTGGAAAAAACTGCTCTTATAATTGCTCAATCTTCTAACTCTCCTTTCAGCATCTCTTTAGAGTTCAAGGAAACTTCAATAGAAGAAGAGTTTGATCTAAAGCAAAACTACCCGATTAAAAATATTAAGTCCTCTTCATCAGAAAATAATTCAATAATTGAAATATTTTTCTATGAGCCTGTCTCATGGCAAAAGCCGCAACAAATAAAAACAGAAAATGGCATTAAAGTGTTGTTATCCCTGGATCACAATAAAGAGATTAAGAAGATGACTAGAGAGGCAATTGTAATGATTGATGCAGGTCATGGCGGAAGAGATCCTGGAGCAATTGCAAAATCTCACAATGTGATAGAGAAAGATATAACCCTATTAATTGCAAATGAATTATTTAGAACACTTGAGGATACTGATGGATATAAGCCAGTTCTGGTAAGAGAGGATGATTCATTTATTTATTTAGATCAAAGGTATCAAAAAGCGAGGCAATATAGTGGAGATATTTTTGTTTCAATCCATGCAGATGCTTTTAGTCTTCCATCTGTTAAAGGCGCTGCTGTATACATTTGGTCTGACGAAGCTTCCAGTAATTCGGCAAAAAGTCTTTCTTCTAAGAAAGTAAGCTCTGTTCGAGTTGATGAGTTTGATTTTGATGAAGATTTAGCAAGATCGAAATATCCTGAGATATATGAAAAGAAAAAGGGTAAAAGTCTTCAACTTGGCAAAAAAATATTAGATCAGCTCAAACGAGATCCCTATACACATCTTCATAAAAAAAGAGTTGAATACGCAGACTTCAGGGTTCTAAAGTCTTTAGATGTGCCCTCAGTTCTAATTGAATCTGGCTTCATATCTAATTCGGAAGATGCCGAAAGGCTTAAAGGAAAGCCTGGAAGAAGAATGATTGCTAGATCACTTTTTCTGGGAATAAATAATTATTTTAAGGAAAATCTTGAAGACGATTTTTTTATTTATGATGCTGAGGGGTACTTAACCTATACAGTCCAAAGAGGTGATGTTTTGTCAGAAATTGCCATTCGTTTTGGAGTGCCTGTTATGGATATAATAAATACTAATTTGATAAGAGATGAAGCTATCTTTCCTGGGCAACGAATTAAGATTAAGATTTAACCTATTGATAATCGATCGGATTAAAGTCCACTGACCATCTCACCTTGAGTCTTTTTTGTTTTTCTATGTATCCTTCAACTAGATTTTTTGTATTTTTATGAAGTGTTGGCAATGTTTTTGCTTTTAGCAAGAGAGAGTGTCTAAAATTACCTCTTACTTTTGAGATAATATCTGGAAGCGGTCCAATACATTCACAGTTTGTTTCTTTTTCTAAATACTTACGCGCCTTATTTAAAAAATTAACATTACTGGTTTTGTTAGGTGATGAAGCTCGCAAGATTGCAACAGATGAAAATGGCGGAAGGTTTGCTGCTTCATATTCTTTAAGCAAGTGTTTAGAAAACTCCAAGTAGTCTCCACTACTTAAGATATTAAGATACTCATTATCTAAAAGGTTAGATTGGACTATTATTTTAGACTTTCCTGATCTGCCAACTCTTCCAGTGACTTGAATTAAAAGTTGTGAGAGTTTCTCAACTGCATTTACTTCATGGCTTACTAGGCCTAAATCTGCATCTATAACAATTCCAAGCTCTACATCTGAAAAATCATGACCTTTAGCAATCATTTGGGTGCCAATTAAGAAAGCTTTTTTTGTATCGCTAATTTCTGATAATAATCTTTCTAGAGAACCTTTTTTTCTTGTTGAGTCTAGATCAAGCCTTACCATTGGTACTCTTGGAAACTCTTCATTCAAAAAGGATTCTATTTTTTGAGTTCCTACACCCTCTGAAGTAAGTTTGGTGCTCTCACATTCCGGACAGCTATGCGGTACTCCAAAGGATGTATCACATCTGTGACATCTTAGTCTGGCACTATCTTTATGATATACAAGACGTGAGTTACATGAATTACACATAGCGGTCCAATTACAATCTGTGCACTTGAATACAGGTGAGTACCCTCTTCTATTTATAAATATCAATACCTTCTTATCTTTTGAAATTGTTTTATCAATTAAAGATAGTAAGTTGGTATCTATTCCTGCTTTTCTATCTAAAAAGTGAGAATTTAATATTGAGAACTTAGGAGGGTTTTTGTCATTGACTCTTTTTGGCATAGAGATAAATTTATATTTACCTTTATCGACTAAATGCAGCATCTTCAGAGAGGGAGTAGCTGATGCAAGAACAATCGGGATTTTTCTATCCTGCGCCATTTTAATAGCAACATCTTTAGCAGAAAACTTTAAGCCCTCCTGCTGCTTAAAAGATGCATCATGTTCCTCATCAATAATTATCAAAGAAAGTTTTTGGAGTGGGACAAAAAGCGAGGATCGTGTTCCTATTAAAACTCTTAGTTCTCCAGACTTAGACTTTTTCCATGTTTCAAATCTCTCTTTAGAGGTTTTCTTTGAATGATATGTACCAATATTTTCTCCAAACCTTTTTTTAAATCTCTGCTCTAATTGAGGCGTCAGACTTATCTCAGGAATTAATAATAAACATGACCCACCTTTCTTTAGTGCCTCTTCTACTAGTCTCATATAAACTTCAGTTTTTCCAGAGCTTGTGACCCCATGGAATACGCACGGATCAAAACTATCTAATTTACTTAAAAATTTAAATGCTCTCTGTTGGTAAGAAGTAAGAGGAAATCTTTTGTCATCATCATTTACTTTATACTCATTGAATTTAGTTTCAGGACCCTCGTAATAAAAATCTTTTCTTAACTTTGGAGGTAAAAAATTAGAAAAAACTTCACCTCGTGAATGAATATAAAAATCTGAGACCCAATTAAGGGTTTTTAACGCCAAACTATCAAAAACTGGTTTTTCATCTAACAATTCTTCAATTTTTGTAGTTTTGAAAGCCGGTTTCGATGTTTGTTTGCAGACTACACCAACTACCTTCCTCTTATTGAATGAAACCTTTACCCTCGATCCAGCCTGAATCTTTTCTTCACTAAAATACGTAAAATCTTTTCTTACAGGAACTGGTATTGAAACTGAATAGTAAAATTTTTCCATAATTTATTGTAAAGATTTCCTTATTTGGTATAGTTCTCAGCCTAAATTAAGATTTTATTATGAAAAAGGGCGTACACCCTAATTTGGTTTAATTATGAAAAAAGGCATACATCCTGAATACCGTGAAGTTCTTTTCCACGATATTAGTGTGGATGAGTATTTTTTAATTAGCTCAACCCTAAAAACGGATAAAACTAAAGAATGGGAAGATGGAAAGACATATCCATACTATCCTTTGGATGTATCTTCTGCATCGCATCCTTTTTACACAGGTAAACAAAAAATTCTTGACACTGGTGGAAGAGTCCAGAAATTTGAAAAAAGATTTGGTAAGAAATCATGAGCAAAGTTTGTCAAGTAACTGGTAAGTCACCTCAAGCTGGTAATCATGTTTCTCATGCAAAAAACAGAGTGAAGCGAAAGTTTTTTCCGAACCTTCATAGTCATAAATTTTGGGTGGAATCTGAAAATCGTTTTGTTACTCTCAAAGTGTCTGCAAAAGGCATGAGAGTTATTGATAAAAAAGGTATCGAAGAAGTCTTAAAAGATATTAGATCTCGCGGTATTAAAGTCTAAATTAGTTATATCCTGCTGTTTGCGCAATAAAGACTGCATCACTTTGCATTGATCCAAGCTTATCAACCTGAATAAGGTCCTCCTTAAAACCACCCCAAGCTTCTATTACAGGATGAAGAGGAATTCCATCAACAGTTGGATATTCTTTATTTGCTTTAGCATACATCTCCTGAGCAGTATTTGATGACAGCCATTCAAGCAATTTAATTGAAGAACTCTTGTTGTTAGACCATTTGACAAGACCTGCTCCTGAGATGTTCACATGCACTCCTCTATCCTCTTGATTAGCCCAAAAAATTCCAAGATTTTCTACTGAATTGCTTTCAATGAGCCTTGCAAGATAATAGGTATTAACAACTGTTAGGCTGCAATTTCCAGCCTCAACTGCTTTTAGAACATTGGTATCGCTAGAAAAAACTGGTTCAGCCAGATTATTAACCCAGCCTTTTACTACCCTTTCAGTTCTTTCAAATCCATTTGCTTCAATCATGCTTGCAATTAATGATCTGTTATAAACTTTTTTTGAAGTTCTTAAGCAGAGTTTACCCTTAAACTCCCTTGTAGCTAGCGCTTCATATGAGCTTAAATCTTGAGGGTCTATATCTGTCTTTGAGTAAACTATTGTTCTTGCTCTTTTAGAGAAGCCAAACCATTGATTATCGATATCTCTTAGATGTTGAGGTATTCTTGAAGAAAGCACTTCTGATTCAATGGGATCGAATATTCCTTTATCTGCAGCTTGCCACAAGACTCCTGCATCCACGGTCATAAATATATCTGCATCTGTGTCTACTCCTTCTACTGCAATCCTTTCCATTAACTGCTGTGCATCTCCTGATAAAACAGTTACCTGGATTCCTGTTTCTTCAGTAAAAACATTTAAGAGATTTTCTATTAATTGTGGCTGACGAGAAGTATAAATAACAACCTCATCGTCATTTGCTTGCTCAAAAGAGCATGACGATAAGAATATAATTAAAGCTAGGATATAATTTTTCATGCACCCATTCTAAATGATAATGATTATCATTTAAATAAGAGCGCTATATTACTTTATTGGGCCAGAAGCTGCTTTAACAAAGAAAGATTTTAGAAATTTAGATTGATTAAAAGCATTTAATCCAAAATTTCTTAAAAATCTTATATATGGATTTCTTTCATTAAATAATGCTACAAATCCATCCATGGTTTTAAGCATAATTTCATTCTGTAGTCTTCTTTCGTTTGAGTAGACATTCAAACTTTCCTTAAAATTTATAGTATCTGAATCATTAGTTTTTATAATCTTCTTAACTAAGGAGTTTGCGTCCTCAAATCCAAGGTTTATCCCTTGGCCTGCAAGGGGATGGATGGAATGAGCAGAATCACCAACTAGCACAACCGGAAAATCTATATAACTCGATCTATTGTGTGAAGATAATTTAAAGCTTTGGACTTTGGACCTTATTTGAAAACTATTTCCTATTTTTCTAGAGATCTTTTCTAGATTTTCCTCAATAAAATCTTCATATCCATTCTCGATAAGATCATCTGATATTGACCAAACAACGGTAACGAAATCCTCTCCTTTTTTTCTTGTTGGCATAAAAGCACAAATACCATTGTCTGAGAAAATCTGAAAAGCGCTCATGTTCATATCTTTTTCAGCAGAAGCTAAGAAAGTTAAAGCTGTTTGAAAGTAATCCTTATCTGATTTAGGAATTTTATTTGCTAGCTTCGAGTTTTTACCGTCTGAAGAAATTATAAGATTTGTTTTAATGACCTTTCCACTCGATAAAGTTACTTCATTAAGGTCACCTTTATTATCAATATCAATAATTTCCTCTTTATATAGGATTTTTTCACTTGCTTTTTTTCGAACAGCCATTAAAAGAGTGGCAAAATCTGATACATAGGCGAGATGATCCATCCCTATCTCTCTACTTTTAAAAACTATTTTTCCAGTACCATCAAAGTCTTTGACTTCCATTTTATTGATCATCGAGTAATCATTTTCAATGCCTATCTTGTCTAAAAGATTTTTTGAGAAGGGATTTAATGTGATGGTCCTAACAGAATCTTCAACCTCATCATCTTTTTTTTCCAATACTATAGAGTCGATGCCTTGAAGGCTCAGGGCACAAGAAATATAACACCCTAGGATTCCAGCTCCAGATATTACAATTGGTTGTTGCATTAAGATTCTTGCATCAAGGATTCGATTTCAGCAGGATCAGTTGGAACAGTGTCAGTTAAGTTTTTATTACCATCTTTAGTAACCAAAACATCATCTTCGATTCTAATACCTATCCCCTTCCACTTATTATCAACGTCTGAAGTGGAACTTATATAAATACCTGGCTCAATTGTTGTAATCATGCCTTCATCAAACTTAATGAATTCTCCTTCGTGCATATAATCACCTACGTCATGCACATCCATTCCCATCCAGTGACCAATTTTATGCATATAAAAATCTTTAAATGATCCTTTTTCATGCTCTTCTTCAAGATTCCCTTTGATTATCCCAAGGTCTATTAGTCCCTCAGTTATAACTTTCTCAGATATTGTTTGAGGGTCCATAACTCCATTACCCTTTCTGACAGCATCAACTGATGCTTTTTGTGCTTCAAGCACAATATTATAAATCTGAAGCTGTTCATCACTGAACTTTCCATTTACTGGGAATGTTCTTGTTATATCGGAAGCATACATCTCATATTCGCAGCCTGCATCAACAAGGAGCAAATCACCATCATTGATTACTTGATTGTTTTCAACATAATGTAAAACACATGCGTTTTCTCCTGATGCAACTATTGGATTATAGGCTGGAAATCTTCCACCATTTTTAGCAAACTCATATAAGTAAAAAGCTTCAACTTCAGCTTCATTCATACCAGGTTTAACGAACTTCATTGCTTCCAAGTGAGCATTTGCAGAGATGTCGCATGCTTTTTCAATAATATTTATCTCGGAGCTATCTTTTATAAGTCTTTTATTGCCAATAATTTTTGAGATATCTGCAATCTCCATTTTTTTTGAGTGGCGATCTTTGCTATTAGCTTTTTTAGTCCACTTAATTACCTTTTGATCAAAGCCCTCAACCTTACCAAATGGATAATATACACAGCTCACACCATCCAATAAGTCTGGTAAAAGCTCGTCTATCTCATCATTATTAAATGCATCATTAAAACCGAAATCTGACTTCATGCCCTCAGGGCCATGCCTAAAGCCATCCCAAATTTCTTTTAGTTTGTCTTTTTTGGGAACAAAACCTATAGAGTTAGTCTTTCCAGATTTGTTAATAATCATCAATGTTGAGTCTGGTTCATTAAATCCACTTAAATAGTAAAAATTACTATCCTGCCTAAATGGATAAGCAGTATCATTACTTCTGTTAGCTAAAACTGATCCAGGAATAATTACAGCAATATCTCCACTGAGATTTTCTGTTAATTTTAGTCTTCTTTCCTCGTAAATCTTCATATCTTTATTTTACTCTCTTATTTGGAAGTTCCCAATTTTATAAGCTAGAATTAATCTAGTTTATGGCCAAAGATCTAAATAAGAATGTTTTAGAAGAACTCAATAAAAAAGTTGATGTTCTTCTTAAAAAATTTAGTGAGCAAAAAGGTATTATCGACGGATATGTCAAAAGAGAAAGGGATTGGAAGAAAAATAAAACCCTTAATCTAAAGAAAATAAAAGATTTAGAATTTGAGCTAAAAAAAATTGCTTCAGAGAATAATGGCTGAAATTGAAAGAGTTTCCCTAAGAGTTTTTGGAAGAGATATAACTCTTGCATGTCCCTCTGATGAGAAAGATGCTCTCTTGTCTGCAGCTGAGCTTCTTAATGAAGAGCTAAATGGGATTTCAGATAAAGAAAATGCTTTAATCCTTGCTGGACTGAATCTTGCAAATAAATGTCTTAACCCTTCAGGTGAATCTATAAATATTGAAGGTTTAGATCTTCTTTTAGAAAAAGTTGATAAAGCTTTAAAAACATAGTTCTCGATAATTAATAAATAACTTATACTAAGTGCATACTGGTTCATTCGTTTATATATAAGTTATTTTTTGAACCTATAATTTTTAATAAGGTGATTTTCCTCTGTTAATGTTGTGCATTACCTTTTTTTAAGAGAAGCCTGATTTAGCATGATATTCACCACCTGGACAACGGGTTCGGGGATTATATGTGACGGTGAATCGGTTCTATGCCTCCGTACTGAATGCTGTGAAAGAAGATATTCGAAGATCACTTTTAAAACGGAGGCGATCTCTTTCCAAAGAAGAACTGAAGCAAGTCTCTTATGAAATTAATACTCATTTAATAAATGAAATCCAAAACAGAGATTTAAAAAAAATTCTTGTCTATCAATCCATCGATAATGAGCCTTCAATTGAGCAAACCACTGAATTAGCATGGCAAAAAGATATTGAAGTTTATATTCCAAAAGTTACATCAAAAGAAAAAATAATAATTAATAGATTAAGGAAAAATTCTAGTTATTCAAAAAATAAATTTGGTATCAAGGAGAGTAATGACTTAGGCACTGTTGAATTAGATGAAATTGGCCTTGCAGTATTGCCGTTGGTAGGTATTGATATAAATGGATTTAGGCTTGGATATGGAGGTGGATACTACGATAGGTTCTTTAATCAGGAGAGTGAGTTGAGCAGAAAACCATTTATAATAGGTGTGGGTTATGCATTTCAAGTTTTAGAAGTCAGTTTTGCTGAAGACCATGACCTTAAATGTGACTCAGTTATAACTGAAAAGGGAGTTTTAAAATTTTAAGATTATTTTTATTAACTTTTTTTTGCATAACTTACGTTAATGCAATTGATGTTGATGGTGTCCTTGATGAGAAGGAGTGGGATAGTGCTCAACAGATATCAGACTTTACAACCATAGTTCCATATAATTTTGAGAATCCTAAATATCGTACTAATGTAAAAATCTTTACCAATCAAGATGGAATTTATGTAGGTTTTATCAATGAACAAGATAATGAGACTATAAGGTCTTTTAACCATATCCGTGATGACTGGGATGATAGAGGAGATAAGAATTCATTCACAATTGATTTTGATGGCAATTCTAAAGTTGCATATGGATTTACTGTATCGCTTGGAGACTCCCTTGCAGATGCAACATATACAAATGGTAATAGTGAGAGTAAAGATTGGGATGGTGATTGGACAGCAAGAACATTTAAAGGTGATAATTTTTGGAGCTCTGAATTTTTTATACCTTGGACAGTAGTGCCAATGCAAAAAGTAGATGGACCAAAAAGGAATGTAAAATTTATTGCATTTCGATGGTTAGCTAGTGATGAATATGGCTTTGGTTCAACAAAAACAAATTGGGAAAGAGAAACTTTTATATATGATCTTGAAGATCTTGTAATTGATAATTATCAGTCCAAAAAATATAGTTATTTCCCTTATCTAACGGTTGCGGAAGACTCTGTAACAAATGAATCGATTCAAAAAGCTGGAATAGATATTTTTTTAAATCATGGTGATGGAAGCCAAACAAACATAGCTATTAATCCAGACTTTGGTCAGGTTGAGACGGATCAAGTTGTAGTTAATTTCAGTGCAATTGAGACCTTTTTCTCCGAAAAAAGAGCATTCTTTACCGAAAATCACTCCTTATTTGAAGTCAAGGGTGGAAGAGATGATTTTTACGTCATTAATACAAGAAGAATAGGAGGAAGACCGGATTATGATTGTAGTCGTTTTGAGCAATCTGATATTTGTGAAAACAACAGAAAAGAATATTCTGATTTAGATCTTGCTTTGAGGCACACAATTCAAAAAGAAAAAGTTGATTTAGGATTCTTAGCTGCAAGTGAAAGTGATGAAAATTTCTCAAAAGGAAGGGATTATTTTGCATTTAGAGTAAGGTCAAATAGCCCTCAAAATAAAGTTGGTTTTTTAGCAACTAAAACTAAGAGTAATTTTTTTAATGAAAGTTCAGATGTATATTCTCTTGATATAGAGAATACAGCAGTAAAGAATACACAGATTTCTGGATACTTATTGAATTCTAGGAAAGAAAACTCTACAGGCCATGGATTTAGGTTTGATATTAAATATATTCCAAATAATAAATATGAAAATACTGTAGGCTTTCACTATTTTGATAAAGATCTTGATCTAAATGATATGGGCTATCTTCAGAGAAATGACCAAATCAAGTTTTATAACAGATTTGAGTTTGACAGAAACTCATATCCAAAAGAATCATTGCTTAGAAGTAGAGATAGTCATATATCTATCTTCCAAACAATGACAACAGATGGAAAGAAGTCTCCAAAAGGAGTTTGGACTAAGACCGAGTTGTCTTTCAAATCAAATTTCAATATTGATTTATCTATGTCTGCAAAAACTGAAGGTAAAGATACTAATATTACAAGAAAATACATAGGCTCACCCTATATCCAAATTATGGATGAGGTGAGTTTTAATGCCGGTTTTGGATCTCCCAAATATAAAAACTTCTCTTTTGGTGCAGGTTTTGGATTTAATAAATATTCTCCATATTCTTCTTGGGATTCTGATGGAAGAAATAATAAAAGTAAGAGGTTTAATATAAATTATTTCCCTAATGATCAGCTTCAGTTTAGTTTTGGTGTGGATGATTCAAAGGAAGAGGAATGGTTAAAGTGGATTGATACTAATAGACTAGGATCATTTACTAAAAACAGAAGAAATATTAATTTTGGTATGACCTACTTTCAGGGTACAAGACATGAATTTAGGCTTAAAAATCAATCGGTGATGATTAAAGCCGAAGATCCAATTCCATTAATAAGCTCACTTTCAGGGCAATTAAGTGAATCTGATTATTTGATTGACCCTTTTTATGTTTCTGAAAACTCCCTTCAGATGAGATATCGTTATGAAATATCTCCTCTTTCCTATTTCTATTTAGTTTATACAAGGGGATATAGTTTTTTTGACGACTCTGACACATTCACTTATGAAGATCTTTACCAAGATTCTTGGGAAAATCCTTCCAATGAAGTTTTTACTTTAAAAGTTAGATTTAAATTTTAAGCTTCTGAACAAAAAGTCTTATATCTCTTTCTAGAGTCTCAGGCTTTTCAAGGGCTGCAAAATGACCTCCATCATAATGCTCCCAATGGATAAGGTTATATATTTCTTCTGCCCAAGCTTTAGGCGGGAGCATGATCTCATTTTTAAAAAGTGCACAGCCAGTGGGTACTTCAACTTTTGATTTTGAAAACCCTTCCCTTCCATTCTCGTTATAAAGTCTTATTGAGGAAGTTATTGATTCTGAAAACCAATATAAAGAAACTATAGAAAGGACATCTTCCAGACTTACGATTAGTTTATCTTTCTCATCATCAGTCCAAGAATGAAACTTCTCAATAATCCATCCCGCTAAACCAACAGGAGAATCGTTAAGTGAATATCCAAGAGTCTGTGGCTTAGTTCTTTGAATTTCAAAATATCCACTTCCTAACTCTAAGTATTTAGCATACCTTCCAAGCAAAACTTTTTCCTGATCTGTGACTCCCTCCATGGGATCATCTTTTTCAGGCGGAAAAGCGATAACTAAATTTAAATGCAGGCCTAGCACTTCATTGGGGAAAAGTTCAGCAGACCATTTGCTCACTGTTGAACCCCAATCGCCACCCTGAACTAAATACTTTTTATATCCAAGAGCTGTCATAAGCTCATGATTAATTTCAGCTATCTTTTTTGAGTCATAGCCTTTTTGACTAGGCTTATCTGAAAAACCATACCCTGGCATGGATGGACAGACAACATCAAAGCTCAGACCATCTTTATCCTTATTAAGTAAAGGGATAATTTTAAAAAATTCCTGAATACTCCCAGGCCATCCATGGGTTATTATGATTGGTATTGAATTTTCAGAATCCGATTTTGAATGAATAAAGTGTATCTCTAGATCATCCTTTGTCTTAAATTTATAACTTCCAAAATCATTTATTTGTTTCTCATGTATCTTCCAATCAAAGTCATTTCTCCAATACTGGACAGCGTCTTTTAAAAAACTTTTCTTAGTTCCAAGAGTCCAAATCTCATCATTAACCTCATCGGGCCATCTGGTAAGATTTATTCTTTTATGAAGATCATCTATTTTGGACTCATCTACTGAAACCTTGAATTCTCTGATAGTCATTTACTCAAGAAAATGTTTGTAAGCTATGTTTGAAGTCTCTTCTGTGAAAGTGTATCCAGTTCTTTTTAAATATCTTTTTAGTAGTTCTTTATTCTTTGAGCCATCTTGGATTCCTACTAATACTTTCCCAAAAGCAGAACCCAAATTCCTGTAGTGAAAAAGCGTTATATTCCATTTATTACCTAATTTTTCTAAGAAATCTAGCAAAGCCCCTGGCCTTTCAGGAAATTCCATCCTGAAAACTCTTTCGGTTCTCGCAGTTGTACTTCTTCCACCAACCATATGTCGCAAATGGTCATTTGAAATCTCATTTTTTGTAAGATCTTTAAAAGGATAGTGATTTTTAGACAATCTGTTTTTTAATGATATAAAGTTTTTAGCTGACTTTGTTTTTATTCCAACCAGTACATGAGCATCATTTGGATCAGAAAGCCTGTAATTAAACTCTGTAATCTGAGAATTAGAAAATATCTTAGATAGTTTTAGAAAACTCCCAGCTTTTTCGGGAATTTGGATACTTAGAATCTTTTCTTTGTCCTCTCCAAGCTCTGACCTTTCAACAATATAACTTAATCTATCAAAATTTAGGTTAGCGCCGCTACTTATTGCTAGCAGATTCTTTTTCTTTTTTGATGCGTATTTCTTCAATCCTGCTAACGCTACTGCTCCGGCTGGTTCAGACATTACTCTTGTATCTTCAAACAGATCTTTTACTGCGGCACATACCTCATCAATAGTTACTGTTATTACCCCATCAATGCATTCTTTTATAACATCAAAGTTGTTTTTACCTACTTGTTCTACAGCAACGCCATCAGCAAAGATTCCTACGTTCTTGAGTCTTACTCTCTTGTTTGCTTTGAGAGCCTCATAAAGACATGCAGAATCATCAACCTCGACTCCATAGATTTTTATTTTTTTGTTATTTTGGGCTATCCATGCAGAAACTCCTGCCAGAAGACCTCCTCCACCAACTGGGACAAATATTGCATCTAAGTCATCATTTGTTTCTAAAATTTCTTTTCCAACTGTTCCTTGGCCAGCTATTGTATATGGATCATCAAAGGGGTGAATAAATTCTTTCTTCTCCTTTTTACAAATTTCATATGCATGCTTCACGGCTTGATCATAATTATCACCAAATAGCTTTACTCTTGCTCCAAAATTTTTAACAGCCCTAATCTTTATTTCTGGGGTCGTTTTAGGCATAACTATAAGACATTTAATTTTTAATTTTTTACATGCACTTGCTACTCCTTGAGCATGATTGCCAGCAGATGCGGCAATAACCCCCAATTTAAGCTTATCCTTTTTAATATTCACAATTTTGTTGTAGGCGCCTCTATTTTTAAAAGAAAAAATAGGTTGTAAATCTTCTCTCTTTAGGAAAACATTATGGCCAAGTTTATTTGAAAGGTTGGTTGCATTAGTAATTGGGGAAACATTTGCTACATCGTAAACACTAGAATTTTCAATCAAAGATAAATATCTTTTTGATTTAGTAAAATTCTTTGTTCTTTTGTTAGAAATTTTCACAGCTCTTTCCTCATTGGAGTATTATAGCTTTATGAGCGATGCAAAGATAAGGGCTGCAGAAAAAGCACTAAATTATCTAAGGCCCAAAATTAATTCAAAATCTATCTTAGGAATTGGAACTGGATCAACAGTTAATTGTTTTATTGAACTGTTGCGACCATGCCCTACCCTTGTAAAAGGTGCAGTTTCCAGCTCTGAAGCTTCAACAAAGCTCTTAAGAGAAATAGGAATAGATGTCTTTAATTTAAATGATATTGATGAGGTTGAGTTCTATATTGATGGAGCAGATGAAATTGCTGATGATTTATCTCTTATGAAAGGTGGAGGTGGTGCACACACTCAAGAGAAAATTATTGCAACAGCCTCTAAGAACTTCTTATGTATTGCGGATCAATCAAAAATAGTTTCAAAATTAGGCTCCTTCCCAATCCCTGTCGAAGTCTTATCGCAAGCCAGAAGTTTTGTTGCAAGGAAATTAATGGCTTTGGGCGGTATTGCAAAATTGAGACATGATTTTATTACCGATCAAGGTAATGAAATTCTTGATTTAACTGGAATGACAATTGATGACCCAATATCTTTAGAAACAAAGATTAATTCAATCCCCGGGGTCGTAGATAACGGAATATTTGGATTACGAAAAGCAGATCAAATATTTATAGGTTAATTAGAGGAGATTTTCTATTTTGCCAGCTAGTGACTCTGGTAAAACTTTTGAATCATACATTCCCACTAACTTGCCCTCTTTTGAAATAAGAAATTTATTAAAATTCCAAGATGGTTCTTTACCAGATTCTCGAGAAAGTTTTTTGAATAGTGGGTGTGCTTGATCTCCTCTAACACGAGTGGTTGCATAAAGAGGAAATGTTACGTTGTAAGTTGCATCACAAAATTCAGCAGTTTTAGATTCATCTGTAAATTCTTGCCACATAAAATCGCGAGATGGAATACCTATTACTGTGAAGCCTTTATCACCATATTCTGAATATAGTTTTTGTAATCCTTCGTATTGAGGTGTATATCCACACTTGCTGGCCACATTAACGATTAAAAGAACGTCACCCTCATATTTGCAAAGACTTTCAGATTCAGTCGAATCAAGTATTCTGAGCTTTTCGTCAATCAAAGAATTACAAGCAAAACTTGTAACTGAAAGAAGAAGCGCAGATATGTACAACAGGTTTTTCATGATGTGGGATTATAACTTAGCTTACAGGTGCAATTGCAAGTACTGAAACAAAAAATAAGCTTGCTAAAAAAATTACTTCTAAATTCTCTCTCATTATATTCCTTATAAGACTTGGAGGGCCTGAGCCCTCCACATTTTTCAGAGGATTTGTCAGCCCAAAAATAGGGGGAGGAGTGCTGACAATTTAATATTATGCACGTTTATAATATATTATCAATACTTTTTATAAAATAAATGGTCTTTTTTTTGGGTATAATGTAAAAAAATTTTGGAGTTTGTCTTGAAAGGAAAAATTAATTACAGCGTTACCGATGGAATTGCAATTCTTGAGGTTGATAATCCACCAGTCAATCCTCTTAGTGACGGCGTAAGACATGGTCTTATAGAGAGTATGGAAAAAGCAGAAGCTGATGACAGTGTTGTTGGTATTGTGCTTACAGGTAAAGGTAGATCATTCATTGCAGGAGCAGATATTTCAGAGTTTGGCCAACAAATAGAAGGACCTTCTATTCATGACGCTTTTGAAAAAATTGAAAAATCAACAAAGCCTGTTATTGCCGCAATTAACGGATCCGCTCTTGGTGGTGGATTAGAAACAGCATTATGTTGCCATTATAGAGTCTCATCAAAGCAAGGTTTTATAGGCTTGCCTGAAGTAAATCTTGGGTTGTTGCCAGGTGCAGGAGGAACTCAACGTCTCCCCCGTCTAGTCGGGCCAGCTGAAGCTCTCAAAATAATGCTTTCAGGAAGGCATATACCCGCTGTAAAGGCTTTAGATATGGGTGTTATAGACTCATTATCTGAAGGAGACATAGTAGAAGATGCTGTTGCGTTTGCTAAAGATGTTGCAGAGAAGAATGAAACACATCCGCTAGTAAGAAACCTTAATGAGAAAGTGCTCGCAGCAAGAGGTGATGAGAACATAATTTCAGAAGCGAGAGCGCTTGCAGCAAAAACAAGAAAAGGGCAATTTGCACCCGGGAAGATCATTCAATGTGTGGAAGCAGCAATAAATTTAGATGATTTTGATGAAGCAATGAAAAAAGAAGCTGAATATTTCATTGAATGTCTTATGAATCCTCAGAGAGAGGCAATGATTCATATCTTTTTTGGTGAAAGAGCTGCTTCAAAAATTAATGATGTTCCCAAAGAGACGCCAAAAATGGATATTAAAAAAGCCGGAATAATTGGCTCGGGAACAATGGGCGGAGGAATAGCGATGTGCTTTGCAAACATTGGTATACCGGTTCATATTGTTGATCAAGATGAAGAAAACCTTAAAAAAGGTTTAGCAGCTATAGAAAGAAACTATAAGTTTATGGTTGATAGAGGAAGAATGTCGACTGAACAAATGGAAAAAACTTTTGGTCTTATTTCATCAGGTCTTTCTTATGAAGAAATTTCTGATGTTGATATTGTCATTGAGGCTGTATATGAAAACTTAGACCTAAAACTAGAGATATTTAAGAAACTAGATGAGGCTGTCAAAGATGATGCAATCCTTGCATCAAATACTTCTGGGCTTGATGTTGATGCCCTAGCAGATTGTACTAAAAGGCCTGGGAAAGTAGTGGGCACTCACTTTTTTAGTCCTGCAAATGTGATGCGGTTGTTGGAAGTTGTGCGTGGTGAAAAAACATCTAACGAAACACTTGCTACTATTATGTCGCTTGGTAAGGCCCTTAAAAAGGCTCCAGTTGTATCTCTAAATGCACCAGGGTTTATTGGAAATAGGATGCTATTTGGATATACAACTCAAGCAAATAAACTCCTATTAGAAGGGGCTCTCCCCCATCAAGTTGATTCTGCACTTGAGAATTTTGGCATGAGCATGGGTCCATTTAGAATGCTAGACCTCGTTGGTTTAGACTTAGGATGGAGAGCTAGAAAGCTTAGTGGGACCGAATCACCAATTACGGCAAAAATAAATGACGCATTATGTGACTTGGACAGATATGGTCAAAAAAATGGAAAGGGCTTTTATAACTATGTTGAGGGTTCTAGAGCTCCACACCCTGCTCCAGAAAATGAAGCTATATATGAACAAGTTTCTAAAGATAATGGCTTTGAAAGAAGAGAAATATCTGATCAAGAGATCATTGATAGATGCATATTGGCTCTAGTTAATGAGGGAGCAAAAATCCTTGAAGAAGGTGTTGCTCAACGATCAGGAGATATGGATGTTGTATATATTAATGGTTATGGCTTTCCAATTTGGAGAGGAGGACCAATGCAGTATGCAAATATGGAAGGTCTTGATGTAATTTCAGCCAAAATAGATGAATTTGCTAAAAATGATCCTGAATTTTGGCAAAAGGCTGATTTAATAGGGAGTCTAAGCGAAATTAAGGGTAGGTTTGGAGATGCGCCGGCACCTGAAGACAGAAAACCTGTTTCAGGCTTTAATAAATCATCGGTAGCTGGTAATTTATAATACTATATTAACTTTTGTTCCCTTTTCGACTAGGCTAAATAGTTCAATAACGTCCTGATTAAACATTCTTATGCAACCATGAGAAGCTTTTTCACCTATTAAGCCCTCTTCAGGAGTGCCATGAATATAGATATATCTATAAAAAGAGTCTACATTACCACCCTTATTAAAACCCTCCTCAGTCCCCTCTAACCATAGTATTCTTGAGGTTACATGGTCATCTTCTGAATCATAGTCATCATGGTGGATTTCTGCAAATTTACCAGTATTTATTCTCTCTTTAAAAATAATGTTTTTAGGAGCATCTGTACCAATTTTTTCTTTTATTATATGACTACCTAGAGGTGTTTTATAGGAATTCTCGATTTGGCCTTCACCATATGAAGATGAAGATATAGGATAGGAAATAATAAGATCACCCCTATTATCAAGCAGAAAAAGTCGTTGTTGGCTGATATCAACAAGAATATCAGCACCTGAGAGACCAGAAAAGACTATTAAAAATAAAAAGTACTTATGCATTCCTCATTCTAACAAAAAATAATTTGATTGAAACTATAAAGAGGTATATATAAAGAAGCAGGTTGCCATATTTGTTGTAGAACGTGCGTACATCTGTGGGTACAAGTTTAACATATAGTATGCCTGAATTGCCTTTACCCATATAATCAACAATTGTTCCTTTACTATCTATAAGTGCTGATATACCGTCATTTGTGGCTCTAACAATTGGAATGTTATTTTCTATAGATCTTATTCTTGATATCTCAAGATGCTGATAAGGGCCGAAAGAATTACCAAACCAGGTATCATTACTGACATTGATAAGATAATTAGAACTTTTGACGTCTTTTCTAACCATTTCACCAAAGACTATATCAAAGCAAACAAGTGGTGAAAAGCTTCCATATCCTACATTCATCTTTTTCGGACTTTCACCCCTGGTCATATTTGACATGGGCATATCAAAAAATGAAATTAATCCCCTTAAAAAGCTTTCAAATGGAATATATTCCCCAAATGGTACAAGTTTTCTTTTGTTATATTTTATTTCTTGCTCTGAATTTATTATTGAATTGTATAAATTTCCATTCTGATAACTAAAAAATCCGCTAATCAATGGCTTTTCTATGTTTTTAATTAAATTTTGGCTTCTTGCAGATTCTGAAGTATAGGGTAATGGAGCTTCGGGCCAAACCAAAATATCAGCTTTTTCTGCAGCTTGAGAAGATAAACTTACAAATTCCTGTTCAATGTCATTTAAATAGTCATTATCAAATTTCTTAAAAGGATCTGTGGATGGCTGAATGATTGCTAAATTTATAACACCTCCATCACTTTTACCGCTTTCAAAAATATTTGGTGACATAAGGCTAATGAATATGAATAAGTTAAACGCCAATAAATAAATTTTGTTTGAATATAAAACTACATTTGAAGCTACAAAAATATATAGCAAAAGAGATAAACCTGAAACGCCGATCAAACCATATAAGATTTCATAAGAGGTATCTAAAAAAATGTATCCTGGCAATAGCCATGGGAATCCGCCTAAAAAGTAATACCTACCGAATTCAACTAAAATTAGAATGAAAGGCACGAACAAAAGGAGATTATTTGATTTGTTAATAATAACTCTTTTTAGCAATAGAATTGGTAGAAAAAAGAATATGATGCAGCCAATTGATAATATTAAGAATAATAAAATTGATCCGAAAAGACTGACATTTCCGTAATAGTAAATACTCACTATTATCCATGATGTTCCAATTCCCCAATACCCAAACGACCATAGAAATAAGTTATTTAAATTCCTATTATCATTTGATCTAAATAGTTTATAGATTAGATAGGTGTAACTTACAACTAGCGCGTATTTAAATGAAAAAGGTGCAAAAGATAATACTCCAATTGAGCCAAACAATACTGGCTCAAAGTATTTTCTCAAACTAAGTAATAATTGAGATGCCAATTTTTTTAATTCGACGTTTATCAGCAGCTGTGACGACTAGCTCAATTGATTCAACAATAATTTTATCGCCAACTTTTGGAAGTATTCCTAATTTTTTGGTCATATATCCGCCCAAAGTCTCAACTGAGCTTTCATTTAAATTAATTTCAAATTTTTCTTCGAATTCATCTATTTCGATTTTTGCATCGGCAATGAACTCCTTTTCTGATACCTGAATGAGGTCAAGGTCATCGATATCATGCTCATCTTCTATTTCACCAACTAATTCCTCTAAAATATCTTCGATAGTTACCAAGCCACATATTTCTCCATATTCATCAATTACAACAGCTAAATGTGACTTATCTTTTTTAAATTCTTCAAGAAGTGAATCCGCGCGTTTTGTCTCAGGTACAACTTTTGCATCTCTCATTATTGAATCTAAATTTACCTCTTCATTTATAGATAGAAGTGGCAATAGGTCTTTTGCTAGAAGGATTCCTTCTACCTTCTTCTTTTTTTCATTTATGACTGGATATCTTGAATGGCCAGATTCAATTACAGTCTCAAGCAGTTTCTCAGATGAATCATCAATGTAGATATTTACCATTTCAACTTTTGGAATCATTATTTCTTTAACGGAGGTTGCTCTTAATTTAATTGCATTTTCAGCAATAGAGAATGCAACCTCATCAATAATATCTGATGATAGAGAGCTTTCTAAAACCTCTGTAACATCTTCTATATTTTTTGGTTTGATAAAAAGAATATTTCTTACAAAAGCTCGGAACCTTTGATAAAAAGAGGAGGGCGCATCTTCCTTATTTTTTATTATTTTATTCATATTAAATAAGGATCGCCTATTTTTAGTTTTTTTAAGATTCTTATCTCTTCTTTTTCCATATCTTTTCTTTGTGTTGTTTTGGTATGGTCATGACCAAAGATATGAAGAATCCCATGAATGAGCATATGACTAATGTGATCGTTAATACTTTTTCCTTGCGATGCTGCCTCTTTTTCAAGATAAGGATAACATATTGCAATATCCCCAAATTCTTGAGTCTGTTCTTTGGACTCATCATCGTTTACAAATGCAAGTACATTAGTATTTTTATCTTTATTTCTAAATGTCTTATTCAGCTCTTGCATTTCTGTGTTGCAAACAATCTTTACATTTATTTTCTTATTTGTTTTTTCTCTCTCACAAAAGACTATGTCAGCAACTTCTTTCATAGCTTGAAGCTGACTATTCGATAAGAATTTATTTGGGTCGGAAATGTTTAGGCTCAATTTTCTTCTAACCTTTTATCGTATGCATCTACTATTTTCTTTACTAAAGGATGTCGAACTACATCTTTTGAGTTAAATCTCGTAAAACCTATTCCATCTGTTCCATCTAGGAGGTCAACAGCATCTTTAAGCCCAGAATATATATTCTTTGGAAGATCTATTTGTGTTAGATCGCCATTAATGACTGCATAAGAGCCAAAACCCATTCTGGTAAGAAACATTTTCATTTGTTCTGTGGTTGTATTCTGACTTTCATCCATAATGATAAAAGAGTTATTAAGAGTCCTCCCTCGCATGTATGCAAGAGGTGCTATCTCTATAATCTCTCTATTCATTAACCTCTCTGATTTTTCAAAACCTATCATTTGATACATTGCATCATAAAGAGGTCTTAGATATGGGTCTACTTTTTGAGAAAGGTCACCAGGTAAAAATCCTAACTTCTCGCCTGCTTCAACTGCTGGCCTAATTAACACAATCTTTTCAACTTTCTTATCAAGAAGAAACTCAATAGCTAATGCCATGGCAAGAAAAGTCTTTCCTGTTCCTGCAGGCCCAATTCCAAAATTAATTTCATTATGTTTAATGCTTTGAATGTATTTTGATTGATTAATTGATCTTGGTTTAACAGTTTTCTTTGGAGTCTTAATTATTATGTCTTCATAGTCTTGACTAGAGGAATCCTCCTTTACTTCTTGTATACATAGGTGAAGAGTCTCTTTAGTGATTTCAACTCCCTTACCAGCAGCTTCATAAAGCTTCTTAAGCGCATCTGATGCCAATTTAACATCTTCATCTTGCCCAGTTATCTTCAGTTTATTTCCGTTCTGGAAAACTTTAACTTTAAAAGACTTCTCAATAAACTTTATGTTTCCATTTAGCTCACCAACAAATCTTACCAAGACATTTGCATCTGGTGGAGAAAGAATAAGATTTTTTGGACTCTCTTTATCAGGCATTAATTATGAAGAGTCCCTCTAAGGCAGTGTGGTAAAGCATCTATAATTTGAATATTAATTAATTGTCCAATTAAATCAACATTATTTGCAGAAAAATTTACAACCCGGTTACATATCGTCCTTGCTTGGAGCTGTCCAGGATCTCTTTTTGATTGACCCATTACAAGACAATTTTGGATTGATCCAACCTTTTTTCTGCTATAGCCAAATGACAGCTGGCTAAGTCTTGTCTGTAAAATTGAGAGGCGTTCTTTTTTTTCTTCTCTAGAAACATCATCTGGCATATCTGCAGCAGTGGTATTCGGTCTAGGACTGTAGATAAAACTAAAAGATTCATCAAATTGGACTTCATTAATAACATCCATAGTATCTTTGAAGTCTTCCTTTGTTTCACCTGGGAAGCCAACAATAAAATCAGATGAGAAGCTCATTTCAGGTCTTACAGATTTAATGCGACTAATTAGATCCATGTATTTATCAACATTGTATCTTCTTCTCATTAATTTTAAGATTCTATCTGATCCGCTCTGGATTGGTAAATGAACATGACTAACTAACTCAGGAACCTTGTCATAAACCTCAACTAAGTCTTCTTTAAATTCATGTGGATGGCTTGTGGTAAATCTTATCCTTTCAATATTCTCAATTTTAGCTGCTTCTTCTATTAACTTTGCAAGTGAGGATTTCTCCCCATTGTGCATACCTTTAAAATTATTAACATTTTGTCCTAGGAAATGAATCTCTCTGGCTCCTTGGTCTGCAAGTTTGGAAACCTCATTTAAAATATCTTTAAAATCTCTTGAGACTTCGTGCCCTCTTGTCTTTGGTACAACACAAAATGAGCAGTACTTATTGCACCCCTCCATTATTGATACAAAAACTGATGGGCCCTCGGCTTTTGGAGATGCAAGATGATCAAACTTTTCTAATTTTGGAAATGAGATATCAATCTGATTTTCATTACTCCTCTCTTTTTCATTATAAAGACCGGGAAGTTTATGAAGTGTTTGTGGTCCAAAAACTATATCAACTGATGGTGCGCGTTTAATAATTTTCTCCCCTTCCTGAGAGGCTACACAGCCCCCGATAGCAATTTTTAAATCAGGATTTTTTTCTTTTATTTTTCTCCATCTCCCAATCTGATGAAAAACTCTTTCTTGAGCTTTTTCTCTTATTGAACATGTATTCAAAATTAATAGATCAGCCTGTTCTTCAGATTCAGCTAACTCAAAGTCTTCTTTCTCTTGGAGAAGATCAATCATTTTTGCAGAATCATATTCATTCATCTGACAACCATGAGTTTTAACGAAAAGCTTCTTTTTCATATGCTAATTATCTATTATTTCTGACCTCAAGTGTTTTAAAATAACTTTTAAGACATACATAATTTTTATGAAGGACAAAAAAATTTATAAGATTATATTTATTCAGCTTGGAGAAATCTATGAAATTTTTGCAAAACAGATTTTTCAAAGCGATATGTACGGCTTCCTGGAGGTCGAAGAGTTCATATTTACCAATGATGATCAGCTTGTCGTTGATCCTAGTTCAGAAAAACTTAAAACAGAATTTAATAAGGTTAAAAGAAGCTATATTCCAATTGGAGCTATTCAAAGGATTGATGAAGTGATTGAGTCAGGAGAAGCTAAAATTAAGAAAACGTCCAGCCAGGTCAGTCCTTTTCCTCTCAACATTCAGCCCGCAAAAAAAACTGACTAAAATTCTTACTCTTCAAAAAGAAGTTTCTTGTAGTGCTTTAATTCGTTGATTGAGTCCTTAATATCATCTAAGGCTCTATGGTTACTGTTTTTCTGATATGACTGCGCCTGATTCATCCATCTAACAATTAATTCTTTTACCGAAGAAACATCTATATGCCTATAGTGAAAGTAGTTCTCTAGCTCGGGCATATATTTGCTAAGAAATCTTCTGTCATGAGAAACAGTATTTCCGCACATTGGAGATTTTCCTGCTGGCACATATTTTGAGATAAAATCTAAAGTCTCTAGCTCAGCTTCCTTGTCGCTAATTATGCTTGTTTTAACTGCATCTATGAGACCGGATGAAGTATGTTGGTTTACATTCCATTCATCCATATTATCAAGCAACTCATTACTTTGATGAATAGCTATATTAGGGCCTTCGGCAATAATATTTAAATCTGAGTCAGTTATTATCGTAGCTATTTCAATTATCTTTTCTTGCTCAGGATCTAGGCCTGTCATTTCAAGGTCAACCCATATTAAGTTGTTATCGGATTTATTAGCTTTCATTTTTTGTAAAACTCTCTTAATAGTGTATTTTGTGCTCTATATGGAAAAAGTTCAAATTGGAAGAGTGGTTGAGTTTTACTCAAATTCATGCCTTGTAGAGATAAGAGAATTTAAAATCCCCTGCAAGACACCCAAAGATCAAGATATTGTCGTTGGTGATTTCGTTGAAATAGTTCCTCTCCAAGATAGCTTAGAAGTAAAAGGAAAGATCTTAAATAAAGTTCAAAGAAAAACATCACTGAAAAGATTTCATAGAGGTAAAAAGAAAGTTTTTGCAGCTAATGTTACAAATATTGCTATCTTGTTATCACCTGTACCACTTACTCCAAAAATATTTATTGATAAGTGGTTGGTTCTCTCTGCTGCTGCAGGAATAGATCCATTAATAGTTGTAAACAAAATAGATTTAACTGGCGACGAGGAATTTATAGAAGCTTGCAATATTTATGAGAGTCTTGGGATTAAGATGTTTAAAGTTTCAGGCAAATCAGGAGAAGGGTTGTCTGATATTGGAAGATTTCTTGAAAATAAAACTACTATTTTTGTTGGGAAATCTGGCTCAGGCAAATCAACGATCTCATCAAAGTTGCTTGGTATTAATTTAAAAACTAAGGAACTTAATAAGTCTAAGGGTGTTCATACCACGTCAGTATCTTCCTTATATGTTAAAGATAAAATAGAAATCATAGATTCTCCTGGTGTCAGAGACATAGAGATTGAGAAATTTAGTCCAGATGAAGTCTTAAAAGGTTTTTTTGAAATTAGAGAAGCTGCATTGTCTTGTAAGTTCAAAAATTGTAATCATATAAATGGTGTTGGCTGCAACGTTATTGATCAAGTATCAAAAGGCAATATTGCAGAAAGCAGATACAATAATTATATAAGTTTTACAAATAATGAATAAAGACACCCACTTCGGTTTTGAAAAGGTCTCTAAGGAAGAAAAACAAGAAAAAGTAAACTCGGTTTTTACTTCTGTTGCAGAAAATTATGATCTTATGAATGATGTCATGTCATTTGGACTTCATAGATTTTGGAAAAAAATAATGATTGAACTTGCAGGAGTTAAGCCTGATAGTAAAGTTCTTGATCTTGCGGGAGGAACTGGTGATATTGCAAAAGAAATTCATCTTAACTTCCCAGATGCAGAAATCACAGTAGCTGATATAAATGCAGAGATGCTGGTTTATGGAAAGAAGAGATCGGTTGATGAAAACTTTTTCAAAAATACTTCCTTTTGTCAGTTAAACGGTGAACTACTCCCTTTTGGTGATGAATATTTTGACACTACAACTATTGCTTTTGGATTAAGAAACTTTACTGATAAAGAAAAGGGTTTATTAGAAATGCATAGATGTCTTGCCAATAACGGAAAGTTAATAATCCTAGAGTTCTCTCAGCCTCAGAATGCTACCTTCAGTAAAATATATGATTGGTATTCTTTCAATGTAATGCCAGTTATGGGAAGCATATTTGCTAGTGATTCTGATAGTTATAGATATCTAGCTGAATCAATTAGAATGCATCCTGATCAGGAAAGATTAAAAGAAAAAATACTTAAAGCTGGTTTTAAAGATTGTAAATTTTATAACTTGCTTAATGGAATAGTTGCCATTCATGTTGCAGAAAAGAATTAAATGACTATCATCAATCTTTTTTTAGGAGGGCTGAAGATAATTTCAAGGGTCCTATGGTTCAACTTAATTTTTTTAGATAAAGACTCAGAAAAATTTGGTCGCAAACTCAGACTAAGCCTTGAATCAATGGGTCCTATGTTCATAAAGTTTGGTCAACTTTTATCTACCAGAACGGATCTTTTATCTATTAATGTAGCCAAAGAGCTTCAAAAATTAACTGATCAATGTAAGCCTTTTAGTAGCGACAAGTCGAGAAAGATCATCGAATCTGAGCTTGGTGGCCCAATTGAGGATTTCTTTCAAGATTTTGATGAGTCTCCTTTTGCGGCTGCTTCTCTTGCTCAAGTTCATAAGGCAACGCTTAAAGATAATTCAAAGAAGGTAGTTATAAAAATATTGAGGCCAGGTATAAGACGAGAAGTGGAAAGAAATGTGAGTCTCTTAAAGTCTTTTGCCTCTATCTTTTCAATAACTTTTAAAGATTCAGAAAGGCTTAAGCCGCTTGAAGTTGTGAGAGATTATGAGAAGACTATTATTAAAGAGCTGGACTTAAAATTAGAGGCTTCAAACACAAACCTTACTCGAAAAAACTTTAGTGGTTCAAAAATACTATATATTCCTGAGGTTTATTGGGATTTGTCTACCTCTAAGATACTTGTTTTAGAGGAAATTGAAGGAATTCCTTGTACTGATATAGATAAAATTGATGCAGAAGGGGTAGATAAGAAGAAATTGGCTGAAAATGGTGTCCAAATCTTCTTAGATCAGGTCTTCAGAGACAATTTCTTTCATGCAGATATGCATCCAGGAAATATATTTGTAGATAAGAGAAATACTGAAAATGCTGGTTATGTAGCAGTAGATTGCGCTATTTGTGGCTCATTAACGAATGAAGAAAGGTATACGCTTGCTAGAATGCTTCAAGCTGTTATCAAGGAACAGTATCATTCTCTTGCAAAACTCTTCATAAATGCAGGTTGGGTAGACAAAAACTCAAATATTAGTGATTTGGAAAATACATTGAGAGCTTGTTGTGAGCCAATTCTTGAAAAACCACTATCTGAAATAGAATTTGGCAAACTTTTACTATATTTATTCGAAAGTACTAGAGAGTATGGTTTATCTATACAGCCATCTTTAGTTTTGTTACAAAAAACCTTAATTCATATCGAAGGAATGGGTAGGCAAATTTATCCTGCTTTAGATTTCTGGGGTTTAGCTGAACCGTATTTAGAAAACTGGATAAGTGAACAATTTAATCCTACAAAACTTAAAAACTATATCTTTGAAAATAAAGAAGAGATCTTGGAAAGTATCAAAGATACGCCGGGAATGTTTTTTGAAATTGTTGATGAAATCAGAAATATTAATATTTCATCAAATAGAAACAATGACCTCATGATTGAGTTAGATAAAAGAATTAAAAAATTGAAAAACATTTCATACTTCTTGATTGGCTTATTAGGTGTAACAATTATTTTCTTGTACTTAAATTGATTTATATTTATTTTCAAAAAGGTTAAGATAAAAGTATGTTTTCAGGTCCATGGGAAATACTTTTAATTCTTGCAATTGCCTTGCTACTTTTTGGTAGCAAAAAAATCCGAACTTTGGGTTCCGATCTTGGCGCTGGGTTAAAAGGTTTTAAGAAATCCATGAAAGATGATAGTGAAGACGATCAACAAAATAATAATTAATTAATCGCAACTTGTTTCAAATAGGCTTCCCTGAATTACTAACACTGCTTGTTCTGATTCTCTTGCTTGTAGGGCCAAAAAGATTGCCTGAGGTTGCAAAGTTCTTTATTCAAATTTGGTCAAAACTTAGATCCCAATATGAAAAGATTTCTAATGAAATAAATAATGAAATTGGGACAGAAGAAATCAAAAAAGATATTTTTAATGATATGAAATTACAAGAACTTGAACTAGAGGAAAGTGAGGATAATGATGGAGGAAAATAATCTAATCGGTCACTTATCTGAACTTCGTAATCGCTTAATCAAGGCTCTAATTTTCTGCTTGGTTTTATTAGTTTTTATGTTCCCATTTGCTGATGATATTTATGTCTTATTCTCAAAACCTCTCATAGAATCTTTGCCTGAATCTTCTGATTTAATTGCCATTGGTGTAGGGTCACCATTTATTGTTCCAATTAAATTAATATTATCAATAAGTATCCTTATATCAATACCTTACATCATTTATCAGATATGGTCATTTGCAAAGCCTGGCCTTCTAGATGGTGAAAAGAAGCTAATGCTTCCTTTTGCAATAAGCTCTTTTATACTGTTTTATTTAGGAGCTATCTTTGCGTTTTATATTGTTGTTCCAGTCCTGATAAATTTCTTTATAAGCACGGCTCCTGAATCTGTAAAGATAATGACGGACATAAGCCAGTTTTTTAATTTTGCCATCAAAATAATCATTGGTTTTGGTATCGCTTTTCAGGTTCCGGTCTTTACAATTATTTCAGTAAGGCTTGGTATATTTACAAAAGAAGCTTTAAAAAAATCTAGGCCGTATTTCATAATCTTATTTTTTATCATTGGCATGTTTCTAACGCCGCCCGATATCTTGTCTCAAGTTTTTTTAGCGTTGCCTATGTGGATGTTATTTGAGCTCGGTATTCTTATTTCTAAGGATAAAGATTAAAGACCTAATCTGCCTTTCCAATCATTTGAGGATTCACTTTTTTCTTCGAGTATTCTCTCAACCATTTCTTCACAATTGTCAGTAATAATTAATTCATCAAGATTTGCCTGAGTTATAAAACCCTCGTTAACAGCTTTTTCAAACCATGCAATTAGATGGTCATAATATCCATCTGTATTTAATAACCCAACTGGTTTGTTAATTATGCCTAGCTGGTTGCTTGCTAAAATTTCTGCTAGCTCGTCTAGTGACCCAACTCCTCCTGGCAGGACGAGAAAAGCATCAGATCTTTTCATAAATTCATCCTTTCTTTCTAGTAGTGAATGAGTAACTACTAAGTCATCAATTCTTGGATTTGTAAGCTCAAGGTTATGAAGAGATTCCATGGTTATGCCGGTGACTTTTGAATTATTATCTTTTGCCTCATCAGAGATAATTTTCATAATGCCAACATTGCCTCCACCAAAAACAACATCTACTCCTTTTTTTGAAAGTAGCGCCGTTATCTTTTTTGCCTCCAATGCATAGTTAGGATTTGTACCTTCATGTGCTCCACAAAAAATTGAAATATTTTTAACCATTTTTACGTCCTAAAATTAAAAGTTATTGGGCCTTTATTTGTTAAAGTTATATTCATTATCTCACCAAACTTACCAGTTTGAACATTTAAGGATGAGTCTTTAAAAATCTGAACAAATTGATCATATATTTCTTTTGCTTTGTTTGGTTTGGCTGCTTTGTGAAAGCTTGGTTTGTTGCCTTTATTCGTAATTGCAGCAAGGGTAAATTGACTTATTATCATCACATCTTCTTCTAACTCCCTTAAACTTGCAGACATTGTGCCTCTATCTCCCTCTAAAATGCAAAAATTTAATATTTTATCTGACATTTTTATCGCTTGCTTAGAGTCATCGTCTCTTTCAACACACAAAAGTATTAATACTCCATCTCCAATTTCAGAATAGATGCTGTTGTTTATCTCAACTTTTGCTTCTGAAACTCTTTGAACGGTAGCAATCACTCGTTATCTATCTTCAAGTTTGATATCCCATTGTCCAAGTGCTGCTAGTTTATTCATTTCAGCCCTGTGAGATAACTCATCTTGAGCTATGAAGATATTTTCGCTTTGGCCTGACCAGGCTTTCAGAGCACTTTGCTGAAGGGCTCGCCCATATGAGAAGCTAAGTTTCCATGGAAACTCACCTATTTTGTTCATTTCATTTAAATGAGCTGTCGCCTCAAGCTCTGTTTGCCCTCCTGATAAAAAAGCAACTCCGGGAAGATCTGAAGGAATATTCTCTTTAAGACACCTTACTGTCATTTCAGCCACTTCTCTGATTGCTACTTTTTCAGATAGCGAGCCTGGAGTAACCATGCTTGGTTTTAATATGGTCCCTTTTATGTTTACACCATTATTTTCTAGAGCATCAAATAGAGCTTGAAAAGATCTTGCGCAAGCATCAAAAGAAAGATCAATTGAATGGTCGCCATCCATTAAAACTTCAGGTTCAACTATTGGCACCATGTTATTTGATTGAGCAATTGCAGCATAATCTGCTAATGCTTTGGCGTTTGCATTAATACAATCATCAGATGGCATGCTATCTCCGATTTTTATTACTGCTCGCCACTTTGTAAATTTTGCTCCTAAAGAATCATATTCGGAGCATCTTTCATCGAGCCCATCCAATCCTTGAGTCACCACTTCATCTGATCCATCGACCAGAGGTACTAAGCCTTTATCAACCTTAATGCCGGGAAGGGCGCCCGAATTACTGATTAATTCTCTGAGGGGAGTGCCATCTTTGGCATCCTGCCTCAGAGTTTCATCAAATAAAATTACTCCGCCAATATTACCTTTCATACCTTTTGATCTAAAAAGCATCTCTCTATAATCTCTTCTATTATTCTCAGAATTTTCTACTTCAATAGAATCAAATCTTTTGCCGCATGTTGGATTACTTTCATCTGCGGCAAGAATTCCTTTACCGTCTGAAACTATATAATTCGCAATTTCTTCTAATGACATTTTTAGCCTCCTAAAGCCTCAATTGATGGGAGTAATTTGCCTTCCATATATTCTAAAAAAGCTCCTCCACCTGTTGAACAGTATGATACCTCATCTTTATTAATAAATTTATTTATAGCAGCTATAGTTTCTCCACCTCCAGCAAGTGAAAAAGCCTCAGACCCTGCAATAGTTTTAGCTAATTGATATGTGCCTTTCTGAAAAGGCTCTTTTTCAAAAACTCCTATTGGCCCATTCCATAAAATAGTTTTTGAGTTCTTAAGGATTTCCGACATATTGCTAGTTAAATTAATGTCAAAAATCTTATCCGAGCCACTAACAGAATCTATATTTTTAGTATTTGAGGAATTGCTATCAATTGAATCAGCAACAATGACTTTATTTGGTAATATTATTTTGCCAGAATTAAAAAGCTCTTTTGCAATTTCAATCATGTCATTTTCTACCAAAGACTCTCCAACATCGAAGCCCTGAGATTTCAGAAAGGTATTAGCAATGCCGCCGCCAACAACAATGAAATCTGCTTTTGAATTCAAATGAGCTATAAGTTCAAGCTTTGTTGAAATCTTTGAACCTGCAATTACAGCAGTGAATGGATTTTCAATAAAGGTTAAAGCTTTATTAAGTGAATTAATCTCTTTCTCTAAGAGAAGTCCAGCACATGAAATCTTTGCTTGTTGAATAGCTGAGTGTGTGGAAGCCTGTTTACGGTGAGCAGTCCCAAAAGCATCAAATATATAAACATCTCCTTTATTTGCTAGCTGATTGCCTAGCTTTTCATTATTGTCTTTTTCACCAATAAGAAATCTTAAATTTTCTAATAGTTGTATTTGAGTTGTATTAAAAATATCGCTGCTGTCTAGGGAATCAATAAGATCAATTTCATGATTTAAGATTTCGGATAATTTTTCAGCAACAGGAGACATTGAGAAATCTTGATCAAACTTTCCTTCCTCAGGTCTGCCAAGATGTGATGTTAAAAGGACTTTACAATTTTTATCTACGAGATATTTTATTGTTGGTACTGAAGAAATGATTCTGGTTGAATCTATAATTTGCTTGTCTTGAATAGGAACATTTAAATCTAATCTTACAACCACATTCTTATTACTAAGATCTTGGTCTTTAAGTAATCTCATTTATCTAAAAGTTTTTTTGCCTTTGAAACAATATTCCCTGCTGTAAAACCGAACTCCTCAAAAAGCATTTTTGCAGGTGCAGACTCCCCAAATGTTGTCATACCAATTACAAGGTCATTTCTTCCTAAAATTCTATACCATGAGTTTGGATGGGCAGCCTCAACAACAATGGATGGCAAATCTTTTTGGATCACTTTATTTTGATATTCTAAATCCGCCTCAAGAAATCTATCTAAACATGGCATCGAAACCACATTTACCTTTATATCCGACTGATCAAGATCTTTAGCTGCTTGAATGGCTAATTGCAGTTCGCTTCCAGAGGATATAATGTTTAGCTCTGCATCTTCGTCCTTTTGAACTAAATATCCTCCTTTAGAGATATTACTAATCTTGTCCTCACTCATTTTGACCTGCGGAAGACCCTGTCTGCTGAGGATAAGACAGCTTGGGGATTTTGATAAAATTGACTCTTTCCATGCTACTGCTGTTTCTTTAAGATCAGCTGGCCTCCAATTGTATAAGTTTGGCGTTGCTCTGAGAGTAACCAAATGTTCGATAGGTTGATGTGTTGGACCATCTTCACCTAAGCCGATTGAATCATGAGTAAAGACATATATATTTGGCAGACTCATCATTGCAGATAAACGCACTGCATTTCTTGCATAATCCATAAAAACTAGGAAGGTTCCTCCATATGGCCTAATGCCACCATGGAGACTCATTCCATTCATGATAGTAACCATGCCGAACTCTCTTACGCCATAGTAAATATGTGATCCGCCAGGATTATCGGCAGTAAGTTCAGTGTTATGTTTTGAAAAAGTATTATTTGATCCTGTTAAATCGGCAGAACCGCCAATTAACTCAGGTAAGTCAGCACAAAAATGATCAAGACAAATTTGAGATGCTTTTCTGGTTGCGATCGGATCTTCTTGTAATGAACAATCTTTTAAAAAGTCATCGAATCTTTCATTAAATTCATGAGTCATCTCTGAATTAAATCTTCTCTCAAGTTCATTGGATTCCTCTGGATATTTTTGTTTATAAGTTTCCAAAAGATCTTGCCAGGCTTTTTCTTTATTGGCACCCTCATCTTTTGCATTCCAGGCATCATAAATATCTTCAGGTATTTCAAAAGGGCCATGTTCCCAGTTAAGTTCTCTCCTGGTTATTTCAATTTCGTCATCACCTAACGGACTTCCGTGAACTCCAGCAGTTCCTGATTTATTTGGCGAGCCAAAACCAATGGTTGTCTTACAGCAAATCATTGATGGTCTTTCAGTTTCTCTCTTAGCTTCTTCAGTAGCTTTATTAATTTCATCTATGTTATGGCCATCAATCTCAATCACCTGCCATCCATAGCTTTCAAATCTTTGTTTTGTATTATCTGTAAACCATAGATCAATTTCTCCATCTATAGATATTCCATTTTGATCATAAAAACATATAAGTTTTCCAAGTTTGTGTGTGCCTGCGAATGAACAAACTTCATGAGAGATACCTTCCATTAAACAACCATCGCCAAGAAAAGCATAGGTATAGTGATCTATTATTTTTATGTCTTCCTTGTTAAATGTTGCAGCAAGATTCTTTTCAGCTAGGGCCATTCCAACAGCATTCCCAATTCCTTGTCCAAGTGGGCCAGTGGTTGTTTCAACTCCAATATCGATATCATATTCGGGGTGACCGGGTGTTTTTGATTTAAGTTTTCTGAAATCTTTTAAATCATTGATGTTAAGGTCATATCCTGTTAAATGTAAAAGACTATAAAGCAACATCGAACCATGACCATTTGAAAGAACAAATCTGTCTCTATTAATCCATTTAGGATTAGAAGGATTATGCTTTAAATTATTTTTCCAAAGAGATACGGCTATATCAGCCATGCCCATTGGCATGCCAGGATGTCCAGATTTTGCTGTTTGAACAGCATCAATTGAAAGGAATCTTATCGCGTTTGCTAAATCTTTATTGTCCAACTTTTATTCTTAAAGTTAAAGTATCGTTATAATAATATGAATTTGTCCATATTTATATACATACATCCAACACAAAAGGGTAGAATTCAATAATTAAACTTATGGAATACGAATTTACTAGCGAAAGCGTAAGCATTGGTCATCCTGATAAAGTAGCTGACTTAATTTCAGATTCAGTTGCTACATTTCTTTTATCAAAAAATATTTCTCATAGAGCCGCAATAGAGACTCTTGTAACTACAAATATGGTTACGATAGCTGGTGAATATAAAAGCAATAATTTCGATAAAGATGAAATAGAAAAAATAATAAGGAATGTAGTAGCAAAAATCGGATATGAGCAAGATGGTTTCCATCATGAGCGTCTAAATATCTATAATGAGATGCATGGTCAGTCTCCAGATATAGCCCTAGGGACTGACAATTTTGGTGCTGGCGATCAAGGCCTTATGTTTGGGTATGCTTGCTTAGAAACTGAAAATTATATGCCAATGGCTATCTATTTATGTCACAAAATATTGGAACGAGTCCAAAATGAAAGAGAGAATCATAGGTGGATTCTTCCTGACAATAAAAGCCAAGTAACTCTTACCTACAGCGATATCAATAAGCCACAAAATATTGAAAAAATTGTTTGTAGTACTCAACATGCCGAAGATGTTGACATTGAACATGTTAGAAAAAAAATAGAGGAAATAATTAGAGATGAAATAACAGAGGATCTAAGTTCTACAAAGTTTCTTATTAATCCAACTGGGAGGTTTGTTGTTGGGGGACCTGATGGAGATACTGGTTTAACTGGTAGAAAAATTATTGTTGATACATATGGAGGTTATGCTCCTCACGGAGGTGGAGCCTTTTCAGGAAAAGATTGCACAAAGGTAGATAGATCTGGCGCTTATATGGCGAGATATCTTGCAAAAAATATAGTTTCAAGCGGCAGGGCTTCTAATGCAACCGTGCAATTAAGTTATGCTATCGGTGTTGTTGAACCGACAAGTGTTTATGTTTATGCTGATGGAAAAGTCAGGCCCGATCTTGCAAATTGGATTAGAGAAAATGTGGATCTTTCCCCAAAAGGAATAATAGATAAATTTAGCTTATTCGAACTAGATTTAACTGAAACAACATTATACGGACACTTTGGTAGGGATAATCTCCCATATGAAAGATTGGATTTATTTTAGGATTAAGTTATGAAAGAAGATTATAAAGTTGCAGATATTACCTTAGCAGAGTTTGGAAGAAGGGAGGTATCTCTTGCTGAAAATGAAATGCCTGCTTTAATGGCACTCAGAGAAAAGTATAAAGATGAGCAACCATTATCAGGTGCAAAGATTATGGGCTGTATACATATGACTATCCAGACGGCTGTTTTGATGGAAACTTTGATAGATCTTGGAGCGGAAATCAGGTGGTCGGGCTGTAACATTTTCTCTACCCAAGATCATGCAGCTGCTGCAATGGCAGCCAAGGGCATACCTGTTTTTGCTTGGAAAGGTCAAACTGACGAAGAATTCGACTGGTGTATAGAACAAACTATACTTAAAGACGGTGAGCCATGGGATGCAAATATGATTCTGGATGATGGTGGTGACTTAACTCATATGGTTCATACAAAGTATCCTGAGATGCTAGAAACAATTCATGGCATATCTGAAGAGACAACAACAGGTGTCTATAGGCTGAAAAAAATGCTAGAAAAAGGAGAGTTAAGAGTCCCTGCAATAAATGTAAACGACTCTGTAACAAAATCAAAAAATGACAATAAATATGGCTGCAGGCACAGCCTTAATGATGGCATTAAAAGAGCTACTGACATGCTTTTATCCGGTAAGAAAGCACTGGTAATTGGATATGGTGATGTAGGTAAAGGCTCAGCGGCTAGCTTAGCTCAAGAAGGGATGGTTGTCAGAGTTACAGAAACTGATCCCATATGTGCAATGCAGGCATGCATGGATGGATTCTCGCTTGTTTCATGTTACAAAGATGGGAATGTTACAGGAAAAGAAGATGATATTAATAAAGATCTTCTTCAAGATACTGATATTCTGGTTACAACAACTGGAAATGTTAATGTTTGCGATTCAGCAATCCTAAGTTCTCTCAAAAATGGAGCAGTGGTTTGCAATATTGGTCACTTTGATACTGAAATAGATACTGTTTATATGAAAGATGTTTGGTATTGGGAGGAGATAAAGCCTCAGGTTCATAGAGTCTTTAGGGACTGTTCACCTGATCAAGAACCCGATCTTACTAGCAAAAACTATATACTCTTGCTAGCAGAGGGAAGACTTGTGAATCTTGGAAATGCTACCGGTCATCCAAGCAGGATTATGGATGGATCCTTTGCCAATCAAGTGCTTGCTCAAATGCATTTATATGAGAAAGGTTTTGCAAAAATTAATGATGAGGAAAAGAAAAAAACTTTAATAAAAGTTGAGGTTTTACCAAAAAAACTTGATGAAGAGGTTGCTGCTCTTATGGTTCAAGGGTTTGGTGGTGTTGTTACAAAGCTAACTGATGAACAAGCTGATTACATTGATGTTCCTAAGGAAGGCCCTTTTAAAGAAGATTCTTATAAATATTAGAGAATGACTAAAGAAATATCAGCAAAAGAAGTAGAGCTTTATCTTTTAAAAAACACTGATTTTTTTCTTACGAGAGAGTCAATAGTCAGCGAGCTTGATTTTAAACACTCCCCAGGAAAAGCGGAATCTTTGCTTGAAAGGCAAGTAAGAAAGCTGAGAAATGAACAAAAAAATCTACTTGATAGTCTCTCTGTTTTCTTATCGAATGCTTCTGAAAATGAAGACCTGTTCATAAAATCAAAAGCTTTAATTTTGAAAATAGTTACTGCAAGGGATGAAGAAGCATTAATTGAATTAATGCCTAAAAATTTAAAAAAAATATTTGATGTTGATGTAGCTTATTTACAATTTTTTACTAATAGTGAAATGAATGATCTTGAGGAAAGCACAGGAATGACATTTTCTGTGGGTGAAACAAAACATGGCAGTTTTGCTAATAAAAAAATTCAGATCCTTTTCGAAGATGATTCTATTAAGTCAGTTGTAATAAGCGTTTTTAAAAACAAGAATAAAATTGGGTTGTTGCTTATTGGCTCTAAAGACAAGACAAGATATCTAGGAGATGAAGATACAACTTTTATTGAGTTTATTAGAGATATAACAGAAGCCAAACTAAAGACTTTTCCAGCTTAATGTCTAAAAAATTCTTCATTGATAATCTTATTGATGACTATTTAGTTTTTTTAAAAGATGTTAAAAATCTTTCAGATAACTCTACAAAAGCCTACAAAAGGGATATTTTGAAATTTAGGAACTTTCTTATATCTAATAAAATTAATAAATTAAGTGATATATCTGAAGAAATATGTAGTTCATGGATAGGCTCTCTCTATTCTATGAATATTGGTGCAAGAAGCATTCAACGACACCTATCTTCTATTAAAGGTTTTTTTAAATATCTTCAAAAAAATCACAGAATTAATCAGTCTCCATTTGAGCTTATCTCGGGTCCAAAGATGGAAAAGAAACTTCCTGAGACTTTAACACCTGAACAAATTAATAGATTGTTAGATTTTAAACCTACCTCATTTATAGAAATAAGGGACTTGGCGATAATAGAATTAATGTATTCCTCAGGTCTAAGGGTTTCTGAAACAGTTAATGTGGATATCCATGATTTTGAAGAAGAAAAGAATTTTTTAAGAGTCGTTGGTAAAGGATCGAAAACTCGGCTAGTTCCTTTGGGAAGATTTGCCATTAGTGCGATTGATAACTGGTTGGAAGAAAGAAAGAAAATAACTAATAAAGATGGGGCGCTATTCGTTAATAAAACTGGGGGCAGACTGACAACGCGTAGTATCCAACTTCGCCTAAAAAAACTTGCAATAAAGCAAGGACTTCCTCCTATTAATCCCCACATGCTGAGGCATAGCTTTGCAACTCACATGCTTGAATCATCTGGAGACCTAAGGTCAATACAAGAACTATTAGGTCATAGTTCTTTATCAACCACTCAAATATATACAAACTTAGATTATCAACATCTTGTTAAGATTTATGATAAATCACATCCGAGAGCAAAAAAGTAAACATGAGTAAAAAAATTAAAGCTATAACTTTTGACCTTGATGACACATTCTGGGATGTAAAACCAGTATTAATAAATGCTGAGATGAAAACAAGAAAATTTATAGAGGACAAGATTGGAAAATTAGAATGGGGATCTTGGGAAGAATTCAAACAAATAAGAGAAAAGCTTATTATTGAAGATGCTTCATACGAATTCGATGTTGGGAAACTCAGAAAAAAATTATTATTAATGAAAATACAGGAGCGTATATCTGATGAAGAAACTGCAAATGCGCTATCAGAAAGTGCTTTTCAATTATTTTTTCAGGAAAGAAATAAAGTAGAGTTTTTTCCCTCTGTTTTGGATGAAATTGAGAAACTTTCTCAAATATATAAGTTGGGATGCCTAACAAATGGTAATGCTAATATTGAAATAATTGGTATTAGTAAGTTTTTTAAATTTAATATTTCTTCAAAAGATGTAAGTGCAAACAAGCCAAGTGAAAATCACTTCCATAAAGCAATTGAGCTATTAGGGGTTAGTAAAGAAGAATTGTTGCATATTGGTGATCACAAAATTAATGATATGCACGGAGCAATAAGTTATGGCGTTAAAGGTCTTTGGTTTAATCCAAATAAAGAAATTTGGGATCTTGAGGGTGTAGAAAAACCTCCAGAGTTCAGCACATGGGAAGGGCTAACGGAAAAAATTGATTGTATTTAAAGTTGATTTAGATAGCCTTGAAGTCTGTCATTATTCATTAAGAAATTCGCACTATAGCTCGAAGCTGCACTTCTAATCTCTTCCATATTGACAGCATCGCCAACTTGAATAACTCCAACCATTGCCATAATAAGATGCGGGTCACATTGATAGACATATACGCCCTCGGTATCCAAAGTAACACTTATATCCTGACTCAATTGACTAGCCCAGCTAGCTGCACCAGCTGGCACCATGCCATCAACAGATACAGAGTTGTGTGCCGCATCTGTAGCTTTAAAATGAATAGTATCGCCAACAGAGACTTTTATTACAGCTGGTTCAAAAATCATTTGTCCGCCTTCTCCTGAATTAAGCATTTTTACAACATGCTCTGAACCTTCAGATAACTCTACTTTTACAACATCTTCTGCGGCAGTTTCTTCCATCATTGAAGGAATCTCAATATCTAAAGTTTGACCCTCTTCACACTTCTGGGTTGGACAGGTTATTCTTTCAATTACTTGATCTTCGTATTTCTTGCCAGCAAAAGCTAATGTTGTAAGAAAGATTAAAGATAGGAAAAAAGTATTTTTCATTATTTAGGACTCCGATTTTTGCATTTCAACTAAGTAGTCAACCGTTTGAAGGGCTGTGTCTCTAGCAGCCACTTTGTATTTACCATCGACAATTATCATAGGCACTGAATCAACTTTAAGTTGTTTAGTTAGCTCAACAGCTCTATTTACTCTTTGTTTAACACCAAAAGAATTTAAATACTTTGATAAATCTGAAGAAGAAACACCAACTTTTCCGAAAAACCTTGTCACGGCCTGTTCACTAGATAATATATTTCTTTCATTATGCATTGTTGAAAATACTGCTGCGTGTAGATCTTGTTCAGAGCCAATAGACTCAATTGTATAAAACATAGCAGCATGGAGACGGTGCACTGGGCCCCATGTAACTGGCATCTTTTTAAAGCTCACATACTCTGGGGTTGTTTTATTCCAGGCTTTAATTTTCGATTCCATCGCATAACAGTGACCACATCCGTACCAAAAGATTTCAAGAACTTCGACTTTCCCATCTTTTTTAGTGGGTAAAGGGTTTTCAAGTAAGCTGTAGTCTCTTCCAAGTACAGGCTCAAATGAGTATGCAAGTCCGCTAGTTACTAGTAATAATGAAATCAGTATTTTTTTCATGGTTTTGTATCTTTAATAAATATTTTATGAATATACGAAATATTTTAGAAACGGTATTATAAACCTAAGAGAGGCTCAAACAAACAGAAAAATGCAAAACATTTTCACTAAAACTACCTTTATGCAAGGTGTATTAAATATTAAGAAAGCTCCGCCAGATGAAGGTTTTGAGTTTGTTTTAGCAGGGAGATCGAATGCGGGAAAATCAAGTGCTCTTAACTGTTTGGCAAAAAATAAAAAGTTAGCAAGAACAAGCAAAACACCAGGGAGAACTACAGAAATTAATTTTTTTAAAGTGACAGACGAAATCAAACTTGTTGATTTACCAGGATATGGATTTTCTAAAATCTCCGTTGATAAAAAAAAGAACCTTGATACTTTGCTGGATAGTTATTTTTCGTCAAGGCAATCGTTGTGTGCTGCCATTGTCTTTATGGATATAAGACATCCTCTAAAAAATAGCGATATTCAAATGATGGAGTTCTGTCATAAATATGAAGTCCCATTTATACCTGTTTTAACCAAAAGCGATAAACTAAACAGCTCTGCAATTTCTAGATCTATTAAGGATGTTGAAAAAAAACTTAATTCTAAGTCTGTCATTGTAACGTCATCAAAGGATGATGAGGGTTTTGACAAGCTTTCAAAGAAAATACTAGAATTTGTTGAATAATGCTGGAATACCAGAAACAAGATTGTGATTTAACTCTCCAAGAGGGCCTAAAGCTCTATTACAAATCATTTCCTGAATCTACAGAAATACTTGAGGATAGTAATGAAACAGGTACTCTCCTTAGAGATCATGACTGTACACATATAATCTTTGGTTTAGACATATCTATTGAACAAGAAGCCATTCTTGATAGTTGGGTTCTTTGGGGAAGTAAGTGGAAGCTTAGCTACCTCCTTTCATACCAAAATCTTCCGCAGCTTAAACAACTTTATAAAGACTTGTATAAAGAGTTTGGTGTTTTTGGTTTTATAAAAATATATTGGAAAATTGGGGGTATTAAACGCAGGGTTATATATAGAGCTTTAAAAATGAAGAAAAAATGGCCTTTCAAGATGCCTGAAGATTATCTTTCAATGAAAATTAGTGATCTTAGAGAAATGTATGGAATTAAGATCTTGCTTCCTGAGGAAATGCAATATATTCCAGTAGTAAGAGATTCTTAATTAATGCGCCTCATTCCAATTTGAGCCAACAGCTGCTTCGGCAATTAAAGGTATTTTTAGTTCTACGGTTTGCTCCATAGTTTCTTTCATTTGCTCCATCACTAAGTCAGCGTTTTCTTTTGGGCATTCAAACACTAGTTCATCATGAACCTGCATTATCATTTTTACCTCGGGCATTTCATTTGTAATAAGTTTATCGATATCAAGCATTGCCTTTTTAATTATGTCTGCTGCAGATCCCTGAAGTGGAGCATTAATAGCTGCTCTTTCTGCAGCCTGTCTTCTTAATCCATTTGCAGCATTTATTTCATTAAGATAAAGGCGTCTTCCCATAATGGTCTCAACAAACATATCTTCCTTAGCTTTAGCTTTAATGTTATCCATGTAATCTCTTACTCCGGTATATCTCGCAAAATAAGTATCTAAATATTCTTGAGCCTCAGCTCTGGTAATTCCCAGCTGTCTTGTAAGTCCAAAAGCAGACATGCCATACATTAAGCCAAAATTTATAGCTTTGGCGCTTCTTCTTTGATCTTTATTTACCTCTTCAATTGCTACGCCAAAAACCTCTGCAGCGGTTGAAGAATGAACATCAATATTATTATTAAAAGCATTTGTGAGATTTTTATCTTCTGATAAATGAGCCATTATCCTGAGTTCTATTTGAGAATAATCAGCAGAAATAAGTGTGTTGCCCTTTTCTGGAACAAAAGCTTCTCTTATTCTCCTTCCTTCAGCGGTTTTAATAGGAATATTTTGTAAGTTAGGCTCTGTAGAAGAAAGTCTTCCTGTTGATGTTATAGCTTGCTGATATGAGGTGTGAATCCTCTGTGTTTTAGGATTCTCAATATTTATTAAGCTATCTGTATAAGTAGATTTTAGTTTTGCCAATGTTCTATATTGTAGAATTATCTTTGGTAGTTCATATTCCTCTGATAGCCTTTGTAGTGTCTCTTCATTGGTAGATGGTTGTCCTTTAGGTGTTTTTCTCAATACTGGTAATCCTTGCTTTTCATATAAAATTTCTAAGAGTTGTTTTGGGGAATCAAGATTAAATTCCTCTCCAGCTATTTTGAAAGCTTGGGCAGATAAGTCAGCGATCTTGTCTCCAAGCTCTTTGGAGTGATTTCCAAGTTTTTTCTTGTCTATTTTTGCTCCATTTTGCTCTACTCTTGAAAGCACATGCACAAGAGGATATTCAATTTCTTTTAATAGTTTCTCTTGAATTGGTTTCTCTCTTAATAACGCAGATAAAGTATTAAAAAGTCTTAGCGTTACGTCAGCGTCCTCGGCTGCATAATCTGTTGCAACATCAATTTGTACCTGTGCAAAACTAATTTGCTTAGAGGCAGTCCCTGTTACATCAGTATATTTTGTAGTTGTGTAGTTTAGATAATAATCTGCGAGTCTATCCATTCCATGGCGAGTTGCGGTGCTATTAAGCACATATGACATGAGCATTGTGTCTGCCAAAAACTCAGAGAGTTTTATGCCATGTCGAGACAAAATTGGAATATCAAACTTTAAATTCTGGCCGACAGCTTTTTTTTGATTTTTTTCAATAGCAGGTCCCAGTTTTTTTTGAATAAAGTCAAGGGAAAGCTGCTCAGGACAATTTTCATATGAGTGTCCTATAGGAATGTAACACCCTTCATTTTCTTTTACAGAAATTGAAATGCCTATAAGATTTGCTGAAACAGTGTTAACTGAATCGGTCTCGGTATCGATTGCAAATGCTTTACATTTGTCTATCTTTTTTACCCACTTCTCTAAACTTTTTTCAGACAAAACTGTTTCATATTTTGAATCTTTCTTTTGCTCCTTATTTTTTTTGTCATTATTTTTTGCTGTTGCGAATTCTAACTCCGAAAAAATCTTATCAAGCTCATCATCATCAGGATTTAGTGTTAACAGATCGCTAAACCTAACTTGAATATCTACGTCTTGTTTTAAGGACACAAGGTTAATATTTCTATCTAAATCATCTAAAGAATTTCTTAGATTCTCTCCAACAACTCCTTTGATTGATGGGGCGTTTTCTTTAATTGAGTCTAAGTCTCCAAACTCATTTAACCATTTAGCAGCTGTCTTCTGTCCCACTTTTGGAACACCTGGAATATTGTCGGATGAATCTCCGACAAGCGCTAGCATATCTCTAATTTGGTTAGGCTTAACTCCAAACTTTTCGATTACATCTTTTTCATTAAATTTTTTATTGGTCATTGTATTTATCATTGAAACAGCAGGATCCTCAACTAACTGCATTAAATCTTTGTCTAATGAAGAAATAACACAACTATATCCCTCTTCTTTTGCTATTTTTACAATGGTGGCTATTACATCATCAGCTTCTACCCCCTCTATCTCTACTATAGGAAACCCTATTGCCTTGCATATTGATTTAATTGGATCTAATTGAAGCCTTAGCTCATCTGGCATGGGAGGTCGATTGGCTTTGTAATCAGAATAAATATCACTTCTAAATGTTTTTCCCTTGGCGTCGAACACTGTGATGATAGAAGAACCATCGTTCTCATTTTTAAGGTTCATCATCATGTTCGATACGCCTTTTATAGCACCAGTGGGCCTGCCTGATGATGTTGTTAGAGGTGGCATTGCATGGAAAGCTCGATAAACATACGAAGATCCATCAACAATATATAAATTTTTTTTCATTTAGTTATTTATTATGACATTAGGATTTTTTTATTAATACAAAAGATTTATCATATGTCACAAGTGTTACATTTTATTGAAAAATTATGGGAAATCTATGTAAAAAGATTTCATCTAAATAATGCTATCTTGTCTTTTGGCATAATAATTATTGCTTGGATTATGGATATTGTTTTGGCCTTATATGCATGTCCTTTGTGTATATTAACAAGATATGTTTTTGGAACATTTGGTTTCTTTTCACTAATTGCAGCATTCAATGATAGTTTTAAGAATCTCCAAAACATTTTTATTTTTGGATCATTATTTTTTGGCGCTGGTGTAACTAGTAGACAAATATATATTCAAAATCTTTCTTCAGAAGGTTTAACTAATTTGTCTGGGTGTGGAATGCCGCTTGAAACAACTATTGAATTTTATGGTTTTTTTGGAGGTATTTATAAAACTCTTCAAGGGGGTCCTAGCTGTGCAGAAGAAGGTTGGAGATTTATCTTTAATTTTGCTGAATGGGGCTTAATCTTCTTCCTAATATTTATATTTGTTAATCTTCTTAACGTATTTAAAGTCCTAAAAAAGGTATAATTTAAGGACAAATTTAAAAAATCATGGTTTTTGAACTTTCAAATAAAGATCTTATTTCTAAAGCTCTAGAGAGAGAAGAAGGAGTGCTTGCTTCTAACGGAGCACTAACAGTTGTAACGGGAAAAAGAACTGGGAGAAGCCCACTAGATAGATATATTGTGGAAGAAGAAACTACTAAAAATGATATTGAATGGGGAGAAATAAATAGGCCATTTAATGAAGAGAAGTTCTACTCTCTCTGGTCAAAGGTTGAGTCTTATTTAGATGACAAAGAAAGATTTTTAACTAAAGTACATGTTGGGTCTCATCCTGATCACTATCTTCCAATTGAGGTAATAACTGAAACAGCTTGGCAGAGCTTTTTCTCAAGATTAATATTTATTGATCCTGATGAATTTAACCCAAAAGGTAAAAGTAACTGGAAAATACTTAGCGCAGCAAATTTTGAATGTGTGCCTGAAATAGATGGGACTAACTCAGATGGTTGTGTAATTATAAATTTTAAAGAGGAAAAGGTCCTTATTGCAGGCATGAAGTATGCTGGCGAGATGAAAAAATCAATGTTCTCGGTTCAAAACTTTCTTCTTCCTGCCAAAGATATCCTTCCAATGCACTGTTCTTCGAATATCAATGATAAAAATTCAGTAGCACTATTTTTTGGTCTTTCAGGTACTGGAAAAACAACTCTCTCTGCAGATCCAGCATGCACATTGATCGGTGATGATGAGCATGGATGGTCTCCAGGTTCCGTTTTTAATTTCGAGGGTGGGTGTTATGCAAAATGTATAGATCTCTCCGAGGAAAATGAACCTGTAATTTGGAAAGCTATTAAAGAAGGGAGTATTTTAGAAAACGTTGTATTAAATGATGGAGTTCCTGATTACTCAGATGTTTCATTAACTCAAAATTCAAGATGTTGTTATCCAAGAACACATATCGAAAAAGCAGTCCCAGAAAATTATGCTGGTGAACCAAAGACAGTAATCTTCCTAACTTGTGATTTGACTGGTGTCCTTCCTCCAGTATCAATATTATCTAAAGAAGCTGCTGCCTATCATTTTTTAAGCGGGTATACTGCGAAGGTAGGGTCTACAGAGATTGGATCATCTTCAGATATTGAGTCAACTTTCTCAACTTGTTTTGGAGCACCATTTTTTCCTCGACCTGCTGGTGTCTATGCAGACCTTTTAATGAAAAGAGTTGAAGATTTTGGCTCAAAGGTTTTTCTTGTAAATACTGGTTGGACTGGAGGACCTTATGGAGTTGGAAAAAGATTTGATATTCCAACTACTAGAAGAATCGTTAATGCAGTTCAAAACGGCGAGCTTGATGACGTTGAAACTCAAATGCTTAATGGTTTAAATTTAGAAGTTCCTCTATCAATTCAAGGGGTTGATAGCAGATTGCTAAATCCACGCGAAACTTGGGAAGATAAAGGTGCTTATGATGCTGCCGCTGCTGACTTAATAAAATTATTTCAAAATAACTTTGAAAGATTTGATGTCAATGAAGAAATAATTTCTGCCGGCCCTTCTGATCAATAAAAATTCGAAAATGGCTTTTAGCAGTAGAGTTGCTGAATTAAAAGATAAGGGGTTTTTTGAAAATATAGAAATTTCTAGAGGTATCGAAAAGGAGTCCTTGAGAGTAAAAAGTAATGCTCAACTATCTCAAAGCAATCATCCAAAAGGGCTTGGCTCTCCCTTAACTAATAAATTTATTACAACAGACTTTTCTGAAGCACTAATAGAGCTTGTAACTCCAACCTTCAATAGTGTTGATGAAGTTTATGAATTCCTTTTAGATCTTCACATCTTCACTGCTAACGCTATGGAATCAGATGAGGTTTTGTGGTCAAATTCCATGCCCTGCTTTATTGGGGATGAATCAGAAATAAGAATTGCTGAGTTTGGCTCTAGCAACATTGGTAAGCTAAAAAATATTTATAGAAAAGGTTTGCGGGTCAGATATGGTTCAATCATGCAGTGTGTAGCTGGTATTCATTATAATTTTTCAATTGATGATGACTCCCTTAGATTGTTTACTGAAGATCTTAATAAAGGAACTAAGTCAGATATTTATCTAGGTCTTATTAGAAATTTCAAAAGAAATTTTTGGTTCTTGCTTTACTTCTTTGGTGCTTCTCCTATCTTTGATAAATCTTTTATTTCAGGAAGAAATCATTCAATCAAAAAAAGGAATAAATCAGACCTTTATGATGAATATGCTACTTCTCTGAGAATGAGTGAGGTTGGTTATCAAAGCCACCATCAAAGGGCCCTTGATATTAAATATAACTCTCTTGATGGTTTTATAGAGTCACTAAAAAAAGGAGTGTTCGAGGAGTATGGAGTATTTAAAAGCCTGGGCTTGTATGATAAAAACAATGAAAGACAACAAATATCATCAGGAATTCTCCAGATAGAAAATGAGCTATATGATTCTATTAGACCAAAGCGAAAAGGCGCTTCAGAGACTAGGCCAATAGAGCTACTTTCAAATAAAGGTATTGAATATGTTGAAGTTAGAGGAATTGATCTATCTCCAAACTCTCTTACAGGAATATCCAAATCAGAAATGCGGTTGCTTGATGTGTTTCTTATTCATTGTCTAATTACTGAGTCGAAATCAGTAAGTCAGTCTGAATATGATGAAATGAACAAAAACTATGTAACCGCAATTCATTCAGGTTCAGATCTAGATCAAAAACTTTCATTTAATGGTTCAGGGTTAAGTATAAGAAATAAAATATCAGATATTTCCAATGAGCTTTTGATGATTGCTAAGGAATTAAATTCAGTTGATCCTGAGTTTGAAAAGTCAGTATCTGATTGCTTAAATATGGAAAATAAGAGCAGGCAGTTACTAAATAATATATTAGGAAGTGATAATAGTTTTACGGAAAATATTTTGCAGGAAAGTATAAATAAAATGAATTCATTGAAAGGTGCAAAGCTTAAAAACGAAGCTATCTTAGAAAATGAAAGGTTTGCCTCTATTGAGTTACATAAAGAAATAGAAGCTAAAAAGGGTGTTGAATTGAATAAGTATGTGGAACAATATAATGACAAAGTAAGGGGATAAGTATGAAAGCATTGCAGTGCGTTGAGCTTGGAGGGGTAGATAAACTAGAAATTAAAGAAGTCTCAAGTCCAGATGTAGGACCTGGACAGGTTTTAATAAGTGTTAAGGCCGCAAGTGTAAATTTTCCTGATGTCTTAATGATACAAGGTTTATATCAATTTCAACCTCCACTTCCTTTTACGCCTGGCGGTGAAGCAGCTGGAATTATTGAAAAAGTTGGTGAAGGTGTAGAAAGTCTCAAAGAAGGTGATAAGGTTTTTGCAATGACTGGTATGGGTGCTTTTGCAGAAAAGATTGTTGCACCAGAAGGGTCAGTAATGCCTATTCCTGAATCAATGGACTATGAAACGGCAGCTGCTCTTTCAATGACATATGGCACAACTTTATATGCTCTAAAGCAAAGAGCAAATCTTAAAGCAGGAGAGACATTGTTGGTTCTTGGAGCCGCAGGTGGGGTTGGTCTTGCCGCCGTTGATTTGGGCAAAGCTATGGGAGCTAGGGTTATAGCTGCTGCATCATCTCAAGAAAAAATTGATATGTGTACTCAACATGGTGCTGATGAAGGATTCATATATCCAACTGGCGACCTATCAAAAGATCAGCAAAAAGAACTTTCAGGAAAGATTAAAGAGGTCACAGGAGGTGTTGGAGCCAATGTTATTTATGATCCGGTAGGCTCACATTATTCTGAACCGGCATTAAGAGCTATCGCATGGGAAGGAAGATATTTGGTAATCGGTTTTGCTGCCGGTGATATACCGAAAATTCCGCTTAATTTAGCTTTGCTGAAAGGATGCCAAATAGTTGGTGTTTTTTGGGGTGCTTGGACTGGGATTGATCCTGCAGGCAATAAAGCTAACTTTATGGAGTTATTTAAACTTCATGGTGAAGGAAAAATCGCTCCTGAGGTTTCTGATAAATTCACGCTTGATAACGCTGCAGATGCTATAGCCCATCTGCAGGATAGAAAAGCAAAAGGAAAAGTAATAATAACTATATAAATTATGTCTTTAACAAAAGCTGACGATTATCCAATACATCAAATTTCAAAACCTGTTTCTGAAGTGGGGTCCGAAAGAAACTTTTATGACAGATATTTTTTTAATGGTTATTCAAAAATAGATGATATCTACTTTGGTGCTGTGCTCTGCGTTTACCCAAATCTAAATATAATGGATGGAGCATTTACTCTTGCTTATAAAGGAAAACAATACAACTCGAGAGCTTCAAGGGTTTTAAATTTAGAAAGACTTGAAACCAAAGTGGGGCCTCTAAAAATTGAGGTTATTGAGCCACTAAGAAAACTAAAAGTCTCTTTAAACGATGTTGAAAACAATTTTGGGGTTGATTTAACTATCACTGGCAGATTTGAGCCAATGAGAGAGCCTCAAATGCAATTATTCAATGGCCCTAGAATGATTATGGATACTTGTAGGCTAACTCAGCAGGGTAAATGGTCTGGAAAGATAAAAATAAATGATGAGCAAATTGATGTAACTGAGGATACCTTTGTTGGAACAAGGGATCGGTCTTGGGGAGTTAGGCCGGTTGGAGCTTACGATAGTCAACCTGTGGTTCCTTTTAATATGCCTCAATTTTATTGGTTATGGGCGCCCTTCCATTTTGAGGATCTTTCTGCTCATATTTACTTTATCGATAAAGCTGATGGTACTCCTGACACCGTCCTAGCAATTATGCAAGGTCCAGAATTTGAGGGTGAGATAGAGTTACGGAATGTACAAAAGAAAGTGTCTTATGTGCCTAAATCTAGAAGAGTTGAGTCCATGATAATTACTGCCAATGATAAAGATGGTAACAACATTGAGATTAGTATTGACTGCGGCATGAAAGCATTTATGTGCGGTCTAGGGTACATGCATCCTGATTGGGGTCATGGTCATGATAAAGGGGATAATGCAACTCAATTTGATGAATATGATCTAAATGAAGACCCTGGTGATCCACCATATTTACATGTTCAGGCACTTTCGAATGCCACATTGAAGATCGGAGATAAAGCTTATGAAGGAAGGGGTGTTTTAGAGCAACTTATTCTTGGAGCGCATGAACCAAGTGGGTTTGTTGATCTTTTTGATAAACCTTAATGTCGGTATCTACAGACAAAAACTTTGATGAAAAGCTTCTTAAGCTGCAGTCCTGGCTTAACGAACTTTATGGTGAATGTGAAGTTATACCTCATGAAAGCTCAATTGCTTCAGGCTTTTCTAATGAAACTTTTGTCTTCGACGTAAAGGGTAAAGATGTTTCGGAAAGTCTTGTTTTAAGGCTTAGGCCAACTGGATATCAGGTGTTTCCTGACTATGATTTGAAAATGCAAGCTTCGATTATGAAGCTATTAAGATTAAAGGGCCTCCCTACTCCAGAAATAATATTTGAAAACTATAATGATGATATTTTAGGTTCAGAGTTTTATGTGATGAGGTGTATTGATGGAGAGGCACCAAGCGATAATCCTCCTCATCATATGGATCCTGAGGGAATGATGGGAAAAGGGACTCCTGAGCAAAGATATTCAGTGTGGTCTGGTTGGGTAAATAATTTATCTTCATTTCATAGTTTAGATTTAACAAGTGAAGAGATTTCGAGTTGTGGTTTTAAAAATACAGAGGATTCACTTGGCGCAGAATTGGATTATTACAAGGAGTTTTTAAATTGGGGTATGGATGGAGAAAAGCATCCTGTTTGCTCAAATGCTCATGGTTGGTTGGTTGCCAATAAACCAGAATTACAAAAAATTTCCATGTGCTGGGGCGACTCAAGAATAGGGAATGTCTTATATAAAGACTATAAAGCATCTGCTCTTCTTGATTGGGAAATGGCAAGCATGGGAGATCCATTAATGGATCTAGCTTGGGGCTTCGCTGTAGATGAATGTAATAGTTTGGGGCTTGGTGTACCTCGACTTGATGGCTCCATGAGTCAGAGCGAGGGTATAGAGATTTGGGAAAATAAAACTGGTTTGTCTGCAGAAAATATAAATTACTTTAGGGTCTTAGCCTTGTTTAAGTTTTCGGTGATAATGGTAAGGGTTGCAAAGCGTTTAATATTTAATGAAATTATGCCGCTTGATTCAGACTTCCATTTAAATAATTTTACTACTGAGTATTTAGACAGTGAGGTTACTAGAGTTTCTAAACTTTAAATATTTATCTTAGCAACTGTGCTGCAAATATCTTCGTGGATACAAACCTCAGCGTATTGGTCAAAGTTAGTTGGATCTTTGTTGATAATTATTAATTTTTTTCCATTTTGAACAGCAAAGCCTGGGAGTGAAGCAACGGGTTGCACCTGAAGAGATGAACCCAACACGATTAAAATATCGCTTTCGATTATTTTATCTTTAGATCTCTCAAAATCATTCATATTCATGGGTTGCCCAAAGGAAATAGTTGCAACTTTTACTAAGCCATAACACTTGGGACAATCTGGCGTTACTTTGTCATCATGAATTGCTTTGTGGAATGGTTCGAGATCAAGGCTAATCCCACAATCTAAACATTTAGCTTTTGTTGCATTGCCGTGAACTTCTATTATTTTTTTCTCTTGTATTCCAGATCTGTGATGAAGGCCATCGATATTTTGTGTAATTACACAGCCTTTCTTATCATCTAATATCTCTTTGACAAACATATGTCCACGGTTGGGTTTAATTTTTTTCAGGGCTTTATTAAGGGTTATATTTCTGCTCCAAGATAGTCGTCTTGATTGGTAGCTATTCAAGAAGTCTCTAAACATTATTGGTTTATTAGTCTTCCAAAAACCATTATCACTTCTAAAGTCAGGTAGTCCTGAATTAGTACTAATACCAGCACCCGTGAGAAATACGATGTTATGTGATTCTTTTAAAAGCCCTTCTATCTTGAGAATTTCTTCTTTTATCAATTGATACTATTTAGATTACCAAGATTTTGTTTTATTTCCTGAGATATATTCCTCTAGCATTTCAAGCTCTTCACAAGAGTTTGGACATAGCGCTCTCAGTTTAGCTAAGTTGGCATTTGCTTCTTCCATTCTTCCAAGCTCTACAAATAGCTCACCTTGATATTCAATAGCTATCTTATTATCAGGATCAAGATTAAGCGCCTTAGCATATAAAGATTCGGCCTCACTATAATTCTTAAGTTTTCTATTAGTAAACGCTAAAAGAGTCCAACCATCTGCATCCTTTTTTTTTGACTTTGTATATTTCTTTAGGGTTTTAAGAGCACTTTTATAATCTTCTTCTTTTAACTGTTTGGTAGCCTTTTTATATAAATCAGATGCGCTTTCCTTCTCGTACTTAGATGCATTCAAATCAAAAGAAAACAATAATGCTGCGGATAGAAAATAAATATGTAAATACTTCATATAATTAATATAGGTATCTAACTGTAAGAAAACAAGGGCTTGTTATTGAGTAGTAACTGACTGATAAGTCAAAGAAAGTTTTGAAATATCAAAAGGAGGCCTAAAAAATCCAAAATATTCAGCATCCTTGTTGATCAAGATTACATTATTAACATGATTGCTTAGCTCCTCAATGGAATGCATTTCATGTTTCATTGGTTTCACTTTTGCTACATTAAGTTGTGTTGTTAAGCTTAATAAAGTTGGTCTTTCTGCTCTAAGGCCAACAAAACTTGAGTCGAATCTAGAGGCATAGAAATTTATATCTTTTGCAGAATCTCTCTCAGGATCTATGGTAACCAAAACCCACTGCTTATCATCAAGCATGAAGTCTTTTTCTCTAAGTGCATTGATGAGTTTTCTTAATTCACTCATTGTCACCGGACACTCTGTAGGACAACTACTAAAACCAAAGTACATTATTGTCCATTTGTCTATTAAGTCTGATTTTGTAAAGTAAGAGCCATCTTCTCTCTCCAAACTAAAATCTGAGAGCGCAATGGGCTCCTGTAACTTATAAAAGCCATTTATTAACAGCTCTTCATTGCTTAGTATTCTTGGAGCTGTTAGCTTGTTCACAAATCCATAAAGTATCGTTGCTATGAAGACAAAAATAAGAAGCAAAGAAAGTCTTATATTATTTTTCATATTAGATAAAGTGATCTACAAGGAGCGCAAAAAAAATTAGAAAAATATAATAAATCGAATATTTGAATGAGGTCATAGGGTATTCTTCATCATCTGTTAAATACATTTTTATTGATGAATATAAATAAAATAGTCCTAATCCAAGTGCTGAAAATAAATATATGTTTCCTGACATTAATACAATGTAAGGAAGTAAACTTACAAGCACTAATAGAACTGTATATAAAATAATTTGAAGCTTTGTAAATCTTACTCCATGAGTAACTGGTAACATTGGTATAGACTCTCTCGCATAATCTTCCTTTCTGTAAATGGCAAGTGCCCAAAAATGTGGTGGTGTCCAAACAAAAATTATTAGCACCAAAAGAAGTGCATTTGGATCGATTGAGTTAGTTACAGATGTCCACCCCAAAAGCGGTGGTGCAGCTCCAGCCAAGCCTCCAATAACTATATTTTGAGGAGTTGCCCTTTTTAGAAAAACTGTATAGATGAAGGCATATCCTATTAATGAGGCTACCGTAAGAACTGCTGTAAGTGTATTTACTTCACTAACAAGAATAGCTGTTCCAATAATCATCAAAGCAAATGCAAATAGACTTGCATTGAAAGTAGTGATTTCACCTTGTGGAAGTGGTCGGTTAGAAGTTCTAGCCATATTTGCATCTATATTTCTATCTATAATTTGGTTAATGGTTGCAGCAGAAGAAGCACATAAGCCTATGCCAATCATCGAAATAATAACTAAATATAATGAAGGTAAGCTTTTTGAAGCTAACAACATCCCAATAATTGCTGTTATGAGCATCATTAAAACTACCTTAGGTTTTGTAAGCTCAAGGTAGTTTTTTAAAACATTCATTTTTTGAAAGCTAAGTAGTTAACAAGCAAAGTAACCAATAGTAACATTGCTGCGATAAGATTATGAGCAATTGCAATATACAAAGGTAAAACATAGACCACATTCATAATTCCAAGGGAAATCTGTAGCAGCAAAACAAGTCCCAGTGTTGATGATAAAGGGGCAGCATTTGTAAACCACAAACAGCCAATCAAAATTAACATAAAAAATGTAAGAACAAGGGCTGTAACTCTATGAGAGTAATGTATGGCAACTCGTGCTGGATTTTCTAAAAGTCCATAAAGATAGTTTGGCCCAACTTCTTGTTTAAGATTGAATCCTGATTCAAAGTCCATTTCTGGATAGTAACTACCCTGACAAGTTGGAAAATCCGGACATGCGAGTGAGGCATAGTTAGTACTTGTCCATGCGCCAAGGAATATCTGAACAAGTAAAACAAACAAACACACTAATGCAAGATACCTATACTTCTTAATATCTATATAGTTTAGAAATCTAAAGTCAGCTGCTTTTAAAAATATGAAAAAGAATAAACTCAGTGTTATAAAGCCACCAAAGAGATGGCCTGTAACTATTATAGGAAGGAGCTTTAAGCTTACGGTCAGATAACCAAAAAGGCCTTGGCAACAAATAAAAAAGAGTAAAAAGATTGAAAGATTCCTTAATGAGCGATCAACTTTATATCTGATCGCAAAAAATACAAGAAAGATTGCAATCAGGCCAAGCATCGCAGCAAAATACCTATGAACAACCTCTGGTATTGCTTTATCGATCTCATATGGAAATGTTGGATATCTACTTTCAGCAAGAGCTATTTCTGAATCAGTTATTGGAAAAGTTACAAATCCATAACAGCCAGGCCAATCTGGACAACCCAAACCCGCATCTACAAGTCTTGTCCAAGCTCCTAAAGCAATTACAACTATCGCAAATAGTCCACCGAAAAGAGATATATTTCTTATATTTATCATATTAGTACCTTTAGGTCTTTCAGAATCTTTTTGGGAGTTAGATCATTTGGAAAATACATAACGAGTCTTCCATATGGATCAATTATAAAAATATAACTTGAGGAAATTATAGATTCCTCGGATAAATTTAATAAGAGATTTTTAAATTCTGATTCTGCATCAACAAAAATTTCTAGTCTTGGAAAATCATTTTCAATATTCTCTAGAAAACTATCTTCCGGATTATGCTCAAAGAAGACAATTCTTTTTACTCTATTAATATCTCTATTAAGAGCCACGTTGAGTTGTTTCATTAATCTGCTGTTCTCAAGAGTTTTCCCTTCGTTATTATGATAAATTCCCATAACCCACTTACCATCTTCAAAGTCTAGCTTGAAGTTTTTTATTGAGGATATTTCCATTCCTGTTATATCAGTAAACTCATTGAAAAATATGCCATTATTTTTGGTGGCTTCAGGCCCAAAACCAAATCTAAAAGCAAGCGTTGAAGAAACAATTACTATTAGAGGCGTCAGCAATAGAAAGAGTAGGAAGGCTTTTTTATTCATTCGATGATTTCCTCAAAAAATACAAATACATAATTGATAATGCTATAAACATTGCAAACCATTGGCCGGCGTAACCATAGTGTTTTACTGGTGGCATATTTGCAACAACAGGCTTTAGATATACAAAGTTAGTATCTGGTCTATAGTCAGATAGAAGAATAAATTTAATGATTTCTTCTTCAAATAATGACTCCAATGCAGTTATTGATTTGCTCTGAGATATTTTTGGCCAACTGTTTGTAAAAATATCTTCTGATAATATTAATCCCATTTCTGGTGATTCTAGAACTCCTGAAACCGAAACATTCTTATTATCAGAAATGCTCACGATGCTAACTTGATCTCTGCTTTGGGGCTGTTTTATCCAGCCAAAGTCAACTAATATAATTTTGTTATCTTCTATAAAGACAGGGGCTAAAACTTTAAAGCCTAATATCCCTTTATGAATTACATTATCGAGATATATTATTCTTTTATCATCGAGCTCACCACTAATATAAACTCTCTCCCATTTTTGGGAGTCAGATGAGAATTCAATGGCTTGTCCTGCCTGTTGTAACTCAAAGGCTTCAATAATTTCTGTTTTTTCATTTCCTCTATTGATCTGCCAAAAGCCCAGAACAACAAAGACAATTGAGAAAAATACATAAAAAATTGTAGCTGCTTGCCTTGATTTAGTTAATTTCATCTTTACCTATACAATACAAAGGTTATGTCAGTAAAAAGCATCATTATAGTATTAATAATCGGAATTCTCTTGAGCCTTGCTTCGAGTCTGTTTTTCTTATTTAAAGATAGAGGTGAAGGAAAAAGAACTGTATATGGTTTAGGCATTAGAGTCACTTTGGCAATTTTATTAATAATTTTAGTGGCATATGGTTTATCAACTGGTGAACTTGGCAATTCTTATATAGCTTCGGAAAGTTTATAAAATATAAACAAATAGGAACAACATAACCCAAACAACATCTACAAAGTGCCAATACCAAGATGCGGCTTCGAAACCAAAATGTTTGTGCTCATTAAAGTGGCCATAAAATACAGATCTTATAAACATAACTGCGAGCATAAGGCCGCCCAACATTACATGGAATCCGTGGAATCCAGTCAACATAAAGAAAGTTGATCCATAAATTCCTGAATTTAGAGTAAGTCCAAAATGTTCATAAGCCTCATAGTATTCTGCTGCTTGAAGGCCAACAAAAATTAGAGCGAGTAAAACTGTAATACCAAGCCAAATATTGAATGTTTTTTTGTTTCCTTTCTTAAGACCCAGATGTGCAAAGTGAACTGTCACACTAGAACTTAGCAATACGATAGTGTTGTATAAAGGTAGCCAGTGGCTAATATTTTCCCACCCGGGAAAGCTCATACTTTTTGCAGCTATGACAAAAGCTTTACCCCCATCAGGAGTATTTATTAGTGGCCACGTAGCCTCAAAATCTTGCCATAGCATATTAGCAAGGCCTTTTTCTCCTTCTCCCCCTAACCACGGAACTGCAAAAGATCTTACGTAAAACAAAGCTCCAAAGAAAGCTGCAAAAAACATTACTTCAGAAAATATAAACCACGCCATCCCGTAAACAAAAGACTGAGAAAGTTGTGCACTTTCTAGGCCGGCATTGTTTTCTTTAACAACCTGCCTAAACCAAAAAAACAGTGTTGCTAAGAAACAAGCTAGGCCTGTATATAAAATTAAGCTTGCATTGCTTTCAGGATTATCAAGAGAATTAATTGTTGATGAAGCGCCAATTATTAAAATGAACAAAGAAAAGGCAGCAAAAATAGGGAATTTGCTCGACTCAGGAACATAATATTTTTGATATTCCATTCTATCTTCCATCGTGATGTGCCATCTCCATGTCATTATAGTTAGTAATATCAAAGATAGTATATGAGAGAGCTACATTATTAATGCTTTCAGGCATATTACTATCAAAAATAAATCTGACTGGCAGAAGAGCTTCTTCGCCAGGCGCAAGAAATTGCTCTTCAAAACAAAAACATTCTAATTTCTTCAAGTATTCGTTTGCATTGCTTGGAGCAACGCTAGGAACTGCTCTTGCTGTCATTGGTTTATCTGTATTATTTTTTACAAAGAACGTAGCATTACTGTACTTGCCAGTTTTCACTTTCATAATCTTTTCAGATGGTTTAAATACCCAAGGCATTTGCTCAGCATTGTGAGAAACAAATTGGATTGTTAAGTCTCTCCCAGTATTTGATTCATAGCTGATTCCCTCTTCTGATTGCGAAATCTTTCCATTTAGACCTGTCACTTCACAAAAAACATCATAAAGAGGAACTAGCGCAAATGAAAAAAAGAACATCCCAAAAACTGCGAATGACAAATATTTAAGAGTTCTTTTAGCAGAGTTGTTCATTAATTGACTTTAGGTGGTGTTGAAAACGTATGATAGGGTGCAGGTGATTCAACTGACCACTCCAAACCTCTTGCTCCTTCCCAAACTTGAGGAGTAGCTTTCTTTCCACCCATTACTGTTTTTAGAACAATAAATAAGAATAAGATTTGAGAAGCTCCAAATAAGAAAGCTCCTGCAGTTGAAACCATGTTCCAGTCAGCAAACTGAAGAGCATAGTCTGGATATCTTCTTGGCATTCCTGCCAATCCAATCCAGTGCTGAGGGAAAAATGTGACATTTACTCCCACAAACGAAAGCCAGAAATGCAATCTGCCCATTCTTTCGTCATACATGTTACCTGTCCACTTTGGTATCCAATAATAAACTGCTGCCATTATTGAAAATATTGATCCAGGCACTAGGACATAATGGAAGTGAGCCACTACAAAATAAGTATCATGGTATTGAAAATCAGCGGGTACTATTGAAAGCATAAGTCCTGAGAATCCACCAATTGTAAAGAGAACTACAAAGGAAATTGCGAATAGCATTGGAGTCTCATATGTAATGGAGCCTTTGAACATTGTTGCAACCCAGTTAAATACCTTAACTCCGGTTGGGACTGCTATAAGCATCGTTGCCCACATAAAGAAAAGCTCAGCTGCTAATGGCATACCAACAGTAAACATATGATGAGCCCAAACAACAAAAGAAAGAATTGCAATAGACAGCATCGCCCAAACCATAGATGAATAACCAAATAACTGCTTTCTGGAAAAGGTCTCAATAATATGAGAGACAATTCCAAAGGCTGGCAAAATCATAATATAAACTTCAGGATGACCAAAGAACCAAAAAATGTGCTGGAATAATACCGGATCACCGCCACCAGCTGCATTAAAGAAACTTGTGCCAAAATGAATATCCATTAACATCATAGTTACTGCACCAGCTAGAACCGGCATAACAGCAATAAGAAGATAAGCGGTAATTAACCAAGACCATACAAAGAGTGGCATCTTCATTAAATCCATTCCTGGGGCTCTCATATTCATTATGGTTACGATTACATTAATAGATCCCATGATTGAGGACGCTCCCATAATGTGAACTGAGAAAATAAAAAAAGTTACACTTGGGGGTGCATACGTTGTAGAGAGAGGCGCATAGAATGTCCACCCAAAATTTGGTGCTCCCCCTTCCATAAATAATGAAGAGAGTAAGATACCAAAGGCAAACGGAAGTAACCAAAAACTTAAATTATTCAATCGTGGGAGGGCCATATCTGGAGCTCCAACCATCATAGGCACAAGCCAGTTAGCCAATCCAACAAAGGCAGGCATTACTGCACCAAAAACCATAATAAGCCCATGAAGTGTAAGCATCTGATTATAGAATTCAGGTTCTACTATCTGCATCCCAGGTTGGAAAAGCTCGGCTCTAATAACCATTGCCATTGCTCCACCAATTAAGAACATGGCAAAACTAAACCATAGATATAATGTACCTATATCCTTATGGTTGGTTGTAAGAAGCCATCGCATCAAGCCTTTTGCAGGGCCGTGATGATGATCATCATGGTGGCTTTCAATAACTGAGCTCATAATTTACCTCGCTAATTAAATTTTTGGTTTTTTATATTCAACTATATCTGATGGAACAACGTATTCTCCATCACCATTTTCGGCATTACCCCATGCCTGTCTTGTGTATGTTATAACTGCAGCCATATCAACTTCGGAAAGTTGATTTGCAAATGATTGCATAGCAGCTCCTTGAACTCCTTCCATTAGGATTTCTACATTCCTATCTTTATCAAACATTACAATGTCGCTTCCAGCAAGAGCAGGAAATATAGGAGGGAGCCCTTCACCATTCATCTGGTGACAAGCAACACAGTTCTTTTGGTAAACCCCTTCGCCTCTTTGTGTAAGTTCGGCAAGCGACCATTCTTTTTCTGTGAGTTCAGCAAGCTTTATTGCTTCTTCTTTCTTTGTTAATACCCAGTCATTGTATTCATCCTTTTCAACAACCTTAACGACTACTGGCATAAAGCCATGATTCTTTCCACAAAGTTCTGTGCAATTACCTCTGTAAATGCCTGTTTCTTCTGCTCTAGTCCATGCTGTGTTAATAAACCCAGGAATTGCATCTTGTTTAATTGCAAAATCTGGAACCCACCATGAGTGTATTACGTCATTGGCAGTTATTAAAAATCTTACTCTTGTATCAACTGGGATTATTAGAGGCTCATCAACTTCCAATAGATAGTTTTCGCCTTTTGGAACAAGATTATAAATCTCATCTTGATCTGTACTAAGGTTCGAGAAAAAATTAATGTCGTCTTCGAGATACTTATATTCCCACTTCCATTGATATCCAACAACTTGAATATTAATTTCGCCCTCTTCATCGTCATAGATCTCTGTTAGAGTTTTTGATGCGGGAACTGCCATTGCTATTAAAATAAGAAAAGGGACTATAGTCCATGCAACTTCAAGTTTTGTGCTTTCATGAAAAGTGGATGGATTCGGATTTCTTTTTTTTGTGTATCTAAAAAGGGAATAGAACATAACTGAAAAGACAACTGCACCGATAGCAACACAAATATAAAAAATAAGCATGTGTAATTCAAAAACATCTCTACTCACCTGTGTAACGCCTTCCCTCATATTTAAAGCGTCCCAGTCTGAAAGAACTTTAGATGGATATAGCGATAACATTAACAGTGCTGCAAAAGCACTTTTGCTTAAGTTATTAAATTTTTTAAACACTTCCCTTTTCCGTTAATAAATTCTGTTTATATTATATTATAAAATTCTATTATATTAATAGTGTTTTTTTAGTTAATCCATGGGAATTATACTTAAGTAATAGAATATATCTATTCGCTTTTATATTCCTCGAAATCACAACTTACGCAAAAAATTCTTTTGTCATCTGCACTGAGGGCAATTGTGTCTTTCTTCTTACAATTTGGGCATATTGCACCAGCAACAAACCTTCTAAACTCATTCATTCTTAAAGCGCTCAATTTCATGAAGAACATTCACAACATCAGGTTCATAATTGAACCAATGTTTGAATGATTTTGCAGCCTGATGTACAAGCATTCCGGTCCCATCAAAGTTTTTTTCTGTAAAAGACTTTGCCCATTTGCAAAAAGGGGTCTCATTGATTGAATAGTTTAAATCATAAGCAATTATTGAATCATTTTGGTCTATTATTTGAGGCTCTTTAAACTCTCCAGTAACACCAGCAGAGCTTGTATTGATAACAATATCTGCATTGATATTGTTTTCTTCTGTAACTACATGGATATCGGCAAACTTTCCATACTTTTTAGCTAGTCTTTCAGCTTTTTCAACGGTTCTATTAATTATGAATAATTCTTTAGGTTTTTGTTTTGTGATTCCCCATAAAATGCTTTCTGTTGCGTCTCCTGCTCCAATAATTAAAACCTTCTTGCTAGATAATTCAATGTTTTTATCTTTAAGATCACTAATAAAGCCACTACTGTCAGTGGTTTCCCCGTGCAAAAATCTATTTTTTTTTATAAGTGTGTTTGAAGCCTCTATAAAGCTTACTTCTTCAGATGTGCTGTCACACCTATTAAAAGCTTCTTTTTTTAATGGCAAAGTTACATTGAGGCCAATTGCATTTTTGTCTGCAAAAAAATCTTTAAGAAACACATCTATTTCATCTGATTCTACTTTGTATGGCCTGTAATCAATGTTTAAATTGGCTTGTCTTGCAAATCGTGAATGTATGAATGGTGAAAGAGAGTGATCGATTGGAGATCCTATAACACCTAACTTGTTAATTTTTGGCATTTACTAAACCACCCAAGATTCTTTGAGTATTTTTAAAAGCCTTGTTTCATACTTCTTAAGCTCTTTTGGCATTTCATAAGTCCAAGATGTAGATGGTGGCATAGAAGATAAAATAGATTTCACTCTGCCCCCAGACTCTAAGCCGAACTTTGTTCCTCTGTCATGAAGCAGATTAAACTCTGCATATCTACCTCTCCTTATTTGCTGAAATAATTTTTGATCTTTCGAATATTTCTCGCTCGCTCTTCTTTTAAGGATTTTGCTATAGGTTTGTGTGTATTCTTTTCCAAGGCATTCTAATAAATTAAGGCTATCTAAATGCTCTTTATACTTTAGATTGTCAAAAAATACTCCGCCTACCCCTCTTCTTTCTTTTCTATGGGGCAAAAAGAAGTATTTATCACATTCTTTAGCAAATTTTTTATAAAAAGTCTTATTAAATAGATCAAACATAGATTTTAAAGACTTATGCCAAAGAGTAATATCAGATTTATATGGTAGAAAAGGAGTTAGATCACAACCTCCGCCAATCCACCAATTTTGAAGGCCTTTCTTATCAAAAATCATAAAAGTTCTTACATTGAAATGGGAGGTTGGAGCCTTTGGGTTTTTGGGATGACATATTACAGAAACTCCCATAGCTTCAAATTTATGTATTTTATTTATATTTGCAGACATGCCCGAGCTAGCGGGAAGATTTTTGCCAGATACGGACGAAAATGTCACGACAGCTTTTTCAAAAACATTGCCGTTTTCAATTACACAAGTTTTTCCTTTTCCGATCTTAGATTTCCAATTATCGACTATTGGTTTTCTATTTTTCTTAGATTCCAAGGATAATAAACCGTCTAGGATCATATCCTGAATTTCTAGAAATTTTCTCTCAATTGTATTACTCATTAGCGTATGTATTTCTTCTGTTTCAAGTCGAATATCTTTGTAGGTTTTTTTAAATTTCCTAAGCTGTTATCAAATATTGCAACATCCTCGTAGTTAAAAAAGTTAACTATATCATCTTTGTTTTTTATCTCGTGCTCACCGCTTATATTTGCGGACGTAGAAACTATCTCTGACCCAAAAAAATCGAGCAACTCAATTAATGGTTTGTGAGCACTCACTCTCACTGCATGTCTTCCTAAATATGATAACTCTTTATATTTATCTGAGCTTCTTTCTAATAAAAAAGTTGTCGGTCCAGGCCATTTATTTTCAAGAATTTTTATGTCTTCTTTTAAAACTAAGCAGAACTCTTTTACAGAATCTATTGATGGACATAAAAGAATAAATTTCTTAGATTTGTCTCTTTTCTTAAGATCAAAGATTCTATCAATAGCCACGCTGCTCTTTGCATTACAACCAATTCCCCAAACACCTTCTGTTGGATGTAATAAAATCTTATTTTCAGCAAGCCATTTTGCCGAATCTTCAGCATTTAAATAGTTCACAGACTAAGAATTTAGTTTTGCATCTTTAGCAAGAACTTCATCTTTCATATTGACTTTGTAGTCGGTAAGTTTTTGCTTAAGGGTCTCGTCGGCAGTTGCAAGAATCTGGACAGCTAGAATAGCTGCATTTTTTGCACCGGACGATCCAATGGCTACAGTTGCAACTGGTATACCAGGAGGCATTTGAACTGTAGATAGAAGTGAGTCCATACCGTTTAAAGATCCTGACGGAATTGGTATGCCTATAACTGGTAATGTTGTATGAGCAGCAACTACACCTGCAAGATGAGCAGCCATACCTGCAGCCGCTATAAAAACTTTAATACCCTTTGATTCAGCATTATTTACAAGATTAAGCACTTCTGCAGGGGTTCTGTGAGCTGAAAGTACGTTTTTAGTGTATTTAACGTCAAAACTATCTAAAACATCAAAAGCTTTAGATACAACATCTAAATCTGAATCTGAACCCATTAAAATTGCTACTGACATGCTGGTATTATAAATAAAAAAGGTTTATTTGGAAGGAAAAAAGGATAGAATATGCACATGTCAGATTTAAAAATTCTTATATTTCCAGATCCAAAGCTTAGAAAAGTGGCCAAAAAAATAGATAAATTCGACAAAAGTTTAGAAATGCTTTCCAAAAATATGCTTAAGACAATGTATGAAGCTGAAGGTATAGGACTTGCTGCAACCCAGGTTGATATTCACATTAGATTGGTCGTTATGGATTTAAGTGAAGAAAGGAATGAGCCCAGAGTATTTGTAAACCCCGAATACACAATATTAGACAAAAGTCCATTTATTTATGAGGAAGGTTGCCTGTCTATTCCTGGTTTTAACGAAGAAATATCTAGGCCGTCAAAGATTCTTCTTAAGTGGCAGGATCTTCAGGGTAAATTCCATGAAGAAAAGCCAGATGGCATTTTCACTGTTTGTGCACAGCATGAAATAGACCATTTAGACGGAAAGCTTTTTGTAGACTACCTAAGCCCAATAAAAAGGGACAGAATTAGAAAGAAGTTAGAAAATAGAAGAAATTAAACGAATTTAGACGAATTTAAGCGAAAAATGGATATTATCTTTGCCGGAAGCCCTTCATCTTCTGCGGAAATACTGTCTACACTTGTAGATAGTCCATTTAATATATCGCTAGTTTTAACTCAAGCTGATAAAAGATCTTCCAGAAATAAGGCAAAAGAGCCATCAGAAGTTGCTAAATTTGCTGAAAGCGCAAACCTGCCTTGCTTTAAAATTGATTCTTTTTGTAATCAAACTATTGATAACATAACTAAATATCCCTGCGATATCTTGGTGTTGTCATCTTTTGGCAAAATAATACCTAAAGAGGTATTGAGTCACCCAAACATAACGCCCTTAAACATTCATTTCTCAATTCTTCCTCTCTATAGGGGCGCTTCACCAATTCAATCATCTTTATTGAATGGCGATATTAAAACTGGTATTTCTTTTATGGAGATGGTTGAGTCTCTTGATGAAGGTCCTGTCTATGAAGTTTCTGAAGTAGAAATTTCTGATAGTGATAACAGAATTAGTCTTGAGAAAAAACTAGTAGCAAAAGCCAAATTAAATATTGTTGATGTTATTCAAAAAATTTCTAATGGATTGCAACCTGTTCCTCAGGTTGATAATAATGTTTCATACTGTAGAAAAATCACCAAAGAAGATGGAAGAATAAATTTTGAGGAGACAGCAAAAGAAATTTTTAATAAATATAGAGCTTTCTACGGTTGGCCTGGGACTTATTTCCAATACAAAGATACCACTATTAAGATACATGGAATGCGCATCATTGATCTTGATAATAACGATACTCCAGGAACTATATTTGATGTAACTAAGGATGGTATACACATTAGAGTAGATGATTCAGTGATAGTAATTACTCACATACAGCTACCTGGTAAAAAAATAATTAACTCTTCTGATATTTATAATTCATATAAAGATTTTTTTGTCAAAATATAATTTGTTATAAAACTTTAAATTCTTCAAAAAGAGGTATACCGTAGCACCTATGAAAGTTGTAATTTTGGGTGCAGGTCAAGTAGGAGGCAGTTTGTCAGCGAACTTGTCTTCAAATGGCTACGATGTAACTGTTATTGATAGCAACGATGAGAAGTTATCTGATTTAGATTCTAGACTAGACCTCAGAACTGTTTCAGGGCATGCAAGCCATCCTATTACTCTCAAAAGAGCTGGGTGTGATTCCGACACAATCTTGTTAGCCCTTACAAATAATGATGAGGTAAATATTGTTTCATGCCAGATAGCAAAGGAGACATTCTCTGTTAAAAAAACTATATGTAGGCTAAGCGATTCCTCTTATTTAGACTCATTTGAATCATTTAAGGATTCTATAGATATTCCAATTAGTCCAGAAAAGGATATTACTGAGCACTTGTCGCAACTAATAAGACATCCTGGAACAAATCAAATAGAAACTTTTGCAGATGGTAAGGTAAAGCTCATTGCCGTTAAAGCATCTAAAAAAGGAAAGCTTGTTGGAAAAGAGCTTAAGAATATTAATGACGACATGCCAGATGTTGAAACGCATGTGCCTGTGATTTATAGAAAAAATAAGCCTATAAAACCAACAGGATCTACAATAATTAAAGAAAATGATGAGCTTTATTTTATAACCTCAGCTGAAAATATCGATTCTGTTGTTAATGAAGTTCAAGAGGATCATTCGCAACATTCAAGAATATTTATTGTTGGTGGCGGAAAAATAGGTTTCAATCTAGCAAAAGATCTTGAATCTGATTTTAATGTTAAATTGGTGGAGAGAGATAAAGCACGATGTAAGTTTCTTTCTGAGGAACTTGAAAGATCAATAGTTTTACATGGAAGTGGCTCTGATGAGGAGCTTTTATCGAGTGAGAATATTGATCAGACTGATGTTTTTTGCGCGTTAACAAATGATGATGAGGCAAACATCATGTCATCTTTTCTTGCTAAAAAACTTGGTGCCAAGAAAACTATGATCTTGGTCAATAATATTTCCTATATGGACATAATTCCTAAAAGGTTTATCGATAATGTTGTAGCACCCTATAGGCTTACAATTTCTTTGGTTATGCAAGATCTTCGTGAAGCAGATTTTGCTCAAGATGTATTATTAAAAATGCATTCAGGTGCAGAGGCTGTCGAGGGTGTTGTTCACTCAAACCCTTTTACTTCGGATTTTATTGGGAAGCCGGTGGTTGATTTGCCCATACCTGAAGAAGCAAGCATTGGTGCAATTGTTAGAGATGAGAAAATCTTAATGCCCTCGAATGATCTTATGTTGAGTATTGATGATCACTTAATTGTATTCTTTACAGATAAGCAAGCTATACCCGAGATAGAAAACTATTTTAGAGAGGTTTAATTGAATCAAGCTAAAGTTTTAAACTTCTTTGGTCTTTTGTTAATTATGTTTGGCATATCTTTTGCCATTCCTTTATTTGTTGCTATTTTTTATGGTGAGAGTCTTATAAGGGTTTTTGCACTGGGCATGTCTATTCTTGTTCTAATGGGTTTTCTAAGTTGGTTTTTTACCAAAGATAATAAACAAGAACTTTCTCTAAGTGATGGTTTTGTTATAACTGTTCTTTTTTGGATTGTTTTGTCTGTTTCTGGATCAATTCCTTTTATCTTATTTGGTTTTGGTGTTGTTGATTCGTTTTTTGAGTCAATGTCAGGGATAACTACAACAGGTGCAACGGTTATCGCTGGTCTAGATGATCTCCCAAAATCATTATTAATTTATAGGCAGCTTTTGCAGTGGCTTGGTGGGATGGGTTTAATTGTATTGGCAATTGCTGTTATGCCGCTATTAGGTATAGGTGGTGGTCAGTTATTTAAAACACAAACACCTGGTCCTATGAGTGAACAAAGGTTAACACCTCGGATTACCTCTACAGCAAGAGCTCTTTGGTCTATTTATTTTGTTCTTACAGTTTTGTGTATCTTTGCTTACCGTTTTGCTGGAATGAGTTATTTTGATGCTGTTAGTCATGCTTTCAGTACAGTTTCTATTGGGGGATTCTCAACACATGATTTGAGTATAGGATTCTTCGACAGCCTTTCTATTGAAATTGTTTGTATAACTTTTATGTTGCTCTCTGCTATGAGTTTTGCAGTTCATTACAGTGCCATATATAGAAAACAAGTTCTTAAATACTTTTATGATCCTGAATTAAGATTTTTTGTCTCTCTATTAATAGTCATCCTCGGTCTGGTATGTCTATCATTATTTGCCAATGATATTGATAACCCAATTAGAAGCGGTCTTTTCCAAACAGTATCAATCCTAACAACAACTGGCTTTCTAACTGATGAATATTCGAATTGGCCAGCCTATATAAGTTTTATGTTGTTAGTTGGTGCGTTTATTGGTGCCTGCTCTGGCTCTGTTGGAGGTGGTATTAAGTCCTGGCGGATTTTGATTATGTTGAAGCATGCTTACAAGCAAATCTTTAAGATAATACATCCTGATTCAGTTAATACTATTAAGTTAGGTAAGAAGGTTGTGGACAGCAATGTATCTGAGGCTGTATGGGGATTCTTTTCTATATACATTATATCTTTTATGGTTTTATTTTTACTTGTTCTTGCAACGGGCCTAGATTTTATAAGTGCTTTTTCTGCCGTAGGTGCATGCTTGAATAACCTTGGTCCGGGACTGGGTGAAATCTCATCTAATTATGCAAATATTCCTTCAACCACAAAACTATTGCTTTCTTTTGCGATGATATTAGGCAGACTTGAGATTTTTACATTTCTTGTTGTGCTGATGCCAGCTTTTTGGAGAAGATAGCTATTTATAAATAGACCTGTCTTCAACTTCCTGTTTTTTGAATCTTTTGTACTCCCAATTGTAGTCTTCGGGATTGATGTTGATAATGTTTTCAATCTCTTTATTCATTGTTTTTGCATTATATTGTGATTTTTCTTTGTAGGCGCTCTTAGATCCATATCTAATATAAAGTTGGTTAGTGTGACTGTCAGAATGTATAGCCACAGAAACAATTGGTGCTTTTGTTTTGGAATGCAGAGATGGAATTAGATTTGTTGTATAAACTTTTCTTCCAAAAAAGTTTTCATAAACACCCATATTTTTGGCTGGAACCTGATCTGCAGCCATCGCTACAGCTTCACCCCTTTTTAGTGCCGAAAATAACTCTTTAACACCAGTGAAATTTGTTTCAAATACGCTTGAACCACTTTTTTGTCTATTTTTTCTGACATATTCGTTAAGTGCTTTTATTTTTATCGGTTTGAAAATGGCTGTAACATCTTCCTGGATTGTTAATTGGTTTAACAACAAATCAACGCTTCTGTTGTGGGCAGAAAGAAGAATTAGTCCAAAGCCTCTGTTGGTTTGTGAATAAAGAAAACGGTTTTCGACTTTAAAGATACTTTTATTCAGTATCTTCTGACTTCTAGACAAGCAAAATAGTGTCTCATAATAGGATCTTATGCTTTGCTTAATCGATCTTTTAAGTAAAGACTCTCTGTATTCTTTGTTTTTTGAAGAATAGGCAATATTTATATTAATTTTTGAAATTTTTACAATTTTCGTATTTAAAGCTAAAGCTACTAAAGTGATGAAGTCACAAAAAACATATCCAAGCCTTAGACTAAATGGAGAAAGTAAATAAAAAAATAATCTCATTGTCAGATATTGCTTACGATATTGTTAATAATATATTAATATCTTCATGAGAGGATATACGTCTAGAAAAAAATGCCAGCTCAATCAATGGAACAATTAGTATCTTTGTGTAAAAGGAGAGGGTTTATTTTTCAAACAAATGAAATTTATGGTGGTCTTCAGGGTGTTTACGATTATGGGCCTTTAGGTGTTGAGTTAAAGGAAAACTTAAAGAGGTCTTGGTGGGCGGCAATGATCTACTCGAGAGATGATGTTGAAGGTCTTGATGCCTCAATACTTACTAATAGAAAAGTTCTTAAATATTCGGGTCACGAGGATACCTTTACAGATCCACTAGTTGATTGTAAGGACTGTAATAACCGCATGAGGGCAGATCATTTAAAAGATAGTAAGTGCTTACATTGTGGATCAACAAACCTTACTGAACCTAGACCGTTTAATCTGATGTTTAAAACAAACATTGGCCCTGTTGCTGACGATGAATCTTATGCATATTTAAGGCCTGAAACAGCCCAACAAATATTTACTAACTTCAAGAATGTAGTTGATGCAACATCAAAATCTATACCTTTTGGTATTGCCCAAATTGGTAAAGCCTTTAGAAATGAAATTACTCCGAGAAACTTTATTTTTAGAGTGAGAGAGTTTGAACAGATGGAATTAGAGTTCTTTGTTAAAAAAGGTGAAGATGAGGATTGGCACAAATACTGGATTGAAGAAAGAATAAATTGGTGGGTCCAGCAGGGAGTTAATAAAGAGAAAATTGAAATTTTTAATGTTCCACAAGAAGAACTATCACACTACTCTAAAGCAACTATAGATCTAATGTATGAATTCCCTCATGGTGTGGAGGAGTTAGAAGGAATTGCAAATAGAACTGATTTTGACCTAGGTTCACATTCAAAAAACCAACAAGATCTTGATATAGAAGCTGATGTCCTAAAAAATAAGGATTCAAACGCAAGGCTAGCTATTCAAAATATTGATTCAAAGGAATGGGAAGTACCATATGTAATTGAACCATCAGCAGGTGTAGATAGGGGTGTGCTGGCCATATTGAATGAGTCTTATAAGGAGGAAACCCTTGAAAATGGCAAAAATAGAGTTGTATTAGCTTTAAAACCTCACCTCTCACCAATCAAAGCTGCTGTTATACCAATAAAAAAGAATGATTCGACAATTGTCGATTTTTCAAAACAAATCAAGGATAACTTGCAAAAACTGGGCCTAGGTAGAGTTGTTTTAGAAAATACAGGAAATATTGGTAAAAGTTATCGTAAACACGACGAAATTGGCACTCCGATCTGCATAACGATTGATTTTAATACCCTTGAAGATAGAACAGTTACTGTCAGAGATAGAGATTCAATGGAGCAAAAGAGGGTAAAAGTTGAAAACTTAGATGATCTCTTAAAAAACCTTTTAGTAAAGTAGTTTTGGTTTTAATATTATTTCTTAGAAGCTTGTTATTCAGTCTTTACTTCTACATCTCGGTAATAGTGTTTACAGTGTTTTTTGTTGTTATCTCCCCATTTATTGGACTAAAAAAAAGATATGGTTTAACGAGTCGGTATATATCGACGCTATTGATGGTTTTAAAGTTTCTCTGTCGAATAGATTGGGAGGTTAGAGGTGATATTTTGGGTAAAAAACCGGTTGTTATAGCCTCGAACCACCAAGGTCTTTGGGAATCATTTTATTTACAAACCCTTGCGAACCCATTAACCACAATTATAAAGAAAGAACTACTTTATGTACCTTTTTTTGGTTGGTCGCTTAATCTTCTTAATCCAATTAAGATTAATAGATCAAAGAAGATTCAATCAGCAAAGAGGGTAATAGTAAGTGGCTCTCAAAAGCTATGTAATGGGTTTTCTATTCTTTTATTTCCTGAGGGGACTAGAAGGATTCCGGGAAAGCAGGTTGGTAAATTTGCAAGGAGCGCTGCTGATTTAGCGATAAAGAATAATGTTGATTTAATACCAATTTATCACGATTCAGGTCTTTATTGGAAAAATAAAAAGTTTATAAAATTTCCTGGTACTGTAAAGGTGATTATAGGTACTCCTATTCAAGGAAAAGATTCATCTGAGATGACAAAAAACTTGGTAGATTGGATGAATGAAAAAGCTTCTATGAGTACAGAATAGTTTTATGGGTACAAAAAACTAAATATCTAAATTTGCAACAGAAAGGGCGTTTTCATCAATAAACTCTCTTCTGGGCTCAACTTGGTCACCCATTAGAACCTCGAAAGAGTTATTAGCCTCATTGGCATCGTCAATTCGAACCCTCATCATTCTTCTATTTTGAGGATCCATTGTTGTAGTCCAGAGTTGGTCCGGATTCATTTCACCCAAACCTTTATATCTTTGTATCTCAATTCCCCTATTTCCTGTTTTGGATAGTTCTTTTAATGCAAGATCCTTTTCCTTTTCGGAAGCTGCATATTTAATATTTTTTCCTTTTGAAACTTTGTATAAGGGCGGTAATGCAATATAAACATGTCCTCTATTTAGTATTTCGAACATTTGCCTGAAGAAGAATGTTAAAAGCAAAGTTCTTATGTGGGAGCCGTCAACATCAGCATCTGTCATTATAATTATTCTGTGATATCTTAATTTATCAGCGTCGAACTCATCTGTTCCAATTCCACAACCTAAAGCTGTTACAAGCGTTCCTATTTCTTGGGAGGATAAAACTTTATCTAATCTAGCTTTTTCAACATTCAAAATTTTACCTTTTAGAGGAAGTATTGCTTGATTTTGTCTATTTCTACCTTGTTTAGCTGATCCACCTGCAGAATCACCCTCAACGATATATATCTCTGATAGCGTAGGGTCTTTTTCTTGGCAATCTGCCAATTTTCCTGGTAAACCTGCAACCTCTAAAACCCCTTTCCTTCTAGTCATTTCTCTAGCTTTTCTTGCTGCCTCCCTAGCTAAAGCTGCTTCAGATATTTTTGTTAAGATTGACATTGCTTCCTTAGGATTTTCTAAGAGGTATTCATTAAAACTCTTATTAAAAACATTGCTAACAACACTCTCAACCTCTGAGGAAACGAGTTTTTCTTTTGTTTGTGATGAGAATTTAGGATCAGGTATTTTCACTGAAACTATTGCTGTTAAACCCTCTCTAACATCTTCACCAAGCAACTCAACAGGTGATTTCTTATTTAATTCTTCCTTTCTGATAAATGTTTTCATCACTCTTGTTAAACTTGATCGAAATCCTGAAAGATGTGTTCCGCCGTCTTTTTGAGGTATGTTGTTTGTGTAACAAAGAACGTTTTCTGAGTATGCATCATTCCACTGAAGCGCTATTTCAACACTCAGCCCATCTTGCTCTCCTTCACAGTGAAATATTTCGGATATGTTTTGTTTTCTTCCTTTTAAAAACTTAACATAGCTAGATAGGCCTCCACTGTTTGAGAACTTTTTAGATTTGCCTGTTTTCTTATCTTCAACAAGAATATTCACACCTGCATTAAGAAAAGATAACTCCTGAACTCTTTTATTTATTTTATCTATATCAAAGTTAACAAATGAAAATATTTCCTTAGATGGCTTAAATGTGATCTCTGTCCCTGTTTCTTTTGAGGTTTTAACTTTTTTGAGTTTGGTTTGAGCTTTACCATTTGCGTATTTTTGTTCATATTGCCCGCCATCTCTGCAAATTTTAAGTGTTAATTCCTCAGAAAGAGCATTTACAACAGACACACCCACACCATGTAAGCCACCCGAAACTTTATAGCTGTTATCATCAAACTTTCCACCAGAGTGAAGGGTTGTCATAATAAGTTCTGCTGCAGGTACTTTTTCTTTTTTGTGTGTATCTACAGGAATTCCTCTACCATTATCTTTAACAGTTATTGACCCATTTTTATTAATTGAAACAACTATTTTTGAACAATGTCCTGCCATTGCTTCATCAATACAATTATCAACAACCTCGAAAACCATATGATGAAGCCCTGAGCCGTCATCTGTATCACCTATGTACATTCCTGGTCTTTTTTTAACAGCTTCAAGGCCTTTAAGAACTTGTATGTTTGATGAGTCGTAAGATCCTTTTTTATTTTGTTTTTTTGGCATTAGTAAATTGTTCCACGTGGAACTTTTTAAGCTCCTTTAATTGATCCTTTATTTTACTATTAAATGGGTTGTTAATGTCTGAAAAAAACAATTGATTTCCTGTTTTTGGAAGAAAATTTATTAATTCATTGTAAAAATCTTCATCTAGTTCGGAATGTATGTCATCAATGATTAAAAAAGGTTTGACTCCGTAGACATCTGACAGGGTTTTGTGCATAGAAAGGCACCACAAAATTGACATAAATTTCTGTTCTCCTCTAGATAATATATATTTAATATCAGAATCTTTTATTAAAAATTTAATGTCTGCTCTGTGGGGGCCTGATGTTGTAGATGTTTTTCTTTGATCAGAGTCTCTATTAAGCTCTAACACCTCTTTTAATGAATGCTGGCTGGCCCACCCTTTGTGGAAAAGAATTTCTAAGGAGTTTATTATTTCAAGGACCCTCTTGTCTTTTAGGTTTTTGGCAAACCTAAAGAATGTTTGTTTAGTTTCTTCAAAAAAGTTATTTCTTTTTTCTGATATCAAGGTCCCTGAATTTATAAATATCTCGGACCACATATCAATGTTCGTCAGCCTTTTAAATTTTAATGCTGCATTCCTTTGCTTTAAAGATCTGTGGAAAGAGAAAAAGTCTTTGCTATAGTTTTTATCGGTTGCCATTAAGCATCTATCGAGTATTTTTCTTCTGTATTTTGGTGTATCTGCAAACATGGAGAATGTTTTATTATCAAGAAGCGTAGAAGGAATTGCTCTAAAAAGCTCAATTGAGGTTGCTTTACTTTCATTAATCTCAAGGGATATAGATTTTTTTGCTTCCTTTAAAATACAGATCTTATTGTTGTCAAAGGTGTCTATTTGTATTTTGAAAGCTTCTTTATCGTTTTGTATGCAGAGGTTTTTGTTTGAGCTTTTAAACGATCTCCCGGTTGAGCAAAAATATAAAGCCTCCAACACAGATGTTTTTCCAGAGCCATTCGCTCCATGTATAAAGTTATTTAATTCTGAAAATTCGAGATCAACACTATCAAAACAACGAAAATTTGAAATTGATATTTTTTTTATTGACACTTTTTAAATTAAAAGCGGCATCACTACATATTTTAAATCTGGGTCGTCAGATGGGCTTATAAGACAGCTTTTGTCAGAGCCGTATAGATTTATATTGCAATCATTTGAATCAATGTTAGATAAAACCTCTTGGATATAGTTCACATTGAAAGCGATCTCCATATCTTCTCCATCATAGTTCGATTTAAAACTCTCTTCGCCCTCTTCCTGTTCTGGATTATTTGCTGAAACTAAAACTTCATTTGATTTAATGTTTAATTTAATGCCTTTAAATTTATCGCTTGAGAGGACGCTTACTCTACTTAATATTTCAGAAAGTTGTTTGGTGTTTACTGATAAAACTGAGCTCTCACCAGATGGAAGGACTTGTTCATAGTTTGGAAATTTGCCTTCAATTAACTTACTTACAAAAGATGTTGAATCTGTTTTCAGCATAATGGTGTTTGATCCCAAAGAAAGGGTTACTTCTTCAGATGAGTCAGATAACAACTTCCCTATTTCGTTAATTGATTTTCTTGGTATTATTCCTGATATCTCGCCTGAGACACTTTTCGTTGTTGAGTTTGTTGATATAGCAAGCCTGTGGGCATCGGTTGTAACCGCTGTAATATTTTTGTCTTCAATATTTAAATACATTCCATTAAGATAATGTCTCCAATCTTGATTACCCATTGCAAAAGACGTTTTACTTATAAGATTTCTTAGCACAGATCCCAAAATAGTAAATTCTGTATTTTCACTTACCACATCAAAGACAGGAAAATCCTCACTAGGAAGAGTTGAAATGGAGTACTTTCCTGAGCCAGATTCTACAGACAGTTTGTCGCCGTTCAAGAAAATAGAAATCTCTGATCCGTCAGGAAGAAGCCTGCAGAGTTCATTAAGTTTTTTCGCAGGTGCTGTTGTTGAGCCAGTGCTTTCAACACTAGCTGGAGTACATGTTGTTTGTACTTCTGATTCAAGATCGGTGGCAGTAATAGAAATATTGTTATCTTCAACTTTTAAAAGGACATTAGAGAGAATTGGAAGTGCCTGTCTTTTTTCAACAACTCCAAGAGTTGAAGACAAAGCTTTAACAATCTCTGTTTTGCTAACTGTAAATTTCATTAGTTTGTAAGGGACCTTATTAAGTTTTTGTAATCCTCTTCTAGGGAGCTGTTTTCCACCCTAAGTTCCTTAATTTTGTTGCATGCATGTATTACGGTTGTGTGGTCTCTTCCGTTAAAGGCTTCGCCAATTTCTGGCAGACTGTGATTTGTTAGCCTTTTTGTCAGCGACATTGCAAGTTGTCTTGGTCTGGTAATAGAGCGACTTCTTCTTTTTGAAAGCAGATCTGAAAGTTTGATGTTGTAATATTCTGCAACAGTTTTTTGAATATTATCAATGCTAACCATCTTTGCAGATATAACGAATAAGTCTTTAAGAGCATCCTTAACTAAAGGAATGTCTATTTCTTGGTTTGTAAACTTAGCGTTAGCGACAACTCGTTTTAAAGCTCCTTCAAGCTCTCTTATGTTTGATCTAATTCTCTGAGCTATATATATCGCGCACTCGTTAGGTAAGTGACAACCCATCGAGGAAGCTTTGGCAAGCAATACTGCTGCTCTGGTTTCAAGTTCTGGTGGGTCTATCACAACCGGAAGCCCCCAACCTAGTCTTGATTTTAATCTTTCTTCTAGGCCATCGATTTCTTTTGGATACTTGTCACAAGTTAGCACCATTTGATTATTTCTATCTAGTAGCGCATTAAAGGTGTGGAAAAACTCTTCTTGTGATTGCTCTTTTCCTGCAAAAAACTGAATATCGTCAATTAAAAGAGCATCAGCCGTCCTGTAGAAGTTTTTAAACTCGTTAATTGCGTTTAGTTGAAGGGCTTTGACCATATCAGCAACAAATTTCTCTGAATGAACATATATCACTCTCTTTGATGGGTCTTGATTAAGAATCTCATTCCCCACTGCGTGCATTAGGTGAGTTTTTCCCAAACCAACACCGCCATATATAAATAAGGGATTGTAGTCACCTGTCGGGTTTTGAGCAACTTGTTTTGAAGCTGCTAAAGCCAGATGGTTTGATTTTCCCTCCACAAACGTATCAAAAACAAAAGACTCAACTAGGCCTGGGTTGTTTTTTCTTCTGCTGGAGGGCTCTTCAACATATTTATCAACAAATGTTGAGTTATTCTTGTCTTTAAATATTATTTTTGTATCCTTTGAGGCTAAGAATTCATAAATATGGCTTTTTAGATTATTTGAAACATAATTTAGTACAAAGTCATTTGGGGCGGAAATTTCTAATGCGTTTTCTTTAAACTCTCCTTGAAGGGGCCTTATCCAGGTATTAAACTCATCTTGGCTGAGCTTTTTTTCAAGTTTTTTTGATATTTGGTTCCAGGTCTTCAATTTCTATCCTCTTGGCTGTAGTCTAGCAAAAATTAACAAGATATCTACAGAATAACTAATAGTATTTCCTGTGGATAACTTGTCAATAACTTTATCTTCTTTTTTTGACATAATTTTGTTTATTTTATGTATAATGCATCTCTAATTTTTACTACCAACCATGAAAAGAACTTTTCAACCAAGCAACCTTAAGAGAAAAAGAACTCATGGCTTTCGAGCTCGCATGGCAACCAAAGCTGGGCGTGCGGTTCTTTCAAGAAGAAGAAGAAAGGGTAGAAAAGTTTTGTCTGCGTAACTTGTCTTTAAAACAATTAAAAAAGATCTACTCAACCAATTTTGTAGCTGCGTCTTTAACTGGAAAGTCTGGTGTTTTTATTTCTACACCTAAAAGGATTTTTCCTAAAGCTGTTGATAGGAACAAGATTAAGAGAAGGATCAAGTCTATTATTTTTGATACGGGTTTTGAGTCTTCGTCTTTTGGGATTAAGTTAATCGTAAGGGAGGATTTTTTAGCTCTTAATTATAAAGAAGCTTATAATGAAATTAGCGCAGTAATAAAAAAGGCAGTTTTATAAATGAAAAATTTTAACTTAAGGTTTTTATATTTGTTCTTTGTTGCTTTGTTTGGGTACCTGTTGTTTTACTCATACACAAGCGAGCAAAACATTTCAAATGCTGTAGATCAAGAAGAAGTAAGTACTAACTATTTAGATGGTTTTAATGAGTCACAAATTCATATACTAGAAAACCCTCTTCTGGAAATAGTTGTTGATACTGTGAATGGAAATATATTGAGCTCTCGACTAAAAGACTATCCGGTTGTGCCTGGATCTGATGGTGGTGTTAGGGTTCTTGGCTCGGGTCTTGATAGTGATGGTGAGCAAATGAGATTTTACATGTCCTCAGGTTTTGCAGATCTTGAGAGCGCTGGCCTTTCAAACAAACCAAACTTCTCTGTTGTGGAGTCAAGCAAAGAAAAGATTGTTCTAAAGTCTGGCGGTTTATCAAAAACAATAACCTTGTCTGAGGGTTATGAAATTTACATTAAAGACTCTCTTGATTCTTCGGTTGTTTTGAAGCCTTATGCCCAACTGCTGAGAACCACAGGCAGGGGTTTTGACCTAGATGATATGTTTATCTCTCGCAGTTCTTATGTTGGTGTTGCTTTTAACACCAAAGATGATCCATATATGTCTTACCGTTTCAGAAACATCGACAACGTAAGTTTTGATGAGCGCGGCGGTTGGGTTGCTTCAGTTCAGAAATATTTTTTAGCTGCTCTAATTGGTTCCCAGGAAAACCTTTACAGATATTTTGCTCGCGAGCCGTCTGATGGTTCTGATATATATAGTTTTGGTTATATTGTTGAGTCATCAAACAACAACTCTTTTGAGCATAGGCTTTATATAGGTCCTAAAATCAGGAAAGACCTCCTTGCTGTTGCTGAAGATTTAGAGCTCACAATAGACATGGGGTGGTTTTGGTTTTTGGCCCAACCTTTAGCCGCTCTTCTTACTGTTATTAATGGTTTTGTTAATAATTGGGGGCTCTCAATAATTGCATTAACTATTCTTATTAAGATTGTTTTTTGGCCGCTAACTGGAAAAGGGTTTAGATCGATGGCTAATATGAGGCGCGTTCAGCCAGAAATGCAAAGGATACAGGAGCGTTATAAAAACGATCGCCAGAAATTAAGCATGGAAATGATGACTTTATATAGGAAAGAGGGTGTTAATCCTATGGGCGGGTGTTTGCCTATGCTGGCATCTTTTCCATTCTTTATAGCTTTATTTTTTGTTTTAAGGGAAAGTCTTGAGTTAAGACATGCGCCTTTTGGTTTGTGGCTTCAGGACCTTTCAGCGCCTGACCCGTTTTTTGTTCTTCCTGTGCTCATGGCGGCTCTTATGTACTTAACAACTCGCCTTAACCCAACTCCGCCAAATGCTGACCCAACACAGGTCGCTGTTATGAAGTTTATGCCAATAGGTATATCTGTGTTGTTTGTGTTTTTCCCTTCTGGGCTTGTTTTATACTCGGTTGCCAACTCTGGCGTTCAGCTTATTCAACAGACAATGCTTTACAGGGAGCTTGGCGCCTTAGAAGATAAATAGATGTCTGTAATTTACGCGCTTGCCACGCCACCGGCGCAATCTGCAATTTGTGTTTTCAGGGTTTCGGGAAAAGGTTGTCTTGACGCTCTCCCTGAGCTTTTTAGCTCACAGCTTATTGAACCGCGCTATTTTTATAAGACTGAAATGCTAAGCAAAGGAAATTTTGTTGACTCAGTGGCGGTTGTTTTTTTTAAAGGGCCTAAAAGTTTTACTGGCGAGGATAGTTTTGAGGTTTATGCTCACGGGGGTCTTGCGGTAATGAGTAAGGTTGTAGAAGCTTTTGATGGTGTTGGTTTTGAGGAGGCTGAGCCTGGTGAGTTTTCGAAGAGGGCTTTCTTAAACAATAAAATGTCCTTAAGTCAGGCCGAGGCTGTTAGTGATCTAATTTCAGCTTCTTCCAAAGAAGAGGCGTCGAAAGTTTCCTTGGTTCTTCGTGGGGACTTTGAGAGCAAGGTTTTTGATTTTTCTGGGCGGTTAGATGCTCTTCGAGTCTTGGTTGAGGGTGAAATTGATTTTACCGATGAAGACGAGGTCTTTGTTCAAAATCTAAAAGAGCTTGAGTGTGATGTGTCTCGCCTTTCAGCTGAGTTTTCAAGCTTTGCGGGCGCCTGCTCTTCAAAGAAGGAAAGTCTAAACAAGCCGCGAGTTTTGATAGCTGGGCCGCCCAATTCTGGGAAATCCTCTTTGTTTAACGCTTTGTTGAGTAGGGACAGGTCAATCGTGTCTTCGATAGCTGGCACTACAAGAGATCTTATAGATTCAGAGCTTGTTCTCCAAAATATAGTATTAACTTTAGGTGATAGTGCTGGTGTGAGAGATACCGATGACCTTATAGAGGGTGCTGGTATCAACATTAGTTTTGGTGAAATAAAAAAATCTGATTTGGTAATTCTTGTTTTTGATGAAGAAACTAGAGGTTCTGTTTCTTTTTTTAAAGGGCTGCTTGATGAACAAGAACACCTTTTGGTTTATAACAAAATAGATGTGTCAGATAAAAGGCCGCCTGGGTTTGATTTATTTGTATCAGCAAAAGAAATGGATGGCTTGGGCGCCCTGCGTAAAACTTTAGATGAGAGGTTGTCGGTTGATAGGGGTGAAAGAGATCTTACTTATTTGGTCAGGGAAAGACATGTGAAAATTTTTTCTAAAGTTTCCTCTAGGTTGGACCTTATATCATCTTCAATTAAAGCTAACGAATCACTTGATGTTGTTGCTGAAAACTTAAAAGCTTGCAGAGATTTGTTAGCTGAGGTCGTTGGTATAAAAACAAGCGATGAGCTTTTGGGTGAAATTTTTTCTAGTTTTTGTATTGGAAAGTAGTTAATTGTTTGTTGATAAATTGTTAGTTGTTTTTAGTGCTGTTTTTTATACACAAGATTTCAACCGCTTTGTTTCTTCTAAATTAAGGGCTTCTACACATACTTATAGAAGCCACAAAGCCCTTATTTAAATAACTTTTGATGGCTTATCAACAGTTTTTAACATGCCTAATAATAACAACAATAAATATATATAATTAATATTATTATGAATAATAAATATGACGTAATTGTTATTGGCGGAGGACATGCAGGGTGTGAAGCCGCCCACGCTGCGCATAGAAAAAAACTTAAAACTTGCCTGATTAGCATATCAGAAAGCTCCATAGGTCAGATGTCTTGCAATCCCGCAATTGGAGGTTTAGGAAAAACACATCTTGTCAAAGAAATTGATGCAGCTGGCGGCATTATGGCAGAAGCAACTGACGCTTCTGGAATCCAGTACAGGACTCTGAACACAAGAAAAGGACAAACTGTTCGATCACTCAGAGTTCAGTGCGACAGAGACAAATACAAAGAGGCTGTTCAAAAAATAATAAAAGGGACCGATATTGAAGTCATAGAAGCAGAGGTTGAGGATATTGAAATAAACAACGGCAAAGCAGAAGCTGTCCTACTAAATAGCGGAAAAAGAATAGAAGGTAAAGCGATAATTTTAACCACTGGTACTTTCTTAAAAGGAATAATGTATAAGGGCGACAAAAAAACCGAAGGTGGTAGAGTTGGCGACAAAGCTTCAGTAAAGCTGGCCAACAAACTTTATTCTTTAAAACTACCTATGGGGAGACTAAAAACAGGAACCCCAGCAAGAATAAAGCTAACATCGCTTGATTTGGAAAGCATGGATGAGCAGCCGGGCGAAGAACCAACACCCTGGATGTCAAAAAAAGGCAAAAACAACAAACACATAAAGCAGATAAGTTGCTATATAACAAGAACCAACACCGAGACGCATAAAGAAATCTCAGACAATATTAAAAAATCTGCTATGTATTCCGGAAACATAGTCGGCATAGGACCAAGATATTGTCCGTCAATAGAGGATAAAATCCATAAATTTCCACTTAAAGAAAGCCATCAAATCTTCATTGAGCCAGAAGGGGTTGATGTAGATCTTGTTTACCCAAACGGAATATCAACAAGCCTCCCCGAAGAAAATCAAAAAAGATTTATACAAACAATAAAGGGCATGGAGGGTGCTGAAATAACGGAATACGGCTATGCCGTAGAGTATGATTTTGTAGACCCGAGAGCTCTTAACAAAACGCTCGAGCTTATAGATGTTGAGAATCTGTACTTAGCAGGTCAAATAAACGGAACCACAGGATATGAGGAAGCAGCTGCGCAAGGCCTAATGGCCGGGGTGAATGCAAGTCTAAAAATATGCAACGAGGAAAGCCTTATACTGGAAAGACATGATGGCTATATAGGCGTACTAATAGACGACCTTACAAATCTTGGTGTGACAGAACCATACAGGATGTTTACTAGCAGAGCAGAACACAGACTAATGTTTTCACAGGACAACGCCGAACAGAGACTTATAGAGAAATTTTACAAAAAAGGGTTCGTCGAAAGCGAGCAATATAATAGATATTCAGAGCAGGAAGAAGCATATAAAAATTTCAAAAAGCTTAACGAAACAAAAACAATTCAAACAGAAAACAAAAAACAACAACTAAAAGACTTTTTAAAAAAACCAAACCCAGACTTAAAAAAAGTTGCCAAACTTATAGAAATCAAAGACCAAGAAAACCTTGAGCGACTTGCGAACGAGTGTAAGTACGAAGGCTACATAAAAAAACAACTACGAGAAATTAAAAGGAATGAAAAAAATCTAAAAAAACTTATACCCGAGACAATAAATTTCGTAGAGATAGAGGGGCTGTCAACTGAAGTCAAAGAAAAACTCTCTGCAAGCAGGCCAAAAACAATCGGCGACGCTTCCAGAATAGAGGGAATAACACCAGCTGCAATAAGCTTAATTGCTGTGGCAATTGCCAAAAACAGAAATAGAGATGTCACATAGCGACAAAATAGAACTCTTTAAAGAAGAAACAATTAAGTTCAACAGGAAGCACAATCTAATATCAAGAAAAAATACAGAAAAAGTAATAGACGAGGCAATCGAAGAAGCGATAGCTCTTACAAAACACCTAAAACAACATAAAAACATTTTAGACATAGGAACGGGGAGCGGGCTCCCCGGCATACCTCTTGCAATTTTTAACGAAAATAAAAACGTATATTTATCTGAAAAAAACAACAAAAAAAACTATCATTTAAAAAAAACAATTAAGCTGCTCGAAATAGAAAACGCAACAACCATCGGAAGCGCCAACAAAAACACAAAAATAAATAAAAAAGTAGATTGTGTAGTCACCAAAGCGTTTGCCTCTACAAAAAAAACAATAGATATAGCTAATGGTTTTTTAGAAAAGCCTTTTACCCTAATGCTATTAAAAGGAAAGCTTAAAGCCATCAACAAAGAGATCGCAGAAGCCAACATATCAAAAGAAAACTATGAAATAATAAAAATAGAAAACGAAAACGAAAAAGAAAAACACATACTAAAAATACAAAATGAATAAAACCCTTGCCATTGCAAACCAAAAAGGCGGCGTAGGAAAAACAACAACAGCTGTAAACCTAGCTGCAAGCTTAGCAGCAACTGGCAGAAAAACCCTCTTGGTCGACATGGACCCACAAGGAAACGCCACATCCGCAGCAGGGGTTACAAAAAACGAGACAGATACCCTTTACGCAACCTATTTCGAAGGGAAAAACATCAAAGGTGTAATTAAAGAAAGCAGAGATGGTTATTCAATTGTCCCCGGGGGGCAGGAGTTAATTGCGCTTGATGTTGATATAAGAGACAACCACAAACAAGGCTTTCTCGCGTCGCAGCTTCACGAAGTCCAAAACATATATGACTATACAATAATTGATACCCCACCAACCTTAAACCAACTAACGACAGAAGCCTTGCTTTCATCAGTAGGAACACTAATACCACTGCAATGTGAGTATTATTCACTTGAGGGGCTAACTGACCTAATTAATACCATAAAAGCACTATCATCCAAAACCAACACCAACAACAGGGTGATTGGTATTATTAGAACAATGGTGGATATGAGAAACAATTTAGCAAAAGAGGTTTCGCGAGAGCTTGAGACACACTTCGAGAAAGTTTTATTTAATACACTAATACCAAGAAATGTTAAACTTGCTGAAGCTCCAAGCTTCGGAATTTCTGCGCTACAACACAAAGCAGATTCTTTTGGCGCAATGGCTTACCTAGCTCTAGCCGGTGAGTTAATTAGAAGAGTTGAAAATGAGTGATAACAAATCTTTAAACCGCGGACTTGATGCCCTTTTAGGCGATCAAAAGCTTACTACAACAACAAAAGAAATCGACCTAGAAAAAATAACAGCTGGAAGATATCAACCACGACAAGAGTTTGATGATGTGAAAATCCAAGAACTTGCTGACTCAATTAAAAAACACGGGGTTTTATCTCCAATCTTAGTACGAGAGGTTGGGCTTGATAAATTTGAGGTCATAGCTGGAGAGAGAAGAGTTAGAGCCTCAAAAATTGCAGGCTTAAAAACAATTCCTTCTCTTGTTAACCAAAAAGAAGATCAAGAAGCCCTTGAAGCTGCGCTTATTGAAAACCTGCAAAGAGAAGACTTAAACCCAGTTGAGGAAGCCAGAGGGTATGACCGATTGAAAAGAGAGTTTGAATTAACGCAAGATGAAATTGCTAAAGCAACCGGTAAAGCAAGAAGCACAATAGCAAACTCTATGAGAATACTTTCTTTATCGCCAAAAATATTAGATATGATTTCTCAAGGATCTTTAGAGAAAGGACATGCAAAGATTCTGTCAGGCTTAGAGGCCGCAAAATCAGAACAACTAGCAGAAGTAATTTCGCAAAAAAGACTCACCGTGAGACAAGCTGAGGCATTACTAAAACCAGCTAAAAAAACAACAAAAACAAAAGAAAAAGATAGAGATACACTAAATATAGAAGATGAAATTAGCGGAAATTTTGGGCACAAAACAGAAATAGAAACAAAAACAACCAAGACCGGTAAAGTATCAATTTTTTATCACTCACCAGATGAGCTAGAGACTATAATCCAAAAACTTCTTAAACTTTAGGATTATCCTTGTTTCATGCCAATTATCTTTCTATAATTCGCGCTAAGATTTCAAGAAATGGCAAAAGAACTCACTAGCAAAAGCTACATAGATCACCATCTAACAAACCTAACATGCGGTAAGACAGAGTCCGTTGGTTGGACGTGTGATCACAATTATTACGACGAAATGGGGTTCATGGCTTTTCATGTTGACTCCATAACTATTTCTATTTTATTGGGTGTTGCTTTTGTGGCGCTCTTCAAATTAATTAAACTCAATCCAGCAGATCAAAAACCTACCAGAATGCAAAACTTTGTAGAGATGTGTGTCGAGTTTGTTAATGAAAACATAAAATCAATTTTTGGCAGCACAGACAACAAACTTATAGGGCCGCTTGCTTTAACGGTATTAATTTGGGTTTTCTTTATGAACTTAATGGACTTAATCCCGGTTGATTTCCTACCTGAGCTAACAAAACAGGTTAGTTATGCTTCCGGAATAGTTGATGACCCAAACGACGCGTATTTTAAGTTTGTTCCAACAACAGATCCAAACATCACACTTGGAATGGCATTAGGGGTTTTTATTCTTACCATTTTTTACAGCATCAAAATAAAAGGCCTTGGAGGCTTTATTGCTGAATTAACACTTCACCCTTTTGGGAAATTTGCCATCCCGTTTAATTTTGCTTTGGAGATAATGCAATTACTGGCTAAACCTCTCTCTCTTGGGCTTAGGTTGTTTGGAAATCTTTATGCTGGCGAAATGATTTTTATACTTATCGCATTATTAATGTTTTTCCAATCAGCAGTCTTTGGAGTTTTAGGCTTGGGTCTGCACCTATTGTGGGCGCTTTTTCACATATTGGTTGTAAGTCTCCAAGCCTTTATATTTATGGTTTTAACAATTTTGTATTTATCAATGGCGCATGAAACCGGAGATCATTAAGTTTATAATTTATATTTTAAAAGGAGAATAAAATGGAACAATCTGTTATTTATATAGGAGCCGGGCTTATGCTTGGTCTGGGAGCTATTGGGTCAGCTGTTGGCCTTGGAGTCCTGGGAAGTAAGTTTATGGAAGGTATAGCAAGACAACCTGAGCTAAGACCTTTTTTATTGACAAACTTTTTTATTGTTTTAGCTCTGGTAGAAGCTATTCCAATCATATCAATGGTGTTTGGTCTTTACTTACTATTTGCCGTTTAATCACAAATGAATATAAACGCTACATTAATTTCACAAGCATTGATTTTTGCAGTGTTTGTTTACATTTGTTACAAATATATCTGGCCCCCAATCCTTTCTACTATGGAAGAGAGGGAAAACAAAATGGCCGCAGGCCTTGAAGCTGCAAAGCAGGCTGATGACTCCCTCGAGGAAGCCAAACTAACCTATGAAAAAGAGTTAAAAGAAGCCAAAGAAGAAGCTGCAAACATTGTCGAAAAGGCCAACAAAAGATCTTCACAAATCTTAAATGATGCCAAAGTAAAAGCTGAAGCTGAGGCTGAAAAGATTATTGAATCAGGCTCCAAAAAGCTTGAAAATGAGGCAAACAAAACACGAGAAGAACTAAAACAACAACTTTCTTCTATCGTAGTCGAGACTGCATCAAAAATAATCGATGAAGAAATCGATGAGAAAAAACACGAAAACATTATTAAAAAAGCAGCCGAGGAAATTTAAATGTACGACCTAAAGCCACAAGCAAGACCTTATGCAAAAGCAGCATTTCTTGCAGCAGCGGAAGAGGGTCAGATAAATGAGATGTTTGGTGATTTAAAAATTCTTTCCGAGGCTTGTTCAGATTCAAGTATCAACAAACTTATTGAAAGCCCAGAAGAAAAATCAGTAGTTGTATCCACTCTAAAAGGTTTATTCTCCAACCAACCAGTTAAACTTACTGAAAACTTGTTAAATATTCTCGGAGAGAATGACAGACTAAACTTACTTGCAGCTGTTGCTGAGATTTATGAGGATTTAATGCTCAAGCACAATAAAAGCAAAGTTATAGAGGTTGCAACTCCAAATAATGTCTCAGACACAACAAAGGAAATTATCCTTAATAAACTACAAGAAAAACATGGAGACGGCTCAACTATATCCTTTACAAATGATTCAGATTTAAAAGCAGGGTTTGTTGTAAAGATCGGAGACGAGGTGCTGGACTTATCCATAAAAGGAAGAATCAAAAAATTAATTAATCAATTAAATATATAAGGTGAAAATATGAGCGGACTAAACCCATCTGAAATTTCAAGTGTTCTCAAGGACAAAATTTCAGGGCTTGATCTAAAGGCTGAAACCAAAAACGAAGGAACCATCGTCAATGTTTCTGATGGAATTATCAGAATACATGGAATGGGTGATGTTATGTATGGTGAGCTCGTAGAGTTTGAAAACGGTGTCTTTGGACTTGCACTTAACTTAGAGCAAGACTCTGTCGGTGTTGTTGTCCTTGGTGATTACCTTGGGCTAAGTGAAGGGCAAAAAGTAACATGTACAGGTAAGATCTTAGAGGTTCCAGTTGGTGGGGAAATGCTCGGGCGAGTTGTAGACGCTTTAGGAAACCCAATCGATGGAAAGGGTGAACTTGAAACAAAACAATCTGCCCCTATTGAAGTAGTTGCGCCAGGGGTTATTGCCAGACAATCAGTCGATCAACCAGTGCAAATTGGACTTAAATCAATCGATGCAATGGTTCCAATAGGAAGAGGCCAAAGAGAACTTATTATTGGTGATAGACAAACTGGAAAAACAGCTGTAGCAATTGACGCAATAATTAATCAAAAAGGCACAGGAATTAAATGTATTTATGTAGCTATTGGTCAAAAACAATCAACAATAGCCAATGTTGTAGCAAAACTTGAAGAGTATGGAGCAATGGAGCACACAATTGTTGTTTCAGCGGCAGCAGCTGATCCAGCTGCGATGCAATACCTCTCAGCATATTCAGGTTGTGCAATGGGGGAATATTTTAGAGATACAGGACAAGATGCATTAATTGTTTACGATGATTTGTCAAAGCAAGCAGTTGCTTACAGAGAGATATCGCTATTACTTAGAAGGCCCCCAGGAAGAGAAGCTTTCCCTGGAGATGTTTTTTATCTTCACTCAAGACTTTTAGAGAGAGCAGCTAGAGTAAATGCGGAATATGTAGAAAAAATTACAGAAGGAAAGGTAAAAGGTAAAACAGGATCTCTAACAGCCTTACCAATTATTGAAACACAAGCCGGAGATGTATCTGCTTTTGTTCCAACTAATGTAATTTCAATTACTGACGGGCAGATATTTTTAGAAACAGATCTTTTTAACTCAGGTGTTAGACCAGCTATTGACCCAGGACTTTCTGTATCAAGAGTTGGTGGAGCTGCACAAACTAAGATAATTAAAAAGCTTAGTGGTGGAATTAGAACAGATCTTGCTCAGTACAGGGAGCTTGCAGCATTCTCACAGTTTGCATCTGATCTTGATGACGCAACAAAAGAACAATTAGAACACGGTAAACGAATTACTGAGCTTTTAAAACAAAAACAGTATTCTCCAATGAGTGTTGCTGATCAAGCTATGAGCTTATATGCAGCCGACAAAGGATATATGAAAGATGTTGATATAGATAAAGTGGGTGACTTCGAATCGGCTTTATTGGCTTATTTTGAATCAGAAAAATCTGATCTAAAAAAACAAATTAATGATACTGGAGATTGGGATGATGATATCGAAAACCAGTTTAAGGCATTAGTTGAAGACTTTAAGAAAACACAAACTTATTAAAAGATGGCAAATACCAAAGAAGTAAGAAAACAGATTTCTAGTATTAAAAGCACTAGAAAGATTACTTCTGCTTTAGAAATGGTAGCAGCCAGTAAGATTAAAAAAACTCAAGATCTAATGTTTGGGGGTAGGCCGTACTCAGAAAAAGTAAAAGAGGTGATTGAGCACATTGCTTCATCAAGCTCAGAGTATTCTCATCCCTTTTATGAAAAGAGAAAAAATATGTCAACCTGTTATATTGTTGTTGGTTCAGACAAAGGTTTGTGTGGTGGGCTAAACATTAATTTGTTCAAAAAAATTGTTGCTGAGGCTGCAGAAAATCAAAAAAAAGGTGTTGAAACCAGCTTCGCACTAATTGGCGTTAAAGCAGTTACATTTTTTGGTAACCTAGGTGGAAGGGTTTTGGGCCAAGCAACAAAGTTGGGTGACAAACCAAATCCAGAAGACTTAATAGGGCTGACAAAAATAGTTCTTGATGAGCAGAAAAAAGGCAATATCGATAGAGTTGTACTTTGCTCTAATAAATTTGTTAACACTATGACCCAACAACCAACCCTTCAACAACTTATACCTTTATCGCATGACGAAAACAAAGAGTCACAAACCTCAACGCAGTGGGATTATATTTATGAGCCAGAGGCAAAGGTTCTATTGGATGGGTTGCTTACAAGATATATAGAATCACTTATCTTCCAGGCGGTGTTGGAAAACAATGCTTGTGAACAAGCGGCAAAAATGATCGCAATGAAAAATGCGACAGAAAATGCAGGAGACTTAATTAAAGAATTAGAGTTGCTTTATAACAATGTTAGACAAGCAGCAATTACACAAGAATTATCAGAAATTGTAGGCGGCGCAGCTGCTGTATAAAGGAGAAAGAAATGAGTAATGGAGTTGTGACACAAATTATCGGAGCGGTTATAGATGTCGAATTCGATAGAGAGAACATACCAAGCGTGTATGAGGCTCTTAATATTGTCGGTCTTGAAACTGTACTTGAGGTTCAACAACAACTAGGTGATGGAATTGTAAGAACTATCGCTATGGGCTCAACAGAAGGACTAAAAAGAGGTTTAGAGGTTGTTAGAACTAATGCACCTATTTCTGTTCCTGTTGGGCAAGAAACTCTGGGAAGAATTATGGATGTTTTGGGAAACCCCATTGATGAAAAAGGTGACATTGGTGAGAAAGAAAGACAACCAATTCATAAAAGCCCACCAAGCTACACTGATCAAGCAGGATCAAATGAATTACTAGAAACGGGCATCAAAGTAATTGACTTAATGTGTCCTTTTGCAAAAGGAGGAAAAGTTGGGTTATTTGGAGGAGCTGGAGTAGGTAAGACCGTTAACATGATGGAGCTTATAAGAAACATTGCGATTGAGCACTCAGGGTTTTCCGTTTTCGCTGGAGTTGGCGAAAGAACTCGAGAAGGTAATGACTTTTATCATGAAATGACCGAATCAAATGTTCTAGACAAAGTTTCACTTGTTTATGGACAAATGAATGAGCCTCCTGGCAACAGATTAAGAGTTGCGCTTACCGGTTTAACAATTGCTGAGAAATTTAGAGATGAAGGAAGAGATGTACTTCTTTTTATCGATAATATTTACAGATATACACTTGCTGGTGTTGAGGTATCAGCTCTATTAGGAAGAATGCCATCTGCTGTTGGGTACCAACCAACGCTAGCAGGTGAAATGGGAGCTCTTCAAGAAAGAATTACCTCAACAAAAACAGGCTCTATTACTTCAATACAGGCTGTTTATGTTCCAGCTGATGACTTGACAGACCCTTCGCCTGCAACAACATTTGCTCACTTAGATGCGACAGTAGTTCTTTCAAGAAATATTGCTGAACTTGGTATTTATCCAGCAGTTGACCCACTAGATTCAACTAGTAGACAGCTCGACCCGCTTGTAGTCGGAGAAGAGCATTACAAGACAACGCAAGCCATTCAAGGAGTCCTTCAAAGATATAAAGAGCTAAAGGATATCATTGCAATTCTTGGTATGGATGAGTTATCAGAAGATGACAAACTTGCTGTTGCAAGAGCAAGGAAAGTTGAAAGATTTCTATCACAACCATTTTTTGTGGCTGAAGTCTTTACAGGGTCACCAGGTAAATATGTGTCTCTAGAGGACAGCATTAAGGGTTTTAATGGAATTCTAAATGGAGACTATGACGATCTTCCTGAGCAAGCATTTTATATGGTGGGAACTATAGAAGAGGCTGTAGAGAAAGCAAAAACAATGTAATGAGTGAATTTAAAGTAAGCATCGTTTCATCCAATGAGGAAATATTTTCAGGCACAGCTGATATGCTTTACGCCACTGGCTCACTCGGTGAAATAGGTATTGCGCCAGGCCACTCACCACTTTTAACAGGTTTAATGCCTGGACCAGTAAGGGTATGTAACGAAGATAAAGAAGAAACCTTTTTTTGTAGTGGGGGATTTATAGAGGTTCAACCGGACGTTGTAACAGTTTTATCTGATGTTGCTGAAAGAGCAGATAGTATGGATGAAGCAAAAGCTGTCGCTGCAAAGGAACAAGCTGAAAAAGATCTTGCAGATAATAAAGATAATGTTGACTTTGCAAAGGCAGCATCTCAGTTAGCAGAAGCTGCAGCAAGACTAAAAACTATTCAAAAACTCCGTAAAAAGATTTAGCATAGGTAGAAACACCTAATAAATTGATTACTCATACAATACTTCTGGCTGGTGGAAAAGGCACCAGAATGCTTTCAAAAAAAGCAAAAGTCCTACAAACACTCGCTGGAAAAACATTTCTTGAACATATTCTCTTATCAGCAGATGCAATATCGGATAAAGTTTCTATTGTTGTAGGTTTCGATAAACACGCAGTTGAAAAAAAAGCAGCAACAATATTAAAAAAAGCAAAAATCTATGAACAAAAAGATCAAATTGGGACCGCAGATGCTGTTAAAACAGTTATAGAGTTTGTTGATGAAAATGAAAAAGTATTAATTCTTTATGGAGACGTGCCCTTAATAAGAAAAAATACCCTTAAAAAACTCTTTTCACTAAATGATTCGCTTTCAATATTAACAGCAAATGTTTCTAATCCAACTGGTTATGGACGAGTTCTAAAAGATTCAAATGGTTTAGTCCAAGAAATAATAGAAGAAAAAGATACAAACGACGAACAGAAAAATATCAAAGAAATTTTTACAGGGGTTATGGCTGTTAACGGAAAAATTCTTAGAGAGTTAATACCATTAATAAACAATAATAATGCCTCGAAGGAATATTATTTAACTGACTTAATTGGCATTGCTAACGGTAATGGGTTTAAAATTGAAACTCTAAGCGTTTCTTGGGAGGAGACACTTGGAGCAAATACTCGCTCTGAACAGGAAAAGCTTGAGCAAACTTATAGAAAAATGAAAAATGAAGAACTATTAAAAAACGGAATAACCCTTATAGACAAAAATAGGGTAGATGTAAGGGGTGACTTACAAGCAGGTGTAGATTGTACTATTGATGTGAATGTAATTTTTGAAGGAAAAGTAGAGCTAGGAAATAATGTTAGTATCGGAGCGAACACAATAATTAGCAACACAAAAATAGGCGATAACTCTGAAATTTTGCCCTTTTCACACATTGATTCATCGCAAATTGGAAAAGACTGTTTCATTGGTCCTTATGCAAGACTGAGAGAGGGGAGTGAAATAGCTGATGGGGCCAGAATTGGAAATTTTGTTGAAACCAAAAAGACAAAAATAGGTCAATCAACAAAAGCTAATCACTTTACCTACTTGGGAGACACTGAGATTGGGAATGATGTCAATATTGGAGCAGGGACTATTACCTGCAACTATGATGGGAAAAATAAAAACAAAACAGAAATAGGTGATGGCTCATTTATCGGTACAAATTCTTCCCTAGTTGCACCAGTTAGTATTGGGAAAAATGCTTATGTTGGAGCAGGGTCAACAATTACAAAAGATGTTCCAGATAGCTCACTTGGCATATCAAGATCAAAACAAAAAAATGTTAAAGATTGGTCAAAAAATAAGAAATAATTGAATGTGTGGAATAATCGCGGCAGCTTCTAATAGAAATGTGAGTGAGCTTCTTGTAGAGGGTCTTCATAAAATGGAATATAGGGGATATGACTCAGCTGGCCTTGCTTTGCATCAAGAGAGTAACATTGCTCACATAAAAACTTTGGGTAAAGTGAGTTTACTAGAGGAAAAGTTAAAACTTGAAGAGCTTGATAGTACTCTTGGAATAGCGCATACAAGATGGGCAACTCACGGAGAGCCCTCAGAAAAAAATGCACATCCCCATAAATCAAATGAAAGAATTTATATTGTTCATAACGGCATTATTGAAAACCACCTTGAGCTTAAAAATTTTTTGACAGAAAAAAGCTATCAATTTAGCTCTGAAACCGATTCTGAAGTAATCGGACATCTTTTAGATTATTTTTTAAACCAAGGAAACAATATACTTGACTCAATATATTTGACAAAAGAAAAGCTAGAAGGAGCATATGCAATAGCTATTTTAGATATAGAAGATGAAAATAATATTTATGTGGCAAGGTGCAAATCTCCGCTACTTGTTGGCCAAGGTGAAAATGAGAATTTTGCCGCATCAGACCCCTTAGCGATTGGAAAACTGGCAAATGAATTTATTTTTCTAGAAGATGAGGATGTTGCAGTTATTTCAAAAAATAGAATTCAAATATACGATGAACAAAAACAACCTATACACAGAGAAGTAACGGAAATAGACTCTGAATATCAAACCATTTCAAAGGGTGAATACACTCACTTTATGGAAAAAGAAATATATGAACAACCTCAAGCAATTCTAAATACCCTTGATGGCAGAGTGGGGGGCGACGATGTTAGAGATGATATATTCGGCATTGGATCTTCAGAACTATTCGAAAAGGTAAAACGCATACAAATTGTTGCCTGCGGAACAAGTTTACATGCAGGAAGAGTAGCTGCTAACTGGTTATCAGCAATTGCAGGCATCCCAACTCAGGTAGATTATGCATCAGAGTATAGATATAGAAATCCACATGTAGACGAGGACTCCCTTTTAGTTACAATCTCACAATCTGGAGAGACAGCTGATACTATTGCAGCTTTGAGATACGCAAAAGAGAAAGATTACCTATCCACTATCACCATATGCAATGTCCCAACCAGTTCTCTTGCAAGAGAGTCTGATTTTTTTCTATACACAAATGCTGGTCCCGAAGTTGGAGTTGCATCCACAAAAGCTTTTTCAACACAGTTAACAGGTTTAATGTTGTTAGTTTTGTCATTAGCAAAAAGCAGAAAAATGAATCCTAAGCTTAGGGAAAGAGTAATTACAGCACTAAGAAGGCTCCCTGAAAAGATCGAGGAAGCTCTCGAATTAAAAGAGGAGATCATTAAGATAGCTCCTGAAATCGCAAGTAAAGAAAATGCACTTTTCCTTGGGCGCGGAATTTTTTATCCAATATCTAAAGAGGGTGCTCTAAAACTTAAAGAAATATCATATATCCATGCAGAAGCATATCCAGCAGGTGAGCTTAAACATGGGCCCCTAGCTCTTATTGACGAAAATATGCCAGTTATCGCCCTTGCGCCTGAAAGTGAAATAGTAGAAAAACTGGTATCAAATCTCGAAGAAGTAAAAGCAAGAGGCGGAATGCTTTATGTTTTTTCAGATTCCTCTGTAACAATGGACACAAGCTCAGGGAGCTTTATAAATATGCCAGAGTGTGACTTTTTGCTTAAGCCGATTCTATACACCATTCCTCTTCAAATCTTGGCTTATGAAGTATCTATTCTGAGAGGAACTGAAATAGATCAGCCAAGGAATCTAGCCAAGTCAGTCACGGTGGAATAGATTTGAGTGCAGGTTTAAATAATTTTTAATGAAGAATTGGAGAGGAACCCTAACCACAATACTCAGATCAGCAGGCGGCGAAGCACATTTAAGTGAAATTTATCCTCAAGTAGAAATACTAGGTGAAAATTTAGGTCAAGAGTGGAAAGCAGTAACAAGAGGAAACCTTGAAAGAAATTGCTCTGACTGTGATGCTTGGTCAGGCAATCATGATGTTTTTGCTCTAAATGAAAAAGGTTCAGGAGTTTGGTCTCTTCGCACAAATGCCTATAAAAAAGAAATCTTAGACCTAGATACAAAATTTTTTATATTAACTACAGGAAAAAAAGAGCACAGAGATAAAGATTTTGAGATTTATACATGGAACACAAAAAGAAATAACAAGGTAAGGGAGGGAGATCTATTTATATATAGAGTCCCCCAAAAAGTTTCATTAAATAATCAGTTTTATTTCTTTGGAGCGGGAAAAATAGAATCTTTATTTTACCCCGACAAAGATAGTCAACAGTATCAAGCAGATGGTGACATTTGCGCAAGAATCTCAAAACCAATTCATTTTAAAAAACCAATCTATCAAAAAAATATGAAACCAAGGGACTTAGATGGTGAAAGAGATGATTGGATGCACATGTTTGATCAGTATGGAATGGATGAAATCCCATTGCATAAGTTTCTGTATCTTCTGAATAAAGGAACTGGAGACATCCAAGAGTTTGACGAGGAAGAAAATGATATAGGCGCAAAGGCACATAATAAAATATTTGAACATGATTTCTCAGTCCCAGATTCTGAAGCAAAAACAACCTCATCAAGAGGCAAATGGCAGAGTTATTTTAGAAATAACCTTATTCTTCCAAACTACGAAAACAAATGTGCAATTACCGGAATCAAAACCACATCACTTCTTACAGCAGCGCATATTCTTAAATGGTCAGAACATAAGGACAAAAGATTAGATCCACAAAATGGGTTATGTTTGTCACAATTGGTAGATAAATGTTTTGAAAATAATCTTATCTTTATCGACGATGACTACAGAGTTGTTGTAAGTGAATCTGCAAAAAAAGACAAATCTCTATACGAACAATTAAAAATATATGAGGGTAAAAAAATTTTTATACCCAAGAACAAGAATGCCCAACCAAAAAAAGAATATTTGAAAATTCACCGAGAAAATAACTGATGGATTTTAAAGAAATTAAATTTTATTTGAAGTTTCACAAAGGGTTCAGAAAAAACCATACTCTTAATTCTGCACTCAAATCTAATTTGTTACGGTGGAGTAAGTTTATAAGAACTTTCATTTTAATCCTGCAATCTGCGGGGGTTTCAAGAATCACTAAAAATTAACCCCGGTAAAAACAATCCTAAAATTTTCACCTATTTTTTCGTGTCAGCGAAAGTCACAAGGGATTAATATGACTTGTTGCGATCTTTTATGTGCATTCATAGGACATTTATAAGGAGTTATGGGAGAATATTTTTAACTAAAACTAACATGTCTGATATCCAAGAATATTTTTTATTTTTAACTAAAATCAACATATCTGATAACCCAACAGAATTATTAATATTTTTGGGTATTGTAATATTTTTGGGTATTATTCTAATAATTCTTGGAGTTAATTATGATCGTAAAAAAATTAAAAAACTTGATCCAATTTTTAAATCCAAAGGACTGATTATTGAAAAACTAAAACCCCCTTATACATTTAGAAATGATATTCGTATACCCTCAAGAAAGTTGTGGAACAAAGGGATTCTATCATTTCCAATAAAATCAAGGTTAAACAGAAATCTGTTAATTTTTAAATGGCAGAGTGGTGGATCATCTTATTTGGATTACCTAAATTATAGTTGGGTTTTTTCATATAGAATGGAAGGTAGATCTCTACCAGTCTTTATATTAAAACCAAAAAAGTTATTTTTAGATAATGAAAAAACAGCAGTTCACATAGACAAAAGTTTTGATGAAAAATATTTATTTGTAAGTACAGGGAAATATGATGAAGAAGATGAAAAGAAAATAAAAAATATTTTTAAAGATATAAACCTACAAACAATCATTTTCAGTAATCTCCCAATATGCATTGAATGCAATGGTGTTGAAATTTTTTATTACAGAGAAAACGACAAAAGCAAACTTGAAATAGTTCCACAAATCTTAGATGACATTACAGAACTCCACAACAAGATCAAAGAAATCAAGGGGGATATATAAGAAATGAATATTGGGTGGGGTAAGGACACTCGGTTACTGTTGAGTAGATAGAACTGTCCACTTTTACAAGATTGTGGATATTAAATATTAGTGATAAAACATAAAAATGAATAGAAAGTTCGTTTATTACATTATTTTTGCTATTTCTTTTTTGCTTTTTTCTATAGTCCAGGATTACATAAGACCAAATTACGATGGTGCTAATGGAATAATAATTTATCTTCTTGGGGTTGCTCCAAATTTCTTACCAGGAATTGGATTGCCTGCTCTGTTATATGTAGTAATTCCAGAAGTATCCAAACCTAATTCATCTTTATTTAAAAATCGACTCTATTGGTCAGTAGGAATCTCCATATCGGGATTAATTGCCAATGAGTTCATTACAATTTTTACACCTGGAAGAGGTGTCTTCGATTGGAATGATATTCTATGGACTATAATCGGAGCAGGTTTGTTTACATTGACTCACAAGAAGTTCAGCAATACCACATAGAAGTTTAATGAAAAAGAAACCAATTAAAAAAAGACAAGAAGAAAGTTTACAGATAAGATGAATTTTGGGTGGGGTAAGAACACTCGGTTACGGTGGAGTAGAAGGAAATAGAGAACTGCAATTATGGAATTTTGGGATAATATTAGTATAGTACTTGACTTAATAATGATCTATTTAGTAATTGTAATATTATTTAAGATTTCTAAAAAACTCTTTAAAAATAATGGTAATTAAATGAGATCATACAGGGATTGGGTTAAAAACACTCAGTTACAGTCGACGGCGCACTAGGGAGTTGACGTCTGTTTAAACACATTCACATTGTTGCATGCTCGCCGCGATCCGGCACTACTCTCTTGCACGAGGCGATGGTCACCTGTTTTCGGACAAACAAGCATTATGACCATGAGATTCGCTTTCACCTCGTAACCGCAAAAAACAATGATGTGGTTATCACGAAACGACCCAAAGATACGTTGTACATGCCAGGAGTCATCGACGATCCTAATCTCTATGTCATTTACGTAACGCGCGATCCACGTGATGTCATCGTTAGCCGGCACGGTAAGAGCGAGGATATGTACTACTCGAACATTAGGCTTTGGCGTGAATTGCATGCCTGTGCACGCCCACTGTTCGGCCACGATCGTTTTCTCAATATCCGGTACGAGGATTTTGTAAATAACCCTGACGCCATACAAAGCCAAATCACTGCAAAATTTCCATGGCTTGAGAAACAATACAAATTTTCTGAGTACCATGAACACGCGCAAGTGTCTGAAAAGTCAAAGGTTGCAATGCGTGGCGTCCGTCCTATTGGACCGACCAGTGTCGGTGTCTGGCGAAAACATCTCGGTCGCATCGTTCAACAGCAGGCAATCCACGGCACAATGACACCAGATCTGATCGGTTGTGGATACGAATCGTCGCCGGATTGGGAAGTTGTTCTGGACGGCGTTACACCGGATAAATCTAACAGTCGGTATTCGGAGAAAAAACCTTTTTGGCAGAGAATTTCGCAATCCATTGATGCTTCGAGAAAAATAGCTATCTATCGCCGCAAGAAAGGACTTAGTCGAATCAGCAGAGCAACCAATGATCATTAGCCATTTAAAGAAGTTTATTTTCGTAAAGACCCGAAAAACCTCGGGCACTAGCATGGAGGTTAGTCTGAGCCAAGTCTGTGGTCCCGATGACATCATCACTCCGATATCGTTTGAAGACGAACTCGTCAGGCTGGACATGGGCGGCAAGTTACCTCAGAACTACGGTGGTCTTGGAGAGCAGCGATATCGCGATATGATAAAGGCACGCAAGATGAAATTTTTACGTGCCAGACGCCGTGGCAAGTTTTTCAATCATATGCCGGCTGTTGCGATTCGCGAGCACGTCGGCAAAAAAACTTACGATGATTACTTCACTTTTTCGATCGAAAGGCATCCGTACGAAAAGGTTGTATCACATATCTATTATCATGCGCGCGGAAAAAAGAACTGGAGTTTTGACAAGGAGCTTGAGCGTGTTATGAAGAAGAAGCATTACGTCAATTACCCAACCTATTCAGACGGTGAAAAACCTATTGTCGATTTCATAGTCAATTTTGACAATATGCAGGAAGACCTCACGACCCTCGGCGACAGGCTTGAATTTGATATTGTCGCGCACTATCCACAAACCAAACACAAATTCCGAACTAACAGAAGGCCTGCATCCGAGCTGTTGTCGCAGAAAGTTAAGGACCAAATATATAAGAACTGCATGATCGAGTTCGATGCAATGGGTTACGAGCGCTAGCATGATCACGACAAGACGAAAACAATCCATCACAGTGGAGAAATCTTAAACAGTGATTTAGAAGATATAAATTATGCAAACTAAGGTTTTATTTTTTTTTCTATTACTATTTGTTTTATCCTCATGTGTTTCCAACACTATCAACGTAAAACCTGATGCCGAAGACTACTTGCAGTTAGCTAATACGCCTGTATATATAAAAAGGTCACCCTACACAGATCTTTATGCTTTTGAAAATGAGTTAGATGAATGTATAAAAACGTCTAACAATAGAGCAAATAGATCTTCAAAAGTTGGTATTGGTTTTGGATCTTATTTAGCATTAGGAGGACTTTATACAATTGCTACTGCAAGTGGGGTTTTTGCGCCTATTTATGTCGCAGCAGGAACTGTGGGAGGCGTCTTAGGAGGCTCAACAATTTTTGTTACAAATGCAACAAAGGAGTTTAGAGAATATTCCGGTCTTGAGAAATGCCTTGAAAAAAAAGGGCATGATGTAATTTTTTATGATGCTAAAAAAGCAAAACAATAAATAGTGTTAGAATTAAATCACTTTTTAAAAACACTCAGTTACGATGGAGTAAGTTATTTATTAAATTAATAATGCACAAAGTATTTTTATAAGGAGACGCCATGACTTTATTGCCATTATCAAACTTCAAGAAAGCTCATTTGCTTTTTTTTCTTTTTTTAATTACTTCCTGTTCTTTTGAAGATAATTCGTCTAAAAAAGACTCATGGAATTTATCTGACGGTGTGGTATATCCTGAAGGCGGAAAACTTTCGAGGCCAGAACATGGCGTAATGCTTGCAGATGGAACCTTAATCGTTGCTGACCAAAGATACGGCCTAGCTAAAATTGATCTTTTTGGAAAGGTTTCACCATTTGGAAATTTTGAAGCCCTGAATTTTGAACATAATCCACCCAAAGTTGAATCTGCGCCCAATGGTGTTCATCTCACACCAGATAAGCAATATATCATTACAGCAGATGTCTTTAACGGAAAAATTTACAAGACATCTATAGAAACCAAATCTACCGAAATAATTTATTCTCATAAATATGGTGCAAATGCAGCAAGAGAGGATACAACAGGCTCTGTTTGGTTCACTCAGTCAACTGAAAACCAAAATGAAGAGAGATTATTTATGGCATTAGACAAGGCTATTCCTGATGGAGCTCTCTATAGAATTCCTATTTCTAAAGACGGCACTCTCTCTAAACCTGAATTAATTCTTAAAAACTTATATTTTGCTAATGGGTTTTACATAGATGAGAAGAGGAATAAACTTTATCTCTCTGAGATGATGAAAAATAGGGTTTTATCTTTTGACATAGACATAATTACAGGATCTGTTTCGAATCAAACCACCTTAGCAGTTATACCAACTCCAGATAATATGGAACTAGATAGTGAGGGAAATCTATGGATTTCATCACCACTAGCAAATCAAATTTTCTCAGTTGATCCAGAAAATGGTGAAACTTATGTGGTGTTTGATGCACAAACGCAAATCGGTCTTGAGAACATGGAAGAAGCTATTAGACGAATGGAGTTAGGAAATGGTTTTGCAGAATTACTTACATCAGAATTGACAGGAGAGATGCCAGGTTTACTTACTGGATTAATAATTGGAGACGAATCACAACCATTCTATGTTGCCAATTTAGGGACAGCCTTAATAAAAGTCTCAAAAGAATAAGAGAAATGAATATAAAGTTCATATCGATTGCCATACTTTTCATTATTTTAATTTTGATTTTGTCAGAAATTAATAATAGTAAGACCAAACAGCAATTACAAAACGATAGACACGAGGCAGAAGAAAGGCTTAAGGGCTTCAAGGAAAACTTTTAAAAAATAACTAGTAACAATGGAAATAAACTGGGTGGTAGTAGGTTGGATTATAGACATGATTTTAAATGGGGCTCTTTGGCTTGTCATTGCAGTTTTTTCTTTAATATTAATAGATATGACTGATACATGGACAAGAAAAGGTATTAAATTCATGGATAAAGCTGATAAAACGATAAGAAAACTTTTAGATAACTTATTTGAATGGATTCAAAAAAAGAATCTTAAAATAATCTCTTCCATCATACTATTGATTATTTTTGGAATCCTTTCTCAACTAGGCATAATACCTAAACTAATAACTTAAACAGAAGATGAAACAATTAATATTGGTAAGTTTTTTAGTAGCTTTTAATGTTAAAGCTGATGACTATAGTGATATAGATACTTTGCTAGATGGTCTTCATGAAGATGCACATAAGGGAAATTTCGAGGCTTATTTTGATCGTTTTAGTTCAGATGCTGTGTTTTTGGGAACAGATAAAACCGAGCGCTGGAATATACAAGAATTTAAATCCTATGCTAAACCAGCCTTTTCAGATGGACACGGCTGGACTTACAAAGTAGTTGAGCGTAATTGGGAGGGTAATGGTGACACTCATTGGTTTGATGAAATTCTTTTTAATGAGAAGTTAGGACATTGCAGAGGTACAGGAGTTGTTGAACTAATTAACAATGAATGGAAGATTTCCCACTATGCTTTAACTATGCTTGTCCCGAACTCTATTGCAGCTGATATAGGTTCACAAACCCAACAAGCAGACTGATTCTAGAGAAACATTTAACACATAACTAAGTTAGTTTATTGATCTTTACTTTTTTTTGGGATTTCGCCAACTTAACGCGGCACCAATAGCAACTCCTACCGCTATCCAAGTTGGTTCATTTGTAATAGCGTAAATCGATGTACCTATTGCAGCGCCAACACCAACCCAAGCACCAGAGTTGTTTAAAATTTTTCTCTTATTTTCCATAAAATGCTTATATTTAATGCATATTTTATATTTAGAGTGATCTCTATCGCAAGACTTTGTATTTGACAAATATTGTATAATTATCTTTATTATGAAAACTCATCCAATTACAGACAAGTTTGCTGCTGGATTATCGATAGCATGTGCATTGCATTGTTTGCTTGTGCCGTCTTTTTTAATTGTTACCTCCGGAGCGTTAGCCCTGTCTATTGATAATGAGTTAATTCATTGGGCGATTTTATTTTTAGCTATCCCTATCAGTGTTTATGCACTAATTACTGGAGTTTCAAATCATAATGATTATGTTGTATTTCTAGTTGGTTTAGGCGGCCTTGGCGTTCTAACTGCTACAGCATTATCGGAAAGTTTCCTAACAGAAACATCTATTATTATTTTTACATTAATGGGATCTGCTCTTGTAGTTTATGCGCACATGAAAAACTTTCAGCTATGTAAAGAGCTTGATTGTGATTGCCACGATGTTGTTTAGCATAGACTTACAACTTTAATGAATCCCTATATTATTCTTTTTTTAGCAATAATATTCGAGGTAATAGGTACGATGCTTCTCCCAGCGTCACAAAATTTTACAAAATTAATTCCAACCTCAATCTTGCTTTTTTCTTATGGCATATCATTTTATTTCCTTGCTATAGTTACGCAGAAACTGCCCCTATCAATTGTTTATGCTAGCTGGTCAGGTATAGGAGTCTTTACCATAGCCTTGCTGAGTTATATTTTTTACAAGCAAACACTTAACTGGCAATCCATAATTGGACTTTTCCTTATTGTTATTGGTGTTACGATTGTCAATATTTATAAATCAGTTAATTAAGAGAAGATGATTAGTCTTGAGGGGGTTAAACCATTCGCAGAGGGGGGCAATAGAGTTTGTTATATTCATCCTGACAATAAAAACCTTTGTTTGAAGATTAGCAAATCAGAAGTGGTAAAAAAAATGCGCTCAAATGCGCCTTGGTATAAAAAGCTCAGATCAGAAAACAGTTTTGACGACAACTACAGAGAAGAGAGAGCATACCAGCAAAGAGCTATCAAAAAAAATCCCCAAAAAATTTGGAAACATCTTGCAAAATGGTATGAATTTGCAGAAACAAGCAAAGGCTTAGCATCATGCACAGAACTCATAACAAATAATGACAAGATAGCTTTAAATTTAGAGGAGTATTTATTTAGTAAGGGAAGAACTAAAGAAATTGATAAAGCTCTAAAAGAATTTGAGATATTCCTAAAAGAAACTAAACTACTAACAAAAAATATAATACCTCACAATCTTGCTGTAAAAGAAGATGATTATGGACTTACATTAAAAATAATTGATGGTCTTGGAAGTATGTCATTTATTCCTTTGCCAGAGATTAGTAATGCTCTCGCGAATAGATATATTAAGAGAAGAATTGAGCTAATGTATTTAAGGATTGAATGGGACTTATCTGGTAGAAAAGGAAGCTGGAAGTAGAATGCTTATTTTAGTTGCAATTGAAGATGAACTTAAAAGATCTGACCTCCCTGATCATAAAATAGAATACATCGGCGTTGGTAAAGTAAATGCAGTTTTTAATGCTTTAAATGCAATAAAAAAACATTCACCAAAACAAATAATAAATTTTGGAACAGCTGGGTCTCTTGATACAAAAATAAAAGGTCTTGTCGAAGTTTCAACTTTTTTCCAAAGGGATATGGATGCATCACCTCTTGGTTTTAAAGTTGGCCAAACTCCATTTGAAGAAGATGTCGAGATAACCTTTGGAAGAGAAGGAGTAACGTGTGGCACCGGTGATATGTTTGTAACCAGTACACCAACTCTAAAAACAGATATCGTTGATATGGAAGCCTTTGCCATTGCAAAAGTTTGTAAATTAAAAAACATTGATTTTAGGTGTTTCAAGTTTATTTCTGATAATGCTGACAGTGAAGCAAAGAATGATTGGGTTGATAATGTTTCGCTGGGCGCAAAGCTATTTATTGAAAAAATTGGCAGCTTAAAGGATTAATATAAGAATGATTTCTTCAGTAGACCATTTAATAATCGCAGTGAAAGATCTTGATCAAGCAATAAATGACTACGAAAAAGTTCTTGGTATTGAACCATGCTGGAAAGGAAAACACACCGAACTAGGAACAAAAAATGCTTTATTTAATTTTGAGAACACATATTTAGAGCTTTTGTCTCCATGCGATGAAGGCCCTGGAACAGAGTTTATTAATTCTTTACTTGCAGAGAAGGGAGATCATTTAGCAGGGATTGTTCTTGGAACACAAAACATAGAACATGCTCAGGAAGATTTAAAAAGGAATGGACATGCAGTTGAGATAAGCTCGGGTGAGGCAATCAACGAAAAAGATGGAAAAATAAGACAGTGGAAAAATATTTTTTTACCAAACACCCTTAGTAGAGAGCTATTTATTTTTATCATTGAACACATTGAAGGCAATCTTCCAAAATATGAAAGCCAAGATTCATCAAAGGTAAAAAAACTAGATCATGTGGTGATAAATACACAGGATGCAGATAACTTTATAAGCATTTATAGGGATGTTTATAAAATAAGATTAGCGTTAGATAAAACTATAGAGCATTGGAAGAGAAGAATGCTATTTTTTAGGACGAATGCGACCACAATAGAAGTTATTGAAGAAAAAGATAAAAAAGAATCAGCTGATGAGCTTTGGGGTCTCGCCTGGGAAGTAGATTCAATAGAGGATGCTCACAAAAGATTGGTCGGCAATAATGTTGAAGTAACGCCAATAAAGGAAGGTCTTAAGAAAGGAACCTTGGTAGCTACTATTAAATCGCATACTTGTAATGTTCCAACACTATTAATTGAGCATCTGAAATAAATGCTAAAAGGTACAAAATTTCAGATTATGGTTTGGAATGAGCTTAAAAATATTCCTAAGGGTGAAGTGAGAACTTATAAGGAGATTGCTTTTGCTATTGGAAAACCAAATTCTGCTCGTGCTGTTGCAAATGCGTGTGGAAAAAACCCAAAACCAATTGAAATACCCTGTCATAGGGTGATTAGGTCCGATGGATGTTTAGGAGGGTACAGTGGCAAAGGCGGGGTTTCTACAAAGCGCAAACTCCTAAAAAGAGAGGGAGTATCTTTAAATAGATTATAATATGATCTATGAATTTTAAGTTTCCAGATAGTTACAAGGCGAACAGACCTAAGCCATTTCAGTGGCTTGGTAAAATATTAATAAAGCTTTCTGGATGGAAAATAAAAGGTCAAATATCAGATCTTTATGAAAACAAGAAGTTTGTTGCTATCGTTGCGCCACATACATCAAACTGGGATGCAGTGGTAGGTTTGGCAGCCATTGCAGCAGTTGACTTAAAAGTATATTTCATAGGTAAACATACGGTCTTTAAAGGGATATTGGGAAAATTCATGAAATACATGGGGGGTATTCCTGTTGATAGATCAAAGCCAGGTGGACTCATAAAAGACTTACTCAGGCAAGTTGAAGATAAAAAAAATGGACTTATTGGTCTTGCACCAGAAGGGACAAGGTCAAAAGTGGGTGAGTGGAAAACAGGATTCTTAAGAATTGCTAAAGAGCTTAATTCAGGAGTAGTGTTAGTTTCACTGGATTTTCTTAAGAAAGAGTTAGTTTTTGGTAAAGAGTTTATGCCAACTGGAGATGATAAGCAGGATATTTTGAATATCAAAGAATACTACAATGCTTTTACACCAAAAAATCCAGCCAACTTCTAAAACAATTTCAACACTTTACAAATCTCAGAACTCTCATGACTTCTCTGATATATCTCATCATCTAAAACAAGAGTTGAATCATTAGACGAATCGTATTCTGGCCATAGCACCGCATCATCATTATTGGGATTCCCAGTTTTAGCAAAGGATAACCAGTAAGATTGAATCTCTCTAGTTAGTTCTTTGTCCTTCTCATTTGTTGGTAGCCACTCATCATGAGTATCAAAAACGTAAGGAAGCTCTGCACCATGAAAGGCTCCATATTTTTTTGCCAACTCATTATCTCTAACCCTATTAAATTGATATACCCAGGTTTTACCTCCTTTTTTCCTTAACTCTTCAGCCATAAACAAAGATGGACAAACAAAATTTTTAGCTGTAATTAACAAATCCATCTTTCTAACAGGATCTTTAATATCATCTAGAAGTTGCAAAAGCTCTATTTTTTTCTCAGGAGTAGTTTCCTTATCGAGCCACATACTGATATTCACATTCCCATCAAAATATAAGGACCACTCATCATTGTTTGATCCAATTAGAAGATCTACATTTTCAATATTTCCACTTTTAAAAGTATCAGATAGGTTTCCGATCATAGAGAAACCATCATCAACATAATTAAAGTAGTGCTCAGCATAAACTTTTTCTGAAACTTCAAGTATTTCTTCTGCGCTAATATTTTTTAAATTTTTAAGTGATGGATCTTCAAAAGAATTTGCAAAGCTATTTGCCAGCTTTCTTACATCCGAACCTAAAGTTGGATAAGCAAAAGAAGATCCGCCGCTTTGGTGGACTGCTTTATGAAACAAATTTTTGCTTAAGGGAGAAGCTATTAAATGGCTAATTCCCCCAGCACCTGCCGACTCACCAACTAAAGTAACATTAGATGGATCGCCACCAAAGAAAGAAACATATTTTTGTATCCATTCAAGGGCCAAAATCTGATCATATAAAGCAAGATTAGGGCTTTCAATATCAGGATGAGAAAAAAAGCCAAACACTCCCAGGCGATATGGAATACTTACAAGAATAAAGCCTTTGTTAGCAATATTGTGACCAAGATAATTGGGTTCATATGACCAGCCAGCTTTATTGCTTCCACCATGTATATAAACAATTACTGGTAAATTATTTTTTAATCCCTTTGGTCGCCATAAATTCAAATATAAACAATCCTCACTAAACTCTGGAATATCGAAAGTTCCAGGATCCCCTCCAAAGTCAAGAATCAACCTTTTATACCAATTAACAATTCTTTGGTTTTGAACACATCCCGGCCTAAACTTATTAGCAATAATTTCTTTTTTACTATCAGGAATCCAAGCAACAGGCTTTTCCCACCTGAGGTCATTTATTGGCGGGGCAGCAAAAGGTATGCCAAGAAACATCTCTACTTCATTATTTTGATGCAAGCTGCCTATGAGTTTTGTATCTTCGATAAAAGCTGATGGTCGATAATCCGTTGACGCATAAACACCAACAGTAAAAAGGATAATTACAATCCTGGCAAAGGCTTTAAGCATTTTTATAAGAAAAGAAACTTTGAAACAAAAACAGCAGTTAAGAACCAAGCTCCTGATGAAATGTTTTTAATCTCACCATTAGAAATCTTGAGGACAACATATGCTAAGAACCCTAAAGCAATACCATTTGCAATCGAAAATGTAAGTGGAATCATTACTATGATAACCAGAGCCGGTAAAAGCTCTGTTGTATCAGACCAATTAAGCTTTTCCATGCCGCTCATCATTAGGATAGAAACATAAATTAATGCACCCGCAGTGGCATATGCGGGAACAATTGCAGCAAGTGGTGAAAAGAAAATAGCAACCAAAAAGAGAAGACCCACTACCACAGTTGTTAAACCAGTTCTTCCTCCAGCTTCTACTCCAGCAGAGCTCTCTACATAACTTGTAACTGGAGAACAACCAAAGAAAGTCCCAAATACACTTGAACCACTGTCAGCTTTAAGAGCTTTATCAAAGTTTTTTGCATTGCCAAACTCATCAGTAATCTTTGCTCTAGTAGCAACACCTAACAAGGTCCCAGCAGTATCAAAGAGATTAACAAAAAGAAATGACATCACTACACTTAGCATTGCGACATCTAAAGCTCCAAGTATATCCATTTTCATAAAAGTAGGAGCAATACTTGGAGGCATAGAAACTAATCCACGAAACTCAATTAGTCCAAGAAAGACTGAAAGAACTGTTACAAGCATTACACCAATTAGGATAGCCCCTGGAGCATTCCTCACCGAAAGAGAGCAGATTATTAGAAAACCAAATGCAGCCAATATAGTTTCAGGATTTGTAAAGTCACCAAGACTTAGAAATGTAGCACTGTTCGCAACTATCAACCCACCATTCTTTAGACCTATAAATCCAATAAATAAACCAACACCAGCACCCATGGCAATTCGAAGATTTAGCGGGATACTATCAAGCATCCATCTTCTTAGTCTTGTTACACTCATTATAAAAAACAAAACACCTGCTAAAAACACTGCACCAAGAGCCACCTCCCAAGAGTAACCCATCTCACCGACAACTGTGTAAGTAAAAAATGCATTTAGCCCCATTCCTGGTGCTAAACTCACTGGCCAATTTGAATAAATCCCCATAATTATGCAAGCCAGCGATGCAGCAATACATGTACCTACAAAACTTGCACCAAGATCCATTCCGCTTACAGCCATCATCTGTGGGTTTACAAATATAATATAAGCCATAGTCACAAAGGTGGTGATGCCGGCTAAAACTTCTTTGCCCAGGGAGGTATTATTTGATTCGAGTTTGAAGACTTTTTCTAACATTTATGCAAATTCTACAGGTTTAAAGTTACAAATTTAGGTTTTAGAGCAAAAAAAACAAAAAAAGTTGCCCAATGTTGATTTGTAGCTTGTTAAGTCAAATTTTAAAAAGTATTATTTTATATTGTGATTTAATTTGCACCATCTCCATGGTTAAAAAGGAGCTCAATTTTTTTGAGTAATATGTGAGTTAAAATCGTTCAACTCTTCGGAGTCGGAAGTAAGCGAAAGCTGAAGGAACGCAAAAATCGTTCATCTCTTAGGAGACGGAAGTAGGTGAAAACCGAAGGAACGCCGCTTGTTAAACGGACCGAGTTTAACTTCAATTGTCCTGCAGACAAAAATTGCAAAATAAAAAACTTTACGGGGAAATTTTATGAAAAATTATGTAAATATTTTATTTAAAAAAATCGTTTTAGCTTCATTTGTGGGGTCTTTTGGACTTAGTCTGGTTGCACAAGAGGTTGAGGAAGTGGTTGTCACAGCTGAAAAGCGTTCTGAAAGCCTTCAGGATATATCACAAGCAGTTACAGCTCTTACTGAAACCGACATTGAAGAGAAAAATATTACTAGCTTTGTTGACTTGAGTGCAATTGTTCCTGGTGTAACGGTTGCAAAGAATGAAGGATATAAAACGGTAATTTCAATTAGAGGAGTTGGTAACGAAACTAATCAGAATGCTATTGCTGCGCCTTCTGTGGCATTCCATATGGACGGAGTTTTCATAGCTTCGCCTTTTGCATTGAGCACAGACTTCCTAGATGTTGAGAGGATTGAGGTATTAAGAGGACCTCAAGGAACTCTTTTTGGTCAGAACTCTACTGGAGGAGCTGTAAATGTTATCAGCAAGGCTCCATCTATGGATGGTGGTTCAGGCAGATTGAATGTAACTTTTGGTGATTACAGTCTGCAAAAGGTTAGCACTTCGAACAACTTTGTTGTAAATGATAAGATTGCAACAAGATTTTCTTTGTCTTCATCAACCCGTGATGGGTTTACTGAAAATGTCTCAACTGGCCAAGACCTTGATGATGATAATAGCAAAAGCTTCAGGTCTGACTGGATGTTCAATTTAAATGACACATCAAGCCTTAGAGTGTTTGGACAGTATTTTAAAGTTGATAGGAATGGTGCCGCAATAAGAGGTATCGATGATCAAACATCAGGCATGAGAAAGCTTTCTCAAGATACTATTTCTCAGCATGAACTATCATCATGGGTTCTAGCAGCTATTTATGAATCTGATTTAGGATTTGCTAATTTAAAAGCAATTGCCAGTGTGCAAGAAGATGATGTATTGGTAGTTAGAGACAATGATCGACACAATTATCTCGATCCAGTTCTTTCTATTCCTGGTCTTGGTGCAGGAGCCACGTATCAAAGGGCAGAATTTACTCCAGAAACATCCCTTGTTGATACAACAACTCTTGAAATAAACCTTATTTCTAATGAGCCTATTGAAGACAGACTAGATTGGACAGTTGGAATGTTTTATATGGATCACGAGATTGAAAATGTTATTAGAGGATATCGAGATGATGATCTAGATGGCAGACTAAAGTATTTATGTGATGAATCCTTTGCTGATCCTAGCTATTGCTATGATCATGACTATGGTATTCCAGGAAGGTTTGATATATTCGGACCAGGTGCTGAGGTTGATTTCTTTACGGATGCTAATCCTGGCAGAGAATCTTTCTCAATTTATGGGCAAACTACGCTGTATGTAAGTGACACTTTTAGAATAGTTTCCGGATTACGATACTCTGAGGATACTTTCACAACAGACGTAACAAACTTTTTAAACGTTGAAAGCTTTCAAGAGGAAGGAACAACTGATGAAGTTACTTCAAGAGTTGTAGGAGAATTCGATTTATCCGAAGACACAATGGTTTATGTTGCTCTTGCAAGAGGGTTTAAGCCTGGTGGAAGTAATTTAACATTCGGATTCACTGAAGAAGAAGACGCAGCTGCAGGAAGACCAATTGCTCCAGCGCTTGTGTTTCCAACTTTTGAAAGTGAAACAGTTGAATCTGTTGAAGTGGGCTTAAAGTCAACTTTTGCAGATGGAAGAGCAAGGGCTAACTTAGCTGCTTTCTCTTATACTTACGAAAACCTTCAGTTTCAAGCAACTGATCCTGACCCTTACAGAGGAGGTGTTGCAAATATACCAGAATCTGAAATGTCAGGTCTTGAGATAGAGTTCACAGGATTTTTAACAGATTCCCTCAGTGTAGATATGAATCTTGCTTTCTTAGAGTCTGAAGTAACATCTGATTATGAGGTTTTAGATAACGTTGATGCATATCAATATTTCTTTGGTCAAGAAGACTTGAGATATGGCTTAAGAGAAAACGTTAAAGGCAATCAGTTGGCCAAAACTCCAGAGTTTACCGCCGACATTCTTGTAAAGCATGAGACCAATCTTCCTTCTGGAAATACACTCACCACAGTTGCTCAGTATGTTCGAAGAGGTGAGTTCCAGCAGCGTGTATCAAATAATCCTATTGTTGACGATATAAAGGCTTATACAATTGGCAATTTAACTACAAGTATTGGATTCAGCGATAGCTTGGCTGTTGACTTCATGGTACTTAATATCACAGATGAGAGTGGTGTAAATTCAAGCATGACTGATGTATTTGGTGTTGCAGCTACAGGACTTGAGCTTATACCGCCAAGACAGGTTATGACGAGGTTAAGATATAGTTTCTAGCATTAAGTTTATGTATTGCTAGTTTATATATAAGGTCTGTTTGAAGTAATATAGCTTTATGAAAAAGCATTTTATTCAAGCAGACCAGCTTCTAAGAGATTCCTATAACTTAGCTTGGAAAATTTTTGAAAGCGGATTCAAGCCAGACTATATTATTGGTGTTTGGAGAGGAGGAGCCCCGGTAGGTATAGCTGTTCAGGAATTTTTAGATTTTCTTGGGATTCCATCAGACCACATCGCAATTAGAACTTCATATTATTCTGGGATTAATTCAAGGAAAGATAATGTGCAGGTTTATGGCCTTAATTACGTTATTAGAAAATTACAATCTGAAGACTCTTTGCTAATAGTTGATGATGTTTATGATACGGGAATGTCAATAAGTAAAGTTATTAGTGATTTAGAGTTTGCATGTAAAAAAAATACACCCGAGATACGAGTAGCGACACCATATTTCAAACCAACCAAAAATAAAACTGATAGAACTCCTGATTATTTCATTCATGAAACTGATCAATGGCTTGTTTTCCCTCACGAGCTTCAAGGGCTTTCTATGGATGAAATCAAAGAAAACAAACCCGAGCTAGACTCACTTATTAAAAATATAGAGTCATTAAAATCTAAATGACAAACCTTACAGTGGCAGAAGTTTATGCAATTGGCTTGCCAATTATTTATGGGATGATTGCTCTTGAGGCAATTTTTTCAACGCTTACAAATAAATCTTTTTATAGGCTTGATGACACCTTATGTACTGCTGGTTTATTAATTGGGAATATATTAATAGGATCTGCTGCAAAGGGACTATCTTTTGCTATTCATATTTTTCTATACCAATTTAGAATTATTGATTTAGCAAGCTTAATACCCCTTTGGCTTATGTGGGTCTTAGCTTTTGTTCTAATAGATCTAGTTTTTTATATTTATCACAGACTATCTCATAGAGTTAGATTTCTTTGGGCAATTCATATGAGTCATCACTCAAGCGAGGAAATGAATTTTGCAGTTTCACTCCGACAAGCATGGTTCGCCCCGCTTTCAAAACTTCCTTTTTTTGCAGTCCTTCCTCTTTTAGGGATGGATCCTACAATTGCAGTAATCGCAGGAGTTATTAGTACTCTTTGGGGTGTAGTAGGGCATACTCAAATCGTTGATAAGCTTGGGCCTCTCGAGATAGTTTTCAATACACCCTCACATCATAGAGTTCATCACGGAGCAAACAAAGAATATATAGATAAAAATTATGGAAACTTATTTATTATCTGGGACAAAATGTTCGGAACATTTGAACCTGAAAATGAACCTGTAAAGTATGGCTTGGTAAACAACGTTAATACATTTAATCCTGTAAAGATTACATTTATGGGATGGAGTGCGATCCTAAGAGACATCAAGAAAGCGAAAACAATCAAAGAAGCAATAAAACTAACATTTGGGCCGCCTAATACCAAACTAAGAGGCGGCTCATTTTAATCAATCAAGTGCGTCGTTAATTTTCCAATTCAAGTAGTTAAAGTGACCCTTGACCATATCACTTCCATAAGCAGAATTGGTATAGTTTTTAATTTTTACCAGTGAGCTAAAGATTGCAGCTCTTGATATTTCGTCATAACTATCATCATTCATTGCTGTGATTAAGCCATCAACATAGGCTGACTGGAGATTCATTTTAAATGTATTTGGTGCCTCCCTTGGAACAAAAATACCACTAAAGAGATCCTGCAAAACCTCGTTTGGTAGATAGGTATTTCCATACTGTGAGCTATCAGAAAGACGTTTCATTACCCTAGGATGAAGAATGAAGCCAAGTGAATTGAGCTGCATCCTTAAAACAAGATCATGAACTTTCGGATCGTTATCTGAATTACCATAAGATGCCGCTCTTTTTTCTGACTGAAGCAGCTTTAATATTTCAGGATTAAATGAGAAAGCATCGTTAGCAAAAAGTTCTTGATTTAAGACGCTCATTGCCCTTTTTTGTTCGCTATATGGCACAACTTCAAAAGGCGTCATATTATCGTCTTGTCCTACAACAAGTCTGTTTGAATAAACGCCGCCTATTTGAATTGCAACAGACTCAAGAAATCTACCTTTATCTCTTATTAGACTATCAAACGTTGCTTTAAGCTCAGAATAAGTTGATCCAGGCTCATTAAAAATTTGTGGTAATTCATTGATTTTATTATCAATTGTTTGAATTCGCTGGACCGTATAAGTAATTGGATCATTTGACATATCATATCTTTTATTTCTTGGATCAGTATTCCTTCCTGGACTTCCCATTGCATCATCATCTGTCCCAAAAATTAATTCAGGTCTTGTAGATTTAGCAAGTAGAGATTCCCTTTCTTGCTCACTCATTTCTGGAGTATATCCAAAAGTAATAGCCCAAATATCATAAAAACCAGGCTCAGTTGGGAAGTAGTTACCTTGTTCTACTCCTTCTGGAGCTAAATTTATGGGATCATAATCCATGACCGAACCAATATGGTTTTTGCCAGTAATGTTTTTATCATGTATTTCTGTAGGCCCATAAAACCAGCTTGCTTTAAAGTTGTGCCTTAAGCCTAGAGTATGGCCAATTTCATGTAATGTAAGAGATACAATCCATTGTCTGAGAGGATCATTTTCTTCATCATAGCCCCATATTTTTCTTAGCCTATAGCCATAACTTATAGAATTGAATTCTTGGACTATATCCGCAGCAATCATTTCCCCAGTTCTTGGATTAGCTACACTTGGACCATATCCTGAATATCTTGGAGAGGGAGTAGATGCCCAACGAATTACATTGTACTGAACATCTCCAGCATCCCACTCAGCATCATCAGGCTGAATTTTTGCAACAACAGCATTCTTAAATCCCGCTTTTTCAAAAGCTATATTCCAAAGCTCAATTGCTTCAACCACAAATGGTTTTATTTCTTCAGGAGTTGAATTTTCAACCCAAAAAACAATAGGATTTATTGGTTCTGACATTTCTGCTGTAGGATCTTTTTTTATCAAACGCCATCTGTTTATTAAATCTTTGCCTTTGAAATAATCATATGTACTCAAGTCAGTAATTTTTGTTGAAAAATACCCTACGCGCTGATCTGCAACCCTTGGTTGATATTCATCATCCGGCATTTCAACAAACATATGCCTTGCTACGATACTTGAATATCTTGCATCCGGAACTGCATCAACAGAACCTTTGGGGCTGGGATTAAAGAATCCGTAAGTCACCTCAATGGAGGTATTCTTTGGATAGTTTTTAACTCTGCTTATATATGTTTTTTTATCATCTATTCTTCCAAGTATTAAGCTGTAATATTCTGCAAATTCTTTTGGAGGTGTTAGACCAACTAGCATTTCTCCAAGAAATAATTTATCAATGTTTATGAGATATCTTCCTTCTTCTTCTATTTTTACCTCAAATCTGCCAACAAATGATTCAAGTATATTGGTTAAAGTAGATTTTGATATATTATTCGAATCGTCATAATTAAAAACTGTATTTTTCTTATAGAGCGCTATATCATCCTTAAATTTTCTAAACTCTAATACTGAACTATCACCCATATCTCCACCACTTGCTCCGCCAGCTTGAGCGCCGCTTATAATGTAGTAAAAATAAATAAACTCCTTTGAGAGATTTTCTTCTTCAATAATTGTGTAGTAAGTGTCTTCTTCAGTTTCGTAATAAATATCGAGCATTCCCTCAATGACTTCAAACTTTCCTTCTTCAATGAATTCACTAATGGTTGGATCTTTATCTTCTTCAGTTTCCTTATCCACTGCATCTTCAGCAACATCTTCAACAACTTCTTCTGAGTCTTTAGGTGCTTCCATACTTTCATCGTCTGCAAAAGAAACATAAGAAAAAACCAATAATAAACTTAACAAATAACTAATATTTTTCATTTTCTACCTCGTAAACTAGGAGGTTATTCTAAAGGTGAAGCTATCAACATGCAATCTGATAGATGTTAATATATTGTCATGGATAAAATATATGATTTTGTAATTATAGGGGCGGGTTCCGCTGGGTGCGTTTTAGCTAATAGGTTGAGTGATGATCCAAATACTAAAGTTTGTATCATAGAAGCTGGAGTAAAAGATAAAGATCCGAGAATTCACATACCAATAGGTTTTGCATTTTTTGGCCCTGATAATCCAGTTAGTTGGAATTATGAGACAGTTCCGCAAAAAGAGTTTGAAGAGGTAACAGTAGCTGAACCAGCAGCAGAGGTTGTTGATACAGCAGGTGGCGTTCATTCTTTCAAGCAAGAAGTTAAAGAACATAGACGTGGCGCACAACCAAGAGGAAAGACACTTGGTGGTTCAAGCTCAATAAACGCCATGTTATATGTTAGAGGCCACAGATGGGACTATGATCACTGGGCAAGTTTAGGAAATGAAGGATGGTCATATGATGAGATTCTAAAGTATTTTAAGAAGGCAGAACATAATGAAACTTTTGATGATCAGTATCACGGTCAAGCAGGCCCGCTTAATGTTTCAAAGATAAGACATGAGAATAAACCAACAAAAGATTTTGTTGAAGCTGGATCAAAACTTTACAAATATAACGAAGACTTCAATGGCGAAGAACAAGAGGGCATAGGCTTTTATCAAACTACGCAAAAAGATGGTAAAAGATGTAGTACTGCTAAAGCATATTTAGTACCTGCATTAGATAGACCAAATTTAACTGTGATTACTGAAGCAAATGTAAACAAGATTCTTATTGACAATCAAAAGGCTTCTGGAGTTGAGTATATAGATGTAGAAGGACAATCACATATCATATCAGCTTCAAAAGAAGTGCTTCTGTGTTCAGGTGCTTTTGGCTCTCCTCAAATATTGCTTAGATCAGGAGTAGGGCCAAAAGGAGAAATAGAAAAACATGGAATAGAGCATAAAGTAGATCTTCCTGGAGTAGGAAAAAATCTTCAAGATCATATTGACTATCTTACTGTACATAAATATAACTCTATGCAGTTTATAGGCACCTCTATAAAAGCATTCCTAATAAAATATCCTATAGAGGTACTTAAGTACATATTAAAGAAAACAGGATTATTTACTTCCACCATTGCTGAAGCAGGAGGATTTATAAAATCCAGCGACTCAAAAGAAATTCCTGATATACAGCTTCACTTTGCACCTGCTATGGTTGTTGATCACGGAAGAACACAGATTTGGGGACATGGATTTAGCTGTCACAGTTGTTTGTTGAGGCCAAAGTCAAGGGGAACAGTTACATTAAAGTCTGCAGACCCATTAGATGATCCTTTGATAGATCCAAAGTTCTTATCTCACCCTGATGATATGAAAGATATGATCGAAGGATATAAAAAAATGATGGGTATTCTAAACATGGAACCAGTAAATAAATACATAAAGCAGCATTGCCAGAGACCTATTGATATCAATGATGATGCAGATATTGAGAAGGCTATTAGGGAAAGTGCGGACACTGTCTATCATCCTGTAGGGACGTGTAAAATGGGTAATGATGATGAGGCAGTTGTTGATCAAAGGCTAAAAGTCCACAAAGTAGAAGGTTTGCGAGTTGTTGATGCTTCAATCATGCCAACATTAATAGGAGGCAATACCAATGCTCCCACAATTATGATTGGCGAAAAAGCATCTGACATGATCATTGAAGACTGGAAAAATAATTAATGATTGAAACTGGTAGTTGTTTATGTGGATCAGTAAGTTATTCATTTCAAAGAAATAAAGTTATTTCTGGACATCATTGTCATTGCAAAGATTGTCAAAAAGCTACTGGTTCCGGAAAAGCAACTATTCTCGTCCTAGCGAAGAAGAATCTTACAATTAAAGGTGACCCAAAATTTTATGAAACAGTTGGTAGTGGTGGTATGCATATAAATAGAGGCTTTTGTGAGAAATGTGGATCTGGAGTAATAAGCTTTGCAAAAGAACTGGATAGAGTAGTTTTTGTAAAAGCAGGGACATTGGACGACTCAAGCTGGGTAACCATTGACTCAAACTATTTTACTGACTCATCTCATGACTGGAATAAACCAGATTACAATATTAAAAGTTTTAATCAAAACCCAAATCTAATTGAAAATATAAAAACAGTCCTTAAGTCATTTATCTAACTTATGAATAAAGCACTTAAGAATATTCTTGAAAGAAACTCCCATCGTAATCTTATTGATCCCATTCCATCAAAAGGTGAAATGGAGCAGGTATATCAAGCTGCTCTTAGAGCTCCAGATCATGCATGGGTCAGGCCTTCAAGTTTTATCCAGGTAAGTGGCGAAGGGCTTAAAAAACTCTCTGATATCTTTGTTGAAGTTGCCGAGGAAAGTTTTGAAAATTTAACGGTTGAAATCCTAGAGAAATATAAAAATGCACCATTCAGGGCTCCACTAATTGTAATACTTGTTTCAACAAAGAAAGAACATCCGAAAGTCCCTAGAATAGAACAAATCATATCTACAGGAACTGCTGGACAAAATATTATGCTTGCCTTAAATGCATTAGGCTATGGAGCAATTTGGAGGACTGGAAGATTTGCATTCAATGAAAAGATTTCGGAACGACTTGGTTTAAATAAAAACCAAACAGTGATTGGTTATATTTATATTGGTACACCAAAGGGTAAGAAAAAATCGTTACCTGAAATGAATACTGACGATTATATTTCTGTTTGGGATTGAAATCTTTGATGAGTAAAAAAGTTTTTTTTATACCTCTATTTGCCTCTTTCCTATTCTTTGTTATTTATCTTTTATTAGCTCAAACAGGAAACTTTCTCTCTGTAGAGCCAGGTTATAGCATTGATGATGTTTCACGATGGTGTGAGAGAATTAGTGGAGGATACTTCCGAGAACCAAGTAATGCTCTTTCTAATATAGGGTTTATTACTACAGGTCTGATAATGTTTTGGATCCTATCAAGAGAACCAAAAGGTAAATCAAGATTTCATGGTGCCTCACCAACAGCCATAATATTTGCAACTGCCGCATTATTTTTAGGACCAGGATCATTGCTAATGCATGGGACTCACACTGCATGGGGTCAGTGGGCCGATTGGTTGAGTATGATAATGTTTATTTCTATTCCTTGGCTCGTAAATATTTTTGTTATTAAGGATTATTCAGAAAATGTCTTTGCAAAAACTTATGTTTCTTATATCACAATTTATGCATTAATAAGCTGGAATTTTGGAAACGATCTTGGTATTGGTTTGAATTTATGGTTTTTATCAATTGCTTTATGGGTAATTACTGAAGCACTTCAGCATTTTTACTCACCACTTTTAAGATTATTATCAGGCTTCATAGGCTTCTTAGTTGCAGCTGTCTTTGGAGTCTTTCCTAATGAGATTTTTGCAAATCTTAGCGAATATTGGTGGATTATCTTATTTTGGATACCAGCAATATTTATTAATAAGAAATCACTCATGAGAAAGACTAGATTTAGATGGTTTTGGTTCGGAATGTTTACGTATCTTACAGCCTTTGTAATTTGGCTTCAGGGATATCCTGAAACAGACTTCTGTAATCCAGACTCCATGGTGCAGGCACATGCTTTATGGCATATTCTATCTTCAATAGCCACATTATTTTTCTTCTTCTACTTCAGGAGCTTGAGACTAGTATGAAGATGCTCAACGAAAAAATAACTTTCTTGTCTGGTCATCAAATGAAAAACAGATTTATGCTCGCACCTTTAACCAACACTCAAAGTCATGAGGATGGAGTGCTTTCTGATGATGAATATTATTGGCTTACAAAGAGAGCCCAGGGTGGGTTTGGTATAACAATGTCTTGTGCATCTCATGTTCAAGATGTAGGCAAAGGGTTCCCCGGACAATTAGGAATCTTTGATGATAAACATATTAAAGGCTTAACAAAACTTACAACAGAAATTAAGGAGCATGATAGTTTAGCAATTGCTCAATTGCATCACGCTGGAATGCGCTCCCCAGAGGAACTTATAGATACTCAGCCTGTTTGCCCATCAGATGACAGTAATACAGGTGCAAGAGCTTTAACTTTTGACGAAGTTATACAGCTTAGGAATGATTTTATTTCTGCAGCCGTTAGAGCTCAAAAATCTGGCTATCAAGGTGTCGAAATACATGGAGCCCATGGTTATATACTTTCTCAGTTCTTGTCTTCAGAAATTAATAGACGAATGGATGATTATGGTGGCTCAATCGAAAATAGATCAAGAATTATTTTTGAGATTGTTGATGGAGTTAGAAATGAGTGTGGCAAAGATTTTATTTTAGGTGTTCGATTATCACCAGAAGGATTTGGCTTAAAACTAGCAGAGATAAAAGAAGTTTGTGAATCCTTGATAGCAACTAAAAAGATTGATTTTATAGATATTTCCCTATGGGACTCTTTTAAAGAACCAAATGAAGAAGAACACAAGCAAAAAAGCCTGCTAAAGCATTTTACTGATATAGACTTTATGGAAACACTTTTAACGGTTGCAGGAAATATAAGAACGGGTAAAGATGTATCAAAAATCCTGGAGAGTGGTGTTGATTTCGTAACTATTGGAAGAGGCGGCATACTTCATCATGACTTTCCAAAAAAAGTCATTGAAGATCCAGATTTTGAGCCAATAAAGCTTCCTGTTTCAAAACAACACCTTGTCAATGAGGGCCTAAGCGATAAATTTATTAAATATATGCAAAGATGGCAGGGTTTTGTTGAAGAATAGGGTTATCTCTGCATCCTCATAGTACGATATATGATATGGATGCAGAAATAATAAATCTAAGATCTACTTAGGAGCCGCTTCAGGCTGATAGTCATAATAACCTTCAACAGGGATCATTAGATGAACATATGGAGTTCCCTTCATCATCACATATGGAGCACCTGTTGTGAAATCTGTAGTTTGACTTCCAAGAGAGTCTGGATCCTTTGGCATTAGCATTAGATGAGCGCCTGAGTAAATCCAATCTTTAGGATCGGTATTTTCCTTGTCTCCCTCAGAATAAGGCCTAAAGTTATCAACACCCGTATCTCCATGCAACATCCAAATCCAGCCATCATTTTCAAGCTCGGGTTTTGTTTGACTTAGATAGGCATTTGCCCATGCCATAGCATTTTTATCAGCACATGCAGGTGCAGCTTCATTTTTAGTTTTAAACCCCATTTTTGGCATAGCTATAAATGGAAGGCAAGTCCATCCATTTGTTCCTTCTCTTAGTACTTCTCCAGAAGCCCCGATTACTGTTGCAAAATTACCAATAAAGTCGGGAGCAGAGGTTGTATATGCCTCGATTTCCCAGTCAGCACTATTACCTTGAGCTTTGTGATCATCTCCAATTAAGAAAAATGGGATAATCAAAAAAGCAAAATAAATTTTCTTTAACATTTTATATTCCTCAAATAATAAAAATATTAAGATATCATAAAATACTTTACTAAAATGAAAGTTTACCTACTCTTAGCAGCTTTATTTTCTTCAGCGAACCTAATTTCTCTTAATTTATATGATTTAGACCATGAAACAGAATTCTTGGATTCAGGTAAAAAATTGATGAGTCTTAACTTTGGGATTCATGATCTCGAACCAAATCAAGAAACTAAAGCGATAATCATTGCTATTCATGGTCGAGACAGTAGAGGGTTTGAGTGGATCTATCCTCTCCAAACAATAGATAGTGAAAATACAAAAACATATTTTTTTCGATGGGATACAACGAAATGTCCCCAACAAACTGTCCCAATCCTTATGAAAGAAATACAAGCAATAGAAGGTGTTGAAAAGATTACAATTTTGGGCCATAGCTATGGCGGCGTACTCTCATCATTATTACTTAATGAAATACAAAATATAGAAACTAATGTTCATGCAATTGCTGCTCCTTTATCTAGTAAAGACTTAGAGAAATACTGTAATTATGTTCATCCGACATCAAAGAATAATAATATTTCCTATTATCAATGGAGAACAGTTAAAAAACTAGATTATGCTTTTAATAGCCTTGATTACGATCCTCAGGTAGTAGATTTCGAAAAGTCGAATGTTATTAGGCTCCCCAATGAATATAGAGGAAAAAGATTAGGACATCTTTGGTCAATAAGTTGGGTAGCAGATAGTATTAAATCAAAGCAATCCAGCGATAACTAAAATCCATAGGACGCTGGATCAAGAACAAACTCAAAAGACTTAGAAGGTTTACAGCTATCAAAATCATCTGAATAATACCCCATTTCCAAGTGTAGATGTCTTCCTTCACTCCTTCCAGAGTTACCCATAAGTCCAACAATTTCATCTTTATTAACTTTATCCCCAACTCTTTTATAAACTCCATCAAATCTCATATGCGCATATCTTGAGTAAATATTATTTCCATGGTCAATTATTAAATGATTGCCCCAGCCTGCACCACACTCGCGTAAAATTTTATTATCAGAAAACTGTGTACTTGAAGGGCATCCAATCCTTGCATAAACAACAACTCCCTCAGCTATTGTATGTATGGGCACATCAGATAATTCTTTATCAATGTTAAATAAATCCAAGCCTTCATGTTCAGCAAGCTCTCCTAAACGACCACTAAATTCTATTCTAGTTTGATATGTAGCTATGAACGATGAAAAATCTAAATTGAGATTTTTTTCCCCGACAATTTGAACATTTGAGAATTCCTCCTCTTGGCTTTCATATGCTAAGCATGCTGGATTTTCACTTTCCTGCGAGCAAGAAAATAAAACAAAGGGAAAAAAAACTAAAAATAGATTAAAACGGTTATTCATTTACTGGTATATTAAGTTTTTTAATTCTATTACTTAGGAGCTTATATGCCTATACCAAATTCAATAAAAGATAATATCTCTATACCAGTTATAGGAGCACCATTATTTCTTATTTCTGTCCCTGATTTAGTAATAGCACAATGTAAAGCTGGAATAATTGGATCTTTTCCAGCACTTAATGCACGACCACAACACGTGCTAGAAGAATGGATTGTAAGAATCAAAACAGAATTAAAAGAATATCAAGATCAAAACCCAGATAAGAAGGTTGCACCTTTTGCAGTTAATCAAATATGTCATGGATCAAATGATAGATTGCAAGGCGATATGGAAATTTGTGTTAAACATGAGGTGCCAATAATTATTACTTCATTGAGACCGCCTGCAGAAGTTGTTGAAGCAGCTCATAGCTATGGAGGTTTAGTTTTCCACGATGTCATCAATGTAAGGCATGCAAAAAAAGCTGCTGATATGGGTGTTGATGGTCTAATTTTAGTTTGCGCTGGAGCAGGAGGTCATGCTGGAGCATTATCTCCTTTTGCTCTTTTACGAGAGGTAAAATCTTGGTTTGATGGAACTATTATTTTGTCAGGTTCTATCGGAGATGGTTATTCTGTTGCATCTGCACTCGCTCTTGGAGCTGATTTTGCTTATTTAGGAACAAGGTTTATTGCAACACATGAAGCGAATGCTGAGCCAGAATATAAACAGATGTTAATTGAAAGCTCCGCTAACGATATTGTGTACTCAAATTTATTTACTGGTGTTTTAGGAAATTATCTTAAACCCTCTATTCAAAATGCTGGTCTTGATCCTGACAATCTTCCAACTGCAGACAAATCCGCAATGAATTTCGGTTCTGGTGGAAACACAGATTCGAAGGCATGGAAAGATATCTGGGGATCAGGTCAAGGAATTGGTCTTATAGAGGATGCTCCAACTGTTGAATCTTTAGTCGAAAGGATTAGAGCTGAGTTTAACGAGGCCACTTCAGAGTTTAATAATAAAGCAAAAATCTCATGAAAATAGATCTATATTTTTCATATAGAAGCCCATATTCATATTTGATACTTCCTAGAATGCTAAAGCTCAAAGAGAAGTATGATATTGAAATAAACTTTAAGGTTGTTTATCCAATAGCTATCAGAATGCCTGAGTGGTTTGAAGGCAAGAATTTTTTTACATTTTTCTTTTTCAAAATGATAGATATGAGACTACAAGCTAAGAAGCTTGGGATTCCTTTTACATCTAAACTTAAACCAGATCCTATTAGGCAAAATATTATGACTGGGAAGATATCAAGCCATCAGCCTTACATATTTGATATTTGTCATTTAGGACAGATGGCACAAATGAAAGGTGTTGGCATGGAGTTTGCTTTTGAGGTTTCAAGCTTAATCTTTGGAGGAGTTGAGAATTGGAATACCGACGAAAATTTATCAGAAGCTGCCAAAAAAGTTGGATTAGATCTTATTCAATTAAGGGAGAGTGTCAACGTTCATGAAGAAGAAATCATCGGACAAATCAAACAAAACCAAGTCGATCAACTTAATGCAGGCCATCATGGCGTCCCACTAACAGTTATTGGAGACAAGCATTTTTTTGGTCAGGATCAGTTTGATAAAATAATGGAAACACTCAAAGAAAACGGACTTAAAGAAAGATAACCAGATGCTAGAAGTTGGGTTTATAGGTCTTGGGACTATGGGATTCCCGATTGCAGGCCACATATCAAAGTCTTACAAAACTCTAGTATTTAATAGAACAATAAACAAATCACATAAATGGACTTCAGAATTTGAAGGGGAGATATGTGAATCTGTAAAAGAGCTTACTTTAAAATCTAAGGTAATTTTTCTATGCCTCAGTGAAGATAGAGATATTGAAGAAGTTGTTTTAGGTAGCGATGGAATCTTGGAGCACTTAAATGAGGGAACTATAGTAGTTGATCATTCAACAACCTCTGCTGATACAGCGATTTTAATTAGTAAAGAACTTTTAAAAAAGGGTTCTATTTATTTAGATGCTCCTGTTTCCGGTGGTGAAGCCGGAGCACAAAATGGCAAACTCTCAGTGATGTTAGGGGGAGATAGTGCCGCTTATAAAGAAATATCCCCCATTCTTGATTGTTATTCAGCTTTTCATAAATATATGGGACCATCTGGAAACGGACAATTAACAAAAATGATTAATCAAATCTGCATTGCCGGTCTACTTCAAGCGCTTGCTGAGGCAGCCAGCTTTTCAAAAAAGTCTGGCATCTCTTCAAAAGATGTTTTAGATGTTATTTCAAAAGGGGCAGCGCAGTCTTGGCAAATGGAAAATAGATGGGATTCGATGATTGATGACGAATATAATTTTGGTTTTGCGGTCGATTTAATGGTGAAAGATTTAGAAATAGTTTCAGAATTTTCAAAAAAAATCGGAGCTAACATTTCTACTACAGAGATGATTAAATCATACTATAAAGAACTCCAAGCAAAGGGAGCAGGTAAGCTCGATACTTCAAGCCTACTTAAACGATTAGATATGCTTGATAAAAATTAAGTCAAAAATATCAGCAAAAATCCAACAACAATGTAATAAGAAACTGTTGTTATCTCCATAATTTGAGAATCAAAAATCTCTGAGGAACCTAAGATCTGATCTTTGAGGAAAATTATTGTAAAGATGTTAGCTGCATGGATTACGAATAACAAAATAAAGAAAGCTGAGCTACTTAGGTAAAAAGAAACCATAATAATTATTAAGAAAAAGAGCTCTAAGTACAGCGTCTTAGTAAAATTTTTCTCTTTTAGAAAATATTTTGTAAGGCTGTAATTCATTTGCCATGCAATAAAAAATATTAAACCAGTAATTGAGTAAATATAAGCAACTATATTTTCAACCATTAAAGATCGCCTTCTTTTCTGACCTCACTTCTTTGCACTTCGAATTGTTCACCATACCTTGCCTCTAACTTCTTTTGATTTTCAGCAATTACCTCATGTGGATCTAAATCAAGAGCTGCACATGCTGTAGCCCAATACCACATTATGTCGCCTAGCTCTCTTTTCATATGAAAGATGTTTTCCTCTGAAGCAGGCTTACCTTGAAGATACATTTTCTTCACAATCTCAACAAATTCTCCAGTCTCACTGCCAAGGCCCATTGCAGCAGTTAACAATCTTGCGGATTTAATATCAGAGGAAGCATCAATTTCTTTTAATCTTTCCATTAGTGCATCAAGATCAAGACTAGGGTCACTAGTTACTTTAGTGACGAAGTCCGAATATGTTTTAAAAAAATCTTTTATTTCATTACTCATTAAATTTACTCTCATTTAGCCTAGAAACTGTTTGATTGAATTCAACAATAGTTTCATTAATTATCTCTTCAACTGACTTTACTTTATCAATTAAACCCACTGATTGTCCTGCAAGTGCCGGAGCTGCTTCCATGTCTCCATCAAAATATAAATTCTTAATGCCCATCATTTCGGACATTTCCATAACACCTTTATCATAAATTGCATTTGTTAGGTTTGTTTTAAGTGCTCGTATGCAGGGCTTTGATTTTTTATTAAGAATTAAAGTTCCATTTGTTTCTGATCCAACAATTGTATTTTTGAAGTTATCGTGAACAGGGCTCTCTTTACTTGAAACAAATCTTGTCCCCATTTGGATGCCTTCAGCGCCAGCTGCAAATGCAGCCGCCATCCCGACTCCATCCACAATTCCGCCAGCAGCTACAATTGGCAGGTCAATTTCATTCTTAATTGCTTGAATTAAAACAAACAAACCAACCTCCTCAGGACTTTTAAAACCACCACCTTCGGTCCCTTCTACAACCAATCCATCAACACCAGCTTCAAAGGCTTTCTTAGCCCCAGCCAAACTTGGAACCGCGTGGTAAACGGTAATATTTGCTGATTTTAGGACATCTATGTATTTTCCAGGATCTCCAGCAGACGTTGTAACAAAATTAACACCATGTTCAACAATAAAATCTACCATTGTCGAATCACTTAAGAATAATAAAGGCAAATTTACCCCAAAAGGTTTGTCAGTTAACTCTGTCATTTTTTTGATTTCTTCTTTGCAAGCTTCAACCTCTCCAGATGAGGTTTCTATTATTCCAAACCCACCCGCATTTGAGACGGCAGAAGCAAGCTTACTCCTTGCAATCCATCCCATTGGAGCTTGAATAATTGGGTACTTGCTGCCTAGATGTTCAATAACTTTGTTCATAAAATTATATTAACACCCACATGATTAGTTTCAATATATACTAAAAGAATCATATGGACGTATCCCACATACTTGAGAATCTAAACGATCAACAGCGGCATGCTGTTACCTCCGAAGACCAAAATATTATGGTTTTGGCAGGAGCTGGATCAGGAAAAACTAGAGTGCTTGTTCATAAAGTAGCTTGGCAAGTGGAGGCGCTTAGCTTTTCACCTGGCTCAATAATGGCAGTGACTTTTACAAATAAAGCGGCCAATGAAATGAGATCAAGAATTGAAGATCTTCTTCAGCACCCATCTCCTGAGATTTGGTGTGGGACCTTTCATAGCCTCTCTCATAGAATCTTAAGAAGGTTTAACAAAGAAGCTGAGCTATCTTCAGGTTTTACAATTCTTGATGCTGATGATCAGTTAAGGATTATAAAAAGGCTCTCCAAAGAACAAGGCATTGATGAAGCAAAGTTTCCATATCGTCAAACTCAATGGCAAATAAATAGTTGGAAGGACTCTGGAAAAAGAGCCAAATCAATAAGAGACAGAGGAGATTTTTATAGAAAAACAATTAAAGGAGTCTATACAGAATACGAAGAGCTTTGTAGAAATGACAGTTTAGTAGATTTTGCGGAGTTGATACTAAAATCTTATGAGCTGATTAGAAAAAACACCTCCGTTAAAAGTTATTTTCACAAAAGGTTTAGATCCATTTTGATCGATGAGTTTCAAGATACCAATACTATTCAATACAAGTGGCTGAAGGAAATAACATCAAAGGATGCACTTACAACAGCTGTTGGAGATGACGATCAATCTATATATGGATGGAGAGGAGCAAAAGTTGAGAATGTTGATGCTTATATAAAAGAGTTTAAAAAGGTAAGTGTTGTTAAATTAGAGCAGAACTATAGGTCAACAAGCAAAATCCTATCTGCTGCTAATGCCTTGATAGATAACAACGCTGATAGACTTGGGAAGAATCTTTGGACGGAGGAGCTTGAGGGAGAAAATCTAATTTTGTATCAAGCATTCAATGAACAAGAGGAGGCAAGATTTGTAGCTGGTGTTGTAAAGGATTGGATGGAAAAGGGCGAACTTTATCAAGATTCAGCTGTGCTTTATAGGTCTAATGCTCAATCTAGAGCCATAGAGGAGGCCTTGCTAAGAATTGGTATTCCTTACAGAATTTATGGTGGACTACGATTTTATGACAGGCTTGAGATTAAGAATGCAGTTAGTTATTTAAGAGTAATCTTTAATAATTCGGATAATCCAGCTTTTGAAAGATCAATTTCGAACCCTACCAGAGGAGTAGGCCAAAAGACTTTATCCAAGGTACGAGATGAAGCAAAAAAATCTGGGATTTCTTACATCAAAGCTGCTGCTAAATTAATTGATGAAGGCGCAATAAAAGGTAAGGGAGCCTCGGGGCTTGGGGCATATCTAGAGTTTATTGCAAATGCTTTTGAAATGTTGCAAACGCATAACCTTTCAGAGCTAGTTGAACATATAAATGTAAAGTCAGGTCTATATGATTTTCATAAAAAGGAGCCCGGAGAAAAAGGTAAAACAAGGACAGAGAACCTCGATGAGCTTGTGTCGGCAGCAAAAAATTTTGAACAATCTTTTAATGAAGATAAAGATAATAAAGAGATTGTTGAAAACTTTTTAGATGTTATTTCTTTAGATGCAGGAGACAGACAAGCAGATGAACATGATGATGCTGTTCAACTTATGACACTACACTCAGCAAAGGGATTAGAGTTTAAGTTAGTTTTCTTAACCGGTATGGAGGAAAGCTTGTTTCCACATGGAAGATCAATGGAAAGCGCATCTCAACTTGAGGAGGAAAGACGCCTTTGTTATGTAGGAATAACTAGAGCAATGAGAAAACTTTACCTAACCTATGCTGAATCAAGAAGGCTACACGGAACTGACATATTTAACCCTCCCTCAAGATTTTTAAAGGAAATACCTTCAGAGCTCATCGATGAAATAAGGCCAAGAGCACAAACAACAATACCTTATAAAAGAAAAGGCCAAATGAGCCCATTTTTAAAGGATTCTTCCGATTCCATTGGAATTTCTCTGGGTGAAAAAGTTTCACATCCAACGTTTGGAGAGGGTATAGTACTTAATTATGAAGGAGCTGGTGAGTCAGCACGAGTTCAAATAAATTTTGAACAAGAGGGAACAAAATGGTTAGTTTTAGCGTTTGCAAAATTAGAAAAAATTTAATTAAGAGTAGTTTCATATTCTTTGCTTTATTATTTGCAATAAGCTGCTCAGACTCTTCTAATCCTGAACAAAAAATAGATAAGCAAAAAACCTATAACTGGTCTCTTGTCACGACATGGCCCAAAAATTATCCTGGTTTAGGAATGGCTCCAGAAAGGCTAGCAAAGCTAGTTAAAGAGATGAGTGACGGAAGAATGAACATAACCGTCTATGGAGCTGGTGAAATTGTTCCAGCAATGGGAGTTTTCGATGCTGTATCCTCAGGATCAGTTCAAATGGGGCATAGCGGTGCTTATTATTGGAAAGGCAAGATTCCTGCAGCACAATTTTTTGCCGGAGTTCCGTTTGGACTAAATGCCAAAGAAATGAATGCTTGGGTAAATAGAGGCGGCGGGTTAGAAATATGGAGGGAGTTATATGAACCCTTTAATATTTATCCGATACCTTGTGGCAATACTGGAACACAGATGTTTGGTTGGTTCAATAAGGAAATTAACTCATTAGATGATTTGAAGGGTTTAAAAATGAGGATTCCTGGAGTTGGAGGAGAGGTTTTTAAAAGAGCCGGCGGTAATCCAGTCAATATCCCTGGTGGCGAATTATATACTGCTATGCAGACTGGAACTATAGATGCAGTTGAGTGGGTTGGCCCATACAATGATTTAGCTTTTGGTTTTCAACAAGTGGCAAAATATTATTATTATCCTGGATGGCATGAACCTGGATCTATGCTGGAGTTATTAGTAAATGATGATGCTTGGAACTCACTCCCACCTGACTTACAAGCAATTATTGAAACTGCTGCTAAAGCGGTTAATCAGGATTTATTAGATGAATACACGGCCTCAAACAATAAGGCTCTCAAAGAACTTATTGAGACCCATGGAGTTGAATTAAGAAAACTGCCAGAAGAAGTAATTATGGAATTTAAAAGGATTTCTGATGAGATTATTGCGGAAAGTCTTAATGATGAGACGATAAAAAAAGTTCACACTTCTTTTCAAGATTTCTTAGATGAGGTCTCAAACTATCATTCAATTGCAGAAGATGCCTTTGTTGATGCTAGATCAAGTAGTGATTAAAGACTTAGGCATAAAACAATATCAAGAAACTTTTTCTGCAATGAAAGATTTTGTAGCAAAGGGTGAGGACGAGTCTATTTGGATGCTTGAGCATGATCCAGTCTTCACACTTGGGACCGCTGCAGACCAAAAACATATTTTAAAAAGAACAGATATTGATGTATTTCAAGCAGATAGAGGTGGAGAGGTTACCTATCACGGACCGGGTCAGCTCGTAATATATTTTTTATTAAACATTAAAAAAAGGAGTCTTGGACCAAAAAAATTTGTAAAACAATTAGAGGATTTAGTGCAGAGGACGCTTTTAGATTTTCAGATCCAAAGTAATACTATAGAAGGTTCGCCCGGAGTATATGTAGATTCAAAGAAGATAGCCTCAATTGGACTCCGTTTTTCAAAAGGTTATTCATATCATGGCATAAGCATCAATGTTGATATGGATCTAGATCCTTTCAAAAATATTAATCCATGTGGTTATGAGGGGCTTGAAGTTACGCAAATTAAAGATTTATATAGCAACATCACCCTAGAGAAAGTAAAATCAGCAGTAGAAGTAAACATTCAACAAATTTTTTAATTGATGGAAATAATACCTACAGTAAAGATTGTAAATAGAGACGGCATTAAGGCTGTTAAAAATGGTCAAAAGGCTAATAAGTTTGCATCTATTCCTGCCGAAAAGAAGCCAAGCTGGATTAGAGTAAAAGCTAGTTTTGATCCCAAATATAAGCTGGTCAAAAATCAAGTTGCCTCCAAAAAACTTAATACAGTCTGTGAAGAGGCAATGTGCCCAAACATTTCGGAGTGTTGGTCAAGCGGAACAGCAACTTTTATGTTGATGGGTTCAGTTTGCACCAGGGCTTGTAAATTTTGCTCGGTAGATACTGGAAATCCAAAAGGCTGGTTAGATCAGGAAGAGCCTTTGAAAACAGCTAAAGCTGTCAGAACTATGGGCCTTAAATATGTTGTTCTAACTTCAGTTAATAGAGATGATCTTGAAGATGGAGGTGCTGAACATTATGCTCAGACAGTTCAGGCTATAAAAGATCTTAATCCCAACACTGCTGTAGAGGCGCTTACCCCAGACTTTAAAGGAATTAAATCTTCAATAGATACTATTGTGAATTCAGGCATCGAAGTTTTTGCTCAAAATCTTGAGACAGTTAAAAGATTAACTCATCCAGTAAGAGATCCCAGAGCAGGATATCAACAAACACTGGATGTTTTATACGAATCAAAAGAAATAAATAAGGAAGTATTAACAAAAACAAGTTTAATACTGGGCCTTGGAGAAACAGATGAAGAGATTGAACAAGCAATGGATGATCTTATTGATCATAAAGTTGATATCTTAACTCTTGGACAATATCTGCGACCAACTCTTAATCACTTACCAGTAGAGAGGTGGGTTACCCCTAAAGAATTTGAAAAATATAGAGAGATTGGACTTAGCAAAGGCTTCTTGGAAGTTGTTTCAGGCCCAATGGTTAGGTCAAGCTATAGAGCCGAACAAGCTTTGCAAAAAAATAATGCTGGAATTGAGCTTAAAACAAAAACAGCTTAATAATTAATTCAGTAAATTATATAAGCAGATATATTCCAAAAATTGAAAAATTCATCTGTTGTTACTTGTGCTTCAGGAATAGAAATTGTAATAGAGTGCTCTCCCTTTTCTAACTTACCTAATTCAACAATTTCAGGAGTTACTTTGCTGCCAGGGCACCACCCAGATCTCGAATAGTCTGAGGATGCAATTCTTTCTTCAATTATCTCACCTTTCCACTCAGCCTCTGTCATCCAAACGCCTGAGCTAGGATTAAATCTTCTAAAGGAAGCGCAGTCATCTCGCCAAGGGATAAACTCTTTTATAACTTTGTCATTAAGACTTATCACATTAAGCCTTTTTACAAACTCATCACCACCACTATGACCGCCATGGCCTGTTGTTAAATAATATAATCTTACGTTTTCATGATCTTTAGCTAACTTGAATGTTTTTGTTATGGGCTCGCTAGCAAATTTATCGTAACCACTTTGCCCCGGAAACATTGGAGTTGTATTTAGCAAAGGAAATATAGTCTTTAATGGCTTCTTTGTTTTTGTGTAATATTCATCAAACTTAACACCTACATCAACACTCCAACCCTCATTTGACCAAGTATCAATGTAAATACCAACCCAAACCCCATCTCTCAACACTGGCAGTAGATGAGATATATCCTCTTCCCAAGTGATGTCATCCTCCCACCTTGGTACATAAGAAGGTTTTAGCTTTTGTATATTTTCTTTATTATTAAAGTGACCGACACCAAAAGGAGTTATAAATCTCAATAACTCTAATGAAGTTACTTCTTTTAGGTTATCAAAATCAGCTTCGGGTAACAAAAAGAACGACCCAGACTTATCCCATGGATCTCCTATAGATTTTAATGTGATAATGGCTTTAGCACGATGAAAATTATCAGTCTCAGGCAATTCAATCTTCTTAAGGACTACTCTTCCTGATCCAAGCGTTCTAATGATTTCCGCATCATTATCTATAAGTCCTGCATCGAATAAAATTTTTTGATCTTCAAATATCGTAAAGGTTTTATCATTGACTATTTTTTCTTGAGAACATGAAACAATAAAAAAAATGCTAAAAAGTAGGATTCTCATAAGACTATGCTTGGAAAAAGTATAACCATTAACAAGACTAATAACTGAATCGCTATAAAAGGTATTACCCCTTTATATATTTCTATTGTTCTTATTGATTTATCTGCAACTCCTCTCAGGTAAAAGAGAGAAAATCCAAAGGGAGGCGTTAAAAAAGAAGTTTGAAGATTAATTGCCAGCATTATCCCAAGCCAAACAGGATCAAAACCCATCAAAAGTAATGGTGGCGCAATTAGCGGAACAAATACATAACAAATCTCTATAAAATCTAATATAAAACCCAGCAAAAATATCATCAGCATTACAAAAAACAATGCTGAATATTTTCCACCCGGCAACATCTCAAAAACTAAACTAATTAATTCATCACCACCGACTCCTCTAAAGATTAGAGAAAATATGGACGCACCAATTAAGATAGTAAAGACCATGGTGGTAACCAAAGCCGTTCTTTTACTCGCTTCCTTTAAAAGCTTTATGTTGAACTTTTTAAAGTACAAACATATAAGTATTGAACCAATTGCTCCAACTCCAGCTGCTTCTGTTGGAGTAGCAATCCCAAAAATAATAGACCCCAAGACCATAAAGATAAGTAAGATTGGTGGCAAAAGAGTATTTAATAAAGATAGAAAACTAACTTTGCTTTCCTTTTCACTGCTAATGGTTAAATTTCTGTTCCAAAAGATTGTATAGACTAAAAAAAGTATACAAATAATAAGTCCTGGTAGAAGCGCTCCTATAAACAAATCGCCTACAGAAACTGTTTTTACTGAAAAGATACCCATATCATTTTGAGCTCGCTGATATGCATTGGACATAACATCACCAAGAAGAACTAACGCAATTGACGGAGGAATAATCTGACCTAAAGTACCAGTTGCTGCAACTAGACCAGAGGAGAATTTTTTATCATATCCCTCCTTAAGAAGAGCCGGAAGTGACATTAACCCCATAGTGACAACTGTTGCCCCTACGATACCTGTACTTGCGGCCAATAGTGCACCCACGATAACAATGGAAATACCAAGACCGCCCTTTATGCCAGCAAAGGCTTTGGCCATATCCTGCAACATCTTTGCTGCAATTCCCGATCTTTCTAACACTACCCCCATAAAAACAAATAAAGGCACAGCAAGAAGGGTTTGATTATTCATAATCCCAAATATTCTTATCGGCAAATTTTTAAAAAGATTTAAATCAAAGATGCCAAATAATGAACATATCAGAGCAAATATTATTGATACACCAGCTAACGTAAAGGCAACTGGATAACCAGCCAGCAATGAACTACAAACAACGATTATTAATAAAAGCGGTATTATTTCCATAGCTCTTTTAATTGTTTAATGGCTGCTAAAAAAAGCACAAGTGGAAAAAGTAAGATAATTGTCTTATGAAGATAAACAGTTTTTAAACCGCCTGGCTCAGTTGATGATTCCTTCAACAGCCAAGATAATTTAATAAAATCTATGGAGTAAAAACTTATTATAAAAACTACCGGCAGGACGAAAAAAACTAAACCCAAGGTATTTATAAGTTTTTTATATGATTTTGATTTGTCTTTATAGAGAATATCCACTCTAACATGCTCTTCCTCAGCAAGAGCCCAACCAGCACAACCCAAGAAAACTAGCGCATGCAAATACAGTGCCAACTCTTGTAAATCTGCTCTACCAACCCCAAATAGATATCTACTGATAACAATATATATAACTAGAATCACAATTATTGGTAAAAAGTACGAAAAAAATTTGCCTATAGATTGATTCATAAAATATTAATTTTTAAAATAAGCTAATGATTACAGTTTTATCTCCAGCAAAAACACTTGATTATAGTGCTAATTATAATGATACACACTCTGTGCCGAGCTTTCTAAAAAAGTCCGGTGAGCTCATAAAAGAACTAAAGCAAAAGGAGCCAAGTGAAATTGCCTCGCTAATGGGCCTAAGTGACAAGTTGGCATCATTAAATTTTGATAGATACCAGTCTTGGAAAGCTGAAAAAAAGATTTCAAATAATTCAAAGCCTGCTTTACTAGTTTTTAAAGGTGACGTCTACCAAGGGCTACAAGCCGATGACTTTAAAAAAAGCGATCTTAATTTTGCACAAAAGCACTTGAGAATATTGTCAGGATTATATGGCGCACTTAAGCCCCTTGATGTTATGAACCCATATCGTTTAGAGATGGGAACAAAATTACAAATTAACGGTTGGAAGAACCTATATGAGTTTTGGGGTGAATCCGTTAAAAAAGATCTACTCAAAGATTCAGATACAATCGTGAACTTAGCTTCTAATGAATACTATAAGGTTCTAGGTAACATAAGTGACGAAGCTGATGTGGTTTCTCCAGTATTTAAAGACTATAAAAATGGCAACTACAAAATAATTAGTTTTTATGCCAAAAAAGCTAGAGGTTTGATGGCTAGGTTTATTATTCAAAACAGGATCAAGAAAACTGACGAGTTAGTTAATTTTGATCTTGATGGATATAAATATTCTAAAGCTGATTCAACTGCTGAAAGCCCAGTATTTCTAAGAAAGTCTTAACTTTTTGATTCGTTGAACTTTTTAACATCGACCATTTTGTCGAAGCTTGCATCCCTTTTTTCCATTTGAGCAGTCATAGCTTCAGTCATATCTGCTTGACTAAGCATTGCACCGCTCCAAAGAGCATTAAAATCCAAGCTATCACTCACATTATGATCTCTTGAGTAATTCATTACTGCCTTGAGGCCATATATTGCTACCGGCGATTTAGAGGCTATTTCAGTTGCTAGTTCATGAACTGCATCAAGCATTTCATCTTGTGTTTCATAAATTTCTCCTACCAGCCCAGAATCTTTTGCTTCATCAGCAAGCATTCTTCTTCCTGTATAAGCCATCTCCCTCATCTTTGAATCAGGAATAATCTTTGGCAGCCTTTGAAGGGTACCAACATCAGCAGCCATACCAATATTGATTTCTTGGATACAAAAGAAAGCATCATTTGAGGCAAAACGCATATCACATGCAGTTATGAGGTCTAAGGCCCCACCTATAACACCTCCACGAACCGCAGCAATTACTGGGACTCTTATTTCTTCGAGTTTACTTATATAACCTTGTAACTCTTTTGCAGTTCTATAAACAGCTTCCCCAACTCTTGCATGATCGGGTTTTTTGTCATCAGGAATATCGTCAACTCCATTAGAAAAAGCACTAAGGTCCATACCTGCACAAAAGTGTTTTCCAGTTGATGAGAGAATTACAACTCTTACATCAGAATCTCTATTAATTTCATCTAATGCATCTCCTAGCTCGACCCAAAAGTCTCTAGTCATTGTATTAAGTTCATTTGGGCGATTTAAAACAAGACTGCAAATATGGTCTTTTGTTTTTACATTGAAGCAGGAATACTTACTCATTTCTTTGCAATATCTATTGATTCTGAGACTTTATCCATTAACTCATCCACAAGATCGAATGTTTTATGGTGAGGCAATACAATTTTTCTATCTTTGCTGAGCCACTTAAGTCTGCTATGGACAAATTCTAAATTATCTAAAAGTTTTTGATTCATTATTTCTATTAGTTGAAAACTGTAATTATAAGTAAATGATCCCTATAATCAAAAAAAAAAATTAAAAAATGCTTGATTTCAAAAAACTATTACCAGATTTAATAGATCTTTCCTCAGAAGCTAGCTCCTCGATAATGAAAATTTATAATTCTGATTTTTCGCATATAAATAAAGATGATGGCTCTCCTTTAACGCTAGCAGATGAATCATCAAACAATATAATTATCCAAGGACTAAAGATAATAACCCCTGAAATCCAGACTGTCTCTGAGGAGACCTTCAAAGACAATATTTCTTATGAAGAAAGCTATTGGTTAATAGATCCTCTTGATGGAACTAAAGAATTTATTAATAGAAACGGAGACTTTTCGGTAAACATCTCTTTTATTCATAAGAGGCGAAGCATTTTTGGGATTGTTCAAAGACCCACAGATTTAAGGATCTGGACAAGTCTAGATAAAGTTTCCCAGGCAAAGCCTCAAGAAACATCGCCACTGAGGATTGTTATGAGTAGAAGTCATAAGAGAGAAGCAGATACAATGTTTTTAAAATTTCTTCAGGATTCTGATATAAATTATGAGCTCGTCGAAAAGGGCAGCTCATTAAAGATCTGCGCTTTATGTGATGATGAAGCAGACATATACCCCAGATTTGGGCCAACTTCTGAGTGGGATATTGCTGCTGCAGATGCGGTTCTTAAATCATATGGAGGCTCAATATTTAGCCTAGAGGACTTTGAAAAGCTCAAATATTCTAAGAAAAACATACTTAATCCGCCTTTTATAGCTTATAGAAATGAACTTATCAGAGAAGCTTATAGTCAAAAAGTGGAAGATTATGTAAAAAAATTGCTATAATTTAAGGTCTACATAATTTTTATGTATAATATAATATAAACAGAAATTATAATGGGTACTGATTTACAGAAAATTGAGCTAACAACGCCAGGTAAAGATATAGAATCTTACCTTGCTTGCGTGCACTCAATACCAATATTAACGCCTGAACAAGAGAAAGAACTTGCTCATAAGCTTTATGACAACGATGATCTTGATGCTGCAAGGCAATTGGTCATTTCGCATCTACGTTTTGTCGTTCATATTGCAAGATCTTATCAAGGCTACGGTTTACCAATAGGTGATATTATCCAAGAAGGTAATGTTGGTCTTATGAAAGCTGTTGATAGATTTGATCCTAATAGAGGTGTAAAGCTTGTTTCTTTTGCAGTCCATTGGATAAAGGCCGAAATTCATGAGTACATTCTTAAAAACTGGAGGCTTGTAAAAATAGCCACTACCAAAGCTCAAAGGAAACTATTCTTCAATCTGAGGAGCAAGAAAAAGTCATTGGAATGGCTCACTAAAGAAGAAGCAGAAAAAATTGCTGAAGATTTAAATGTCGAAGTCAAAGATGTTTTGCATATGGAAAACAGACTATCTTCTAACGATTCATCATTTGATGCTCCTGTAAATACGGGAGATGGCGATAGTGAAATAATGGCGCCATCACAATATCTAGAAGATAAAAGATTTAATCCTGAAGACTTGGTTGAGGCAGAGCAAACAATGGCGTTTAATAATGCTGAACTTTTAGATGCTCTCAAAGGCCTTGATGACAGAAGCAAAGATATTATACGAAGAAGATATTTATCCGATTCTAAAGTTACTCTTCATGAGCTAGCAGAAGAATATAAAATTTCAGCAGAAAGAATTAGACAGATCGAAAATGGTGCTCTTAAAAAATTAAGAAGCTCTATGACTGATGCTCTGTGAATGCAAAAACAATAGGCATTATCCTTAACGGCTCAGAAATCCACCTTAAATCCGACTCCCTTAAAGAACTAATAGATAGCTTAAATCTCTCCGAAGCCAGATTTGCCGTAGAAATAAATCGAGAGATTGTTCCAAAATCACAGATTGATAACTATACTCTCAATGACAAAGATGAAGTTGAAATAGTTATTGCCGTTGGCGGAGGGTAAATTGGAAAAGTTGGTTGTCGGCTCTAGAGAATTCTCATCTAGGCTCCTTGTCGGTACAGGGAAATATAAAGATTTCCAAGAAACACAAGACGCAATAGTCGCCTCTGGAGCAGAAGTGGTTACAGTGGCAATAAGAAGGACTAATATTGGTCAAAATAAAGAAGAACCAAACCTTCTTGATTTCCTAAACCCTGAAGATTTTATAATCCTTCCTAATACAGCAGGCTGCTATAGTGTTGATGATGCGGTTCGGACTTGTAATTTAGCAAGGGAACTTTTAGATGGTCATAATCTCGTTAAACTTGAGGTTTTGGGTGATGAAAAAACTCTATTTCCAAATATGACTCAAACACTTGAGGCTGCAAAAATATTAGTTGAAGATAATTTTGAAGTAATGGTCTATTGCACCGATGATCCAATATTATGTAAAGAGCTTGATGATATTGGCTGTGTTTCAATTATGCCTCTTGCAGCTCCTATTGGCTCAGGACTAGGAATAACAAATCCATATAACATTGAGATAATCTTGGAGAACTCAAATAAACCAATCATAGTTGATGCCGGAGTAGGGACAGCTTCAGATGCAACCATAGCAATGGAGCTAGGATGCGATGGCGTACTAATGAATACAGCAATAGCCGAAGCAAAAAATCCTATTCTCATGGCTTCAGCCATGAAAAAAGCAATTGAGTCAGGCAGAGAAGCATTCTTAGCCGGGAGAATGAAAAAAAGACTATACGCATCGAAATCGTCTCCAGAAGATGGAGTAATAAAGTAGTTGAGATATAACTTTTTACCAAGCTTTGCTAGAAGAAAAGGAAGGATTACCAATCTTCAGGAAAAAAACCTAAGTTTCTTAGCAGATTATTCTTTGGATGATCCTAATACCTTAAATAATGATCTATCATTCCGTAAAATTGCGCTTGAAATAGGTTTTGGTAATGGGGAAGACTTTTTTTCCTTTGCGAAAGAAAAAAATAATACATTATTTTTAGCTTCTGAAGTCTATAAATCCGGGATCGGGAATTTAATAGGAAAAATTAGAGAACATTCACTGGAAAATATATATATTCATGAAGGAGATATAAGAGATCTTATTTTTGAGGAAAAAGGTTTTAAATTTGATGAAGTTTATATCATATGCCCTGATCCATGGCCAAAAGATAGACATCACAAAAGAAGACTCTTAAATAAAGATTTCTTTGAGCGCATTCAACCATGTTTAAAACCAAATTCATTTATTTTTCTTTCTACAGACTGGAAAAACTATGCAGAACAGATTCAAGATATATTGAGAGGCTTTGAAGATAAGTTTTCTATTGAAACTATAAAGCAAATACCTGGGAGAGAGCTCTCTAAGTTTCAAAAAAAAGGAATCAAGGAAGGGCGAGAGATATATAACTTTAAATTAAGTCTTATTTAATTTATCTATGAGCTTTTTTAAAGCTTGGCCTCTATGACTTATTTTATTTTTTTCTGAAGAGTTAAGCTCCGCGAAAGACTCTGAATATCCTTTAGGATAAAACATTGGATCATAACCAAAACCTTTTTCACCTCTTTCAATAGTTCTGACCTCACCTTCAACTTTTCCACCACAAACTATAATTTCATTTTGACCCTTTATACCAACAGCAACAACGCAACAAAAAAAATATGCATAAGTTGATTCAAGCTTTTTATCCTTAAGTTTTGATATAAGCTTATTTCTGTTATCACTATCAGTTGCATTCACTCCTGCATATCTAGCCGAGTAAAGACCGGGTTCATTATCAATTGTAGGGACTATTAAGCCTGAGTCATCACCAATAGATGAGATATTTGTCTTTGAAAATGCATTTTTAGCTTTTAGGATTGCATTCTCTTCAAAATCTTTTCCTGTTTCTTCAACATCGCTGATACTGAAAACAGATTGAGGAATGCATTCAAAATCTGGAAGAATTTTTTGGAATTCGTTGATTTTCCCTTTATTTGAGGAAGCTATGATTAATTTATTTCCTTTCAATTAAGTATACACCCTCAGCAGCAAAAAGATTTGGCAATAGTCTTGTTAAAGCACTCTCTTTGAAGTTATTGTTTAAATACAATTTTTCAATTACAGATACATCTAAGTTGCTACAGAGTTCCTCGAAATCTTTAATAGTGCACAAATGAATATTCTTAGTCTCATACCAGGGCACTGGAAGATTCTTTGTAACAGGCATCTTTCCTAAAAATAAGTCTAATCGACAAGACCAGTGGGCAAAGTTTGGAAGAGTAACAATACATTTATTAGAGATATTGAGGATATTTTGAAGAGCCAAATTAGGATTCTTAAGGCATTGGATTGAGTTTGCCATTATCGTTATATCAAAATCCAAATCATCAAACTCCTTAATACCCTCATCAATATCACATTGCATAACTGGGATATTTCTTTTAAGACATTCATTAGCTTTAGAAACATCTATTTCAATACCAAAGCCATTAACATTTTTCGAGTCTTTAAGGTACTCTAAAAGGTCTCCATCGCCACAGCCCAGGTCGAGCACTTTAGTGTTTTGAGGAATCCATTTTTCAATTATTCTCTTAAAATCTGATTTCATTTTGATTCGATAAAGTTTTTAATTGCATTTTGGTAATCATCATTTGGATAAAGGAAGCTGTCATGACCATGCTCTCCTTCTAACTCAATATATGAGCATTTGTTATTTGCCTTGATGGATGCCAAACATATCTCTTTTCCATTGCTTGTAGGGAACATCCAGTCTGTGGTGAACGATACAACCAGAACTTCGGCAGCAATGTTTTCAAGAGCAGTCTCAAGACTATCTTCATACCCATGAGCAATATCAAATTTATCCATAACTTTTGTTAAAAGAATATATGAATTAGCATCAAATGATTCTGCAAACTTTCCTCCCTTATACTGAAGGTAGTTCTCAATCTCAAAATCAACATCTTCAGCTATTTTGGAATCAGTACTTTGCAATTTTCTTCCAAAGCGCTGATCCATATTTTTTGCTGATAAATAAGTTATATGACCAAGCATCCTTGCAGCTTTAAGGCCTTCAATTGGAGATTTATTAAATTCGAGATACTTCCCGTCATGAAAATCACTATCTTTCCTTATAACTTCTCTCTCAACCTCATTCAAAGCAATATTTTGAGAGCTTGTTTTAGCTGCAGCAGCAAGAATACCAACTTTTTTTACCATTTTAGGATAACTAACAGCCCATTGAAGTGATTGCATGCCTCCCAAACTCCCTCCAATGACTAAGTGCCACTTTTTTATCCCTAATTTATCGGCAAGCATTTTTTGAGATTCAACCCAATCAATAACCTCTAACTGAGGAAAATTATTATTAAATCTTTCCCCATTTTTATCTTTACTGAGAGGACCACTAGAACCAAAACAACTTCCTAGATTATTTACGGAGACAACAAAGAAACGATTTGTATTTATTGTTTTATCTGGACCAATGAACTCATCCCACCAACCAATGTTACCATCTCTTTTTCCTGCAGCATGATGGCTTCCAGAGAATGCATGACATACAAGGACAGCATTATCTTTTTTCTCATTTAGCTCCCCATAAAAATCAGTCATTAGCTCAAAGTTTTCAAGAGCCTCCCCCGAAGCACACTCTAATTTAGAATCAATAAGTATTTTTTTTGTCTCAACAATCATTTAGAGAATAGAAACAGCAAGCTGTGCCAGGAAAAGATTTATGGAATTAAGTAAAATGAATGCAAAGATAGGAGAGAAATCTAAGCCACCGATAGATGGAATAAATTTTCTTATTGGATCAAGAATTTTATTAGAAACTTCCTCAACAATCTTCCACATATCATTTTCAGAAAATGGAGCAACCCAACTCTTAACAACACCAGCAATAACAAAGTAAAAAAGTATCTTAAAGAATACGATAAGAACCTCAAAAAAACTTATAGAAATAAGCAGAATATAGTTATAACTAGAAACATAACTTAAGAGCCCTAAAAACTTAAAAACTACCGCGACAATCAATCCTGATAAAGATTTATTAATTCCTAAGAAGACTTTTGTAAATGGATCTACAATCTTTACGAATATTTGAACTATGGGGTTGAAATAATTAACTTTAAAAATAGAAAAAATAGAATAAATTACGGCAATAAACATCAGGCCTGTAGATACAAGCTCTAGGAAAGAAAATAAACTACTATTCATAAGAGTGAATTATAAATCAAACCCTTGGACCAAAGAGAATTTCCCCAACCCTTATTAAGTTTGAGCCTGCCTTAATGCATTCTTTATAGTCAGACGAAGTTCCTAAAGACAAAACTTGTATATTGCTTCTTTTTGATTTCATATCATTAAATAAAGCAACAGAATCTCTTATTTCTTTAATATGTGAAACCTTATCTTGGTTTATATTTGGCATAAACATCAATCCAGTAGGTTCTAAGTTATCGAAGCTATCAGCAAGGTTTATAAACTCTTCAGCATCGCTAGGCAAAATTCCAGACTTAGAGTCTTCACCACTTATATTTACTTGAACCAATATCTTTTGTATTTTGTTAATCTTTTTCGATTCGAAATCCATTTTCCTTAATACTTTTTCTCTATCAACCGAATGAACAAGATAAGAATTTCTGACAATTAAACCAAGCTTATTGGTTTGGATAGGGCCTATAAAATGCCATCTTATTTTTTTTGAATCAAGAGCCAAAGATTTCTCATTTAGTTCTTGCGCATAATTCTCACCAAAATCTCTTAAACCAAGTCGATACAGACTCAAAATATCCTCTAAACTCTTTTTTTTGGAAACTCCAACAATAGATATTTTGTCATTATCAATTTCATTCTCGCTACAAAAGAACCCTAGATCTTCTTTGAAGTTTGCAAAGGACTTCGTCATATTTGGATACACCTTGTTCTTAGAAGGGGAATGAAATCAGCTCTTATAAGAGTTTCTCTGGCATTGTTTGTATCGGATATGCTTTGCATGGGTCCGATCATTACTCTGAAAAGTATTCCATCATAGTTTTTTGATGTTACCTCTTCTAAATAGGGCTCAAAACCCAATCCTCTCATCTTATCTAAGGTTTCTTCAGCAAATATTTTTTTACCGTAAGTTTCAATTTGAAGATAGGACTTGCAGGTTGCCTCTTCATAAATCTTCTCTAATTCAAGGTATATATTTTCATTTCTGAGATCTTGCTCAAATGTAAAAGTAATATCATTTTCTGTTTTTTCTACTGTGTAAATTTCAGACTCTGTATTGAAGAATAGTCCAGAACCCATTAAGAACACGACTGGAAAAACCATTAAAGCTAAAATCAACTTTATAGGAACTGGCGACTTACCAGTATCTATATTTGAAACACTTTTATTTTTTTTTATATCTTTTTTTTGTTGAGCGAAATCTTTCATTTACATTTCTTCTAATGCCTTTACACCCAAAAGATTGAGGCTATCGGCTATTACTTCCTTGACGGCATGAGTAACTGCAAGGATAGTTAATTTTTCAGATTCTGACTTGTCTAATATTTTGTTATCGTTGTAAAAATTATGAAAAATTGAAGCTAAATCCTTTAAATAAAAAATTAATAAGTGTGGTGAGAGGTTGTTACAGGTTTTCTCAAGTACATTTGGATATTTTGAGATCTCATGAATAAGATTTGAGCAAATATCTACATGGTCTTCAGAAATATCTTCTGCTAGAAAATCTTTTAAGCCAGCTTTTTTTTCAAGAGAGCATATTCTGGCGTGTGCGTATTGAATGTAGTAATACATATTTTCTTTTTTGCTTGAGACTGCCAGGTCTAGATCGAAATCTAAATGCTGATCAGTTTGTTTTGAAAGATAATAAAATCTAGCAACATCAGAGCCAACATCACTTAATAAGTCCTCAAGAGAGTAAAATTCTCCACTTCTTGTAGACATCTTAACTGGCGAACCACCTTTAATTAGATTTGCAAACTGAACAAGCTTCACAGAAAGTTTATTTTTGTCATAGCCTAAGCCTTCCAGAGATGCTTCGACCCTCTTTATGTATCCATGATGATCGGAGCCCCAAATATTTATAATTTCATCAAAACCTCTATCTAATTTATCTTTATGATAAGCAACATCAGAAGCGAAGTAGGTTTGTCTTCCATCTGTTCTTATTAAAACTCTATCCTTATCATCGCCAAAATCAGAAGATTTAAACCAGATATTTCCATCTCGATTATCAATTAGATTATTTGTATTTAGTTGTTGGACAGCTGCATCAATTTTTGAGTCGGCACCTAGTAAAGAGGATTCTAAGAACCAGTTATCAAAAGTTACACCAAAATCTTCAAGGTCTTTTTCTATTGTTGAAAGAACACTCTCTAGCGATATTTTTTTTATTGATTGCCAGTCTTTCTCGCAAGCGGATTTGAGATGCGAGATGATTTCATCTATTTTCTCTTCTTTATCCTTGGGAAGATTTTTAAAAAGATCATCAATATTAACAACTTCCTGTAAATTAGCATTTTTTGCAATTTCCTTTATATATTCTCCTCTGTAAGCACTTTCAGGAAAAATATTATCTTCTATGTTAATGGCTCTTAAATATACACTAGCCGTAAGAATGTCTATTTGCCTTCCCGCATCATTGACATAGTACTCCTTTTGAACTTTGTGGCCTTTCTTTTCAAGTAGTTTTGAGATTACATCTCCATAAATAGCTCCTCTTCCATGACCAACATGAAGAGGACCAGTTGGATTTGCTGAGACAAATTCGACTTGAATTTTTTTTGAATTCTCTTCCTCTTTGATAGTATTTTTATCAAGGATATCTTTAATTATTTTTAGAGTACCAGAATGATTGAGAAAGATGTTAATGAATCCAGGACCAGCAACCTCAATAGAGCTTACTAAGTTGAGCTCCTTCAAAATATTTCCAATCTCAAGACCGATTTCTTTTGGATTATTTTTAGTAATATTTCCTAATATCAGAGCAACATTACATGTAAGATCGCCTTTCTCAGGGCTATCAGGTATCTCTATTTGGAACTTTGAAGAAGCAATTGAAACCTCATCTTCAGAGAATCGCTCTTCAATATGGGCAAGAATCTTATTCTTTATTTCATCAGCTATCATTAGCTCTTCCTAAATATTCTGATGAACGAGTATCTACTTTAACAACTTCGCCTTCCTCAACAAAAAGAGGTACTTGAATTGAAACTCCTGTTTCAAGAACTGCAGGCTTTTGAGCGCCAGACACCGTATCTCCTTTTACGCCAGGCTCGGATGTTTCAATCTTTAAACTCACAATCTTTGGAACATTAATTGCTATAGCTGAGTTATTCCAAAGCACTATTTCACAAAGTTCCTCACCAATGAGCCATTTTTTTGCATCAACCATAATCTTTTCATCTAGCTCTATTTGTTCATAGGTAATGTTATCCATAAAGTACCATTTTGTTTCATCCTTATACAAAAATGCCATTTCTTTCACAGTAACATCTGCAAGCTCAACACTTTCATTAGATTTAAAAGTTTTTTCAATAACATTTCCTGATAATAAATTCCTATATTTAATTCTTACAACTGCTTGACCTTTTCCAGGCTTATGAAATTCATGACTAAGTATTGAGCATGGCGCACCATCCAGAAGTATTTTAGTTCCTGTTCTAAATTGATTTGTTGGTATCTTCATGGTTTACAATATATCTACTCATTTTAATTGGGAGTCATTAAATGAACAAACTCTTTGTAGAAAAGCCAAAAAATATGATTATTAATTTAATTATTTCATTTGTCGTAATTTTAGCAACAGTTGCCTTTGCTGGGCTTTCAGGCTCAGACCTGGTTATTCAAACAGCTTGGTATATTTTAATAATTCATTGGGTTGCTTTTTTACCAGCGTTAATCTTTAAAACTGAAAAGTTTTATGATTTAACTGGATCTATTTGCTATGCTTTTGGGTCTGTTTTTGTTTACTATCAGACATATGGAGCAACATTCTCACTAAGCTTATTTATTTCTATTGCAGTTCTGATTTGGACTATAAGACTAGGAAGCTTCTTACTAAAACGAGTCTTAGATGCAGGGGAAGACAAAAGGTTTAGAACAATAAAGACAAGCCCAACTCAATTCTTTATGACATTTAATTTATCTGCGCTATGGGTAGTTATTTGTTCATTATGTGCTCTTACTGCAGTCTCAAATGGAGTGGTCGCAGTTGGACCAATATTTTACTTAGGGTTATTTATTTTTATTGCTGGTTTTTCTATAGAAGTTATTGCAGATAATCAAAAAACGCAATTTAGAGCAATTCCAGATAATGCAAATAAATTTATTACAACAGGGCTTTGGTCTGTTTCTAGGCATCCAAACTATTTTGGTGAAGTAGTCTTATGGGCGGGAGTAGCAATTATGTCCTTAACATATCTTGAAGGAGTGCAATATTGGACCTTGATATCGCCAATTTTTTCTTTTGTACTGATTTATTTTGTAAGCGGTGTAAGAATGCTTGAGGCAAGAGCTAATGTGAAATGGGGAGAAAATATGGAATATCAGAAATATGTTAAGAAAACACCCGTATTTTTCCCTAAAATATTTTAGGTTTTTATTCAACAACCAGAGAACGAAGATCAAATTTTTTTTTGAGGTTTTATAATCACTTGTTAGAATATATAAACACCACTAACTGAGGGAGCGTGTTATGTTGACTAAAAAACTTACCTTTGTGTTTATTTTTCTGGTAAGTACTTCATTTTTGAGCGCAAGCGAAATGGAATCTGTCCTAGAAGTAGGTAGAGAAAATTCAAGCCAGAGCGCTGTTTCACAAGAAAAAATTGATAGTACCGAAAAACAAACTGATAAGATTGTAAATGAATACAAAGTTGTCGCAAAGCAGGTTGAGGGACTTAAGCTTTATAACGAACAAAAAAGAATTCAAATCCAAGCACAACTTGATTTAATGGACAAGCTAGATGAGCAACTAGTCCAAGTTGTTGTAATGCAAAGACAAATTCCGCCTTTAGCTCAAAGAATGCTCGAAGGCTTGGAACAATTCGTTGCCTTAGATACTCCTTTTTATATTGATGAAAGAATGGAAAGACTTGATATTGTAAGAAGCTCGCTATCAAATCCAAAAATTACGGCCTCTGAACAAGTTAGACAAATACTCGAGGCTTATAATATTGAGGCAGAGTATGGTAGAAAGATTTCTTCATACGAAGATACGATTGTTATCGATGGAAAAGAGATGGTAGTTAATGTTCTCGTAGTTGGAAGAATAGGAATGTTCTATCAAACTAAAGACGAGCAACAAAGTGGGGTTTGGAATAATGAAACAAATGATTGGGAAGAGGTCTCTGGCTATAGAACTGCTATCAGAGATGGTATTAGGATGGCTAAGAAACTTGCCCCAACTGATATGCTCTTGTTACCAGTCTCTAAAGGGGGTGCATGATGAAATCTTTAAGATTATATATTTTTGCTCTCTTAATCTCGACTAGCTACACATTAGTGGCTCAAGAAGAAGCTACTGATGGTGAAGCGCCATCAACAGTTCAGCAACTTCTTGAATTGGTAAAAGAAGGCCAAGTCAGAGAACAATCAGAAAATGCCCAAAGGGAAGCTGAGTTTTTAGCTAATAAGAACCAGCAAGCATCTATCCTTGCTGCTGAAAAAAGAGAGCTTGCGAGACAAGAAAGAATTGCAGATCAGCTCGAAGCTGAATATAAGAAGAATGAAGAAATCTTAAGAGTGAAAGAGGAAGCTTATAAAAAAGAACTAGGTTCACTTGTAGAATTATTTGGACATCTTCAAAGTGCTTCAGGTGAGGCTGCAGTTCAGTTTACTGGCTCATTATCATCCGCTCAATTTGGCACTGAAAGAGTTAATTTCTTAAATGACCTGACAGCCAAAATGTCGGAGACAACAGAGCTGCCAACAATTAGAGAAATTGAAGGTCTTTGGTATGAGCTTCAAAGAGAAATGATTGCGGGTGGAGAAATTGCATCTTTTCAGGCAAGTGTGATAGATGTAGATGGTGAAACTTCTGATTGTGATGTTGTCCGAGTAGGACTTTTTAATGCTGTTTGCGATGGAAAATATTTAGAATTTGCAGCTTCTAAAGGACAATACGCATTTTTGCCAAGGCAGCCTGAAGGAAGGTATACAAGAACAGCTAAAAATATTGCTTCAGCAGCAGCGAGCGAGCAAGTAACTTTTGGTATCGATCCCACTGGGCCTACAGGAGGAAGTCTTCTTGCAAATTTAATTCAAACACCAAGCTTAACTGAAAGATTGGCTCAAGGAAGAGAGATCGGTTACGCGATTGTTTTCGTTGGTCTTTTAGGGACTCTTTTAGCTTTATATAAATTATATGTTTTATATGTAACTGGTAGAGCAGTAAGGAAACAATCAAAATCTAAAGCTCTTAACTCTAACAATCCACTTGGAAGAGTCTTAAAAGTCGGGGAAGAACATTTCTCAAAAGATATAGACACACTAGAGTTAAAGCTCGCAGAGGCTATCATGGCTGAAAGGCCTGATATCGAAAGATATATTGGTGTCGTAAAGATTATTTCTGTTGTCGCTCCACTAGCAGGACTCCTTGGAACAGTTACAGGTATGATTGTTACTTTCCAACAAATTACTCTTTACGGAACGGGCGATCCAAAACTAATGGCTGGCGGAATATCGCAGGCCCTTGTCACCACAGTTCTTGGATTACTTGTTGCTATTCCAACAACTTTACTTCATTCATTTGCAAACTCATCTGCGCGTGAGATTGTAGGTGTTCTTGAGGAGCAAAGTACTGGAATCTTAGCTGAAAGAGCAGAAAGTAAATAATGATTTACGCTATAACTGAAACTTTCATTTCCATCAGAGACTTCATGGAAGCCGGTGGAAGCGTGCTTTGGTTAATAGCATTGTTGGTACTTCTAATGTGGGCTTTAATATTCGAGAGAATATATTATCTTTCACATGGGCATAATGTATTTTTAGATTCTCTTGTTTCCAAATGGGATTCAAGAACTGATAAAACTTCATGGCACGCATTACAAATTAGAGAAAAGTTTTTAGCAGAAGCAAAATCTTCTATAAACAGGAATACGACACTTATAAAAACCTGCATTGCGCTTGCTCCATTATTTGGTTTGTTGGGAACAGTGACCGGAATGATTGAGGTTTTCCAGGTAATGGCCTTCAGTGGGGGTGGTGATGCGAGAGCAATGGCTGGTGGAGTTTCTAAGGCAACTCTTCCAACTATGGCAGGTATGGTCGTATCTCTATCGGGAATTTTTGCAATGATTTATATATCAAGTGTGAGCGAGAGACATAATGGAATTCTTGAAGAAAGAATTAAAAGAGTTTAGGAGAGGTTAAAGTGAGAAGAAACGCAATATCTACAGCAGTTCAAGAGGAAGAAAGCGAAATTAATATCACCCCAATGTTGGATGTGGTTTTTATAATGCTGATATTTTTTATTGTTACTGCAAACTTTATTAAAGAGCCTGGTTTAGAAATAAATAGGCCTGATTCAGACACAGCTGAAACTCAAGAAAATGCAGCTATTCTTATTGCGGTTGGCCCAACCGGAGAAGTCTGGATGGATGGAAGAAGGATTGATGTAAGACAAGTTAAAGCTAATGTTGTAAAGCTTTTGGCTGATAATCCTCAGGGCTCCGTAGTAATTCAGGCGGACGAAAAAGCAGTTGCTGATACCATAATAAAAGTTATGGATGGTGCAAGGGAAGCCGGTGTTACAGCAATATCTCTTGCTTCCGAACCAAAGTAGGTTTTTTATGAGTGGATTATTATCTAATATTTTCATTCCAATTAAAGTTGCCTACATTAAGCTATTTGAAATTAATAAATACTTTGCTGTTTTAGTTCTATCAGTAACAACAACTTTATTTCTATTCGTTTTAATGGTTGCTCTCATTTCACTTGGAGACAGTGGATTAAAGGAAGATAAATCTGTTAAGTTGGCAGATATCGTAATGCCTGAAAGAGAAATAGATACTTTTATGGATGATGTAGATAAACCCGAGGAACCTGAGGAGCAACCTGAAGATATCGCACAACCAGAAGTAGATCTTCAACCAACTACTGGAATTGACGTTAATATTCCAAAGCCCAAGGCAAAATTTACAGCAGGTGGAAGCTTTTTTAGAGACGGAGAGTATATACCTCTTTTCAAAATTCAACCACAATACCCAAGAAGAGCTCAAGAGCGAGGCACTATGGGATTTGCGATAGTTGCTTTTACAATAACTGAGTCAGGAACAATTGAAGATGTAGTTCCTGTTGAGGGTTATTGCACATCGAAAAATCCAAATGATCCCGAGGCACAATTGAGACCATGTTCAATTTTTAATTCGGCATCTTCCAGAGCAGCACTTAAGTTAAAATATAAACCAAAAATAGTAGATGGTAAGGCTGTTAGGGTTGAGGGAGTTCAACACAAATTTACATTTATAATGGAAGACTCATAAATATGTTTTTAAGAATTTTATCTCTATTATTTGTTTTTAGTTTAGTTACGGTGCCCTTTGATCTGGGAGCACAAGATCAGAAAGTAACATATAAAAAAGCTAGAGCACTTCAAACATCAACTGCAAAAAAGATTGTTAAAGTAGTAGAGGCTCTTGAAAGAGTTGATGAAGAAGGTAAAGAAGATCCTGATTTCGAAACTGTAAAAGAGATCCTCAATGAGCTATTAGATAAAAAGGATAGCCTAAGAAGCTATGACAGATCTGTTATGTGGAATTACTGGGGATACGTTTATTTTTCAGAAGAAAGATTCTCTGATGCAATGAGGGCATATAGAAACCTATTAGCTGAACCAGAATCAACAATCCCATTAAGAGTTGCCTCTTTGTATACACTTGCTCAACTTAACTTTGTTAATGAAGATTACGAAGAGGGTGTAAAAGTTCTTCTTCAGTGGATGCAAGAAGTAGAAGTCATCACTGCTCAAGGTTGGTCTCTTTTAGGCCAAGCGTATTTTCAACTTGGATCAGATAAGAAATCTGAAAGTGAAAAGCTGGATTATTATGAAAAAGCTCTTGAAAGTATGTTAAGTGCCGTCAAGACTGCTGAGATTGAAGAGTACAAACCAAAAGAAAATTGGTATGTTTTAATGGCAGCATGTTACAGCGAACTTCAATCCAGGATTGGAAAAGAAGAATCTCTGTATAAGCAGTTAGATATATATGAGATTTTGGTAAATTTATATCCTAAAAAGATGTACTTTATTCAACTTGGCGGAATTTATGGACAACTTAATAGAGAGCTGGATTACATGATTACTCTTAATGCAGCTTACCAAAAAGATTTACTCGATAAAGAATCGGAGTACCTCGCTTTAACCCAACTACTTCTTTTAAATAATAATCCATATTGGGCTGCAAAAGTTTTAGAAGCTGGAAGAGTTAAAAAAGTACCAGTCATTGATGAGAAAACAAAAGAAGAGAAAATTGTTCCTGTCGTAAAAGATAATGAAAAAAATCTGAAACTACTAGCAGATGCATGGAGAATGGCTCAGGAAATAGAGCTTGCAATACCTATAATGGAGAAAGCTGCAAAAATAGCTAAGGATGGACAAACATTTATAATCTTGGGGAGTCTTTATCTTTCGGAAGATAAATTAGAAGAAGCTGTTAATGCTATTGAGCAAGGTCTTAAAAAGGGGAAAGTAAAAAATGCGTCACAAGCAAGATTAACTTTAGGACAAGCACACTTTGAGCTTCAAAATTTTGATCAAGCCAAAAAAGAATTTAGGATTGCTGCTCGTGACGATGATAAGAAGATTAAAAAGACAGCAAATAGTTGGATTAAATATACTGAAAACGAGGAAATTCGAGTCAAAAATCTAGCGTTAAGAAGAGACTATATTCAAAATCAAGGGTAATACCTAGATAGCCATTTTTGCTTTAATAGCAGGATGGGGATCATATCCATCAAGAATAAAATCATCAAGGTTTAAACTTTTTAAATCCTCTAAACTATTTATTTCTGGGAATGTTAGTTTAGGGAGTGGTCTTGGGTCTCTTTTTATTTGCTCTTTTACTTGATCAACCGAGTTTAGATAAATGTGAGCGTCACCAAAGGAATGAATGAAGTATCTCGGTTTAAGGCCCAATATCTTTCCAAGAACATGCATAAGTAAAGAATAGCTAGCAATATTAAATGGTACTCCAAGGAACATATCAGCACTTCTTTGATACATGTGGCAATCTAAACTTTGGTCGCTAGAGACATAGAATTGCGCTAATAGATGGCATGGAGGAAGAGCCATTTTATCTATCATCGCCACATTCCAAGCACTTAGAATATGTCTTCTGCTGGTCGGGTTATTTTTAAGGGAGTCTAAGAGTTCTTGAATTTGGTCTTTATCACCCCACTTTCTCCATTGAACTCCATATACCGGACCAAGCTTTTTTACCAATGATGAATTTTCATATCCTAAATTTTTTCCTTGATTATCTGCATTATCTGTCCAAATAGTAGGGTATTTATCTATATCGGTTAATTCATCTCTGTTTTTGTTATATCTTATCTCCGCTAGTCTTCTTTCATCGTCAGAACCCTCTAGAAACCAAATAAGCTCAGACACGACACCCTTCCATGCGAGTTTTTTTGTGGTCACTGCAGGGAATCCATCCCTTAAATCAAATTTAAGTTGATGCCCAAATGAAGAAATAGTTCCGACATTGGTTCTGTCTTCACGCTTTTCTCCATTTTCTAAAATGTAAGACAGCAGATTAAGATATGATTTCATTTTTATTTTTAAAAGTAACTATGAATATTAAACCAATAAGGATCATAGGAATACATAAAAGTTGACCCATTGTAAGAAAATCAGAAAAAACAAAACCTAGATGTGAGTCTGGCTGCCTAAAATTCTCTATAAAAAATCTTATACTTCCATAAAAAAACAGAAAAGATCCAGCAACTAACCCTCTTTTTTTTGTGTATTTATTTACAATCATTAATAGGATAAATAGCAAAGGGCCTTCACCAAAAGATTCATAGAGTTGTGAAGGATGTCTTGTAAGGCCAAATGGATCAGTTGGGAAAATGAACCCCCAACTTCCATCTGTAGCTCTTCCATAAAGTTCACCATTTAAAAAGTTACCAATCCTAACTAAGCATAGACCTATAGGCATACTTAGAGCCGCAGAGTCTAGAAGTCTTATAAAGTTAATCCTATTTTGTTTTGAAAAAATAAACATCGAGATGATTACACCAAGTAGCCCTCCGTGGAAGGAAAGACCACCCTCCCAAATGTAGAATAGCTTGAGAGGATTATTTATAAGCTGATCAAATCCATAAAAAAGCATATAGCCAATTCTTCCACCAATCATTGCTCCAAATATTAATCCATATAAAAAGACGAGATCATTTGCCTTTTCTTTAGAAATACCAATTTCTTTTGTGATCGAGTTATTTGCAAGATGAAGATAAATAAATATTGCTGAAAGAATCCATGTAATTGCATAGTACTGAATAGATATACTCCCAACAGAGACCAGGCTTGGGTTGTTGAAGAAGTCTGATAATTCAATAATCATATAAAAAGCATATAGTAGCTTACTGAGAGAATAAAAATACTAAAAAGAACTTTTAATAATTTCTCACTTATCTTGTGAGCCAGATAAACACCAGCTTGAGCACTAAATAGACTACCCAAAGAAATCCCTAGTAAAGCAGGCCAGTAAATTAAACCAATAGATTTCTCCAATGCTTGATCTTCCCCAAGTCCACTTAAAATAAAACCAAGAGATGCAAACAAAGAAATTATTACTCCGCAAGCCGATGCTGTTCCTATACTATTAACCATTTTTAAACCAGCATAATTTAAATATGGAACAGTGAAACTCCCACCGCCAATTCCTAGTATTGATGATGCAGCTCCAGTACCTGTGCCATACAGGATAGTGCCAAAGGAAGGCTTAAGATTTCTTGCTGGCATATTAACATTAATAAGTATTTGAAGAGCAATAAGAAGGTATGAGATGCCTATAATTACTTTTAAAGTTGAGGCTTCTATAGATATTGATAATACTGAGCCTAAATAAGAACCAAGAGCAATACCAATGGAAAGTTTGCGCCAAAAACTCCAATCAACACTACCTTTTTTATTGTGAGCAAATGCAGATGCAAATGCAGTAAAGAATATAGTTCCAAGTGATGTTGCAACACAAATATGTATTAGTAGATCAGACTCATATCCAAGATAAGTAAGAACAAATAGCAATGCTGGAACAATAATTACACCACCACCAATTCCAAATACTCCAGCAAGGACACCTACAAATAAACCAAGAATAATATAGATAAGTATTTCCATTATTTGCTAAACTCCGACTTATATGCTGGCTCAAGTTCAGTTAGGACTTTTTCATAAATTTCCCTTTTGAAATCTACTATTTCATCAAGAGGCTTCCAATAATCAACCCAATTGAATTCATCAAATTCAGGGTTATTCTCATTATTTAAATCAATCTTAGTTTCTTCAATCAACTTAAACAAAAACCATTTTTGCTTTTGGCCTTTAAAACTTTCCCATAGAAAACTATTTCTTTTATATTTTTTAGGAAGATCATACTTATACCAATTATCAGACTCTTTAATTAACTTTACTTTATTTTTTTCAATACCAACTTCTTCAAATAATTCTCTTAGCGCAGCATCAAATATGTCCTCATTTTTATCTATACCGCCTTGAGGAAATTGCCAGTTGGTGGAATTTTTTCTTTTACAGTACAACAATTTCCCATCTGAATTGGCTACAATAATACCAACATTTAAACGATAACCTTTTTCTTTAATATCCATGACTGTTAATAAAAAATTAGCAATTTTTGATTTAGATCATACCATTCTTAAATGCAACTCGGATCATTCCTGGCTGGATTATCTTATAAATAAAGGATTTATAAAAAGAGAAGAATATTTTGAACAAAATGCTGAATTTCAGAAGAAGTTTAGAGAAGGTAATGTTAACTATAAAGACTATTATGAATTTACTATTCAATACCTTAAAGATAATAGTGATGACTATATTTCTGACATTAGATCAGATTTTATGAAGGAGATTATTGAACCCTCTATTAATATTTATGCCTTAAGGTTAATTCATAAGCATTACGAAAAAAATGAAGAGCTACTTCTTGCTTCAGGAACAACTTCAATAATTGCTGGCCCAATTGCCAAAAGATTAGAATTTAAAAATGTTGTATGCACAACATGTGAAAAAGAAAACAATATTTATACCGGAAGAATAGAAGATCCTCCCTCGCTAGGAGAGGGAAAGTTAAAAAATGTGCAGGCATGGATGAAGAATAACGGGTTCTCAGATTTTAATGATACAACCTTTTACTCTGACTCAATCTTAGATATGCCTCTCTTGCAGAAAGTAGAAAAACCAGTGGCGGTTAACCCAGATAGTGAGTTGCTTAGAGTGTCTAAGGACCTTGGCTGGGAAATTATAGATTTACCTATCTAAAACTCGTCCATATCTGGACAGGTACAAAATAGGTTTTTATCACCATAAACGTTGTCTATCCTCTTTACAGGCGGCCAATACTTTCTTGCTTTTAAGTAATCCAGTGGATATGCAGCTTTTTCTCTAGAATAATTATGTTTCCAATTATCACTGCTAAGTTCTTCTACAGTATGAGGTGAATTTTTTAGAACATTACTTTCAGAATCCTCATTACCCTTTTCAATTTCCTCTATTTCTTTCCTAATAGAAATCATAGCATCACAGAATATATCTAATTCTTCTCTTGATTCACTTTCAGTAGGCTCAATCATAAGAGTGCCTGCAACTGGCCAGGACATAGTAGGAGCATGAAAACCATAATCCATAAGCCTCTTGGCTATATCATCAACATCAATATTTGAGGACTCTTTAAAGGGTCTTGCATCTATTATGCATTCGTGAGCAATTAAGTTGTTCTCACCTCTATAAAGTATTTGGTAGTAATCGCTTAGGCGCTTTGCAACATAATTTGCGCTTAAAATGGCAGTCATCGTGGCTTGCTTTAAACCCTTTGATCCCATCATTGCAATATACATCCAACTAATTGGAAGAATGCTGGCACTTCCAAAATCTGTTGAGGATACAGGACCCACATTTTGAATATTTTCATGATGCGAAGGCATAAAATCTTTAAGTTTTTCAACAACTCCTATCGGGCCGACTCCAGGCCCACCTCCGCCATGAGGAATGCAAAATGTTTTATGCAAGTTGAGATGAGAAACATCACCACCAAACTCTCCAGGCTTTGCAATTCCAACAAGAGCATTCAAGTTAGCTCCATCAATATAAACTAACCCTCCATGGTCATGAACAATTTTACAAACTTCTTTAACATTACTTTCAAAGACACCATGAGTGGAAGGGTATGTGATCATAATTGCTGATAAATTGCTTTTGTGAAGAGATGCCTTTTCTTTTAAGTCCTTAAGATCAATATTCCCTTCCGAATCACACTCAACAGGGACAACTTTCATTCCAACCATCATTGCTGAGGCAGGATTAGTACCATGTGCTGATCTTGGAATAAGGCAGATTGACCTATTATCATCACCATTATTTTTATGGTATGCATCAATTGCTAGGAGACCTGCATACTCTCCTTGAGAACCAGCATTCGGTTGAAGTGAAATATCATAATATCCCGTAATACCCGACAACATTTCTCTTAAGTCTTTAATAAGAATTTGATAACCTTCTGTTTGATCTATCGGACAATATGGATGCATATTTGCAAATTCTGGCCAGCTTACTGGTGCCATTTCCGAAGCTGAGTTTAATTTCATTGTGCAAGAGCCAAGTGGGATCATTGATCTATCGAGTGCGATATCCTTATCAGATAGTCTTTTAATGTATCTCATCATCTCTGTTTCAGAATGATATTTATTAAAACGCTCTTGTTTCATAAAATCAGAGGATCTAACTATTTCTTTATTAAGACTAGCTCCACCATCTTCGGAATCATTTAATATAGACTTACCTGAGAGCGCAAAGACTAGATCAATAATGTCATCTGAGGTTGTGGCCTCATCTATTGAAATACTAACCAAATTGTTATCAAACCAATTAATATTTATTTTTGCATCGAGTAGACGAGTTTTTATTTCCGGAATATCTCCTTTTAAGCGAATTGAAAGAGTATCAAAAAAGTTATTATTAAGAATTTCGTGATCACCTGCCTTAAGAGCATTAAAAAGTTGACGAGTTTTTTTGTGGACATCATTTGCAATTCCTATCAACCCATTTGGACCATGATAAATTGCAAAAAAACCAGCCATCACAGCTAGTAGCGCTTGAGAAGTGCAAATATTGCTAGTGGCTTTTTCTCGCCTTATGTGCTGTTCTCTTGTTTGAAGTGCAAGCCTATAGGATAGATTCCCGCTAGCATCTTTAGATGCTCCAATAATTCTTCCAGGCATCGATCTTTGGAAACTCTCATGTGTAGCCATAAATGCAGCATGCGGACCTCCAAATCCCATTGGGACTCCAAACCTTTGAGATGATCCTATAACAATATCAGCACCAATTTCTCCTGGAGGTTTCAAAAGAGTCAGGGCAAGAAGGTCGGTGGCACAAACTAGCAAGGACTTATTTTTTTTACAGTAATCTGAAAGCCTTGAAAAATCTTTAATTTCTCCAAATTTGTTTGGATATTGAATTAAAATTCCAAAAAAATCTTTTTCATTAAAATCTTGAGGATCTCCGATCTCAAGCTTAATACCAAATGGCTTAGCCCTCGTTTTAAGAACGGAGATAGTCTGCCTGAAACAGTTTTTATCGACAAAGAAATAATTAGATTTATTTTTCGATACTCTTTTTGCTAGCATCATAGCTTCAGCTGCGGCTGTAGCTTCATCAAGAAGAGATGCATTAGCTATTTCCATTGAGGTTAACTCACAGATAGTTGTTTGGTAATTTATTAGCGCCTCTAATCTTCCTTGAGAAATCTCAGCTTGATAAGGAGTATATGAGGTATACCATCCAGGATTTTCAAATACATTTCTTTTAATGACCTTAGGAGTAACCGTTCCATAGTAACCCTGCCCAATATAAGATCTAAAGACTGAATTTTGTTTAGCAATTTTATCAAGCTTTTTCAGAGCCGCCATCTCTGATAATCCCCCACCAAGATCTAAATAATCATCTTCTAATATACTTTTAGGTACAACATCCTCAATAAATGCATGCATATCCTTGTAACCAAGGAAATTTAGCATATCTTTTTGGTCATCAGCACCAATACCAATATGCCTATCAACGAAAGATTTAATTTGACTCATTTATGATTTAATTAACTATTACCATCAAGCATGGATGAATATTCTTCAGCAGTCATAAGACTATCTACGCTTCCAAGATTTTCATCACTAACTCTTAATTTGAAGAACCAACCATCCTCATAAGGAGAGGTATTTACAAGCTCAGGGCTTTCTTCAAGAGCTTCATTTACTTCAATAACTTCACCAGACAAGGGAGTATACACTTCAGATGCAGCTTTTACAGATTCTACTACAGCTGCTTCATCGCCTGAGACGAACTCATCTCCAATTGCTGGTAATTCAACAAAGACAACCTCTCCAAGCTCATTCTGAGCATGATCACTGATACCAACTATAACAGTATTATCATCCACTTTTACCCATTCATGCGAATCCAGAAATTTAAGATCACTTGGAGTTTCATTCATATCATAATTTTACCTTTTCTTATAAAAGGTAGCGATAATATTTTTACATTTAAAAGCTTATTCCTTATCAGCACATTTGCATTTTCACTGATATCCATCGGTATCCTAGCTAAGCCAATGCTTTTCTTCATATACGGCGAAAAAGTACCACTTGTAACTTCTCCCTCAAAATCATCTTTGATAATCTTTTGACCACTTCTCAGAATTCCTTTTTCATTAAGTAAAACACCAACAAGCTTAATCTTGTTGGTATTTTTAATTTCAAGAAGCTTTTCTTTAGCTATAAAATCTCTTTCGATATCACTAAAATCTACAACCCAACCTAAATTAGACTCAAAGGGATTATTCTTTATGGTCATGTCTGTGCCATTGAGATTCATCCCAGCTTCAACTCTCAAAGTATCTCTTGCACCCAAACCAATTGGAGGAATGCTCCTAGAAATACATAAATCCCAAATGTTTTGTAATTCTTCAGGCTCACCAATAACCTCAAAACCATCTTCCCCTGTATAACCAGTCCTTGAAACGAAAAGTTTATTCCTTTCAGTAAATGAAAAACTTTTATAGTTTGAAAGCTCTAGTTTAAGGATATTTTTAAGAGCAATCTCAGATTCTGGTCCTTGGATAGCTAGAATGCCTAAACTTGGTTTATGATGGAACTCACAATCAAATTTGATAATATTTGATTCAAAGAAGTTATTTACATCATCAAAAGTAGAACAGTTTGATACGACTCTGAATTTTTCATTGTTAAATTTATAAACGATTAGATCATCTATTATCCCGCCTTCATTATTCGTTATTACACTATAAAGTGCAGAACCATCGTCAATTTTATTCACATCATTTGCTAACACATGTCTCATAAATTCTTTCGCTCCCACACCATAGAAATCAAAGATATTCATATGAGAAACATCAAAAATACCAGCACTATTTCTTACAGAATTATGTTCATTAATCTGAGAGCCATAATGTATGGGCATTTCCCATCCTGAGAAATTAACAAATTTTGATCCCAAGCCCAGATGAGATTCATATAGAAAGGTTCTATTCATTATCAACTCTATTATTTAATATCAATACAAGAATTAAACTTAAAAGAATCATGGCTATGCTGGGAGTTGCAGCTAATTCCCATTGACCCTCTGAGGTAAAATTATAAATCTTTGATGACAAGGTATCGAAACCTACCGGCCTCAACAATAGTGTTGCAGGCTGCTCTTTAATCACTTCTATAAAAACAACTAAAAAGCCTAACAACAGAGATGGATATAAAGCTGGAAAATATATATTCCTAAAAGTTTTCAATAAGCTTTTCGAATAGATCCTTGTTGCAGAAAGGGTCTCTTCGGCCATACTCGAAAGGGCAGCATCCAAATAACGTATTAAAGGAGTTATAAATCTTATTACTAAACATAAAAATAATCCCCATATGCCGAATACTGTTACTGATAAATCAAAGTAAAAGCTAAAGACTAATAATAGAGAAACTGCAAGAACAGAGCCTGGGATTGCATAACCTATTGTCGATAGATTAAAAATAATTTTATTTGAGCTTTTGAAGCTCCCCAGTGAAAGAATTATTGCAATAACTGAAGCAGCTAATGCAACTATAAAACCTATGAAGAAAGAATTAAAAATTAGCTCTAATGGAATATTATTTTTGATATTTTCTGAAGACCAAACTATAAGTTGTATAAATGGAAAGATGAAGGTTATTACAAAAACAAATGAACAAAATAGGGCAATTGAGAAATTAAATATTTTACTAGGCTTAATTAAACTATGATTTGCTTTCCCAGCACCTGATGACTTCCTACTTTCAGAGCTTAGTTTACTGATATACAAAATAATCATTGCTAATAAGAAAAGCATAAGAGATATTTTTGCTCCAGATATTAAGTCTTGATAACCAAACCAAATATTAAAGATGCCAACAGTTAGAGTATTAATACCAAGTGTTGCAACGCCTCCAAAATCAGAGATAGTTTCAAAGATGCATAGAACTGTTCCAGCTATTATCGCAGGCTTCAGAGACGGGAGAAGAATAAGATAAATTGTTTGGAAGTTATTTTTTCCTAGAGACTTTGATGCTTTGAATATAGATACTCCAGTTTTTCTTAACTGCGCCTTACATAGAAGGAACGTATAAGGATATAAACCGAGAGACATTATTAAAGCAGACAACACGATATTTTCTCTAATAGAGCTAGAAATGAAGCTGATTTCTTCAGCAGCCCCAACAAAAATAAAAGCATACACATAGATAGGAAATGCTAGGGACAAACATAAAGCCCATGAAAAAAACTTTCTCCCATAAAAATCGAACATTGTCACAAAGATTGAGCAAGGAACAGCTATCAGAGAAGTGAATATTGCAACCAGCATGCATAAAAATAAGGTGTTAGACGTCATCTTAATTATCAAAGATGTTGTTACATATTCATTGAGTGGCTGAGTGAAGCCTAAAAAAATAAAGGTAAAAAATATTATTGATATAAATATCAGCCAAGGATATGACAGAATTTTTAATAATCTTAGATGCTGCACTATATTTATTTGTTATCTGAGTCTGCTAGAACTTTTTTTGATCTGGCTCCCATTTCTTGTAACTCTTTTGCTTGATTTGTTAGATTTCCCTTACCGGTGCTTAACTTCTTTTCTGCTTCATTTATCGCATCTTGAGTTGCATTGAAGCTACTTTTTACCTTTTCAAAGTCTGTTTTAAGGCCAACAAGCTTATCAATCATTAGGCCAGCTCTTAGAGCAATTTTTTCGGCATCTTTACTCAATCTATCTTGTCTCCATAAACTTTCAGCGACTCTAAGGATTGCTATCAAGTTAGTTGGTGTTACAAATCCCATTTTACTTTGCATGGCGGTTTTCTGAAGGTCCCAATCATTCATAAGCGCAAGAGACAAAGCTGATTCAATTGGTATAAACATTAAAATATAGTCAGCTGACCCAAGCTCTTCAATACTTTTATAAGACTTAGATGAAAGTTGTTTTATATGAGTCTTTAGGGAGCTTAGATGTTCTTTTAGATGTTTTTCTTTTTCAGACTCATCCTCAGTATCAACATACCTTAAGTATGATGTAAGAGAGGCTTTTGAGTCGATAATGATACTTCTATTATCTGGCATAAAGACAACAGCATCCGGTTGAACAGTAGATCCATCGCTAGCAGTAAATTTTTTTTGGAGCACATAGTCTTTATCTTTTCTTAATCCAGATTCCTCAAGTGTTTTTTCTAAAACTTGTTCTCCCCAGGCACCTTGAGTTTGGACATTTCCACTCAAAGCTAAAGCTAAGTCTCTTGCTTCTTTGCCGATATTATCAGTTTGCTCAATTATTTTTGATACGTGATCTTTAAAACTTTCTTTTGATGCAGCCTGTTCTTCTTTTAAGCCAACAATTTCTTCATTTAGATTTCGTAGTTGTTCTTTAAAGGGCTTAAGCGTTAAATCGATTTTCTCTAAATTATGCTTTGAAGAGCTTTCATTCTTTTCCTGAACTACCTTGGAAATTATTTCCTCAATATTTGAGTTATGATTTTTGCTCATCCTATAAACAAACCAAAGCACAATTCCAACTAAAGGGATCGCTAACAGAAGCTCTAAGAAAATTAAATTTATATTTTCATTCATATGCATTATTATTTCATTAAATTGATAACACTCATAATGTGATGGAAAAATTACTTGAAACTTTTAAAGTACTAAAGCAAAAAAACTTATCAATTGATCTTACTAGAGGAAAACCACATTCCGACCAACTAGACTTATCAAATAACTTAATGACTCAGGCTGTCGATCCCATTGGAGAAAATGGTGTTGACTTAAGGAATTATGGAGAGCCAATTGGAATTATAGAGGCTAGAAAACTTGGTGCAGACATTCTTGATAGCAAAATAGATTTAACAATCGCTGGAGAACAATCAAGCTATCTTCTAATGACTCAACTTCTTTTAGGAAGATTTCTCTTTGGGCTAGATGATGATCCATGGAAAAATGATAAAGAGTCAGCATTTCTGTGTGCCGTGCCTGGGTTTGATAGGCATTTTGCAACTCTAGAAGGCCTTGGTCTAAAAATGCATACTGTAAATCTCTGCTCATCTGGTATCGATCTTGATGATCTAAATAAGAAACTTTCCAAATATCCAAATATAAAGGGATTAATCTGTGTTCCAAGGCATTCCAACCCTTCTGGCGAAGTATTTTCTGACGAAAACATCACAAACCTTTTAAAGATTACCAAAGAATATAACTCTAGCTTTATTAACTTATTTGATCATGCTTATTTAATTCATGATTTCGATGAAACGCGAGTTCAGACACCAATCCCTCTCTTAGCAGATGGTTTGGGTGCTTTAGACAATGTAGCTGTATTTACTTCTTTCTCAAAAGTTACTTTTGGCGGAGGCGGCATGGCTTTTTTAACAACTGGCGAAAAGAATTTTAAATTAATTGAAAGAGTAAGGAACATGATGGTAATTTGTCCAGATAAAATTAATCAAAGAAGACATGTTAATTTCTTTAAAAATAAATCGAATGTTCTTGAACATATGAAGAAGCATGCCAGTTTTGTTAAGCCAAAGTTTGAACTTGTTAATAAAAAACTTTCAAATCTACCCAGCGAAGTAGGTGAATACACAAATCCAACTGGTGGGTATTTCGTAACCTTCTACTCAAAAAAACCAATTGCCAAAAGAATTGTTGCACTGTGTGCAGAGGCTGGACTAATGCTAACACCTGCTGGCTCAACTTATCCTTACGGCAATGATCCAAATGATTCAGTCTTGAGGATAGCTCCAACCTATATTGACATTGATGAGCTTGATGTCGCAATGGATATTTTTGTATTATCAGCTCAAATTGCTCACTCTGAAATCTAAAAACCATATAGAAAAATATTACTTTTTATAATATCCTTTATTAATGGACAGTGATAATTTTTTAGTTGTTTCCAGTAATTCAATCGAGAACAAAAATATTGAAGAATACTTAGGCATAGTTGTTGGAAGCACAGTGAGAGCAAGAAATGTTGGAAGCGATTTCTTCGCTACTCTGAAAAATCTTGTTGGTGGTGAGGTTGTTAGTTACTCAAGGCTTTTAGAAAGAGCTAGAGATCAGGCATATGAAAGAATGATCCAAGAAGCTAAAGAAAAAGGAGCGAATGGAATTATCAATTTCAGGTTCCAAACATCTCAAATTGTTCAAGGTGCCTCAGAGGTCATGGCCTACGGAACAGCTGTAAAAATTTCATAAGCCTTTTCAAATTTAGAGGATAGTTATGAATCAAACAGAAAAAACTGCATTTCGTGAAAGTATTATCATTGTGTTTATAGGGCTATGTATTAATTTCCCACTTCAAACTTTTTTACTTTGGATAACAATAGATAGGTGGCATTGGTCTGATCCATTATCAATTTCAATTTTTACTCAATGCGTAATTACCTTTGTAGCTTTAATTAGGATTTATACGATAAGAATGAGGTTCACAAGGGGTAAATTCTGAAAATAGCGATTATTGGATCAGGAATATCTGGTCTCTCTGCAGCTTATTATCTCTCTGATCAGCACGAAGTAGATTTGTTTGAAAAAGACTCTAGGTTGGGTGGGCACACTCATACGCATACTCTTGAGCTGGAAAAAAAAATAAGAGTCGACTCAGGCTTTATAGTAATGAATGATAGAAATTATCCTTTATTAACAAAACTGTTCCTTGAATTAGAAATTGAACTTCATCCAACCTCCATGTCTTTTAGTGTCGATACAGAAAATATTTCATGGTGCTCAGAAGAATTTAAAAAATTTAGATTCTTTAATAGCTTAAAAAAAATAAGGATTTTTCTTGAAATGGTTAGATTTAATAATATTGCATCAAATGTAGATTCAAATGGATCAATAGAAGATTGGTTAAGAGAAAAAAGATTCTCAGAATTCTTTAAGAAAAATTATGTATATCCCATGTCTGCATCAATTTGGTCTTCATCCCAGGAATCAATTAGTAGATTCCCAATGAAATCATTTTCTAGATTTTTTAATAATCATGGATTGTTAGATCTAATTAAAAGGCCTCAGTGGTTTTCAGTCTTGGGTGGAAGTAATACCTATATAGAAAAACTAATTAACCACTCAAAAATAAATAATGTTTTTAAAAATGCAAACATATCGATAAAAAGAGAAAAAGAAAAAGTATTTGTTCTAAATAATGATATAGAAAATCAATATGATGTAATTATTTTTGCCTGTCATGCTAATCAGGTTGGAGCAATAGTTGATGATATGTCCTCTGAGGAACAAGAAATATTATCTATGTTCGAGTATACAACTAACAATGCTTTGCTTCATCATGATCAAAACCTGATGCCAAATGAAAAATCTCTTTGGTCTTCCTGGAACTCTTTTAAGAACAACAAATATGACTATGTTTCTTATTGGATGAATAATTTACAGAAATTAGATGTTGAGACAGGCATTTTTGTAACACTTGGAAATTATCCTGATGTTGATGAAGAAAAAGTGTTTAAGAGAATTAAATATGAACATCCTCTTTATAGTGAACAAACAATTAAGGGACAAAAATTAATACGATCAATTCAGGGAAATAGGAAAACATATTTTACAGGTGCTCATCTTGGTTATGGATTTCATGAAGATGGTATTAAATCTTCATCAGAAGTTATAAAGATTATCAATGGATAGAGCAAAACTAAATTTATTTAATGGGGCTGTATCTCATAGAAGAGTAGGCAACAAAAAGCATCAGTTTGAATATAAATATAAATCAGCTTTCGTTGAGGATGTATTTGATTTCAATTTAGAAAAGTTTAAAAGCATTAACTCTAAGATTTTAAGTTTTGCAGACAATTATTCTGACATGTCGGGCAAAGTAATTGACTCAATGAAGTCCTTTATTAAAGATAAAAATATTAAAGCTAATCTATGTAAAGTGAATCTTCTCAGAACACCCAATATTGGATTTATCAAATCTTTTAACCCAGTATGTTTTTGGTTTTTAGAAATCAAAGAAGGTTGCATATTTTTTATAGCTGAAGTTAAAAATACATTTTATGAAGACCAAATTTATATTGTTGAAAATAATGGGGAAGCTATCTCTGAAAATATTTGGCTTGAAGTTGAGAAGAATATGTATGTTTCTCCTTTTGCAGAGAAATCTGGTTTCTATAAATTTAATTTATCTAGAAACCCATTTAAAATAAGGATAAATCAGTTTAACAAAGAAAAAAAAGCAGAGATAGTTACAAATATACGAGGTGCAATTATCAAAATGACAGGAATAAAGAAGTTAATATTCTATTTCGGTTTAGCCTTAAGCTCTCTTCTTGTTCTTGTTAGGATCCATATTCAAGCATTCTTTCTTTGGATGAAAAAATTTAAAATCTTTCCTCACGGAGATAGCGGATATGCTGACTAAACTTATTCAAAACTTCTTGAACAAGAATATTGGCGAACTTCAAGATAAGAACATTTTAATTACTCTTCCAAATGGAAAAAAAATTAAACTAGGAAATCATCAATCTTCTTTAGAAATTACTTTTAATTCCTGGCTTGGGATTTGGATTATATTTAGACGCGGAGCATTGGGACTTACGGAAGGCTATATTAACAATTACTGGCAAACAGAAGATCTAATTGAATTAATGGACTATCTTCCAAAGAATTTAGGGGCTTTTTCAAAGATTTCAAACGGAATGCTTTCACTAAAGATTTTCGCAAAAATTAATCATTTTTTTAATAAAAATACGCTTAAGGGAAGCAAAAAAAATATTGAAGCACACTATGATTTAGGAAATGATTTTTATAATTTGTGGCTGGACGAGTCTATGACATATTCTTCTGGCATATTTTATAAAGAAACAAGTAACTTAAGTGAGGCACAAGAAAATAAATATCAGTCAATATTAGATATGCTAAATCTGAAAGAGGGAGCAAGAATACTTGAAATAGGATGTGGCTGGGGAGGATTCTTAGAATATGCTGGGAGAAGGGGTTTTGACGTTAAGGGAATCACAATATCACCAAGCCAATTTCAGTTTGCTAAAACAAGGGTAGGGCAAATGGAAAAGATTCCTGAGATCCAGCTCATTGATTATAGAGAGATATCAGGAAAATTTGATGCCATTGTTTCAATTGAAATGTTTGAAGCAGTTGGATCAGAATATTGGGAGGTATTTTTTTCAAAAATAAAGGGTTTGCTCGAGGAAAATGGTAAAGCTGCCATTCAGACAATTACTATTGGAGACGAGTTTTTTGATAGCTATCAAAAGAATCCTGATTTTATCCAAACATATATTTTTCCTGGAGGCATGCTTGCTAGCAATAAAATTATTCATAAGCTTGCTGAAAATAATGAGCTTAAATCTATCTCGCAAAAAAATTTCCCAGAGTCATATGCAAAGACTTTAGAAACTTGGTTTATTAATTTTCAAGATCGCTGGGATCAAGTCGAAGCATTAGGTTTTGATAAAAAATTTAAAAATACTTGGGATATGTATCTCGCATATTGTCGTGGTGGATTTTTAAATGAAAGAATTTCAGTTTCACAATATTTATTGGAGAATAAATGACAAAATTTTTACTACAACTCACTGAGAGAGGCTTCATTCCAGACTTTTTAATTAAGAAAGCAGCACTCTTTTTATCAAATAGAAGGCTTGCAGAATCTGATAATGAAAAGAATAAAGAAAAAGTTATTAACTTGTTATCAGATGGAGTTGTCGCGGAAAAAACAGTTGATGCTAATGATCAACATTATGAAGTACCTCCACAATTCTTTAAAAAAGTACTTGGTAATAGACTGAAGTATTCTTGCTCATTATTTGATGGTCAAAGTACCTTAGATGAAGCTGAAGATAAGATGTTAGATTTATATATAGAGAGAGCAAATATTTTAGATGGTCAAGAAATACTGGATCTTGGGTGTGGATGGGGCAGTTTTTCGCTCTATGCTGCGGCGAAATTCCCTAAATCTAATATTACCTCAGTAAGCAATTCGTTTGATCAAATTAATTTTATTAATGAAGAGGCAGAAAAAAGAAATCTTAAAAATATTAGGGCAATCAAAATGGATGTAAATAATCTTAATTTAGATAACCATTTTGATCGGATTATTTCTATTGAAATGTTCGAGCACTTAAGAAACTATAAATCAATATTATCTTCTTTAAGTAGTTTGCTTAGAGACAATGGAAAGCTTTTTATCCATATCTTTTGTAATAAAGAAATTACTTATCTTTATGAAGTGAGACATGATTTAGATTGGATGACAAAATATTTCTTCTTGGGAGGTATTATGCCCAGCAAAGATATATTTAGCTATTTTGAAGAAGATTTAATTGTTTCAAAACAATGGGATGTTAATGGTATTCATTACTCAAAAACCTCAAAAGGGTGGCTTGAAAATCACTATAAAAACAGAAATGAAATATTGGATATTTTCAAAGATCATTATGATGATCCAGTTGTTTGGTTTAACAGGTGGAGAATATTTTTCCTTACATGTGAGGTTTTCTTTGCAATGAATAAAGGAGACGAATATTTCGTTTCACATTACCTATTTGAAAAAACTAATTCATAATGAGAATGATTATTACTTCATTTCGCAATAAGAGATTTAAGAAAAATTTAATGTAGAATCCATCTTATTTAAAAGGAGATAAGATGAAAGATATTGATGTTAAAAAGGTTTGCGAGATTCTCAATGAAGTTATGGAATGTGAGCTTGCTGGTGTTGTGAGATATACCCATTCTTCAATGATGGTAAGTGGGCCTCATAGAATCCCAATAGTTGATTTCTTAAAAGAGCAAGCGAATGAATCTTTACTCCATGCTCAACAAGCTGGAGAAATTCTTACTGGCTTAGATGGGCATCCAACGCAAAACATTGCAAAGATAAAAGAGACTAATAGACATACCATTAAAGATATATTGGAAGAAAGCCTTGAGCATGAGATGCATGCAGTCGATTTGTATAAAGATCTCCTTTCTATTGTTGAGGATAGATCAATTTATCTTGAGGAGTATGCAAGAGGCATGATTGGAGAAGAAGAGCAGCACTCTTTAGAACTTAAAAAAATGCTTAAGGATTTTGGCTAATTAACTAAATCCTTTTTTTCCAATATAATTGAATCATTATGAAGAAAATCATAATCTTTCTTTTAATACCACTTTTTTCTTTTGCGCAAGAGCAAATATTTGAAGAAAAGGTTGAGGAACAAATAATTGAAGAAAAAGTAATTGATCACATCAAAGATTTTTTTAGTGCCCTAGATGTCAAAAACTATGACAAAATCATTTTGAGCCAAAAAGTTACGACTGATTTTATTATTTATGAAATGGGAGATAAATTTACCCTTAATGAGTTCACAGACTTCATTGAATCTGCAGGATATCTCGGATGGGAGTCAACGGAATGGTTTCTCTCTGACTTTACAATCTCTATTGATAGCAATTCAGCGCATGTGAGTTATCTCAACACAGGAGTTTTCATTTATCCAAATCCTTATAGGAGAGACATATTACTTAAGGAGAATAAGCAATGGTTAGAGAGTGTCTTAGTTGTCCGCGAAGGTGAAGATTTAAAAATTAAGTTCTTGCAATCTGATGAAATCTATTCAAAGATTTCTGTTTTCAAGAAATCATCATAATACAGATAAGTTTGCCCTTTTTCTTTTGTGGCTAAGTTCATAACCATACTCTCTGCAACCTTTTTTGCCTCAATTTGCCTAAAATTTCTAAGAGGGCCTTGCATAAATGGAGCTGCAAAACTTAAACCTGACTCCAAAATTGGTATTTCATATCCTCTAAAGTCTTTTCTTTTTCCAAGTAGGTGACCCGGACGAGCAAAGCAAATATTTTTATATCCTATTTTTTTGATTTCATTCTCGAGCTTTCCTTTGATATGGAAGTAATAATTAGCAGATCCTTCTTGAGCACCGACAGCAGAAACCAAAGCAATTGACCTAGCCCCTTTTTCAAAAGCAAGTTTTGCGATTCTCAGAGGATAATCGAAATCTATTAATTTGAAATTCTCCCTAGCACTATTTTGCATATATCCTAATTCATATGTTGCGAGTTTCTTACCCAAACACAGGTAAACATGGCTAATGCCATCTTTTAACTTTATCTCGTTGGAAATTAATTTTTCAAAATCTATTTTTTCAAGCTTAGCATTTCGTGGAATCTCAGAGCTGAACGACCTAGCCAAAATAATCTGTGAACCACTTTTTTCTGAAAGAGCTTTAATTATGTAGCTCCCAACAAGTCCGGTACCTCCTGCTACGAGGGATAAAGGTAATTCCATTTAAAATATATTAAGGGATTTCCGGTAAATTATTGTAATCAAGATCGTCATAAGGATTTTGATTTGATATAGCATCGGGATGAACAACAGATATCACAATATCACTACCTACATCTCCAGCTATAAAGCCTGCTGCAGTTCTTCTTGGCTTCATCTCTAAAGTGGCATATCTTCCATTCTTTAGATAAATAAGTGTCACTTCTTCACCAACTTTTGAAGAAATAAGCTGCCAACCAGTTGATAATGTCTCATTGCCATAAAAAATAAGATTTTCAGCTGGACTGTAACCAGACTCCAAGATAATTCGACCTGATATTGAATCACCAGTGCCTAATAAAACCGTTGGTACTTTAATAATGTCTGCATCATCTGGAAGAGGGAGATCTTCTAAGAGATAAGCAATGACTTTTCTTGAATTTACTTGATACTCGTCAACAAATAACGAGCAACTAGAAGAAAACAACAAAACGAAAATTAGAGAAAAGATTGATAATTTCATACACTTATATTAAACAACACTTTTCTATCATAAACCAGAATTTAAGGATCTTTTTTTAAAGTTTTGATGTGTAAACCAAGCAACTTCTTGAAGCGTTTCTGCCACTTCAGAATCTATTCCCATTTTATAAGTATTTCCAATCGGTGATTTGTTACTCAAAGTCGTAAATATCATCAAAGCAGCAAGGTAGGTCCCTTCTTTACTTGGATGCCTTAAGTCTTCGGTATAAAGATTAATGTCAGGAAAATTTTGATTTATGTATGAAAAAGCTTGTCCGGCAGGAACCATCCTTAATTTATTTAACTTTGAAGCTTTAAAAAACTCTTTTTCTAGTTGTTGCTGCATTTCAGGTTTATTTTTATATGGCCAAGTCATAAATAGGATTGGCTCTATACCTTTTGATCTTATAGTTTCAGAGTGTTTTTTGACATATTTATAAAAACTGTCTTTTCTACTGTCATTTATGGGGCATAGACTGCAATCCATCATGATAACAACATCAATATCCTTCTCTTCATAAGGCTCATAGGTATTTGTATCTGAATCTATCTTAAAACTTCCAATTTCTTCATTTGATAGATAGCTATTAACATCATGCCAAGATAGCGAAGACCCATTAATAGTTATTGAACGCCTTCTTGGGGTATCTAGCTCAGGATCTGCATCGTAAAGATCACCCAGATGATTATGCAAACTATTGTTGTAATAAAAAAAACTGTTTCCAATAAGCATTATTGAACTTACCTCTTTTGCATAATTTGAATAAGAAGAAATTGAAAATATAAGAGAAAGAAATACTATTAAGATTTTAAGCATCCAAAGATTATATAATGAAAATAATTTATGAATGACTATTCTGAACACATTGCCATAATCGGGGGAGGTATAGCAGGACTTTCTTTTGGATGTTTCTTATTAAGTAAAGATATTAAACCTATTATTTTTGAACGATCATCTCAGATTAGAGAGGGTGGAGCTGGCATATCTATATCTCCAAATGCCATAAGTTTGTTTGACAAGATTGATCTAAAAGAGAGTCTTTCAAATGAAGGCTTTTTCCCAGAAAAAATAAATTTTTTGGATGAAGATTATCCTATAACTTCTATTGAATCCAGAGTTTGTTGCATTTCTAGAGAAAAACTTGTGAGTATTTTGCATGAGAAATATATTGAGCTTGGAGGAAGGGTTATTTTTGATCATGAATATATTTCATTTGATTCAGATAATAAGATTCTAAAGTTCAAGAATGGTCAATCATATAAAGTTCTTCACTTAGCAGCATGCGACGGAATAAAATCAAAAATACGTGATGATTTTTTTGAAACAGGAAAGCCAGTTTATAGCGGTTATTCTGCATGGCGATGTATAGGCCAGAATCCACATAAAGATGCTTATCTTCAACTTTCTTCAAACAAGCACTTAGTTCTTTATCCAATAACAAATTCTTTATCGAGTTTTGTAGGATGCATTAAAACGAGCAAAGAAAATAATGAGTCTTGGATAGCTGAGGGCAGCATAGACGAGCTCGTTCAGGATATAGGTTTTATGTCTGACAACCATAAAGAGACGGTTCATTCTTCAAAAAATTTCTTTAGATGGGGTATATATACAAGGCCCTTGCTAAAGAAATATTTTGCTAAAAATATTACTTTATTTGGTGATGCTGCTCATCCTATAGTACCTTTTCTAGGGCAGGGCGGATGTCTGGCTATAGAGGATGGCTACGCTTTTGCTGAGCTTTTAAGTGATATTGGCAATTTAGAGGATGCTCAAAATCATTATGAGAAGATAAGGAAGCCAAGAGTGAAGATGATTACCAGACTATCTAAAGAGCAAGCTCTTCATAATCATATATCTAATCCATTACTAAGAAAGACAAGGAATTTCCTTATGTCAAAAACATCTATCATAGATAAACAAATGGATAGAATTTATAAATTTGAGTTGTAAGGTGGTGCCCAGAGGTGGGATCGAACCACCGACACAAGGATTTTCAGTCCTTTGCTCTACCAACTGAGCTATCTGGGCAAATTAGATCAAAGGATTATATGCAAGAATGAAGATAATGTCATTAATCAGTCTAATGACTTAAAACCTTCAGCTTTTGCGTAGTCAGCATTATCAAAAAATAGATGCATTTGCTCAATGAGCCACTCTCTATTCTTTTGATCAGACATATCAAGCATCTTTTCATTGATAAGTGTTACCTGATGAGATTTCCATTCTTCCCAAGCTTTAGCAGAAACTGATTTTTGTAATTCAATTCCAAGCTCTCCTGGCATTGGTGGAATTTCTAACGATGGTAGATTTTCTTGATATTTCTTACAAAAAACTGTTTTTGTCATAGTGTACTCACAACTTTTTTAATAGGAGTTGGCATTGCATATTCATCTACTTTACTTTTCTTAATCCATTTATACTCTAAATTAGAGTCAAGATCATATTTTTTATCAATTTTGAAAGTTTTAATCTTCATATCAAGATTAAGATGACTTAGCGGGTGATTAACTTTAATTTTTGAATACTTTTGATTACCTTTAATTTTTACCTCATCCCCATCAATTGGAATCCATAAACTTTCCCAGTATTCGGAGGCCTGTTTTTTATGCATAAGGATCTCATTTTTTGTATGAGGTAGAATAAAATTTAGCTTTACAGTAGGTTTTTGAATAGCCTTTCTTAAACTTACTTTATTAGAAACTTCTTTGAATGCGCTATCGCAATTATTACTGACTGGACATAAATCACAACTTGGTGTTGATTTTGAGCAATGCGTAGCCCCTAAATCCATAATTCCTTGAGTATATTCAAAGGATTCTTTATTTGGAGTAAGTTCCTCAGAAATAAGCCAAAGCTTTTTCTGTTTTTCATTTTCAGTTTTAAAAGATATTTTTTTATATCTTCCAAGAACTCTTTTTACATTTGCATCGAGGATAGGATGACCTTCATTGAAAGCTATAGACATAATTGCACCTGCAGTAGATCTTCCAATGCCAGGCAAGGACTCTAAATCATTTATATTTGTTGGTAGCTTACTATTAAAATCCTCACTGATTACTCTGCAAGCTTTATAAATATTCTTTGCTCTTCTATAGAAACCCAGTCCTGACCACTGAGCTAATATTTCATCCTCTGAAGCTTTAAGCAAAGCATCAAGATTAGGATACTTTTCAACGAATTTATTAAAGTAGGGAATAACAGTCTTAACTTGGGTCTGCTGAAGCATGATTTCTGATATCCATACGGAATAAGGAGATATACTTTTTCTCCAAGGAAGATCATGCCTGCCATTTTCTTTGTACCAGGAGACAATATTGTCACTAAAACTATTCATTGAAGAAGTCTTGTTTCGACTTAACTGAACCATCCTCATTGATTACATAATGTATTGGCGCCCCAGTTGGGATTTCTAACTTAACAATGTCTTCGTCCGAAATATTATCAAGAAACTTTATTAATGACCTAAGAGAGTTTCCATGCGCTGCAACTAAAACGTTCTTACCTTCACAAACATATGGGAGTATTTCTTTCATAAAAAATGGGAGCACTCTTTCACCTGTATCTTTAAGACTTTCTCCTCCAGGAGGAGGTATATCATATGATCTTCTCCAAATATGAACTTGTTCATCACCCCATCTTTTTCTTGCATCATCTTTATTAAGGCCTGCAAGGTCTCCATAGTTTCTTTCATTAAGAGCCTGATTTTTTATAGTTGATAAAGGCTGATTTATTTCTTTGAGAATTATTTCAGCTGTGTTCTGAGCTCTTATTAATGCAGATGTGAAAACTAAGTCAAAATTAATTTTTAAGTTATTTATTATCCTGCCTGCATTATGTGCCTCTTCAATACCTTTGGCCGTAAGATCAGGATCTTTCCATCCAGTAAATTGATTTAGGGCATTCCACTCGCTTTGACCATGCCTTATTAAAATTAGATTCATTTTTATTAGATAAAATCTTATTTTAATAGATAATATGACTTCATATGTTGGAATTTAATCTTTTTTTAATTGATTACTGGTATTTTTCAGTGCCATTGTTTTTCTTTTTATTCTTATTTGCTTATTCAGAAATGAATAAAGGTGGTAAGAAAATTGAGCCCAATGAACTTACGCGTTTAGTAAACAAAGAAAATGCAATTCTTATAGATCTGAGAAAAAAAGAAGATTATGAAAATGGGCACATAATGACCGCATTAAGTTATCCTCATCAAGAATTTGATAATCATATGTATAAACTTGATAAATTTAAGGAGCGTCCAATAATCTTGGTATGTGATATGGGACGAAACTCAGCAAATATTGGAGAAAAGCTCAAAAAAGCCGAATTTGAAAAAACATTTAGATTGAATGGGGGAATGATGACTTGGACACAAGAGAATCTCCCTGTTGTCCAAAAATAAATATGCGGGAAAAGAATTCCCGCATATTCAGAAGAGATAAATTTATTTACTAAGAGTTCCTACTATATGAGCTAAAATCTTATAAGGATCAGCATTAGAAGCTGGTCTTCTGTCTTCAAGGTATCCATTCCAGTCATGCTCAACAGTGTAAACCGGAATTCTAATACTTGCTCCACGATCACTGACACCATAAGAGAACTTATCGATGCTTTGTGTTTCATGCAGACCCGTAAGTCTCATATCATTATCCGAGCCATAAGAAGCAATACCTTCTTCATGTACTTCGCCTAACTTGTCACACATTGAAGAGAAAAGTTCTTCGGAACCAGCCGTTCTCATTGCTTCATTTGAGAAATTACAATGCATTCCAGAGCCGTTCCAATCTCCTGTTTTAGGTTTTGGATGAATATTTACACCAACACCATACTCTTCAGCAATCTTATAAAGAAGATATCTTGATACCCAGAGATCATCAGCAGCTTTAATGCCTTTTCCAAAACATTGATATTCCCATTGACCAAGAGCAACCTCTGCATTTGTTCCAGTCAGAGTTATACCAAGATCTAAACAAGCTTCTAAATGCGCATCTGAGATCTCTCTTCCAACAACATTTCCTGCTCCGACTCCACAATAATATTCGCCTTGCTCTCTTGGTGTTCCATCTTCCCAACCAAGAGGTTCTCCAGTTTGCGGATCAGTAAAAAAGAATTCTTGTTCAAAGCCAAACCACCACTCATCTGTAGTTACTTCTGCTGCTGCGGCTCTAGTATTAGACGGATGAACAGAGTGGTCAGCAGCTTGAACTTGAGTCATAACTAAATCATGTCCATTAGGATTTGCATAGGTTTGCACCGGTAACAGTAAGCAGTCAGAACTTCCACCTTCAGCTTGCTGAGTTGAAGATCCATCAAAAGACCAATCTGGAGGAGTATCGTCCTCAGTGGCTTTAACTTTGCTTCGCATCATTGGTTCTGGCTGATACCCATCAAGCCATATATATTCAAAAGTATTCATAAATATCTCCTAAAAAATAAATTTTCATGCATTTTTTAGTCTGCAGGATTTTTGAAGTTAAACTCGATCGGGTTTAACGGTTGCGTTCCTTCAGCTTTCGCTTACTTCCGACTCTAAAAGAGTTGAACGATTAACGTTATCCTGTTAACGGGCGCGTTCCTTCGGTTTTCACCTACTTCCGACTTCCTAAGAAGTTGAACGATTTTAACTCTTCACTCAAATAATTGAGTTCCTTTTTAACCATGGAAATGGTGCAAATTAAAATGCTAAGTAAAGTTTACTTAAATGAAATAACTAAGCAATAGACATATTAATATTAAGGGCAATATTTTCAGTATTGTTACAAGAATTCTTAAAGTTGCATAAATTTCGAGATTATTTCGAGCTTTTTTTTGAAAGAATCAAAAGAATGACTTCCCCCATTAACGATACAAAAATTGCAACCCTTATAGAAATCAAGAGTGTACTTAAATGGAATAACATCATCACCAGTTTCAATAAGTACTAAATAGTTCGATGGAGATTTTATTTTTGAGACATTATTCAGCTCCAAGATTTCAAGATCTTTTTTAGAAAAGTAAAACTCTTCATTTGTTGAATAGTTAGTGTTCTTTCCTAAATACATTTTCATTCCCAAATATGGGTTTGATGCGGGGTTGATCAAAACAGCCTTTGAATCAGACTTTTCTGCAAAATAAGATGCATAAAAACCGCCAAGTGAGCTTCCAATAAATAATTTATCACCTGCATTCTCTTCTACTAAAGTTTCTAGTTGAATAAAAGATTTTTCTATAGAGTTATCAATATTTGGGATATGCAGATCAACATTTGGGAACTTCTTTTTTATAAAATCATCAAAGACTTTTGCCTTCGTTGAATTAGCAGATGATGCAAAGCCGTGAAAATAAAATATATTTTTATTCAATTATTTCTTCTGCAAAAGTAAGTAAATTCTCAAGAAGGTCAAAAAAGAAAGTGTTTTGTTGATGTTTCTCATCAGATGACTGAAGAACAGATTTATTTTTTATATAAAAAGGAAAAGGCTTCTCTCCCTGAAAAGAAATTACTTCAACCATTTTTGCGTCAATAAAAACACAGAATCTGATTATAAAATCATTAAGGCTATCCTCAGGATGGATATGCTTCACCTCATAAGTTAGGGTGTGCTTAGTTTTTGATAATAAATTAAACTTTATTAAAACTTTTTCATTTTTACTGACAGACTTCTCAAAACTTTTCCCAGGTCCTTTAAAGTCTTGGAGCAATTTTCTTAATTTAAAGAAATTACTCCCACACACATTTAAATGCGTTGAAGTTTTAGGAAGAGTTTTCATTTCTATAAATTAAATAAAAATATTATATTTTTCAATCAACAAAGCTAATAAAAATAATAAACCTATAAGATTATTATTTTTAAATGCTTTAAGGTGCTCATTACTTCTTGATATTGAATGCTGATAATAAAAGAGAAGAACAGCAAAAAATATAGCCAAATACCAAATAAACCCCAAATCATTTAAGTAACCAAGAAAAATGAAAGATAGAAGAGAGAAGCCTTGAAATAGAATAATATAGTTTTGGGATTTTTGTTCCCAGTAAGTAATAGAAGAGTTCACCCCTAATTTTTTATCATCATCGTAATCACTCATTGCATAAAATGAGTCATAAGCAACTATCCAGAAGAAATTAGCTAAGTACAAGATCCACATTGAGGTATCAAGCAGCTTCCCATTCATTGAAAAAACAATTGGAATACTTGAACCAAAAGTTAATCCTAAAAAAATTTGTGGGATTTTTAGGAATCTTTTTGTTAAGGGGTAGGAAACTATAAAAACTGCAAAAAATAAACAAACCAGCTGCGCTTGTCTTTCTAAGCTGTAAACAAGTAGTAAAGATAACAGTGAAAGTAGAAAAAATATAAAATAGGCCTCACGCTTGCTTAGCTGACCTGATGCTAATGGCCTGTCTTTAGTTCTTTCAACTTTCTTATCAAACTCCACATCAAATATATCATTTATCACGCATCCAGTTGATCTCACCAAAATTGATCCAACCACAATAATGATTACAAATGAGTAATTAATGGATGCTTCAGTTGAGATTAACAGAGCAATTAGGGCAGGCCATAAGAGGAGATAAATACCGATAGGCTTATCAAGCCGAGTTATGCCAATAAATCCACTTATTTTTTCAGCTATCATTTATTAAAAAGATTTCACAAACGCTGAAAGGATAACCTTTAACTGTATATATGCCTTTCCTCCCACAGAATATTTTTTTATTTGATTCAAACTTAGCAAATAGCATATATTTTTTTTTAATTTCAGGATTTGAAAAAAGGATATCTCCTAATGGATTTTCTTTAAGGTTCCCAAGAATACCTAGACCAAGTCTAATTGTTTCAAGCGGTATGATGCTTTTAGCATAAATTAATGGTTCTTCATCAGAATATAGAACTACTTCTCTAATATTATTTTCATCATAGTTTGTAATAATGAGGTCATCTTCAGCGGTATCTACTTCTCCAGGACCATCTCTGAGAAGCTTTAATCTAAAATTTGAAAATGATTTGATCCTAGATGTTATTGATCCAGGCTCATTTAACCATGAAAGAATTTCTTTATTCTGGACTTCAAGGGATTCAGTCTCGGCCATCCATGAAGTTAATTTATTGAATTTCATATATTTAAGTATCTCAATTTTGGTATTATACGCTGATCTTTTTTATAATTTTTAAACACTAAGAAACGAAATATGGACTATAAAAAATGGGAATGCATTGTTTGTGGGTTAATTTATGATGAGTCTGAGGGCTGGCCTGAAGATGGTATTGAACCCGGAACTAAATGGGAAGATGTGCCTGAAGATTGGATATGTCCAGATTGTGGTGTCGGAAAGGAAGATTTTGATATGGTTGAGATATCATAATGCTTGATGCACCCAAGAATCTTACTAGAAATGTATTAATTGCCATGTTTTTAGGCGCTTTAATAGGCGCTATCTTATATTATTCGAGTTCTTTTTCAGATGGCCTTAAAGATTTCATTTTTGAATATATTTTTAAACTTGGCGGCGAAATCTTTATAAATCTCTTAAAATTAATGGTCGTCCCATTAGTATTTTTTTCGCTAGTATCGGGTATTGCATCTCTATCGAGCTTAAAAAGCTTTGGAAATATTGCTTCTAAAACCATTGCTTTATATTTGTTTACTACAGCAATAGCAGTATCAATTTCTCTTGTTGTTGGATCAATTTTTCAACCTGGTTCTGGTTATTTAATGGCAGAGACTGTTGCGCTTAAAGATTTACCAGAAGGACAGGGTATATATCAAACAATCGTTAATATAGTTCCTGCAAACATAATAGATGCTATGGCTAAAAACCAGATGTTAGCAATTGTCTTTTTTAGTATTCTTTTTGGTCTAGCCTTAAATAAAACAAATCATTTAACGGGAAACTTATCAGAGTCATTTGAAAAACTTAATACGGTTTTTCTTCAATTAGTATTAATGGTAATGAAATTTGCTCCAGCTGGAGTCTTCTGTTTAATTGGAAAGTTTGTCATCACAGACGGCTTTAATATTTTCCAAGATGTATTCATGTATGTAATTTTATTAATATCAGTTCTTCTTTTTCATGCCTTTGTTACTTATTCGCTAATTTTAAGATTTTTTGCTTTTATAAATCCATTACATTTCTTTTATAAAATGAAAGATGCTGCAATATTCGCTTTTTCTACTTCTTCAAGTGCAGCAACAATCCCGGTGACATTAAAGACGGTTAATCAGGATATGGGTGTTAAAAAAGATATAGCCTCTTTCGTTGTCCCTGTTGGTGCAACAATTAACATGGATGGAACTGCAATTATGCAGGGCATGGCAACCGTTTTTATCGCTCAGATTTCAGGGATTGATTTAACTTTAATACAGTACGTCCAAATAGTCTTATTAGCAGTTGTAACATCGATAGGAACAGCAGCAGTTCCTTCTGCAGGAACTATTACTCTTGTAATAATTCTTCAACAGTTTGGTCTTCCTCTTGAGGCAATTGGAATAATATTAGCTGTCGATAGAATCCTAGATATGATTAGAACATCTGTAAACGTTACAGGTGATGCAACAATTGCTTGCGTAGTTGCTAAGTCAGAGAATTCTTTTGATGAAATGGTGTTTAATAAAACATAAATTTGATAAAATTCGTTTAAATTTTTCGGAGTAAAATATGCCAGCATACATACCACCACTTTTAGGTCTTATAGGTCTTCTAATTGCCTTAGGAATATTTAGAGTTGTTCTTAGCTATTCAGAAGGAAGTCCTGAAGTTAAGAAAATCGGTGACATGATTCATTCAGGCGCAATGAGTTTTATGAAAACTGAGTATACCTATTTGGTTGTTTTCGTCCTTGTTTTAGCTGTTTTAGTTTTCTTTGCCCTAGGCTGGGAAACAGCAACTGCAGTTTTGGTTGGTGCTTCAAGTTCAGCATTAGCTGGATTTATTGGAATGTATGCTGCTACTAAAGCTAATACAAGAACAGCTGCGGCAGCCCAAGAAAGTGGAGCAGCCTCAGCTTTATCTATTTCTTTTTATGGTGGATCAATAATGGGTCTTTGTGTGGCTTCTTTAGGGCTTCTTGGTTTAGGAGGATTATTTTATTTTCTAGGAGAAGGTCACTATCTTGAAGGATTTGGAATGGGAGCTTCAGTTGTAGCACTATTCTCAAGGGTTGGTGGAGGAATCTTTACTAAAAGTGCTGACGTTGGGGCAGACCTCGTTGGAAAAGTTGAAGCAGGAATACCGGAAGATGATCCGCGAAATCCTGGTGTAATTGCTGATAATGTTGGAGACAATGTTGGCGATGTTGCAGGAATGGGCTCAGATATTTTTGAGTCATATTGCGGCTCGATGATTGCTACCATAGCAATTGCTTACACTATGACAGAAGCAAACAATGGACCCTTAATGAGTCTACCTCTAGCATTAGCATCTATTGGTCTAATATCATCAATTTTAGGTATCTTAATTGTAAGGGCTCAATCTGCGAAAGCACCTGCTGCAGCATTGAGGACTGGAACAATAGGTTCCCCAGTTATTTTTATAGCTTTAGCTTTTGGATTAATTTCATATTTGGATATTTCATTAAATGTTTGGTTTTGTGTTCTTACAGGAGCTGTTGGAGGTGTATTAATTGGATTAATAACTGAATACTATACCGGTAGCACACCTGTAGAGAAGATAGCAAAATCAGGTGAAACAGGATCAGCAACTGTGATGATTTCTGGTCTTTCGGTTGGAATGCAGTCCGTTGTTATCCCTATCTTAATTTTGGCAACAATTATTTTTATCTCTACAACATTATTTGACTTATATGGAGTTGGCATTGCAGCAGTTGGAATGCTTGCTACAGTTGGTATAACAATGGCAATTGATGCATATGGTCCTGTTGCAGACAATGCAGGTGGGATTGCTGAGATGTCAGGAATGGGAGAAGATGTTAGAGAAATTACTGATTCTCTTGATGAGCTTGGAAATACAACTGCAGCCATTGGAAAGGGATTTGCAATAGGCGCAGCTGCCTTGGCTGCATTAGCTATAATTGCAGCTTTTGTTCAAGTAGTTGGCGTAAACAATGATGGATTCCAGTTGATTTTATCTGATCCAATTGTTCTTGTTGGAATGTTTATTGGAGGCTCTATCCCATTTTTAGTTTCCTCGATAACAATGACTGCCGTCGGTGATGCAGCATTTGAGATGATCAATGAGATAAGAAGACAGTTTAGAGAGATTCCAGGAATATTAGAAGGCACAGGAGAGCCAGACACTGATAAATGTGTTGAGATTGCTACAAGAGCAGCACTTCAGAGAATGCTTTTACCCGGAGTTATTGCAGTTTCAATGCCTCCATTAGTTGGTTTCTTATTAGGAGCAAAAGCTCTTGGCGGAATGTTAGCTGGAGGTTTACTTGGTTGTGTTCTTCTCGCTCTAATGATGGCTAATGCTGGAGGAGCTTGGGATAATGCTAAGAAATATATTGAGAAAGGAAATCTCGGTGGAAAAGGTTCAGATACACATGCTGCTGCAGTTGTAGGCGACACAGTTGGAGACCCTTTTAAAGATACTTCGGGACCTGCGATGAATATCTTAATTAATGTAATGGCAATTGTAAGCTTAGTTATTGCTGGTCTTCTACCAGTTGATGGCCTAATAGTTACCTTATTTAATTAAGCTAACTAAACAAATACAATATACATATGCTTAGAAGTATGACTGCATATGTTTCCACTAACTATAACCATAAAGGGTGTTTAATATCTTGTGATATAAAGTCGGTTAATGGCAAATCTTTAGACATAAATTTCAAATCAAACTTTATTTTGCCGGAAGTTGAGTTATTCCTAAGAGACTTAGTTTCAAAAAAAGTTCACAGAGGTAATTTAGAAATTAACTTTAATGTTGAAACTATTGGACAACCTTCATTTGTCCTAAATAAGAAATTAATTAAAGAAATTAAAGAAGAATTAAATAAATCTGATTTGGACATAAAGAATCTTAATTTTTCAGACATAAAAGATATTCCTGATATCTTTATAGATAAAAAGAAATCAGCCTTTCCAGAAAATATTATTAAAAAAGTTTTTAAAGGAGCATTAATAGCACTGAATGAAAATAAAGAGATTGAAGGGCATAAAATAAAAAAAACATTTACCTCTAGAATAAAGAAGATTCATAAAAATCTAATATCCCTTGCTAATGAGGTAATTAAGAATAAACATAAGAGAAAAAAGAATATTTTAAACAAGCTAAATCCATCCAATCTTGAAGTATCAGATGAATCTATTTCAAATGAAGTAGTCAATCAAATAATCAAATCTGATATCTCAGAAGAGATTGACAGATTAGAATTTCATAAATCCTCTTTGTTAGAAGAGTTAGAATCAAAAAAAGCAAAAGGAAAGAAGATAGATTTTATTCTTTTGGAAATGCTTCGTGAAGTGAATACAATTCTTGCTAAAGTAACATTTAGTAAGGAAAAAAAGTATGCCTTGGATATTAAGATATGTATCGAAGAAATGAGAGAGCAGGTAAGTAATGTCGAATGAAAAAGGCCAACTTATAGTTATTTCAGCTCCCTCAGGAGCTGGAAAGACATCTATTATTAAGAATGTTATAAGAAAACTAAATGATGAGAACAAAAAATCAACATTTTCTATTTCTCATACAACAAGATTACCAAGAGATGGTGATATAGATGGTAGCGATTATTTTTTTGTATCAAATGAAATATTTGATGAGCTTTATGAAGCTGGAAACTTTATCGAGACCGCTGAGGTTCATGACTATAAATATGGAACATCAAAAGACTTTATTGATAAGAATATTAATCAAGGAATAAATGTCTTTCTTGAAATAGATGTTCAAGGATTTCAAAAACTACGAAGTAAAAATGTTGAATTCAGGTCAATGTTTATCTTGCCTCCATCAATTAATGAGCTTAGAGAGCGAATCCAAAAAAGAGGTCTTGATTCAGAAGGCGTTATTGAAAAAAGGATGAAAAATGCTTTAAAAGAGTTAGGTGAAGCGGAGGAATATGATTATTTGGTTATAAATGATGTTTTCGAACATGCTATTCAAGAATTGCTTGAAATGGTTATAAATAATGACTATAAAGATCATTCACGTGATAAAAAACTAAAGATATTGCAAGATTTGTTGTCTTAGAAGGTAATTTGCAATTAAAATACGCTCCTAGGAGAAATATATGGCAAGAATAACAGTAGAAAAGTGCTTAGAGCACGTACCGAGTAGGTTTGATTTAATCCTTTTGGCATCTGGAAGAGCTAGACAGCTTTCAACTACCAGTAGAGAGCCAATGGTTGAAACAAATAATGATAAAAATACATTAATAGCTCTTAGAGAAATTGAAGAGGGCTTAATAGATGCCGAAACTCTGGAGAAAACACTTGAAGAAGATGTGCTCCTAGATCAATTCTCTACTTCAAAACCTAAAGAGTCAGACATAATTGGGTAAACTTTTTGGAGAACTATTTTGAGTGAAAGAGTTCTCCAAGGTCATCATTTAGATACAAATTTTAAATCTAAAGAACTTCTTCGTTTCCCAAATGATTTATATACTCAACTAAAAAAAGACTTCTCTCGCAATCAAGTTAATCTCATGAGGCAAGCTTATACTTTTGCTTCCAATGCTCATGATGGTCAAGAAAGAATGGATGGCAAACCATACATCAGTCACCCATTAGAGGTTGCAAGGATATTAGTCGAGATGAATATGGATGTTGACTCAATTTGTGCAGGTCTCATGCATGACGTCCTAGAGGATTGTAATATTGAAAAAAGAAATATAGATAAAATCTTTGGTAAAGATGTATCAGACATAGTCGATGGTGTAAGCAAAATTGGAAAACTAGATTTTCAGTCTAAAGCTGAGAGAGATATAAACAGTTTCCAGAAAATGGCTCTAGCCATGGCAAAAGATGTGCGCGTTATTGTAGTCAAGCTTGCAGATAGATTGCACAACATGCGAACAATTGACTTTCTTCCAAGAAATAAACAAATAAGAGTTGCAAAGGAGACTCTTGAAATATATGGACCAATTGCACTTCGAATTGGGATGCAGAAAGTCCGAGCTGAGCTAGAAGACCTGGCATTTGATTGTCTGCACCCACTCAGAGCAGAAATGCTTAGATCAGCAATGAAAAAATCCAGTGGCGGAAGAAAAAAAATTGTTTACAAAATAAGAAAAGAGATAAAAAGTCATTTAAAGACTAATCAAATTATGTCAACAGTCAAAGGCAGAGAAAAAAATCTATTTAGCATATATAGAAAGATCAAAACTAAACATAAACCATTCTCAGAGGTGTTAGATGTTTATGGATTTAGAATTATTGTTAATTCTGTTGAGGATTGTTACAGGTCTCTTGGCTTGATTCATAATTACTACAAACCAATCGAACAAAGATTTAAAGATTACATAGCTATTCCAAAATCAAATGGATATCAGGCACTGCATACAACATTACTAGCTCTTGATTCAATTCCCATTGAAATACAAATACAAACTAAAAGCATGGAGCTTATTGCAGAAAATGGTATATGTGCACATGCAAGTTATAAGAATGAGGACCTAAATGATAGCTCCTTTCACATTAGGAACTGGATGGAAAGCTTACAAGACTTACATGACAAATCTCCAAGCACGGAAGATTTTGTTGAGTCAATTAAAACAGACCTTTTCTCAGATGAGGTTTATGTATTCTCTCCAAAAGGACAGATTTTTAATCTTAAGACTGGCTCAACTCCTGTAGATTTTGCTTATGAAGTCCATACTGATATTGGTAATAGTCTAGTTGGCTGCAAGATAAATAGAAAGTATGCGCCTTTAAATATTCAGCTAGAAAGTGGGCAAACTGTCGAGATAGAAACAGATAAAAAAGCGACTGTAGACCCAGGCTGGCTAAATTTTGTTGTTACGAGCAAAGCCAGGACAGCAATAAGAGCCCAGCTGAGGCACCAAAAGACATCATCAGCACGAAAAGCAGGAAAACTACTCTTAGAAAGTGAGTTAAAAAGATCCGGTAAAGCACTAAAAGAGTATAGAGGTAATATTCTTAAGAGTATTTTGCAGAAAACAGGTGTTAAGTCATTAAATCAGTTGCTAACAGATATTGGACTTGGAAAGAAAACAAGTACTATCGTTGCAGAAAGATTCTTTGATGGTCTTCAAATTAGGAAAGATAAAACTAAAACAGTGAAATCTTTTGAATTAAAAAATAATAAGATCGATGGCCTGAGTGTAACTTATGGCAAATGCTGTATGCCAATAGAAGGAGACTCAATAGTTGCTCATTCTGATACGGAAAGAGGAATTGTTATTCATCATTCGAGATGTAATGAAGTTACTCCCTATAAACAAGACAAAGAAAGGTACATCCCTTCTTTTTGGTCAAAGACTAATAAGAAACAGGTAAGACCATGTCATATAAAGGTACTTAGCGAGAGTGGTCCAGGAGTTCTAGCAGATATCGCATCAACTTTTACCAAATCTGACATAAATATAATCTCAGTTGTTTCTAAGTCGGCAGGAAGCAAGCTTACAGAATTTAGTTTTGATATTGAAATAATTGACCTAGAAGAGCTTAAAAAAATAATGCGAAAAGTAAGATCAATGAAAATTGTTTCAAGCTGCGTTCGAGATATTAATGAAGCTAAGAAAAAATAATCTAAAAATTTATTTTTTTATATGTTTTATACTTCCTTTACAATGCTTAAATTCTTTGGAGTCGACTATGTCAAAAGAACCTATTCAAACTAACAAAGCACCACAAGCAATTGGAGCTTATTCTCAAGCTATTAAATCAGGAAACTTACTATTTATATCTGGCCAGATTCCTCTAAATCCAGAAACAATGGAAGTTGAGGATGCTTCATTTGAGGAATCTGCCTTAAGGGTGATATCCAATTTAGAAAATATATGCAAAGAGGCTGGCGCAAGTCTTGATGATATTGTTAAGCTAAATATTTATCTTTTAGATTTAGGAAACTTTGCATCTTTGAACAAGATTATGGAAGAAAAATTTTCTCAACCATTTCCTGCAAGAGCAACCGTAGAGGTTGCTGGATTACCAAAGGATGTAATGATTGAAATGGATGCTATAGTCAGCCTTAAATAATGAGACACTTAACATCACTTAAGGAGCTATCAAAAAGTGAAATTCTTGAATTATTAGATTTAGCAGATAATTTTATTGATTCAGAGGGCTTTATTAGAAGAGATCCACTTTTTCCGGATAAGAAAGTTGTAAATATATTTTGTGAGCCAAGCACTCGTACCAAAATATCATTTGAGATAGCTGCATCTAATCTAGGGTGCCAAATAATCGATTTTGATTTGAGCTCCTCCTCATTAGAAAAAGGTGAGACTCTCAAAGACACCATTGATAATTTAGCAAAGATGAATATTAATCTTTGTGTCTTAAGGCATAAAGACTCAGTTATTCATGAATTGATAGATCAAACAGATTCTATGGTTTTTATAAGCGGAGGTGAAGGTTCTATTTCTCATCCATCTCAAGGACTTTTAGACATTATGACAGTAAGGCATAAGAAGGATTTAGATAATTCAAATATTTTGATTGTTGGTGATTTGGATCATTCAAGAGTTTTCCAGTCTTTCATTGATGGGATGGCTAACTTTGATTCTAAAATTACTTTATGTGGGCCTAAAGAGCTTTGCAAAGACGTTATAGATTCCTCTAATCTTGATTATGAAGAAGATCTTAACAAAGCACTTAAAGGTCAGGATGTTGTGATGGCTCTTAGGATTCAGCATGAAAGATTTGAAGACAAGAAAAACCTTGATAAGGAAAGCTATCTTAGTAACTATCAAATTAATAATGAAAAATTACAGATTGCTAATGATGATTGCATAGTCATGCATCCTGGACCTGTAAATCAAGGTATTGAGATCTCAGAGGATGTTTATAATTCAGCTAACTCTGTAATATTAGATCAAGTAGCTAACGGCGTAGCTATGAGAATGGCTATCTTAATAAAGTACCTATCTCAGTAGTTAACTTGCAAATCCCATAGCATTAAGTTTTTGAATAATCCTAGAGATTTCATCTTTTAAGATAGATTTATCTTCTTCATTTAAAAAACTTCCAACTATTATTTCTTTACCTTTTGATCGAAAACTTAAATCATCATCCTTGGAGTCATTTTTTGTTACATTGAAAGTTGCAAAAGACCTAAACTCCTTCCATGTAAAAAATTCTTTTAAACCATCAACTCTTACTTCCACATGCTCCTTGGATAAGATAATTATTTGTTTTTGGTTGCTCCAATTGAAGCTAAGCCTAAAAGCTAAATAAACCAAAATAATTTCTAATCCTGCAAAAGGTAAAATCATTGTCCCGCCAACAAGAAAGAAACCGATACCAATTACACTACAAATAAAGAAAATACTTCCAAGAAAGAGAACCCTAGCTGCCCCTGTAAGAGAGCTGTTGGGTTTTAAAAGGATTTCAAATTTTGCTGCTTCTAATTCTTTAACTTTTACCATCTAAATATTTTTTTACTGTATCAGCAATCACTATTGTGTTTTGATCAAGCTCAACATTAACAATGCTATTTTGTTGAAGCTGAAAAAGATTTGTTATTGAAAGAGTTTCAGGAATTAAATGAATCATAAAAGATTCTTTAGAAACTTCTCCCACAGTTAGACTACAACCATTAATAGCAACATAACCCTTATGCAGAATATAATCTTGCATGAAAGGCTCAACAGAGAATTCAATATCCCAGCTTTCATCTCTCATATCTATAGAAATAACTTTTGAAGTCCCATGAATATGTCCTGATACAAGATGGCCACCTATTTCATCTCCCATCTTCAATGATCTCTCAAGATTTACGTTGTCGCCACCACTTATCTTTTGAAAGTTTGTTCTTTTTATTGTTTCCTCAACAAGGTCAAATCTCAATATTTCTGGATTTGCGTCTTTGACAGTTAAACATACTCCGTTTACAGAAACGCTTGCACCCTTTTTAAGACCAGAAATAAACTCAGATGAAGAATCTATAGAAAGGCTATAGATATCTTTTTCTTTTACAAACTCAATTACTTTTCCAGTTTCTTGGACAATACCTGAAAACATTAGGCACCCCAATTATTTCTATATTCTTCAAGATCAGTTTTGAACTCCTTGAAGTTTGAATCATCGCTTACAAAGCTTATTAAAAGATCTAGGTTTACTATTGATGAAACAGTAAGTCCGAAATCATTCTCTAGCTCAGCTTTTGCAGAGATATTTGATGAACCTTTTTCTTGTCGGTCTAGACCTACTAGCATAATTTTTGGATTGGCGCCTATAGACTTTATTTTCTCAATTGATTCTCTAGCTGCTGTTCCAGCAGAAATAACATCATCTATGATGAGAACGTTACCTGAAGGAAGCTGGCCAATAATATCTCCACCCTCACCATGATCCTTCTCTTCTTTTCTATTAAAAGATACAGGAATATCAAGATCAGATTTTCCTATACTTGCACCAATAATTGATGCTAAAAAAATACCTTTGTATGCAGGACCATAAATACTATCGAAAGAAACATTTAAATCTTGAAGAGTTTTTGTATAGCATTCCGAAAGGTCAGCTAGAAACTTGGTATTTAACATTTTTGCTGCATTGAAGAAGTAGGGGCTATTTCTTCCTGATTTGAGAGTGAAATCACCAAAAATTAATGCCTCAGCATTTAAAGCAAGTCTAATAAATTTCTCTTGATAATCCTTCACTATCCTTCTACAGCCTGTTTTTGGATAGCAACTATATCCTTAATAGATGAACTAGCCTTACTTACAATTTCAGTGAGTTGTTCTTGCGAAAAAGGACGCTCTTCAGCGGTACCTTGGATTTCAATTAAATCAAGATCCTGGGTCATAACAATATTAATATCTGCATCAGCAGTGCTATCTTCTTGATAATCAAGATCAACTAGGATTTCATCATCTTTAACACCTAAAGAGATTGCAGCCACATATTGCTCGATTGCTCTTTGATCGTCATGGTGATTCTTTATTGCAAGGAAAAGTGCAACACATCCACCAGTAATTGAAGCAGTTCTTGTACCCCCGTCTGCTTGAATGACATCGCAGTCAACTTGAATAGTTTTATCTTTTAAATATTTGAGATTTACAGATTGTCTAAGGGATCTTCCAATAAGTCTTTGGATTTCCTGAGTTCTACCTGACTGTTTACCTCTTGCTGCTTCTCTGCCCATTCTCTCATTGGTTGATCTTGGAAGCATCCCATATTCAGCTGTTACCCAACCCTTATCTGATCCCTTCATCCATCTTGGGACATTGTTATCAATACTTGCAGTACAAATTACATGTGTATTACCAAACTTGACCAGTACTGAACCTTCAGCATGAAGATTTACATTTGTCTCAATGGAAATTTCTCTTGCTTGAGTTGGTTTTCTATTATCTCTAGACATTTAGTAATTATATCTTTATGAATTAAAAAAGAATTAAATTAATTTTTCTTTAACAATCTTACTTACTAGGCCCATATCAGCTGAATCACCAACTGAACCCTTTAGATGGCCCATTACTTTACCCATATCCTGAGGGCCTGAAGCGCCAAGCTCAGAAATAGTTTTTGTAACAAGTTCATTGATAGCTTCTTCTGACATCATCTCAGGCATGTATTTATCAAGAACAAGAAGCTCATTTTTTTCAATCTCTGATAAATCAGCTCGACCACCTTTATCGAATTGCTCAATTGAATCCTTTCTTTGCTTGATCATTTTTTTTAGGGTTGCAAGAACCACTGAATCATCAGCGTCAACTCTATTATCAATTTCATATCTCTTAATTTCAGATATCAGCATGCGAAGTGTATCCCTCGTTGCATTATCTTTAGCAAGCATTGCAGCTTTAAGGTCTGAATTTATTTGATCTAGGGTCGACAAGCTTTATCTGTAGGATCTTTGCCTACCGAAGTTATTAATTCTATTGGTCTTTCTTGCTCTTTTCTTCGCAGCTGCCATCTTCCTTTTTCTCATCTCAGTAGGTTTTTCATAAAACTCTTTCTTTCTAATATCAGGAATAATCGCTGCTTTTTCGCAAGCACGTTTAAATTTTCGAAGACCAATATCGAAATGTTCCGTGTCTTTTATTATTATTGAAGGCATAATTTGGAACGTAGTTTATGCTTTTCTGGAGATATTTGCAAAACAATTTTTATGAAAACATTAGGAATAGAAACATCATGTGATGAGACAGCAGTAGCGCTGTATGATTCTGCATCTGGAATTATTGCTGAGACTGTTTATAGCCAGATAGATTTGCACAAAAAGTATGGTGGTGTGGTGCCTGAGCTAGCTTCAAGAGACCATTGTGAAAAAATTATCGATGTCTTTAATGATGGGATAGGTGGAGTTGATCTTCACGACATAGATAGAATTGCATATACGGCTGGACCAGGATTATTAGGTGCTCTAATAGTTGGAGAATCTTTTGCGCAAGGTCTAGCATTTGCTTTGGATAAACCTTTAATTCCTGTGAACCATCTGGAGGCACACTTTTTGTCACCTTTTTTAGATTTTCCTCAGATTCAGTATCCATTTACTTCTTTGCTTGTCTCTGGAGGGCACTCCTTAATTGTAGATGTAAAAGATTTTGAGGATTATGAAATTATTGGTCAGTCCCTAGATGATGCAGTCGGAGAAGCATTTGATAAAGTTGGAAAGCTACTCCAGTTGCCATATCCAGGAGGACCCCATATAGAAGAAGCAGCAAAAAATGGCGATCCAATGAAATATGATTTTCCGCGCCCTATGAAACATTCAGATGATCTAAATTTAAGTTTTAGTGGCCTAAAGACAGCAGTTTTATACGCAACTAAAGACCTTAACATAAATGATGAAAGATCAAACATTTCAGCTTCTTTCCAAGAAGCAGTTATTGATGTTCTTTGCACAAAAATCAAGAAGGCAATGAAACAAACAGGCAATAATTCTCTTGTAATGGCTGGTGGCGTAGCTGCAAACAAAAAAATTAGAGCTGCTCTAGATATGTTAGAAGAGAAGGAAGGATTTAAAGTTTTTTATCCTTCAATTAAGCATTGCACTGATAACGCAGCAATGATTGCATATCTTGGCTCACTCAAAACAGAGAGCAAAAACATTTATAATTCTAATGTTCGAGCCAGATGGCCGGTGAGTGAGATTTAAATGGAAGATATTATTTATATAAAAGATCTAAGGATAAAAACCATAATTGGCATTTTTGATTGGGAGCGAAAAGTTAAACAAGAAGTTTCCATTGATATGGAGTTTCCCTTTGATTGCAAAAAAGCAGCTAAAACTGATTCCATTGAAGATACAACAGACTACAAAGCAATTACAAAGGCTGTTATTAAATTTGTCGAAGAGTCATCATTCCAGCTTCAAGAAACGCTCGCTGAAAATATTGCAGATTTGGTCAAAAGAGACTTTGGTGTTAAATCAATTAAACTAAGGGTATCTAAACCAGGCGCACTCCGGGGCGCTAAAGATGTTGGTCTTGTCATCCATAGATGAAATATTACCTATCAATTGGAAGTAACATTAACGCAGAAGATAACATAGCTTTTGCCATTGAAGAGCTTAACAAGATTCTTTCAAATATAGTTGTTTCATCAACCCATAAGACTAAAGCAGAAGGTTTTGAAGGGGATGATTTCCTGAATCTTGTTTTAGCTGGTGATTCAAATCTTGATTTTGACTTGCTAAATAAAGAACTCAAGACTATCGAAGATAGCTCAGGTAGAAAAAGAGATGTCCCGAAGTTTTCAGCAAGGACTCTTGATATAGATATTGTTCTGCAAATAGATGGAGATGAGATAGTTTTTGAAAGCGATGAAATAGCAAAGTATGATTTTGTTTCTATTCCACTAAAAGAAATAATCTAAAAGATTAGATAGCGGTACTGTAATCTCCTTGCTTTCTTTTTAGTTGAATAGCTTTTTTGAATCTATAATCAAAACGCCCATTCCCTTCTTTAACTAACCAATCTAACTCGCTGTAATGATCATATTTAGTTTTTTCAATTAAATATTCTTTTTGTTCTTTCTCATTTAATTGATCATATTCTTCTTGATCAGGAGGTACCAGATTTTTTCTTTCATATTTCATATACTCCCAACCCTTAGCTTCAAGAGGCGAACCATCATGATCGTGAAGCTCAATTAAATTAACACGACCTTGAATAAAGTTTTCAGAAGAACCAATTCCAAAAAAATCATAAATCTCATACCATTTCAACTCCGCTTCATTTTTTAAAAATGCTATAAGCCAGTCAGTAAAATCATCTGGATCGTACATAAATTCCATTTTTGCTGTGTCAAAAGGCTTTGTAACAAAGTTTTCATTTGTCAGAATAGCTTTGAGGAGCCTCTTTTCAAAGAGGCTAAGAAGGTGCTTCTCAAAAATTGCTAGTTTTAATGTTCTAATGATTAGATCGGTTGAGAAGGTAAGCTCTGTTAGAGTAAAAATCTTTCGATTGCCATTTTCCAAATGAAAAAGCTTTTGTAAGAAGTTCTTCGTCATAAGAAGGTCCTTAAAAGCAACATATGGTCTCTGCAGATCATCAGAGTGGTATACCAATTGCAGAAGATTGTTGATGATGTCTCCAAATGTTTTGTTATCATGAATCCCTCTTATTGTAGAAATACGAGATATCAGCTCTAATTCCCAAAGCACAGATTTTTTAATTCTCATTGATGTCTTGCTTGTGTTTGTAGATTCATTGTTATTTATTTGTAGGGCATACAGATAAGTTTCATCGTCTTTTGTAAGTGGGGTGGTATCTTTGAAATCATAGTTAAGACCCTCAAACTCTACTCGTGTAATTTGCTTCATATATATATGTCCCTCATTTAAATAATTAAACGTCCGTACAATCTAACATAAAAACTCTTGTAAATGTATTCTTTTTCTGTATTATAGGCATTCCTTCAATAAATCGAGGGACGATTTCGAGGTACGTATATATGTTTAATGATAAAGATACAGTAAAGAACTTAATAACAACTGATGGGAAATATGACTTATCACTAATAGATCAATTTATCCCAATTTACATTGGTAAAAACATTATTGAGGTTTTTGAAAGAGAGAAAAAAAATCTAAATGATTTATTTTCAGCATCAAGGATATTGTTAAGTTCGAGCGAAGTAGAAACGATAATAAAAGGCGATCACCTGTTTAATGATGTTGAGGTTAAAAAATCAAATAGTCTTATTTCCACTGAATCAACAACAGCGGATTTAATTCTTGATTTATTTTCTTCTGCTTCTTATGGACTTCCATTAATAAAACCCTACAAGTTATATGATTGGCCATTTTTAATTTGTGCACAAATCCAACTCATATGTGAGACAAAACAAATATGTCCATCGGAGGCATTAGCCATCTTTGGTATTACATTTGATAACTCATGTCCTGACTCATGGGATTCTTTTCCCTGGAAGTACTCCATAGAGACTTACATTGATGTGATATTAAGAAAACCAATAATTCTAGAGCATTAAAAATGTCTGATATAAAGATCATCACCAATCACTCAAAAATTGCTGACAAGGAAAGCAATATTGAAGAGTATGAGATAGATAGTAATCAGGCACCAAGCTATGCAATGAACTCACCTATGTATCGTGAGATGCTCCGACATGAAAAAGAAATGAAAAGACTTCTAAAAGAATCAGGGGACCTGCTTCATCTTTTACACCCTGACAGTCCAGGAGGTTGCAATGGAATTGGTCATAGCAAGAATCCTGCTCACTACTATGACTATTGGCATAACTTCTTTCCTCACCGAAGCGAGCATGAAGTGAAGCTGCATAAAGCATTCCAAAAAACTAATCATCAATTAGCTAAAAAATATGGAAAAGAATATCAGTTCCCATTTTGGGTTCTTCCTGTAGCTATATGCGGTGATAAGCGTGTAGAGCTTGATTTCCTCATAGTAATAAATGGAACACCTATTGGAATCGAAGTTGATGGCCCATCACATATAGGCAAATTACACTTTGATGAAGAAAACCGATTAGATTGCATGAAAATGAATGACATCAAGGTATTCAGATTTAAGTCTGAAGAAGAGAACTGGGCTGATAAAGCAATAAGTAAAATTTTTAAATACCTTAAGAAAAAAGGAGTTATTAAACTAGATGAATAAAAAAGAAATACTAGACTCACCAATTATATGTAGAGATTATGAAACAAGTGGCTTGAACCAATTTTTTGACCAACCCTTAACATCTTGTGCAAAAAGATATGTTGGTGGTGAAGTGGTTGATCAGATTTATTTATCGGCTAAATGCGAGAGTCATCGACTTCCATCTCCAATTGCTTTGTTTGTCAATGGACTATCAAGTTGTTCGCTTGAGAGCGGCATCCCCCTGAATACTCTAATGGACCTTGATAACAAATTTAATGCCATGTACCCACGTGACTTTATTCTTGCATACAACGCCAGATTTGATTTTGGTTTCTCTTATTCAGGAGCTTTTCAGCAACTTACAAACTCAAATTGGTATTCATGGAAGACTGAGCACTCTGTTTTATGTGGACTAGAAATTTTAAAAGCGATTTATGGATTTAATCTTGATTCTAAAATACAGTTTCCTTTAGATTTACTAAACTCACCAAGCTTTTCATTGGAGCGTGTTTGTCACGAAAATGGAATCCTCTATAAAGCTCATAATGCTTCAGAAGATGTTGATGCAACACTTGCGGTCTTTGAAATGATGAAGGCTGATTCTCCAGAAATAGTTCAGCACGCAATGCAATATTCACAAAAGAAATCTGTTAAAAATCTTATCAATCAAAATAGTTTTGTCTGCGCCTCTATTGGGTTTGGAGAAAATCTTCATGGTCGAGCTTTAGCACCAATATTGTTTTGCAACAATGGCTCAGATGTTCTTTGTCTTGATATTGCCCAAATTAATCCTTCCCAAATAAAGAATATCCATAGCTGGGAGATAAGTAGGCAGCTTGCTAGAGGGAAGATTGACGACATTTTTGTTTTATTACCATTAAATAAACAAAAAGTTATTTTTGGGGAAGATCACTATAGAGTCTGTTATAGTCATTCTGAAGTTTCCTTAACTGAACTTCGTGAGCGTGCCAATGTTGCTAGAGATAATAAAGCCCTAAAAGAAGTTGTATCAGAGGCTTTTAAATTATTTGAAATTACTAATCGATCAAGAACAGATAGCTCCTTGGAGCTTACAATTTTTGATGACTTCGTACAACCAAATGAATCTCAATTCATACAAGACTTCAATGCAGTAGATTGGCAGAATCGCTGGGATCTTTTAAGAAGCACCGATTTGATTGAACCAACAAACAGAATTGCTAGACTTGCCAGACGGGTGATCATAGAAAACTGTCCAGATTCTGTTCCTAACTCACTGCTAGATGCCTATCGAGGTTTTTGTAATCAAAGATTATTTGATTTTCAGTCTGGTAGAGATCAAAGATGGGTAAATTTTTCAAAAGTCCTTTCAGAACTGCAGGAGCTTCGTGAGCGATTTCCTGATCAAGAACTGCGTCTTAAAGAGCTTGAAGAATATTACGATTCGCGCTTAGCTGTCAGTCCATAGTCTTGTTATACTTGTATCATATGAAAAAGGGGAGTTTTCTAACTGAGCACCTTCGTTCAATTAATAAGTCATATTTTGTTCATTTTAAAGATGCTTTTTACTACGGATTAAGACTTTTAATTGGAGGTTTAGCGGCAATTATTCATGCAATATTTCCATTTATACTTACATCTGTAGCAAGTGATACCGTAAAGGATCTTCACAAAATGAATACAAAAAGATTGAATAAAGACAATTAAAAGTTTGATTCAACAATTGACCAAGCACCTTTAGAAAGAGGAAAAACATTCATTCCTCTCTCCTCGGCATGTTTGCTGGCAGCTGTACCATCTCTAACTCTCCCAAGAATACCTTGGCAAATGGCTGCAACTTTAAAAAGGCTATAAACCATATAAAACTCCCAGTCCCGAGATAAATCTTTGCCGGTTCGTTCTGAATACATATCTCTGTACTCCATTTCATTTGGTATACCTAAATCTTTTAATTTCCTATGATCATGAAAATTAGGAAGAGTCCTCCATGTCAAACAATGATAACAAAAATCAGCAATTGGGTGTCCAAGTGTTGAGAGCTCCCAATCCAGCACACCAACAACATCAAAATTAGAGTAAATCATATTATCTAATCTAAAGTCACCATGAACAATTGATGTTTCGTCATCTTCTGGAATGTTTTTTGGAAGCCACTCTATAAGTTTATTCATCTCATCAATATTCTCGGTTTCAGAAGCAAGATACTGTCTTGTCCAAGTATTAACTTGTCTTGCGACATAGTTACCAGATTTTCCATAATCTTCAAGACCAACTTCTTTAAAATCAACGCTATGAAGACTGGCTATAACTCTATTTTTATTTCTATAAATTAGCGCTCTTTCCTCAGGGGAGCATTTTGGAAGCATATGATCCCAATAAACAGTTCCATCAACATATTCCATTAAAAAGAATGGGGTTCCTACAACCGAATCGTCCTCACATAGACCATAGGTTCTTGGAACAGGAACATCAGTTTCATAGAGTGCAGTTATAACCTTATATTCTCTATCAACTGCATGTGCTTTTGGTAAAAGCTTACCAGGTGGTTTTCTTCTCAAAACATAAGCATTGTTGTTAGTCAAAATCTTGTATGTTGGATTTGATTGACCACCCTTAAATTGCTCAATTTTTTCAATCTTACCTGAGTTTTTTACATTATCGTTAATCCACTCTTGCAATAGATTAGAATCAAATTTCAGATTTTCAGAAACTTCTTTTGTACCAGTGTAAGTATCATCATTGAGCTGAAACTCTTCTGTCATGATAAAGATCTGCCACCATCTACATTAATAGCTTGACCAGTAATATACTCAGAATCAACTAAAAACTTTACAGTCCCAGCGATGTCTTTCTCTGTTCCCAATCTTCCAAGAGGGATAGCAGAAAGTATTTTATTTCTTACTTCTTCACTCCATGAGGATCCGGGAGGTTCCAAGATAGCTCCTGGAGCAACAGCATTTACTCTTATATCAGGAGCTAGCTCTCTTGCTAAAACCTTTGTTGCAGCTAAAAGACCACCTTTTGCTGCGGTATAAATAGAAAACTTTGCTAAACCTCTTCCTACATTCATATCAGTCATATTTATAATTACGCCTTTTGATTCTTTCAGAAGATCAATTAAGCCGTTAACTAGAAAGAGGGGACCTTTTAGGTTGCTGCCAATAAGCTGATCCCAGTCTTTAAGGGTTAAATCTCCAATAGGAGTTGGATAAAAAGAAGAAGCATTGTTTACGATTGCATCCAGCGATCCAAAACAACCCTTAACCTCATCGATCATTTTCTCTACATGATCGTCTTTATCAAGATTAGCCTGAACCACTCTTGTGGATGAATCAAAGTTTTCCTCAATTTCTTTCGCTAAAGCTTCAGCTTTTTCGGTAGAACTATTGCAATGAATTATTATATTCCAACCATCTTTAGCAAAAGTTAATGCAATTTCTCTTCCAATTCTTACAGCTGCACCTGTTACTAAGATTGTTTTTTTCATTTTGATTCCTTTATTGATTCTATGTAAAGATTTTTTTTCATTTTCATCATATCTTTTTTAGGAGCCTCACCTAAAACAGAAAAATCTTTAGATAGGATATTATCTTTCAATTTTATTAAATAATCTCTTTTGTTCTTAAAAAATTTGAGTTTAATTATTTCATCAACTTTTTTATGATTCCTATGAAAATTTATTTTTTCTAACTTTTCGATGAGACCTTCCTCGTCTTCCTCAATATCAAAATTAGTAAGTTGAAAAGATAAATTTGTTAGTTCTAAAAATTCTTTAGGAAGCTCAAGATATTCATTAAGTAAAAAATTGTTCTGAATCTCAAGTTCTATCCACTTTAATTCCGGTGAATTGTCTTCATCAATATCAAATGAGCGGATCTTCGAAAACCAGGGGTCAGCTATGCCCAGCGAGATAATAGTTGAAAAAAAGTTAGAAGATTTTGATGATGTCAATGCAGTTTTTAATTCCATCCAAATTCTATCAGCTGATAATTGACGTAACTCATCTGATTTACCAATATTTTTAATACTTTCCTCAGTAGTCTTTTCTAGAGAAAAGTCAGCTAAGTGAGGGTATGTTTTAAACTTTGCATATCTAATAGATCGCAACGGGTCTTCAGAAAAAGATTGAGAAGTTTGTCTAAAAATCTTATTTTTTATGTCTTCAAGACCTCCGTAAGGATCTATCAGACTACCATTCATATCTTTTGCTATGGAATTAATAGTGAAGTCTCTTCTCTTAAGATCTTCTTCAAGAGTTACTGATTCATCGAAGTAAAATGTAAAACCTTTATAACCTTTTCCTGATTTTTTTTCAGTTCTTGCAAGAGCATATTCTTCATTAGACTCAGGATGCAGAAAGACGGGGAAATCTTTTCCAATTGGCTTGAAACCCTCAGCAATCATCTCTTCTGGAGATGACCCAACCACAACCCAATCTTTGTCATTGGCCTCAACTCCCATAACTGCATCTCTAACGGATCCACCAACCTGAAATATCTTCATAATGACTTTATTTTAAAGATTTTTCGGTCATTAATCCTTATCGCTTTCAAGTGTCCTCCCCAAACACAACCAGCATCAAGACCAATTATATTTCTTTTCTTTGTCTTGCCTTTGAGTGCTGCCCAATGACCAAATAGCTGATATTTATCTTTCTCATTTTTTACAAATTCAAACCAAGGTTTATATTTACTACTTCTTGAGGAGATTTTTGTTTTAAGATCGACCTTACCTTTTTGAGTTATTAATCTCATTCTTGTGAAGTAATTAATTATTACCCTTATTCTGCTAAATCCTTTTAGATTTTCTGACCATAAATCAGGGTGATCTCCCCACATATTTCTAAAAACACCACCAGGATTATTTTTTATTGCATTCAGGTATTCTTTATTAAGCCTCCGAGCATCTTCGATATCCCAAATATGTGGAATCCCAGCATGAGAAATAACAAATTTTTCATTTTTATTATTTTTTCTTTCAATCATTAAAGGTTTCTCAATGAGCCAATTAAAGAACTTCTTTTTGTTTTTGGATTCAAGTATTGGAGCTAGCTGAAAATTTTTTTTATTTTGATGAATAAGATAAAGAAGATAAATGTCATGATTCCCAAGCACAACTTCGATAGATTTCTTATTTTTAAGGCAGAATTCAAGAACTTCTAGGGATTTAGGACCTCTATTTATGAGATCACCTGCAAAAATCAATTCATCGTTTTTTGAATTAAAATTTATTTTTTCTAAAAGGAGCATTAGCTCATCGAAACATCCTTGGACATCACCAATTACATAGCTAGGCATTTTTATAAATCTCTAAGAAATCTTCAAGTGAAAGTTGTTCTGCTCGTAAATTTCTATCAAGCTTTAACTTTTCCCAATTTACATCAAATTTTTTTAAATTATTAAATATGGTTTTTCTTTTAGATTGAAAAGATAAATCAATAATCTTAAATAATTTCTTTTTCTCAAATGGCTTAGTATCTTTTGGTTTAAATCGCACAAGAGAAGAATTAACTTTCGGCTTGATATCAAATGCATCAGGAGATATGTCCATCAGTATTTCAGTGTCGAAAAAAAAAGCTACCTTAACAGCAAATTTATTCCAATTCTTATTTCCAGGACTTGAAGTAATTACTTCAGCCATTTCTTTTTGGACCATGAAATGCATATCAAAGATTTTTCTATTAGATTCTAGAAATCTTAGTATTATTTGAGAAGCAATATTGTAGGGCAAGTTTCCAATAACTCTATCATCATTATTTATAAAACCAAGATTAACTTTTAAAACGTCTTCTTCAAATATCTTAACCTTGTTGCCAAGAACTGCTCTCAAATAATCCACATTATCTTTATTAATTTCTATGAGCGTGAGATTTTTAGAATTTTTTTGAATATTTTTTGTAATTGCTCCTCGGCCAGGACCAATTTCAATAAAATTATCCTCCTTACTGGGATTAATTTTCTCTACAATCTGAAAAATTACAGACTTATCAATTAAATAGTTTTGTCCAAAACGTCTTCGGACTATCCTATCAATCATAGGATAAGATTATCAGCTGCAATGAAGGCATTTTTAAGTGAAGAGTTATTTGCAATGCCTTTTCCTGCAATATCCAAGGCAACACCATGATCAACTGAAGTTCTAATAATTGGGACACCTAAGGTTATATTTATTGAGTCTCCAAAACTTAGAGCTTTTAAAACTGGCAATCCTTGATCATGATACATAGCAAAATATGCATCAGTTTCGTCAAGAAAGTTTTTATTAAATGCTGTATCTGCAGATAGTGGCATTGATACATCGATATTAGATGCCTTTAACTCTTTTACTGCAGGAATAATTTCTTCAATTTCCTCTTTTCCTAATTTACCTCCTTCACCTGCATGCGGGTTCAGTCCAAGAAGAGAAATCTTAGGATTCTCAATATTAAACTTTTCTTTTAGTTCTTGATTTAAGATTTTTACTTTATTGAAAATAAGTTCTTTTGTAATAGATTCGGGGACTTTGCTTATTGGCATATGCGTTGTCGCTAAAGCTACCTTTAATCTTTCAGAAGCAAGCAACATTAATACATTATCACTATTGGTTTTCTGCATAATTCTTTCAGTATGGCCAGAGAACGAATATCCTCCTTCAATAATATTCTCTTTACTTATTGGCCCTGTTACTAAACCAAAACCCATTTTCTTAATACAAGTATCAATTGCAAAATCAAGGTTCTCTATAACATATTCTGAGTTGGTGGAATTCAGAATACCACTCGAAATATCATGACATTTAATAATTTCAAGAAATCCAACTTTTTCATTTATATCATTGATATTTGAAAATGAATTGATTTCTAAACTGTATCCTAATTCTTTTGACCTCGAGTGAAACAATTCTTTATCACCCATACAGACAACATTTGCTTTTATATATTCGAAAAAGCCTTCATGCATTAGGCTAAGGAATATATCAGGCCCAATGCCTGCAGGATCACCAGGAGAATAAATGATAGTTTTCAATCTAGATCTTTAAATTCAACAAAAGCCTCTGCTCTCATTGATCTCAGCGTATTTTCAAGCTCTTCATCATATTTCCTAGAAAAAAGGAATGAATAAGCTCTCTCTTCTATTTGAAAATCTGTAACATCTTGAACCCTCTTACCAGTGACTTCAAGAAAATGAAAACCAAACTGTGATTCAAACACTTCTGAAACAACATTTAATTCAGAATTTATCATTACATTTTCAAATTCAGGAACTGTTGACCCCTCTGGAAGCCAATCAAGGTTCCCACCATTTGAACCGGATCCCGGATCTTCAGAAAATTCCTTGGCTATTGAAGCAAAATCTTCACCAGCAAGCACTCTTTCCCTTAAAACTTCGGCTTCAGCTTTTGTAGCATCAACATCTCTTATAGCAGAAGGAACAAGCAGAACATGCCTAGCTTCCCATTGCTCCTCAAATTTAACAAGAGGGCCTCTCTTTTCTTCAAGTTTCAATAGATGATAACCAGATCCAGTTCTAATTGGATTAGATATATAGCCAAGCGGCTGATTGCGGATAGCATCAGCAAACACAGATGGCATTTCATTAATCTTCCTCCAAGGCATTAAACCACCTTGCGACTTATTCTGATTAATAGAATTGTTTTCAACCAGGCTAGCAAAGTCTATCCCATTATTGATTTGCGAAAGTAAATTTTCAGCAACCTCAAGGGAACCAACTTGTATTTGTCTTACAAGCAATTCAGGACTTAGTTGAGATATAGCCTCATCTGTGGCTAAAAAACCTTGAATTTCTTGAGTAGTTATATTTATCGAGTTACTCACTATTCCTCTTTGAACTCTCTGAATAATCATATCTTTTCTAATTTCTTCTCTTAGCTTTTCATAGTTTTGACCAGATGCTTCATAGTCTTGAATAAATTGTTCCAGAGTAACTCCATTATTTGCAGCTATTTGAAGAAAGGTCTGATTTAATTCTCCATCACTAATTCTTATTCCAAAATCTTCACCTCTTTGGAGTTGAAGTTCCTGAATGATTAATTGTTCTTGAATTTGCTCAATGAGCTCCTCGGAGGAGGGAAGATTTATTCCTTGTTCAATAGATCTTAGTTTTGTAGCCTCGATAAGATCCTTCACTTGGGATTCCATTACAACTCCTTCGTCAACAATTATTGCAATTCGGTCAAGAACCTCAATTTTCGCAAACGAAAACATAGACATTAAAAAAGTAATTTGTATAAGTAGTATCTTTTTCATTTAGTTCAGAATCGAGTTTTGTATATATCTCTTAAAACCTCTCTTAGTATTATTAAATCCCTTCAACTGAAAGGAAATATTAATACGACTTTTATTTTCAGTCTCTATTATATTGTCCCATAAATCATTTAAAAACATATTATTTGAAATATTAATTTCATTGAAGCGAATTAAGGTTCTTTTTGAAGCAGTTAAGGATGCAGCAAAACAGCAGTTTTCATAGCCCAGACCTAGCCTTGCTTCTATAAACTTATCAGTTTCATTATCTCGTTGACCCAATGCAAATATTGAATAGCCACTTTCTAAAGGAACATCTAAGAAGAATTCGGTTAAGTCTAGATTATCTTGTAGGGATGCGTTTATTCTCCTATATTTCTGGCCAATTCCAATATTAATTTTCTGGTTTGTATAAAGCACCTCTAGTCCAATATTGTTTATTTTTGAGTGTTCATCTGAATAGTTCACATATGAATTAAATTTTATTTCTTTTAAAGGATTCCAAGAAAAAGACGAGGCAATTGGTCCAGCATCATCTTTAATTTCAAAAGGATTGTTTAAGTAAACCTCTCTATCTTTGAAGTAAAACTTCTTTTTAATTGTAAAGTTTATTTTCTCAAGACTATCCTCAAACCTTGAGAAATTTAACCCGATGGCATGAAACTTCTCATCTGCGATTCGATCATAGCCAGAGAATTGCTTATTCATATAAGTATTAACACCCTGAGGTATCAAAGCTGAATCAAAAATAGGATTATCAGACTGATCCTCTGTCTTAGCATATCCAAATGTATATATTGGAGTTAAGAATGAAACTCCATCACCAGAAGTTTTGAAGAGATCTTTGGAGATTCTTATATGAATATTCGGAACATTTATATCGTTAGCGGTATTTTCGTTATTTTTTAGATCATAGCTAATTGACTTTATTCCAAACGAGGCCTCCAGATCAAAGTTTTTGTATCTGCTTTCAGTTTTTAATATGTTATTCATAAAAATTCTTGAGCCTTCAGGCGGACTCTCAACAAGCAGCAAATATTTTCCTTCATGAACTTGATATCCAATAAAGTCATGAAGAGTCCCAGCAGAAAACTCTGCAAATTTAAGAGATGATTTGAATTTAAGACTCCCGAGATCATTTTTATATTCAAGATCAATAAAAGGTTTTTTGACATAGCCATTTGTGAGTATTGGATTTGATGATTCAAAACCCATCGACCCTAACTCATAAGATAGTTTTTTAAAGTTTCCTTGAAAAGAGATAGATTGTTCAAAATATTCTTCCCTTTGGAAATTTAAATCAACTGATTCACCTGGAATATCTCTAAAAAAATGAAAATCTGAAAAATCCGCCCAGTTAACATTTAATATACCTAATTGAAGATCTGAAGAACTTTTAATTTCATATCCCCACCTTTGGTCTCCAATATTTTTATGGCTTGGATATCTTTTATCAAACTCTTTGTCACTGCTTAAATAAATAAGATTAGCCCTTAAATTATTCTTATCTTTTTTTGAGTTAAGCTGTAATTCAAATCCATTTCCGCGTTTTGCAATTGCTCTAGGACCAAAAATGAGATCAGAGTTATCGGATAATATTTTTCTATATGGCAATGTAAAATCAAAGCCATCAGAGGAATACGATATAGATGGATCGAGGAATCTTGAGTGCCTTATAGGATTATTTTTTAAATCTTCTGATAAATAAATAGGTAGATATGGAAATCTGAAAACGGCTTTATTGAAGATTTCTAACCTTATTTTTTTTGCAGAACCCTTTCCAAGCTCATCATTGATTTCTATTTGTTCAGCCTTTAATGTCCATCCTGAGGAGGTATCAACACATGACGATAAAGACGCATTCGTGAAAGTTACAGAATCACTAGCTCCTTGCGCAGAATCAAAGTTAATAAATATATTAGGTTTTTTCCAGAAAGAGTTTCCAGAATAAAGCTCAAAAGTATTATTACTTCTATCAAATTTACCTCTTTGAGCTTGCAGGTAAAGATCATTTAGAAAAATGTCCGCATTATTATTGAAATTAATTAAGTTGCTATTTTCTTTTAGGTCGGCTGAAGATGAAGTGAAGAGGCCTCCATCAAACTTAAGTACAACATCCTCTTCTAAAAATATTGATTCTTCTGAAATAGAAATCCTTTCTGATTGAATATCCATTTTTTCTTGCTCTGAAAGGATTGGATAGTAAAAAGTACATTGAGAAAGAGATTCACTTTCTTTAAAAAAACTTTTTTGAATTTCTTCATTAGCTTGTAAAAAACTTGAAAGGATAAATGAAACAAGAACTAATCTTTTAAGAGGCATACTTATATTGAAAAGATTTTGATAAAAAAGTTTATTTTAAAGTTAATAAATTTTCCTCAATCTCAACAAGCTTATCTTTTCCAAAGAAGATTTGATCATTAACAAAAAAAGTTGGTACTCCAAAAGAACCTCTTTCAACAGCCATGTTGGTATTATCAAATAATTGTTGCTTTATATCTTCAGAAGTAATCTCATTAAAAAAATGATCATGATCAATATCAAACTCTTTTACAAAGTTCATTAGAATTTCTTGATCACCCAAGTTGATGTCATCTTCCCACATTGCCTGCAAAACTTTATCTCTATATTCTTCGACAAAACCCATTTCTTCAGCAACTAAAGCACCTCTTTGAAGGCTAACAGTAGTAATTGGGAAATTTGAGTTCATTTTGAACTTATCCAGATTATGTTTTTTCATAAACCTTTCCATCTCAATTCCTTCATAATCAAGCTTATTTTTAATCTCAGAGAATTGAATCATCGGTGCTTGATTATTAGTTAGTTTAAAAATCCCACCAAGAAGACAATGAATATAATTAAATTTAATACCAGTTCTATCCTGTATTTCAGGAATAACCTTATGACAACAGTAAGCATTTGGACTTGCAAAATCAAAAATAAAATCTACTTTCATAACACTATATATATTTGGTAAAGTTACTTAGTTATATACTTTACATAGTAAATATTAGTTTTAAATGAGAGATTATTCAAAATTTTCTGCCATCATAATTGGTGCAGGGGTATCTACTGGTTCAGCCATTACACGAAAGTTTGCTGAAATGGGATATCACGTATGTCCTGTTAGAAGAGAAAGAAACTTTTCTGAACTAGAAAAATTAGCAAATGGCATTAAAGAAGCTGGTTATTCAGCAACCCCCTTTGGTGTTGATGCAAGAGATGAGGATGCAATAGCAAAATTATTTAAAGAGGTTGAAGAGAATATTGCTCCAATTGATGTCGTAGTATTTAATCCTGGTGCAAATGTTTTTTTCCCAATTGAAGATACTACTGCGAGAGTTTATAAAAAAGTTTGGGAGATGGCAGCATTTGCAGGATTCTTAACTGGGAGAGAGGCAGCAAAATATATGAAGAAAAGAGGGCATGGATCTATATTTTTCACTGGTGCAACTGCATCTGTAAGAGGAGGTGCAGGATTTTCTGCATTTTCAGGAGCAAAGTTTGCTTTAAGATCTCTTTCTCAAAGCATGGCAAGAGAACTTGGTCCGCAAGGTATTCATGTTGCCCATTTTATTATTGATGGTGCTATAGATACTCCATTCATAAAGGAAAATTTCCCAGATACATACGCCTTGAAAGAAAAAGATGGTATCTTACAACCTAAGGAAATTGCTGAAGCATATTGGAATATTCATGTACAGCATCCTTCAGCTTGGACTCAAGAGATGGATCTAAGACCATATATGGAAAAATTTTAATAGGAGAAATTATGAGCCTTAAAGATAAAGTAATATTTGTATCCGGTGGGAGTCGAGGAATTGGGCTGGCGATAGCAAAAAGAGCAGCTCAAGATGGAGCAAAACTCGCTCTTGCAGCAAAAACTGCTGACCCGCATCCAAAACTTCCAGGAACTATTTATACTGCTGCAGAAGAAATTGCTAAAGCTGGGGGAGAAGCTTTACCCCTAATTTGTGATATTAGAGATGAAGACAACGTCAGAGAGGTTGTAAATCAAACAGTTGAGCATTTTGGGGGCATTGATATATGTATCAATAATGCATCTGCAATCCAACTTACCAATACTATGGATACAGAAATGAAGCGATATGACTTAATGCATCAAATTAACGGAAGGGGAACCTACATGGTTAGTCGATATTGTCTTCCTCATCTTCTTAAAGCAGAAAATCCTCATATATTGAATTTATCACCACCACTTGATATGTCAGCAAAATGGTTTGCTGGCCACACTGCATATACTATGGCGAAATATAATATGAGTATGTGTGTTCTTGGTATGGCTGAAGAATTTAAAGATAGAGGAGTTGCAGTTAATGCTATATGGCCAAGAACAGCTATCGCAACAGCAGCGGTTCAAAACCATCTCGGAGGCGATGAAATAATGCGTCTTTCAAGAACGCCTGAAATTATGGCTGATGCAGCATATGAGATCTTAACTAAAGATTCAAAAGAGTTTACTGGAAACTTCTGTATTGATGATGTTGTTCTGCATGAAGCGGGAGTAAAAGATTTCTCTAAATATGCATCTGTTCCATTTAATGAGCTCATGCCAGATTTCTTTGTACCTGACGATACCCCACTTCCGGAAGACGTAAAGAATAGTTAATTGAAAGAATCACAAATACGAGAAATTGCCAAAAAGTGTGATTTAAGTTTTGATGCCATAGCTCCCCTTAAAGACGAAGCAAGTGGAAGATCTTACTGGAGAGTTTCACGAGGCAAAGATTCCTTTGTTTTATGCTATTTAAACCCAGATCTGGGTGATCATGACAGTTTCATTTCAGTGGCTGAACAATTAAAAGATCATGATATCAACGTCCCTGAAATAATTTCTCATCATCCGACAGTAGGCGTGACAATACAAAATGATCTCGGAGACGATGACCTAATTTCATTAATGAATGATCAAAATAGGGAGTTTCTTATAAATAAAAGTATCGATCTCTTAGTAGATATTCATAAGGTAGATATTGAAGGACTTGTGCATCTGAGTTCGAGCGACCTTAAAGATCAAATGAATAAATTCAAATATATATTCTGTGAAAAATTTTTAGATATTTCTGCTGATGAACTTGTGAATGATTTAATAATGAACGCGTTAGATAATTTACATGAATGCCCGAAAAATAATTGCCATTTCGATTTTGAGCGAAGAAATCTTATTCTAGATGATCGCAATGAGGTAAATGTCATAGATTTTCAAGATATGTGCATTGCGCCAATTGGAATTGATATTGCTGGTATTTTATTAGATCACTATATGAGTTTTGATAAGACAATTATTAAAAAAGATCTTAAGTATTTTCTTGATCACTCAGATATTTCCCTATCTGAAGATGATCTCTTTGAGTTTTTTAGATGGTCTGGAATTCAAAGAAATATGAGAATTTTAGGTACATTAACGAATCTATATTGTGATGAAGGACGAGATTTCAGATTAAAGGATTTACCAAATATTCTCTCAAATCTAACATACCTCATACCAGATAAACATAACTCAAAAACTTTCTTTGAAGACATAGTTAAAAATAAATTAAACGATAGGTTGGCGGCATTATGAAATGCATGATTCTTGCAGCAGGTTATGGCAAGAGGATGATGCCATTAACCAAAGAAACTCCTAAACCACTTTTAAAGATAGGAAATGAAACTCTGCTTGATAGAAATATTAAACATGTTCTTTCAAATGGCTTTGATGAAATCATAATCAATGTCTCGCATCACGGAGATAAGATAAAGGAACATCTAATTGAAAATTATAAAGACCATAAAATAACTTTAGTTGAAGAACCACATCCATATGGAACCGGAGGAGCCCTTATAAATGCTAAAGATCATTTAGGAGATGAAACTATATTAATTATCAATGCAGATATTTTTCATGATTTTAATTTATCAAAACTTAATAGAGAAACTGAATGTATTCATTTGGTGGGTGTAGATAATCCTGATCATAATACAGACGGTGACTTTAATATTGGACCAGATGGGAAAGTATTTTGTGACGACATAAATCAACTGACGTGGTCAGGCATTTCTTTATTGAATGCAGAAATCTTGTCAAAGATTGATAATAACAATTTTCCATTTGATAGCTGGTCAAGCATTGTTTTACCTCAAATTAAGGAGGAAAAAGTAACTGGAGAAATTTACTCAGATATCTGGTTAGATGTTGGAACAAAAGATAGACTAGAGCTTGCTAATAAAATATTAAGGGAAGAAAATTAATAAATGAGTGAAATAATTATTGCTCCATCAATCTTGTCTGCAGATTTTGCAAGGCTTGGTGAAGAGGTTGAAGAAGTACTAAATGCAGGTGCTGACTGGGTGCATTTTGATGTTATGGATAATCATTACGTGCCAAACTTAACCATTGGCCCAATGGTTTGCAAAAGTTTGCGCGACTATGGCATTGATTCTTTTATAGATGTTCATCTGATGATTGATCCTGTAGATAGGCTTGCACAAGATTTTATTGATGCAGGCGCTTCACTTGTAAGTTTTCATCCTGAGGCTTCAAAACATGTTCATAGGTCAGTATCAGCAATCAAAGATAGGGGTTGCAAAGCTGGATTAGTGCTTAATCCTGCAACTCAAGTAAATGTATTAGAAGATGTATTAGAAGATTTAGATCTAGTCTTAATAATGAGTGTCAATCCTGGATTTGGTGGGCAGTCTTTTATTGAGTCATCGCTTAAAAAGGTCGAAAAAGTAAGGAAAATGATTGATTCGTCCGGTAAAGACATTAAATTAGAAATTGATGGCGGCATTAATAAGGATACTATTGCATCAGCATATAGCGCAGGAGCAGATACATTTGTAGCTGGCTCAGCTATTTTTAACAGCAATAATTATGAAGAAACAATCTCCTTATTTAGAAAACTGGCTTCTTAGCTTTGCAATACTGTTTTTTTTCAATACTGAAGTAGCAGCTTCAAGAGAAGTAAATATAGAAAAGCTTTTATCCAATATGGAGATTGCCGACAACTATTCAAAACGTAAGAAAGGCTTAATGTATAGAGATAATATTGATAAAGATTTTGGAATGTTATTTATCTGGGACAAAGAAGAAATACAATGTATGTGGATGAAAAATACTTCTATTCCTTTAAGCATTGCTTTTATCAAAGAAGAAGGGATAATCTCAGACATTTATAATCTTTACCCATTTTCGACATTATCCGTATGCTCAACCGATAAAGTTAAATATGCTCTGGAGGTGAATAGGGGTTGGTTTAAAGAAAACGAAATAACTCGTGGTGATACTGTAATAAGCTCACAAATAAAATGATTACAAAGGAAGAATTCAACACTCTACAAGATAGAGGTTTTAACGTAATACCAATTGTGAAGGAAATATCTCTCACAAATGCTTCACCATTATCTGTTTTTAATACTTTTCTAAGAACAAAGAACTCTTTTCTCTTAGAGTCAGTTGAAGGAGGAAATAAGTGGGCTCAATACTCAATTATTGGTCTTGACTGTCATGATTATTTCCAGATTTCTGGAAATGAAGTTATTAGCTTTGAAAATAATCAACAAACTTCTTTTCATTCTGAAAGTCCATTAGATCTTATAAAAGAGAAGATAGAAAAATATAACTGTGCAAAATTTGATGATTTGCCTAGATTTTTTGGTGGTTATGTAGGCTTCTTTGCATATGAAAGCTCAAAATATGCAGAGAAAAGGATTGAAAACTTGAAAGAAAAGCCATCGAAATTTGAAGAGAATATGCCAGATATTTTCCTTGTGAAGGCAAAAAAATTAGTTGTTTTCGATAACTTTAGCAACAAAATAAAAATAATAATTAATACTTTTTTAGATACTGAATCATATGATCAATCAATTGAAGAAATTATCCACATTGAAAATGAACTTAAAAAAGAAAACAACTTTGAGCCGAAAGATTTCTCATTAAAGGCATCAGAGCAGGCTTTTGATTCAAATTTCTCTAAAGCAGATTTCTTAAAAGCTGTATCTGTAGCTAAAGATTACATTGTTGATGGTGATGTAATGCAAGTCGTTCTTGCTCAAGACTTTTCAAAGGAGTTCACTCATGAGCCTTTTGATTTATATCAGGCGCTAAGATTTTTAAATCCATCACCTTACATGTATTTTCTAAACTTTAGAGTTTGTCAGGTAGTAGGAGCATCTCCAGAGATTTTAGTAAGGCTCCAAGGGGGTCAAATAACTCTAAGACCAATAGCAGGAACAAGAAGAAGAGGCGCAAACGAAATTCAAGATGAAGAAAATGCCAAAGATCTTCTTTCAGATCCCAAGGAATTGGCAGAACATTTGATGTTAATTGACTTAGGAAGAAATGATGTTGGAAAGATTTCTAAAACCGGAACAGTGAAAGTTTCTGAAAAGATGGTAATAGAAAAATATTCTCATGTTATGCACATTGTTTCTAACGTAGAAGGTGCTAAAAAAGAAAATTTAAGCTTTATTGATGTCTTAAAATCTGCTCTTCCTGCAGGAACCTTATCTGGAGCGCCAAAAATAAGAGCTATGGAAATTATTAATGAATTAGAACCAAGCTCAAGAGGCATATATGGAGGAGCAATTGGTCACATATCTTGGGATGGAGACATTGATACAGCAATAGCTATCAGAACTGCGGTCATTAACAATAATAAAATTCATGTTGGAGCTGGGGCAGGGGTTGTGGCTGACTCAATACCCGAGAATGAATGGAATGAGTGTCTTCAAAAAGCTCATGTTTTCTTAGATGCCATTGAGATGATTAAATGATTTTAGTAATAGATAACTATGACAGCTTTACTTATAACTTAGTCCAGTATATTGGAGAGCTTGGATATGAAGTAATAGTTAAAAGGAATGATGAAATAACTTGTGAAGAAGTAAGCGCACTAAATCCAGAAAAAATAGTTATTTCGCCTGGACCGTGTACGCCTTTAGAAGCAGGCATATCAGTAGAAATTATTAAAACAATTGAAAAACCTATTTTGGGAGTTTGTTTAGGCCATCAGGCAATTGGAGTAGCTTTTGGTGGAGAAATAATTAAGGCTAATGAACCAATTCATGGCAAGCTCTCATTAATTAATCATATTGAAAAAGGAGTTTTCAAAGATATTGATAATCCCTACAGTGTTGTTAGATATCATAGCCTCATTGTTAACCCAGAAAATTTTCCTGATGAGCTTGAGATAACAGCGACTTTAGCTGAAGATGAAAATATGATCATGGGACTATCTCATAAAACAAAACCTATAGTTGGCGTGCAATTTCATCCAGAATCTATAGATACAAAGTTTGGTAAGAAACTTATTAATAACTTTCTTAAATCATGATTGATAACGAATTACAAAAACTAAAAGGAAAAATTGATTTAAGCAGGCAAGAAATGCTCGATGTGATGGATTTAATTATGTCTGGTAGCTTACAAGATAATGAAATAGAAGAATTTCTTATAGCGATGAATGAAAAAGGTGCATCCATTAGTGAAATATCTTCTGCAGCTTCAGTGATGAGAGATAAGTCACTTAAATTTAATATTGGGGATGGGACTCATATCGATACATGTGGGACAGGAGGAACCGGACTTCATATTTTCAACTGCTCAACAGCATCAGCTTTTGTTGCTGCTGCATGTGGGGCAAAGGTCACAAAACATGGCAATAAAAGTATTTCAAGTAAAACCGGGAGCGCCGACTTTCTTCTAGAAGCAGGAGCAGATATTTCTCATGATAGAAGTTTATTAGAGAGTATTTTTAGAAAAACTGGCTTTATATTCCTTTTTGCTCCTTTGCATCATTCTTCAATGCGATATGTAATGCCAGCGAGACAGAAAATCGGAAAGAAAACTATATTTAATCTTTTAGGGCCACATACCAATCCTTGCTCTGCTCGGAAACAGCTAATCGGAGTTTACAAGAGATCACTGGTTGAAACTTTCTCAAGCGTAGCTAAGGAACTTGAAATGGAGCATGTAATTGTGGTCCATGGGAATGACGGATTAGATGAGATCTCAATTACTGATGATTCTTTTATAAGCGAACTCAAGGATGGAAAAATAAAAAACTACCAGGTATCACCTAAAGATTTTGGCCTAAGTTATGGAAATTTTGAATCCATTAAGGCTTTATCTCCTCAAGAAAGCTTTGAAAAAGTATCTCTAGCATTTGCAGGCAAAGAAGGTTCTGTTCAAGATATGATAGCTATCAATTCAGCAGCCGCATTAAAACTTTCAGGCATTGTTAATTCCCTTAAAGATGGTGTTGAGCTCTCTAAATCAGCCATGAATGAAGGTCTAGCTCAATCAAAACTCGAAAGCTATGTAAAAATGTCTAATAACTTATGAATATCCTTGATGAAATAGTTTCAAAAAAAAGAACAAGAGTTAATGAAGCAAAATCAATTGTATCCATTGAAGATATTCAAAATCAATTGGAAAAATTATCTTCACTAAAGAGTAATTTTAAAAATAACTTAGAAAACCAAACACAAGCGATAATTGCTGAGATTAAGAAGGCATCACCAAGTGCTGGAATTATTGCTGAAGATTTTAATCCAATTTTAAAAGCGCAAGAATATGAAAAAATGGGTGCAAGAGCATTATCTATATTAACTGAGGAAGACTTTTTTCAAGGAAGTAATAAGGTTCTTCAAGATGTTAAGAAAGTCACTAATCTCCCCATCCTTAGAAAAGATTTTATCATTGATGATTACCAAATATATGAATCTAAGTTAATAGGCGCCGATTGTATTTTATTGATTACAAGCATACTCTCAGACTCTCAAATTGAAGAGTATGTATCCAAAGCAGAAGCCATAAATTTAGATGTTCTTATTGAAGTGCATGATGAAGAAGAGCTCGCAAGGATCTCAAAATTCCATAATGTGCTGATAGGTGTAAATAATAGGAATCTTAAAACCTTTGATGTAGATCTTATGAATGCTGTTAGGTTAAGGAAAAATTATGATGGAAATCAGATTTTTATTGCAGAATCAGGAATAAAATCTAGAACAGATATAGAGTATTTAGCATCCAATAATATAAATGTTTTTTTAATTGGTGAGAGCTTGATGAGGGGTAATCTTTTTTGAAGTTAAGATCATGGCAAGCCGAAGCATTTCCTCTTTGGTGGGATAAACAACAAGGCATCATTAAAGTTGTTACCGGAGGAGGAAAAACATTTTTTGCCATTCACTGCATTAAAGAATATCTTAAGACTTCTCCCAAAAAAGATATATTGATCGTTGTTCCATCAATTGCTCTCCTTGATCAATGGAACGAGGCTCTTTTAGAAAATAATATAAATCAAGAAATTGTCCTCAATGGTGGCGGAGAAAAAGTTGATAAGTCTGCAAAAATTATAGTAACCACTATCGATTCCCTTAAAAATATTCTTGGCATAGTTAATGCGGAAAACTCCCTGCTTATTGTTGATGAATGCCATAAGATAGGAACAGAAAAAAGAGGTGATATGCTCAACAATAACTGGTCAGCAACTCTTGGATTATCTGCAACGCCAGAAAGAGATTACGATGATAATTTCTATGTAATTATTAAAAAAATCCTTGGAGATATAATATTTGAATACGATTACATTGATGCAAGAGATGATGAAGTAATTGTAAATTTTAGTCTTCTTTACGCTTATGCACCTTTATTAAAAGAAGAAGAAAAGAAATATGAAAACTTTAGTAAATCTATTAGGAGAAGGGCGGCCACAATTGGCGGCCACAATATGGATGATTATCCACTTAAAATGCATGTCTTTAATAGGGCGCGCCTAATTAAAAATTCAAAAAACAGAATTCCATATGGCGTGGATTTAATACAAAAATATAGAAGAGAGAGTTGGATTGTTTTTACTGAAAATAAAAAACAGGCCAAGGAATTTAACAAAATTATTAACACAAAGGGTTTTAAGTCTGCTCTCTACAATACCGACTTGGATAGCGGAGAAAGATTAGAAAACTTAAATAAGTTTAAAAAATCTGATCTTAATGTATTGGTTACTTGTACAGCTCTAGATGAAGGTTTTGATATGCCAGAGGCAGATGGAGCACTTATATTAAGTGCCTCATCAAGTAAAAGGCAAAGAGTTCAAAGAATGGGAAGAGTTTTAAGAATCACTGAGAACAAACCAAATGCTCTGATTGTTACAGTTTATTCATCAAAGACCGAATTTGATAAACTCATGGAAGAAGCAAAGAGATATCATAAAGAGGGAGTGCCAGTTTCTTGGAAAAGACAAGACAGATAGTTAAATATAATGACTTGTAGAAGTCATTACTTTAGCTGTGAACTCCATTACTTTCTTAGTAGGAGTTTGTAACTCTTCAGCTCCAGATTCATTTGCTTGACCAGCATGCAAATCTTCGTCTTCTTGCATAGTTTTTAATATTTCAATTGTCTCTTTATCATTCTCAGAGATTTTATCTAAATGTCTTTGGAGGTGTTTCACCACCTGTTTCTCAGTCTCTTCAACAAAACCTAAACTAGTTTTTTCTCCTAAAGATCCAAAAATTGCTCCAATTGCAAATGAGCCTGCATACCAAATAGGATTTAGAACTGAGGGTTTTCCATCAAGCTCATCCAATCTTTTTTTACACCAAATTAAATGATCAGTCTCTTCATCGCCAGCATGTATTAGGTGCTCTTTTATTTCAGGATCTTTGCAGACCATTGCCTGTCCTCTATAAAGAGCTTGCGCAGCAACTTCACCTGCTAAATTTACTCTCATAAGAGCTTCTGAAAGTTTTCTTTCAGATTCTGATAGATTTACATCATTGGATTCTCTATCTGCAGGATAATCCCTATCAGTTCCACTTTTCTTATAAGAAAGAGTCTTCAAGGCTATGTCTAATTCATTTACAAATTTATTAATCATTCTTCAATCCTTTTTTACCAATATCACTTCTGAAGAACATGCCCTCAAAGTTAATTTTAGGGAGTGCATTATACGCATTATCTATAGCAATTTCTAAGGTTTCACCTAAAGCCGTCATGCAAAAAACTCTACCACCTGATGTGAGAATCTTATTATCTACAAACTTTGTACCTGCATGAAATAGTTTCTCATTTTCACTGAAATGGTTTTTTATGTCTATTTCCATATCTGTTTCATAATCTTCTGGATAACCTGATGATGCTAAAACTACTCCACAAGAGTGCATTGATGACCATTCAATTTGATGTTCATCAAGTCTTTTATTAATTGCATCAAGACATAAATTCGTAAGACTAGATTCTAATCTGAGCATAATTGGCTGCGTTTCTGGATCGCCAAACCTACAATTAAATTCTAAGACTTTTATCTCATCTCCTTCAATCATTAAGCCAGCATATAAAAAACCAAGATAGGGAAATCCTTCAGCCTTTAATCCATTCATTGTTGGAAGCATAACCTCATCTATCACTCTTTTATGAATCTCAGCTGTGACAATTGGAGCAGGGGAGTATGCACCCATGCCCCCAGTATTTAATCCAACATCTCCATCTCCAACAGCTTTATGATCTTGGCTTGTTGCAAGAGGAATAATTTGATCATCACTCACAACAGCAATAAAGCTTGCTTCCTCTCCATTCAAAAAATCTTCAATTACTACTCTATTTCCAGCATCCCCAAAGGCATTTGATTCAAATATATCTTCAAGGGCTTTTTCTGCAGCCTCTCGATCATTACAAATAATAACTCCCTTTCCAGCAGCAAGGCCATCAGCTTTTACAACCGAAGGGAAATCAATCTTATCGAGGTACTTCAGGGCATCATGATAATTATCAAAAGACTTATAATTTGCTGTAGGTATGCCATATTTTATAAAAAAGTCCTTCGCAAAGGTTTTTGATCCCTCTAGCTGAGCAGCTCCCTTTCTGGGCCCAAACACTTTTATATTTTTAGACTCAAGAAAGTCAACCAAACCATTAACTAGAGGATCTTCAGGACCGACAATTACAAGTTCAATATTATTTGAAATACAAAAGCTAGAGACATCCTCATTGTTATTTATATCCAAGGAAATATTTTCTATTTTTTCTTCAAGTAATGTTCCTGCATTGCCTGGAGCAACATAAACCTTTTCAACAAATTTATCAGTAGAGCACTTCCATGCCAAAGCATGCTCTCTTCCTCCTGAACCAATTATTAAGATTTTCATTTGTTAATGCCTAAAATGTCTTACACCAGTAAAAACCATGACCATTTTATGTTCGTTTGCAGCATCTATAACTTCTTGATCTCTGACAGATCCACCGGGTTGTATTATTGATTTGATTCCACTACTAGCCGCTTTATCAATGCCGTCCCTAAAAGGAAAGAATGCATCTGATGCCATGCACGATCCTTTAACATTCAAGCCTTCTTCTTTGGCTTTTAAGCTTGCAATTTCAGCACTCACAACTCTGCTCATTTGACCTGCGCCAATACCAATCGTTTGCCCATTTTTCGCAAATACAATAGCGTTTGACTTTACAAATTTAGCTACCTTCCAAGCAAACATAAAATCATCTAATTGCTCCTGTGAAGGTTTAAGATCAGAAACTACTTTTAGATCATCTATAGAAATAATTTTTGTGTCTTCATCTTGCACAAGTACACCACCTGAAACAACCTTAAACTGATTACCAACTGCATCTCCATCAAGATCACATCTTAGAACTCTTATATTCTCTTTTTTCTTTAAGACATTTAGAGCATCTATATCAAACTTAGGAGCAATTATTACTTCAACGAACTGATTTACCAGTATTTCTTCTGCCAAACTTGATTCAATTGTCCTATTGATTGCAATTATTCCACCAAAAGCTGAAGTTGGATCAGTTTGAAAAGCTTTTCTATAGGCTGTTTCAATATCTTCACACTCACTAACTCCACATGGATTAGCATGCTTTACTATGACGCATGCAGGCTTTTCGAACTGCTTTAGACATTCCCAAGCAGCATCTGAATCCGCAATATTATTATATGAGAGTTCTTTTCCCTGAAGTATGTCCGCATTTGCTATATTCTTTTTTTGAGAAGAATCTTTTAAATATAGTTTTGCTTTTTGATGCGGATTCTCTCCATATCTTAAAACTTTTGGATTAGATAAATCCATAATTACATTTTCATCATTTTCTGAATCTATGTATTGATGAATTGCTCTATTGTATTGGCTCATTTTTTTAAAAACTTTTGTAGCCTGTTTTTTTCTGAACTCGTAACTAATACCATTCTTTGAGTTCCACTCACTTATCATTTCTTCATAGTCATTTGGATCTGACAAAACCAAGACGTCTTTGAAGTTTTTTGCTGCTGCCCTGATCATTGTTGGACCGCCGATATCAATTTGCTCAATTGCTTCTTCAAATGAACATCCAGATTTTATCGTTTCCTCGAAGGGATATAAGTTAACGACAACGATATCAATCTCTTTATAATCCATTGACTTCAATATGTCTGTATCTTCTCCACGACGAGCCAATATGCCAGCATGTATTTTTGGATGAAGTGTTTTTACTCTTCCATCCATCATTTCTTTATGGCCGGTATATTCTGAGACCTCAATTACATTATCAGTAATTTTTTTTATTGCCTTATATGTCCCGCCTGTAGAAATTATCTCCACATTTCTCTCTAAAAGAAATGAAATTAGAAGATCTAAATTAGTTTTATCAGAGAGGCTTACCAAGGCTGACTTAGGCGAGATATTCTTCACTTTATAATCCCGTATTTTTTTAGTTTTGTTCTAAAAGTGCCTCTATTAACGCCAAGAATCTTTGCTGCTTTGGATTGATTATTATTTGTATGCTGCAGAATAAAATTAAATAAAGGGGTTTCAACCTCACGCATAACTAAGTCATATACATCTCTAGGCTCCTGTGAGTCTAAACTTTTAAAATATAGTTTTAGGGCCTTTTTTACATCCTCGTTAAGACTTTTGTTTTTGCTTACTAAAACTTTCTTATTTTCTTTCAAATGCAAAAAGATTATTAATTGATCTTGTAGTTTACAATTGATTAAAAAATGATCAATACCACTTCATACATTTATGATAGTTTTTTCAACATCCTTCATTGAGATCACAGAGATTTTTTCATTTTCTATTTCAATCTCAGTTATTGATGCGTTATCTGGATAAAAATGTAACAACCTATCTTTTTTGATTGCATAGCCAACAAGAACATTTATCACCATGAAGTGACAAAAAATTATGGAATTATTTTTAAGTCCAAGAGTCTCTGTAATAATTCGCTCCCTCCAGTTTTTAATATCATCAGGAAGCGTTTCTATTTTCCTTGTACTAATATCCTTAAGCCATTCAAATCTTATATCCGAATCAATATCCTCTGCGGGTATCTCAACAAAATTTTCATTTATATCAAAATCAACATCAACACCTTCAGAGGCATAATTAAGAGTTTCTATAGCTCTTTTTTTTGGACTTGAGATGAAATCAAATCCTTTTGAAAAAATACTTTTTGTAAAATCATTAATTGATTTAGCTTGATCAACACCTTTTTTGCTTAAGCCAGGATCCCTGTCATCTCCATCCCAAGTTGAAGCAGCTTCCCCGTGACGGATGAGGATTATTTTTTTCTTATGCATTAATGTTTGAGAACAATTTATAATTATTTAATGAAGCTCTATAGAGTATATTACAAAGAATTTAGTCGAACAGATAAAATTTCAATTGATAATAAATCTAAGATTAATCATTTGAGGAATGTCCTTAGGCTTAAAGAGGGATCTAAGTTGGATGTATTTGATGGAGAGGGTAATTCATCCATTTGTAAGATAGTATCGCTTGAGAAAAAAAAGATAGTATTGGAACAAATTGGTGGTATTAAATTTCAGCAACCAGAGAGAATAAATTTAAAGGTTTTAATACCTTATATAAAAAAAGAAAACCTTTTTTTTGCCATCCAAAAAGTAACAGAAATCGGCGTTAGCAATATCTCATTGTTCAGACCGGACAATGTTGATCAAAGCATTAAAAAGAAAGACCTATCAAAAATTAATGAAAAAGCTTATTCAATTATTACTCAGGCATGTGAACAAAATGGATCTAATATAGTTCCTGATTTTCAAATATATGAAAACCTATCATCAGCAATTGATCATGATAGCTTCAGTATTTTTTTTGATTTGGATGCTACTAATGATTTCCAGTCAATCAAGAACATTGAAGATAGCATTACCTTAATCACAGGACCTGAATCTGGATTTAGCAAAAAAGAGAGAGAATTTCTCAATGCTGAAGCTAGTCACAATATTTCTCTTGGTAAAAATATTTTAAGAGCAGAAACTGCTCCTATAACAGCGTTATCAGTTATAAAAAGTAATCTTGGTTTATTATAGATTGATGGGAAATTCAATTTTATTTATAACAGACCCCTTTGATTCTCTTAAACAAGAAAAAGATACTTCTATATTTATTATGAAAGAGGCATTAGGAAGAGATTTTGAGGTTTTTCAGTGTGAGATGAGGGATCTTACGCTTAAGCAAAGACTATCATCACAATGCTCACAAATTATTAATAATAATGACATTCTTGAGACAGCAAAAAAGAATGAAATTGATTTAGCAAGTTTTTCATTTTGCTTTATGAGAAAAGATCCGCCTGTTGATCAGGATTTCATGAATTGTTTGCATCTATTAAATATAGCATCGCAGGATGGAGCTAATATAATCAATAATCCAAATGCCATAAAAATCTTTAATGAAAAGATATTTGCTACGGAATTTAGAGACCTTATGCCTCCCACAATTATTTCAGCAGACTCAACAAAAATAGAAGAATTCTTAAGAATTCATGAAGAGATTGTCATAAAACCTCTTAATGGGATGGGCGGTGACAATATTCATAAGGTTTCAACTAATGACCCAAAAAGTTTGGGAAAAATAATAGATCTAACGGAAAACTCTAAAACACAGATTATTGGTCAAAAATTTCTTCCAAAGATTAATGAAGGAGATTTTAGAGTTCTAGTGATAGATGGAGAGCCTTTTGAGTATTGCTTAGCTAGAATACCAAAGGATGGATCATTTCTAGGAAATTTAGCACAAGGAGGTATGGGAGTCGCAAAGAAAATCACTTCTAATCAAAGAGAAATTGGGAAAAAAGTTGGGACGAGACTCAAGAGAGAAAATATACTTTTTGCTGGTATTGACATAATTGATGACAAACTAACTGAAATAAATATAACTAGTCCTACCTGTGCAGTTGAAATTTTTGACCAAACTGGCGAAAACCCAATAACAAAGATCTTTGATTCCCTATGAGCCATCCTATTCTTTATAACAAAAACATTAAGAACAGGGTTAACCTTAAAAAATCATTTCTTCTATCGACATTAATCCACGTTTTTTTAATATTCGGTGTTTCCTTTATTTTTATTTATAAGCAACCGCTTTTTGATTCTTCTCCAGTAGTGAACATAAAGTTAGCGAATGCGGATGTGGATCAAGACCCAGATTTTTTACCGCAAGTTAATAACCTAGTAAATGGTAATGGTGCAGAATCATCTGAATTGATTGATGATCAGATTAAACAAAAGACCCTAAAAGTAAAAATGTTAGATGCCAACTCAGATCAAAATACTATTGAGTCAAAGTACTTAAATGCTTGGCAAAGAAAAATTGAGAGAGTGGGACATAATGTTCTTAAGAAAGAGTATTCTCAATTAGACTTAACCCAACTTAGATTAGTTGTTAGCATAGATTCATTAGGTAATTTAATTGAAACTAAAATAATCGACTCATCAGGAAATTCAGAAATTGATAAAATAGCTAAAGAAATTGTAAGACTGGCATCACCATTCGAGCCTTTTTCAGATGAAATGTTAAGTGAGTATGAAGTTTTGCAAGTAGATAGAATTTGGAAATTTGGGTCATAAGTAATGGTAGTTATTGCCATTGATTACGGAGAAAAGAAGATAGGTCTTGCTGTAGGTAACACCGAAACAATGACTTCGTCACCAATTTCAATTATTAAAAAAGCAAAGACCGGATTTAATTGGGATGAGTTAAAAGAAAAGATTATGGAGTGGGAACCTAATAGAATTATCATTGGTAAACCACTTAATATGGATGGCACTAGAAGCGATTTTATGGAAAAAGTAGAGAGGTTTGCTAAAAAGCTTAGATCTATAATAGATATTGAGATTGAATTTTTCGATGAAAGATTAACGTCTTTTGAAGCTCGTCAATTAGATGAAGATTCTGAAATGATAGATGATGTTGCCGCAAAGATAATTTTAGATAGTTGGTTAAATAATGAGCATTCCTAAAAGCTTTATTGATCAAGTCTTAGATCAAACAGATATAGTTGATGTGGTTGGCAGAAGGGTTCAATTGAACAAAAAAGGCTCTAACTACTGGGGCGTTTGTCCATTTCATGATGACCATAAACCATCAATGGCTGTTAATCAGGATAAACAGTTTTATTATTGTTTTGTTTGTCAGGCATCGGGGAACTCTATTAACTTTTTAAGAGATTATGAAAATCTTGATTTCACAGATGCAGTAGAAACATTAGCATCTTCTTTAGGTTTAGAGATTCCGTATGAAAAAACTGAGATTCAAGATGAGAACGATTACTCCATATTAGATGAAGCAGTAAAAGTATTTGAAGCGAAGTTAAAAGAAAGTAAAAAAGCAATTAATTATTTAAAGTCTCGAAATATATCTGGGATAACAGCCAAAAAGTTCCAACTTGGTTTTTCTGACGATTCATGGGATAGCCTCTATTCCTCATTTGAAAAGAGATTTGAGCAAAAGGTTATGGCCTCGTCAGGACTTTTCCTTGAGAAAAATAAAAAGAATTATGACAGGTTTAGAAATAGAGTTATCTTTCCTATTAGGAACATAAAAGGGCAGAATATTGCATTTGGTGGAAGAGTGATAGATCCCGATGACGAACCAAAATACTTGAACTCTCCAGAAACAAAACTCTTTAATAAATCAAATGAGCTTTATGGCCTTTATGAAGCTCGTAAAGAAACAAAAAAAATGGATTCAATAATAGTCGTTGAGGGCTATATGGATGTTATTGCACTTCATGAAAAGGGAATCAAGAATGCAGTTGCAACTTTAGGGACTGCAGTTACATCTAACCACCTGTCAAAGCTAATGCGTTACTCAAATAATATTTTCTTTGCTTTTGATGGAGATCTAGCTGGAGAAAAAGCTGCATGGAAAGCGCTACAGAATGTACTTCCAATTATCCGAGAAGATACAAGAATAAAGTTTGTTTTTTTTGAAGCAGGTGATGACCCAGATAGTTATGTTAACAAGCATGGAGAAAAAGGTTTTATTGAGCTTATAAATAATGGCCAAACACTTTCAGAATTTTTCTTTTCAAAGGTTAAAAAAGTAGATGACATAGACTCTCTTGAGGGAAGATCAAAAATAGCTAGCTATGCATCTGAATTTATAAGAACCATTAATAATGTCCCCCTAAGAGAGGCATTTATTTCTGAAACAAGCAAAATATGTGAAATACCAGTTGAAAAACTAATATCAAAACCTAATCAGCCAAAACCAAAACCATCGTCATCGAAAGTAAAGGTAGACCAAAGCAGCAATACAAAACAGATTGCTTCAATTTATTTAATAATTCATTCCGTTCTTACCGATAGATCACTTGCACAAGATCCAATTTTTGATGAGATTAGAGAAGATTCATCGATAAGCTTTTTGAAAGAGTTAAGAGAGGTTATAGGAGTTGAATCTGACACCCTTGTTTCAAAGCTCATTGAACGCATCAAATCAAAAACATTAAAAGAACTTTTTAGTCAGGCAATGGTTTCTGAAATTAAAATTGAACAAGAAGATGCAAGAAAAATGTTCTTCGATTGTATGAACTCATTACTAAAAGACGAGGAAGATAGAGAGGAATCTTTAAAAACCAAGTATAATACCGGGTCAATTTCTGAAACCGAAAGAAGAGAGCTTCAACAACTTATTCTTAAGAAATCAGAAATTGATAATGAAGACAAAATGCTGTTAAAAAATCTGTCTTTAAAAAAGGATTGAAAATAAGTAATTAGTCACTAGATATAGAAGAGTTTTTCAGATTTAAAAAGAGGATAAGTGGATAAATTTTCAAAACAAGAAGGCTCAAAAATAGCCGAACTTATAGAGAAGGGAAGAGAGCAAGGGTTCCTTACTTATGATGATGTGAATGATCATCTCCCTGATGATATTTCGGATCCAGATCAAGTAGAAGAAATTATTGGAATGATTAATGATCTTGGTCTCCAAGTTCACGAAAAAGCTCCTGATTTAGATACTCTCATGCTTAGAGAGTCAGAAAATACAGATGATATAGCTCTTGAGCAAGCCGCAGAAGCTCTGGCAGCTGTTGAAAACGAAACAGGAAGAACAACCGATCCAGTAAGAATGTACATGAGAGAAATGGGTACTGTAGATTTACTTACTCGAGAAGGTGAGATAGAGATTGCTAAAAGAATAGAAGAGGGGATGAGAGATCTTCTTCTTGCAAGCGCACAATATCCAAGAACTGTTGAATATGTTTTGTCCTACTTTCAGCTTGTCAAGGATGAAGAAAAAAAACTCACTGACCTCTTAACTGGATTCTTGGAAGAAATGGAGGAAGTTCCCTCAGCTGGACCTGGAAGTGAAAAAGCAAAACAGCTTGCAGATAAAAAAGATGATGACGAAAATGACGGCGAGTTAGATTTTAAAGAAGTCCAAAGAAGAATGACTTCTCTAAAAAGACAGTACAACAAAACAATGAAGGTACTGGATAAAAATGGCCGAAGTCATAAGAAAACACAAGAAGAGTTCGAAAAACTCGGAAATATTTTTAAGTTCTTAAAATTCAGTCCAAGAATGTTTGAAGAAATTTGTATTATTGCAAGACATGACCTTGAAACAATAAGAAGTCATGAAAGAATCATTCAGACTTTATGCGTGAAGAGTGCAAGAGTTCCAAGAAAGGACTTCCTAGAAGCTTTTAAAGATAACTTTACAAAAATGACAATCATGCCGTCATTTATTAAAAACAAGAAATATAAAAAAGACTTACTCGAAAAAGTTAAAAAAGATGTGATGATTTCTCAGAAAGAGATAAAAGCTCTCGAAGAAAAGGTTGGACTTACTTCAAAAGAAGTCAAAGAAATTAATAGAAGCATGTCTATGGGTGAAACCAAGATGAGACGTGCAAAAAAAGATATGGTTGAAGCTAACCTAAGACTTGTAATATCTATTGCTAAAAAATATACCAATAGAGGGTTACAGTTCTTAGATCTAATCCAAGAAGGAAATATCGGTCTGATGAAAGCCGTTGATAAATTTGAATATAGAAGAGGTTATAAGTTTAGTACTTATGCAACCTGGTGGATTAGACAGGCGATTACAAGATCTATTGCTGACCAAGCAAGAACCATAAGAATTCCTGTCCATATGATAGAAACTATTAATAAATTAAATAGAGTTTCAAGACAGATGATGCAAGATATGGGAAGAGAACCAACTCCCGAAGAGCTAAGTAAAGAGCTTGATATGCCTGAGGATAAAGTAAGAAAAGTACTTAAAATTGCAAAAGAACCTATTTCAATGGAAACACCAATTGGAGATGACGAGGATTCAAACCTAGGCGATTTTATTGAAGATACTGTCATCGAGTCTCCGCTTGAAAATGCAACGGACGAAAGTCTGCATTTTGCTACTGATGATGTTCTATCATCTTTAACTGCAAGAGAAGCTAAAGTTCTTAGAATGAGATTTGGTATAGGCATGAATACTGATCACACTCTTGAGGAAGTTGGTAAGCAGTTTGATGTCACCAGGGAAAGAATTAGGCAGATTGAAGCAAAAGCATTGAGAAAGTTAAGGCATCCAGCAAGGTCTAGTCACTTAAGAAGCTTTTTGGACGATTAAAAAAGTTTTTGAACTACCTCTATTATTTTTAGTCTAAACTATATCTAGTATTTTTACGGAGAGATATATGTTTAAAAAAATATCACTATTAGTTTTTTTATCAATTCCACTGATGATTCTTGCAGATGATCATGTCAAAAAAGAAGGCAAGTCTCCTAAAGAGATGAAAAAAATGGAAATGATTAAGAAAAAAGAAGCACAAATGAAGAAAGAGATGGAAAGATGGGGAAGGTGGAAGCCTGAAGATTGCAAAAAAATCAGTGAAGCATCAGGATTTTTTCTTTATGCAGCTGGTGAAGCTATGAAAGAAGGTGAAGGTCATGAAAAAATGGGCCATCAAGAAATGGCTGATAAATTATATTTAGATGCCCTTGCTTTAGCTGAGTTAGCAGCAAACTATGCTGTTAACTATGATGCATACTGTAAAAGATAATTAATTAAGGCATTTACTTTATTTTAGTTTTATAATTGTCAGCCAATTCTATAGGGCCTGTAGCTCAGTTGGTTAGAGCAGTGGACTCATAATCCATTGGTCGGAGGTTCGAGTCCTCCCGGGCCCACCATGCTAAAATCCTGTAATGCAAAAAGATATTGACATAGTTTTATATGGAGCAACTGGTTTTACTGGCCAACTTTGCGTTAAGTACTTTCAATCATTAGGTCTTGAAATTAATTGGGCGATAGCAGGAAGAAATCCAGAGAAATTGCAGGATGTAGCTAATAGACTTGCTACAAATGTTGAAATTTTAATTGCTGATTCCAATGATGAAGAAGGATTAAGAAAAATTTGCTCAAGATCGAAAGTTGTTTTATCAACCGCTGGACCATTTCATAGATATGGATCAAAACTTGTTGCAGCATGTGTTGAAAATGGAACGCATTATGTTGATATCACAGGCGAGAACTTTTGGGTTAAAGGATTAATTGAAAAACATCACGAGGAAGCATCACGAAAGGGGATAAGAATAATTCCGTCTTGTGGATTTGATTCAATACCTTCAGATATCGGAACTTTCTTTGCCGTAAGATCTTCAAACAAGCCAGCAAAAAGAGTTGACTCATTTCACTCTTGGAAAGGAGAAGCCTCTGGTGGAACTATAGAGACAATGTTTGCAATGGGAGACCTAGATCTTGGAAAAGAATTCCGTGACCCTTTTCTACTTAATCCAGAGGGATCATATACAAATGAGCAAAAGAAATTAAGCTCTGATGTATTTAAGATTTCTAAACAGAAAGATTTAAATGCATGGTCAGGCCCATTTGTGATGGCAGGAGCTAATACTAGAGTAGTAAGGAGAAGTGAGGCTCTATTGACCGAACGTCAGGAGTCTTACGGAAATAATTTCATATATCAGGAATATGCCTTTCATAAAAGCTTGAGTAAAGCTCTTTTTTCAACGCTTGGACTAGGGCTGCTAGGCTTAACTCTCGTATCACCTCTAAGAAAAATTGTTAGATCATTCTTAAGAAAACCAGGAGAGGGACCTTCTTTAGAGGTTCAAGAAAATGGTTGGTTTGATTGTAAATACTTAGTTGAAAATGAGGATGGTCAAAAGTCTCTTTATAGAATGTTTGGCAAAGGCGATCCTGGTTATAAAGTTACGTCTAAGTTTGCTGCTGAATGCGCATTATCACTCCTTGAAGATCCTGAAACGCTTCCGGGAGGAAGCGAATATGGAGGTGTCCTTACAAGTGCTTCTGGGCTTGGAGAAGTATTAATAAAAAGATTGTCAAACGCTGGAATCATATTTAAATCTTTGAACTAAAACTAGATATTCTTTACAGAATTGTTGTAATTTCTTAACTAGAAGTTTTCCCAAGCATCTTCTAATAAGCAAAATTCGGAGGTAAAGATGACATTACCAACTTTGACTTATGGCTTATTATGCATTTGCTATTTCTATATAGTTTTTAAGGCAGTTGGCACATTTGGATTTCTAGTTTTTTAGAATTTCCAAATAGACAATAATTTAGGTATTATTTTGCTATGAAAGTAGCAATCTACCCAGGTTCATTTGACCCAATTACGGTTGGACACATGGATATTGTTGAAAGAGCAACTGTGCTTTTCGATAAGGTTATTATTAGTGTTGCCGAGACAGATATGAAAAATCCACTTTTTTCTTCTGAAGAAAGATTAGACCTAGTGAGCTCAATCTATGCTGATAATGAAAAGATTGAAGTCGTTGCATTTAAAAAGAAACTTACAGTTGATCTTGCAAGGGAAAATAATGCATGCGCCATCATCAGAGGCTTGAGAGCAGTATCTGATTTTGAGCATGAGTTTCAACTAGCGACCATGAATAGGGCACTTGCTCCAGATATAGAAAGCATTTTCTTGACTCCTAAGGATACACTCATTTATGTATCATCAAGTCTAGTCAAAGAAATTGCTAGCTTAGGAGGAGATATTTCAAATTTTGTTCATGAAAATGTAGAAATGGCTCTTAAAGCGAAACTAAATCATTAGTTCTGGCAGTTCTTACAATAAAAAGTTGATCTCTGATTCTGAACAAACCTAATAATCTTTTCTTTGCATGCTCTACATTCTTCAGTCTCTCTATCATAGACATTTAATTTAATCTTGAAATAACCTTTATTACCATCTGCGGAGTAAAAGTCTTTTAAAGTAGTTCCACCTTTGGTTATTGCTTCTTTGATAATCCTCTTTGTATTTTTGACCACTTCTTCGCACTGACTTTTATTTAAGTATTTAATTTTTCTCTTGGGAGAAATACCTGAGCTAAATAAAATCTCGCAAGCGTAGATATTTCCTATACCTACTACGTTCTTTTGATTCATTAAAAAGCTCTTTGTGGATACTCCAGCTTTCTTTATTTTTTTATAGAGATATTCTGAATTGAAATTATCTTCAAGTGGTTCCGGACCCAGATTCTTTATTAAGAAATGATTTTGCAGATCACTTGATACATGGAGAGATCCAAATCTTCTAGGGTCATTAAAAATTAGGACTTCATTACTGAACTCAAACACAACATGATCATGCTTTCTTGTTTCGTTGCTTCCAAGCGTCTGTATTCGAAAAGTTCCTGTCATACCTAGATGAATTATTATTGTTACTTCATCCAGATGTAAAAAAATATATTTTGCTCTCCTGGTAATTGATAATATTTTTTTTTCTTTTATTTTATTAATTGCTTTTTCATCTATTGGCCAACGTAAAGATGGATTATTAACAATTATTCGTTTAAGAGTCTTGCCCTTGAAAGGGAGGATGGCATTCTTAGTGGTTTCTACTTCAGGGAGTTCTGGCATTAATTGAGATAGCCGTTGATCTCATTAATACTTTGAGGGCTTAAAGTCCCTGCCGCTAATTCAAGATTTAATTGAGAGAGCAAATAGTCATATTTTGCATTTGCTAGATTCTTTTCAGCAGTATAAAGATTCTTTTCAGCTTGGAGAAGATCCACAATGTTTCTTGTCCCAACCTCATATCCAACTCTTGTTGCTTCAAGTGCACTGTTAGCTGAAACAACAGCTTGTTTTTGAGCCTTTAAATTGGCACCAAGTGTAATTACATTTGAGAACCCAGATCTAACTTCTTGAATCACTGTTCTTTGAGCAAAAAGTGTTTCTTCAACAGCTCTATTGTATTCGGCATAGGCCTGTCTTCTTCTTGAACTAACAGCACCACCTTGAGAGATCGGTATTGAAAGGCTGAGGCTATAGTTCTTTCTTTGTGTCTCACTGGGAGCTTGAAAACCTAAATCTTCAAAACCTTCATATGAATATTGATTGGTATTTGATTCTGACTCTGTTCCGACAATATTAATTTTTGGTAAGTGCTCAGAGGCTGAGCTTCTAGCTGAATCTTGTGATGCATCTCTTCGAAGAACTGATGCTTGAAGTCTATAGTTATTTTTAAGAGCAATATCAACCCACTCTTGTTTAGTTGTAGGGTTAGGATTTTCTGGAACAATATCTGCCTTGAGAGAATCTATCGAGAATATTTCTCTACCTATTAAAGAATTAAGTTCTTCTCTTGCATTAAAAAGCGCGCCTTCAGAACGAATCTTTGCTGCCACACTTAAATCATATGCTAATTGCGCCTCTTGTACTTCAGTAATAGCAGAAAGCCCAACTTCAAACCTTTGTTGGATCTGGTCAAGCTGCTTTTTAATTGCTTTTTCTTCTGAAACAGCAGCATTAAGATTATCAATGGCTCTCAAAACTCCAAAATATTTTTCCACTGTTCTAATAATTAAATTTTGTTGCGCATAAGCGAAGTCAGCTTCGGAAGCATCCGTAAGTTTCTTTGATCTTCTAAAGTTAAACCAAGTATCAAGCCTAAAAAGAGGTTGTGTTAATCTAGCGGTCACTGAGTTGTTGTTATAAGCACTTTGCAACTCATCAAATTGATAATATTCATTCCAATTTGTTGATCCACTCAAAGTAACATTTGGAAGGAGTCCTGCTCTCCCTTGAACAACAAATTCTTTACCAGCTAAAAGAGAATATTCTGAAGACTTATATTGAGGATCATTATCAAGAGCTTCGTTATAAATATCTAAGAGGTTTTCAGATGCTAAAGGCAAAGAAATGAATGATATTAAGACCAGATTTTTAAACATAACTATAATAATTGGGTTGCATTAAACAACCTTTATGCTATCTGTGTCAATATAAAGTGTCAAGTAAACTTTACATTAAGGAATTATTTTCTTTATATTACTTAAGCTTAGAGTAAAATAGTTGCAACGCTTATAAAGGTATCTAACATTGTCAAAAAAGGCTTACGATTCAAAAGCAATTGAGGTTTTGTCGGGTCTCGATCCCGTCAAAAAAAGACCAGGTATGTATACTGATACCTCTTGTCCAAATCACCTTATTCAAGAAGTTCTGGATAACTCTGTAGATGAAGCTTTATCAGGTTATTGTAAGCGCATTAAAGTAAATATTTATAAGGATAATAGCGTTGAAGTCTCAGACAATGGACGAGGCATGCCTGTTGATGTCCATCCTGAGCATAAGCTAACAGGCGTTGAATTAATTATGTGTAAGCTTCATGCTGGAGCAAAGTTCTCTGGAGAAGATTATGGTTTCTCTGGAGGGCTTCATGGAGTCGGGGTTTCTGTAGTAAATGCTTTATCCACCAAACTTAATGTAAAAATTAAGCGTGATTCAAAAGAGTATGAAATAAATTTCTCTGCAGGAGACAAAGACAATGATTTGAAATCAATTGGTGATGTTGGAGCAACGAATTCAGGAACAACAATTAGATTTTATCCAGACAAACAATACTTCGAAACATTAGAGATAAACAAAAAGAGCTTAAAACATTTACTAAAGGCTAAGGCAGTTCTTTGCCCAGGTCTTCAAATAGATTACTTTGATGAAAAAAAGAATGAGAGAATTAAATGGATTTTTGATGAGGGACTGAGCGACTATCTCGATGAGTTTTCAGGTTGTAACGAGAAACTTCTTGATGAAACTATTATTCTTTCCAAAACTTCCGATGATCAAGCATTAGATGTAGCAGTGAATTGGACTGAAGAGGCTTCAAATAATTTACTCAAAGAAACCTATGTAAACTTAATTCCTACCGCATTAGGTGGCTCTCATTTAAATGGGTTTAAATCTGGTCTTCTTGAGGCAATAAAAGAATTCTGTGACTACAGAAATTTGATTCCAAAAGGAATAAAAATTAACTCGGATGATATTCTTGCTAACTGCATCTTTGTTATTTCCTCAAAGTTAAAAAATCCTCAGTTTGCTGGTCAAACTAAAGAGAGGCTTGATTCTAAAGATCATATGAGCTTTGTTTCATCTTCAACAAAAGATTCTCTAAGTATTTGGCTTAACCAACATACCGAAGAGGGTGAAAAGATTGCAGATCTTGCAATTGCCGCTGCTCAAAAGAGGATTAAAAGCTCAACAAAAGTTGATAGAAAGAAAACATTTAAAGGCCCAGCTCTTCCTGGAAAGCTTTCAGACTGTAACTGCGATAATATCGAAGAAAGCGAGCTATTTTTAGTTGAGGGAGACTCAGCAGGAGGGTCTGCAAAGCAAGCCCGAGATAGAAGGTTTCAGGCAATAATGCCTTTAAGAGGAAAAATTCTTAATACCTGGGATTTAGAAAGTGCAGACATAATAAAATCTCAAGAAATTAAAGATCTTGCGACTGCTATTGGATCTTTGCCAGGAGATACAGATATTTCCAACCTAAGATATGGAAAGATTTGTATACTCGCTGATGCTGACTCAGATGGACTGCACATAGCAACTTTACTATGTGCATTATTCCTAAGACACTATAAGAATTTAGTAACCTCTGGAAAAATCTTTGTCTCCATGCCTCCGTTATATAGGATTGATGCTGCAAAAGAAGTTTTTTATGCCCTCGATGAAAATGAAAAAGAATCTATTGTTAAGAAAATTAAAAAACAGAACTCGAAAATTAAGATAGATATTCAAAGATTTAAAGGGCTTGGGGAAATGAATCCATCTCAATTAAGAGAGACGGTTATGAAGCCTGAATCAAGAAGATTAGTTCAACTAACTTTAAGTAGTTCTGATAATGCAAACTCAGTATTTGATCTACTGCTTTCTAAAAAGAGAGCTCCAGATAGAAAAGAATGGCTTGAAAAGAAAGGTAACTTAGCGGAGATTTAATGACTAAAGAAAATTTGGATAAACAAAGTATTAAAAAATATGCAGAAAATGCATATCTCAATTATTCGATGTATGTCATTTTGGATAGAGCTTTACCTAATATTGGAGATGGGCTGAAGCCGGTGCAAAGAAGGATTTTATATGCAATGTCAGAACTTGGACTAAATGCATCATCAAAGTACAAGAAATCTGCTAGAACCGTTGGAGATGTAATAGGTAAATTCCATCCACATGGTGATAGTGCTGCTTATGAAGCGATGGTTTTAATGGCACAAGATTTTTCATTCAGGTACCCATTTGTAGATGGTCAAGGAAATTGGGGATCGCAAGATGATCCTAAATCTTTTGCGGCAATGAGATATACAGAATCCAAACTAACAAAATTTTCAGATCTTCTAATAGATGAGTTAAAGCAAGGAACAGTGGATTGGCAGCCAAATTTTGATGGATCACTTCTTGAGCCAGTAATCTTTCCGGCAAAAGTTCCATCCATTTTACTTAATGGAACTACAGGCATAGCAGTTGGTATGGCTACAGATATCCCATCACACAACATGACAGAGGTAATTGATGCAACTATCCATGTTTTAGAAAATCCAAAGACTTCTGTTGATGAAATTCTCAAATATATAAAGGGACCAGATTTTTCTAATAAGGCTCCAATTGTTGCATCTCCAGAAGAGTTAAATGAAATGTATAGTACTGGAAGAGGCGCTTTTAAAATGAAGTGTGCTTGGAAAAAAGAAGGCAATGACATCATTGTAACTGACCTTCCTCATCAAACATCTGGCTCAAAAGTTTTAGAGCAAATTTCAAATCAAATGATAAATAAAAAACTCCCGATGATTGTTGACCTCAGAGACGAGGGCGATCATGAGGAGCCAACAAGATTAGTAATAAGCTTAAAATCTAATCGAGTTAATGCAGAGGATCTCATGAATCATTTATATGCATCAACAGACTTGCAGAAAAACTACAGGGGTAACTTTAATTTAATTTCTCTAAAAGGATCACCTAAGGTTTACTCAATAAAAGATCTTCTTAGCGACTGGATAGCATTTAGGAAAACAACAGTTACCAGAAAGCTTGCACACAGGCTCGATCAAGTAGATGATAGATTGCATATTTTAGAAGGCTTATTAATTGTTTATCTCGATCTAGATAAAGTAATTAAGATCATCAGGCAATCAGATGATCCCAAAAAAGAACTCACTAAAAAATTCAAAATATCTGATATTCAGGCTAATGCAATATTAGAGATAAAACTTAGACAGCTTGCAAAACTTGAACAAATTAAATTAGAAGAAGAAAGAGATACCCTTAAAAAAGAAAAAAAAGAACTTGAGACGATTCTTAATTCAAAGGCAAGATTGAAAACTTTTATTAAAAATGAATTAAAAGAAATAAAGGATAATGTTGGAGATGAAAGAAACTCTCCGATTATTGAATCTTCAAGCGCAAAGATGTTCTCTGAGGAAGATACCATTACATCTGATCCTGTAACAATTGTCCTTTCAAATGCAGGTTGGATTAGAAGTGCCAAAGGTCACGAAATAGATCCTTCAACTCTTTCCTATAGAGGAGAGGATAAATTAAAAGACTTTAGTCGAGGAAGAAATAATCAACCCTGCGTATTTATTGATGCACTAGGCAAAGCTTATACATTGCCTGCTCATACACTCCCTTCTGCAAGAGGCCTGGGTGAGCCTTTAACAGGAAGAGTTACTTCTAGCTCAGGAGTTGAATTTATGAGTGTTGCAATTGGAAAAGGCGAGGATAAGTTTCTTATTGCCAATACATCTGGATATGGATTCCTCACAAACTTTGAAGATATGATTTCCAATAAGAAAACAGGTAAAGCGTTTATGAAGGTTCCAGACGGTGCTGAGATTCTTCCTTGTGAGAAAATTATGCAAGATGATAAATATATAGCTGCCGTAACCAATTTTGGGAAGTTATTAATTTTTAATTTAGATGAGCTGACGGTCTTAGCAAAAGGCAAAGGAACTAAAATAATAAATATTCCTAAAAAACAGTTTGTTGAAAAGAAGGAAAGATTAATTATTGTAAAACCGTTTAGCGAAGGATCTAAATTAAATATTCAAAGAGACAATGGAAATATTAGGGCGTTTTCTCCAAAAGAACTGGAAGGATTTAAACTTGAACGAGCAAAAAGAGGACGATCTTTACCTCAAGGTTATAAAAGGGTTTTATCAATAACGGTTGAAAGACCTGAATCTACTTCCAATTAGGTAATTTTTTCTTAGCAAGAATTAATTTTGGTTTTTCTAGCTTTGGAAGACCATTCTTATAATCTACAGGCCCTTCACCTTGAATCAAAGGACTAAAATAATCTATACCTTTCTTAGTTATGCCAAAGCCATCTTTTGTAATAAAGCTTTTTGGTAGTTTTTTTTCTACATTTGCTATTTTAGAGAGTTTCGCAGGAACTATTTCCCAAGAATATTTCGAAGTCTTTTTTCTTTTTATTACTGGCATGACACCATTCATACCTTTAACTGCATATTTAACGGCATGTCTTCCAACCGCCTCAGCATGTTCTAAATCAACTTTTGAAGAAATATGTCTAGCACTTCTTTGAAGATAATCAGCCACCGCCCAATGATTTTTAAGTTTTAGTTTTTGAGAGATAAGATTTGCTAAAAAAGGAGCAACTCCACCAAGTTGAGCATGGCCAAAAGCATCTTTTGTATCAGCTTCAGCAAGAAACTTATTTTTATTATTTTTTATTCCCTCTGAAGCTACAACAACACAGTAACCTAATTTGTTTACAGTCTCTTTTACTTTTTTTAAAAAAGCAGTTTGATTAAAAGTAATCTCCGGAAGAAGAATTATGTGAGGAGCATCAGAGTTATCTTGTTTTGCAAGAGCTGAAGATCCAGCAATCCATCCTGCATGTCTTCCCATTACTTCTAGGATAAAGACTTTTGTAGAACTCTCCATCATTGATTGAACATCAAGACTTGCTTCTTGAGTCGATATCGCAACATATTTTGCAACTGACCCAAATCCCGGACATGTATCCGTAACAGCTAAATCATTATCAACTGTTTTAGGTATTGCAATACAGGTTAAGTCATAGCCAAGACTTTCACTTATCTGAGATACTTTATATGCAGTATCTGCAGAATCATTACCACCATTATAAAAAAAGTAACCAATATCATGAGCTTTAAAAACCTCTATAAGCCTTTTATATTCTTTTGCATTTTCATCCAAGCTTTTAAGTTTGTATCTGCATGATCCAAATATGCCACCTGGCCTGTAATATAATGATTCAATAAGTTTTTTTGATTCTTTAGAGGTATCTATTAGATTCTCGCGGAGTGCTCCAAGTATTCCATTTTGCCCTGCATAAACCTTATTTATTTGATTTGGGAATTTCTTTGCTTCCTGAATAACTGCTGCAGCAGTTGCATTAATAACAGAAGTTACACCACCAGATTGAGCATAAAAAGCATTTTTTTTCATAGCTTAAGTAAAGATTTAACTATGCTAGCAAAAATGTTCTAATTATTAAAAGTATTTATGAAAATTCATATCCTAGGAATCTGCGGAACGTTTATGGGAGGATTGGCTCGAATTTTAATTGAGTCCGGTCATAAGGTTAGTGGATCAGATAACAATTTTTATCCTCCAATGTCAGATCAACTAAGAGAATTAGATATTGAATTAACAAAAGGGTTTGAGCCATCCTCAATGCCTGAAGCTGATCTATATGTAATTGGAAATGCACTTTCTAGGGGAAATAAATGCGTGGAGGAAATTTTAAATAAAAACTTCCCCTATAAATCTGGACCCGAGATGCTTGGCGACATTATCAAAGATAGATTTGTTATAGCTGTCTCAGGGACTCACGGAAAAACGACAACATCCTTTATGATTGCAAAAATATTTCAGTCTTTGGGTATGGATATAGGTTATCTCATAGGAGGTATATCACCTGATTTTTCATTCTCTGCAAAAATAGGTAGTGATGAAATCTTCGTGATTGAGGCAGATGAATATGATTCTGCATTTTTTGATAAGAGATCAAAATTTATACATTACTCTCCAAATATTCTTTTGATAAATAATATTGAGTTTGATCACGCAGACATATTTAATGATTTAGATGAGATAAAAAAACAATTCCATCACCTGTTAAAGATTATTCCGAGCAGCGGAAAAATTATTTTATTTAACGATGATAAAAATGCATTAGATGTTATCAATAATGGATGCTGGGCAGATATTATAGAAATTAATGGTGATGCTAGCAGGGCTAGCTTTGATTCATCTTCTTCAAAGATTAAATTTGATGAAAATTCAGTCTATATAAATGATTTACCTTTTTATGGCTCTCATAACAACCTAAATGCAGCTGCAGCAATCATTTCTGCTGCATCTTATGGAATAAATCTTAATGTTGCTTATGACGGGCTAAAAGATTTTAGTGGCGTACTTCGTAGACTAGAAGAGAAGGGAACTTTTAATGGAATAACAATACTAGACGACTTTGCGCATCATCCAACAGCTATAAAATCTACTATTCAAGCAGTTCAAGAAAAATATAATGGAAAAAATATACTGAATATTATAGAACTTGGGTCTAACACAATGTCAGGAGGTTTTCATGTAGAAGAGCTATTTTCTATTGATAGTTTAGACAGTGATATTCTGTGGTTGGATCATAAATCAATTCTTAAAAATAAAAAGGGGAATGTTTTTAATTCCCATGATGATTTAATTAAATCGATCTCAAAAAATTATTTACATTTTGATATCATTTTAATAATGACCAATAAAAATAGTAGAAATATATATGAACCTTTAAGAGACATCATTGAAGTCAATTAACTTACCAATCTTTCCTTTAAAATTAGTTGTTCTCCCAGGAACAATCCAGGGTTTGCAAATCTTTGAACCTCGCTATCTAAATATGGTCAAGCAATGTATGTCTGGTGCTTCAAATTTTGTTATTTCCTACAAATCAGATAGATTCGATGATTTTGATTTTGGTATTGAGAAAGTTGGAACATCAGTAAAGATCGTAGACTTTAATAATTTACCAAATGGATTATTAGGAATAACAGTTAAGGCTGAATCAAAAGTCTCTTTAAATAATATAATTCAGCTCGAAGATAAATCCTATCTAGGCGAGGTTCTACCCTTGACCGAGCCTGAAGTTGACGACCAATCTCTCTTAGCAAAGTATCCAGATCTTATTGAGGTTTTAGTTAAGCTTAAAGAGCATCCAGAAATTAAAACACTGCAACTTGAAATTGATTTAGACTCTGCTGACTCAGTCTCATATCACCTAGGAAATTTAATTCCACTAACAGCAGATGAAAAGCAAACGCTACTAACAGCATTTGATGCAGATCAAAGATTTAAAATACTATCAAAGATTCTTGAATCAATAAGAAAGACCTAATTAGATCTTCAGCATTTGTTTTCCTTGATTTTGCCCTGTAAATAATCTATTTAATGTTTCAGGACAGTTCTCAATTCCTTCTTGGATATCCTCTCGATGCTTTATTTTTCCTTCCATTGCCCATTTAGAGATATCATCAATTGCCTCACTAGCTCGGCCATAATAATCCAAAACCAAAAAACCCTGCATCTTAGCTCTTCTTACTATAAGCATAGTAAGATTTCTTGGTCCTACAGGTATTTGCTCTCCAGTGTAATTTGAGATACTTCCACAACAAATAATTCTTGCATTTATATTAATTAAAAAAAGCACTGACTCCAAAATAGGTCCGCCCACATTATCAAAATAAATATCTATCCCATCTTTAGCTAGCTTGGCTAATTCTTCTGCAACATTGGAATTTTTATAATCAATTACAGCATCTACTCCGCACTCTTTTAACCATGAACATTTTTCATCTCCACCAGCTATTCCAATTACATGACATCCTTTAATTTTTGCAATCTGACAAACCATAGCCCCCGTGGCTCCAGCTGCTCCAGAGACGACAACAGTCTCACCAGGTTGAGGATTGCCTACATCCAGTAGGCCAAAGTAGGCAGTAATTCCTGTTGACCCAAAGATATTTAACATAGTAGGTATGGGCAGAACATCGGGTACTTTGCGCATTGTCTTTAAATCATTTTCTGAGGGAATGTGATGAGTTTGCCATCCAATCATGCCGCTTACTAAATCGCCTTCAGAAAAATTCTCATTTTTTGATTCAATAATTTTTCCAATCCCACCTGATCTAACAACTTCATCAATTTGAACCGGAGGCAAATATCCAGGTAAATCCGTTAACCACATTCTCTGAGTTGGATCAAAAGATAAGTATTGATTTTCTATAAGAACTTCTCCATCTTGAATGTCCCTTACTTCTTCTTTTATAAGCTCAAAATTTTCATTTTTAACAAGACCCTCAGGCCTTTCTTTTAAAACCCATTTTGTATTTGTCATTGACATTTTTATTCCTCCACAAATAAAGCTTTATAAATTAATAAGTCGAATAATACACCTTGAGACAACTCATACAAAAGAATTATTTAAAGATTATTGGCGGTATACTTGATTTTTTTCTGTACCAATTTATCGTTTTCAGGATTAGGTTCGTTTTAATAATTCTTTTTTCCAACTTAAATTTTCCTGGATAGTCACTTAACATAAGTCCAACCAAGATCGTCAGCAAACCCTGACCAGGAAGAACAAGCATCAAAATACCACCCATAATCAAGCAATAACCAATGATATTCTTTAATACTAATGTAATTATCCAAAAAATAGGATTCTTATTCTTGTACTCAGATATTCCTCTTTTGTCATTTAAAAAATAGTCATATGGTATTTTTTTTATAAAGTAGCCGATTGAAAGAGCGCTTATTACTAAAATTGCAATTGAGCTTATCCCAAGAATGAAGAATATATCAACAATATTTTCTGACAAATATTTTTGCATAATTAATTAATAATAATATCTTTTTTATCATATACTTAATGAATTAAAAGCAAAACAACTTGGCAAAGACTTCATTAAAAAAACTCTGTATAAACTCCCTTGAGGAATTAAAAGCTAAAGACATTGTATGCATTGATTTGAAGAAGATTTCTTCGTTTGCAGATGAAATGATTATTGCATCAGCAACTTCATCAAGGCATGCAAAAGCACTATCAGATAGAGTTGTTGAAGACCTTAAAAGTAATAATATTTTAGTTTTAGGAGTTGAGGGACAGGATACCTCAGATTGGATCTTAATTGATTGCGAAGACCTAGTAATAAATATAATGAATAATGAAACTCGAGTTTACTATGATTTAGAAACACTATGGGGGTATGAGGACGCCACTTTAAATTCTAATTTATGAGATTAGAAGTTATATCAATATCTAACAAGCTAACCAAATGGGAGGACGAGACTTTAAAATTTTATTTAAAACAGATTTCGTCATTTGCCAACATAACTATTCAAAATATTAAACCTGCTCAAGGAAGAAACTTAAGCATAAGAGAAATTCAAACTAATGAAGAAAAAAATATCTCAAAAAGAATTAAGCCCGATTCATTAGTAATTTCCTTTGATAGAAAAGGTAGACAGCTTGATAGTTTGCAATTTGCAGATCTTACCCAAAACTTCTTAAGTTCAGGAAAGAGCTACAGTCTTGTTATAGGAGGATCTTATGGGTTGAGTGAATCATTTCTTGCAAAATCGGATCATGTAATTTCATTTTCTGCATTAACTTTTCCTCATAAATTATTTAAGATTTTACTTATTGAGCAGATCTATAGGTCTATAACAATTATACAAAATAAGTCTTACCACAAATGACAGAAATAAATGAAACCTACAAGGAAAAAATAAGTTTTAATAAAAGACTAATTTTTCTCTATGTCACTTTTGGCATTCTTGGCCTAGTTTTTTACTATCAAATATTTAGTTTACAAATCTCAAATTATTCGGAATACGAAATTGCAGCTAAAAACAATAAAAATGAGGAAATATCAGTTCAACCCCTAAGAGGAATTATTTTTGATAGAAATGGAGAAATATTAGTAAATAACGTACCAACTTTTGATTTGATTACTAAACCATTTTTTATTGATGATCCCGATGATTTTCTCTTTAAAATCTCCTCTTTTTTAGAAATTGATGAAGATGATAAGAAAGCATTTTTATCACAATTTGAAAAAGCAAAGATATTAAATAAAGAATTAACCTTGAAGCAATCTATTTCAAATGAAGACAAGGCAAGATTTTTAGTCAGGAGTCATATGTTTGAAAATGCCTATATTGGGGAAAGGTATTTACGTAATTATTTATATCCTGAGATCTTCTCGCATTCAATTGGTTACGTTGGAAGACCTAATGAAGATGAGCTAGATGAGATTTATGGATTAAGAAGTCTAAATACGAAGATTAACTTTACTTATACAAATCAATTAATTGTTGGTAAAACAGGCTTGGAATTTATTTATGAGGATATTTTAAGAGGTGAATTTGGTAATAACCTTAGAGAGGTCGATGCCAGAGGAAAAACATTGGATGAGAAGATTTCTTCTGAGCCAAAAGTAGGCAATAATTTATATACTAGCCTTGATTTAAAGTCTCACCAGGCAGCTCAAAAAGCTTTTAATAACAGAAAGGGAGCAGTGGTAGCAATAGATATTAATGATGGTTCGATAGTTACACTTTTTAGTTCACCAACCTTTTCAACAAATCAATTAGCAAATGGCATCTTGCAGAAAGAGTTTGATGAGCTCTTATTAAGTGAGGAAAAACCATTTTTTAACAGAGCATTAAGAGGTAGATATCCACCTGCTTCATCAATAAAACCGGCTATTGCAATGTATGGTATTGAAGAGGGATTGATTGATTGGAATTTCTCAATCTTCGATGAGGGGTTTTTTACATTACCAGAGGATGGAAGGATTTATAGAGATTGGAAAGAAGGAGGGCATGGCAATACAAATTTATTCAAAGCCATAACTCAAAGCTCAAATACCTATTTTTTTGATTTAGCATATAGATCTGATATCAATCAACTCAAAAAACACTTATCTTCTTTGGGTTTTGGTGATAAAGCATGTATTGATTGTTTTGAAGAAGATCAAGTTTTTGTCCCTGAGCCGTCATGGAAAATGAATAAACATAACTTTGGCTGGTTTAAAGGTGATACTGTAAATATGGGAGTGGGGCAGGGTTATTTAGTATCAACTCCAATTCAATTAGCCAAATATGCATACATAATCGCCAATAAGGGAAAATTTTTTGATTTGTCTCTTAAAAAAGATTTAGTTAAGAATGAAAAAAGCATTGAATTTAATAAATTCTCAAATGATGACTGGTTTAAACTTCATGAGTCTATGGTTAATGTAATAGAGGGAAATACTGGTACAGCAAGAAGATTGAGGGAAAAAAAGAACTATATTGTTGCAGCCAAAACAGGGACTGCTGAATTAGTATCAGGAGATAACAGAGAGCAATATTCTGAGACAAGACTTGACGACAGTCTTAGAGATCATGCACTTATTATTGCTTTTGGACCAATGCCAAATCCAAGATATGCTGTTAGTGTTGTAGTTGAAAATGGAGAAAGCGGTGGATCTGTTGCCGGACCAGTTGCAATTTCAGTTTTAAATTCTTTGATTCAAGAATGAGATATTTAGACTTTAAAAAATTTTCTATTTACTATGATCCCTATCTAATAATATCCATTACCCTGCTGTCCATAATAGGACTTTTCTTTCTTTATAGCGCATCAGATGGGAATACATCTGTTCTAATAAAACAATCAATCTTTGTTTTTTTTGGCTTAATTTTAATGATCATACTTAGTCAGCCAGATCCCCAAATTTATTATTCATATTCAGGATTTTTTTTACTTATTAGCGTTATCTTAGTATTTGTCGCAATCTTTTTTGGACCGGAGGTTAATGGTGCAAACAGATGGATAAGCTTTGGATTTATAACACTTCAACCCTCAGAATTATGTAAGATTTTTCTACCAATATTTATTGCATCCTACCTTTATGGAGTAAAGTTACCCATTAACTTGAGGAATACATTTTTAACAATCTCTTTAATTTTAATAGTTTTTCTTATCGTCTCATCCCAGCCTGATTTGGGTACTGCAATTGTAATACTGCTTTCTGGATTGTATGTATTATTTTTAGCTGGCCTAAGTTGGACATTCATTGGTTCTGCACTTGCAATTTTTGTCATTTCACTTCCGTTTTTGTGGAATAACTTTTTAGAGCCTTTCCAAAGGCAAAGAATTGCGACATTGTTTAATCCAGATCTTGACCCTTTTGGATCTGCATGGAATATCACACAATCAAAAATTGCTATCGGATCAGGGGGTATTTTTGGGAAAGGCTTTGGAGAAGGTACTCAATCTCATCTGAATTTTCTTCCTGAAACAGAGACAGATTTTATATTCGCTGTTATTGCTGAAGAATTTGGCTTGGTTGGATTAACAATATTAATAGGTTTATATTTTTTTATTTTTATAAGGTGCTTCTATTTATCAATAAATGCAAGAGATAGATTCTGTAGACTTGTTATCGGAGGATTATCTCTAGTTTTTATTTCAACACTATTCATTAATATTGGAATGGTTATAGGACTTTTACCTGTTGTTGGGATGCCTTTGCCTCTAATCAGCCAAGGAGGCTCCTCTTTAATTTCTTTTTATATAGCATTTGGCATAATAATATCTATGGCGTCTCATAAAAAATTGGTACCAAGGTGAAAAAACTTTTTTTTGTTACATTATTAATTCAATTTAATTTCATTCAATCTGATTATTCTCTTCACCAAAGAGCGGATTTTGTTATCAATGAATTAGTCAATTCTCATGGTTTTGAAGAAGAACAAGTCTTAGATGTTTTAAGAAATGCCAAAAAACAACAAACGATTATTGATAGGATTTCAACTCCAGCTGAATTTACTATTACATGGGATGCATACAAGAATATATTTATTGAAGAAAAAAGAATAAAAAATGGTAAAAAATTTATTGAGGATAATTTGCCAACTCTTGAAAGGGCTGAAAAAGAGTTTGGAGTTCCAAAAGAAATCATTACTGCAATATTGGGAGTTGAAACAAGATATGGAAATATTCAGGGCAAGGATAGAGTATTAGACTCCCTTACAACACTGGGTTTTGATTATCCTAGAAGAGCAGAATTCTTTAGGAATGAGCTAATTAAATTTTTCATTCTTACTAGAGAAAATAATCTTGATATTTATAGTGTGAAAGGTTCTTATGCTGGAGCTATGGGGTATGGGCAATTTATTTCATCCTCATACTTGGCATATGCTATTGATTATGATGGAGATAGTTATGCAGACCTTTTTGGTTCAAAAGAAGATGCTATTGGAAGTATTGCAAATTATTTGAGCATCCATGGATGGAATGCAGAGGCTGACATAGTTCTAAAAATAGATCATAACAATGTCAGAAAGCCCTATAATCTCGATGGTAAGTTCATTCCAGTAAAACTAGAGCAAGGAGAGGATATTTTCTATGAGATTCAAAATGGAGATACTTTATCTCAAATAGCTTTAGATAACGATGTGAGACTTTCAGAGTTGATGAAATTGAATGACATAAAAGATAAAGATATATTAATGGCAGGAAATAAGATCAAAATTAATAAAAAAAGTAATACATATTTTATCGGCACTGAAAATTTTGTTGCAATTACAAAATATAATTACAGTCACTTTTATGCAATGGTGGTTTACAATCTAGCAAGGGAGTTAGGATTATGAAAAAATTATTGTTATTATTATTTGGTTTTATTTCTATTGAGTCTTTCGCCCAGTCTTTCATTCCAAATACTCCAACTCTTGACCTTAAAAGCTATATTTTAATAGAGCCTAATACAAATACAGTTATTGCGAGCTTTAATGAAGATGCTCCAATCGAGCCAGCAAGCATGACTAAAGTAATGTCCAGCTATGTCGTAGCTGACCAAATTGCAAATGACTTTTTAAGCTTGGATGACAGTGTGCTCATTAGTGAAAAAGCATGGAGAATGGAAGGTTCAAAAATGTTTATTGAGCAGGGTAAAAGAGTAAGTGTTCTTGACCTGCTCAAAGGAATTATTATTCAGTCAGGTAATGATGCGACAGTGGCATTAGCTGAATATGTTGGGGGTACTGAGGATGGATTTGTAGATTTGATGAATTCATATGCTGCATCAATGGGCTTATCAAACACTTTGTTTCAAAACTCTACCGGACTGCCGGACGGGAATCACTTTTCTAGTGCTAAGGATTTAGCAACAATGACAAGTTTGTTAATAAATAATTTTCCCGAAACATATAGTTTATATAAAGAAAAATACTACACCTTCAACAACATAAGGCAGCCAAATAGAAACCGACTTCTTTGGAAAGACAATTCTTCTGACGGGGTAAAGACAGGGCATACTGAATCTGCTGGATATTGCCTAATAAGCTCTGCAAAGAGAAATGACATGAGGCTAATAGCTGTTGTGGCAGGTGCTAAATCTGATAAAGAGCGCTTCAATGATACTCAAAGATTGCTTGAATATGGGTTTAGATTTTATTCAACTCAAGAAGTAATTAAAAAGGATAATGCTCTCAAAGATGTTGATGTATGGGGTGGTAAAAAGAATCTGGTTTCGCTTGGTGCAGAAAATAATATTAAGTTAACTCTTCCTAGAACTTCTTTTAAAAACATCACTATTAGCTATGACTTTCAGAACAATTTAAGAGCTCCAATTAAAGAAGGACAAACTCTTGGGACATTGATAATTAAAGAAGGAGAAAAAACTTTACATACCGAAAATTTGGTTGCTTTAAATGACGTTGAAGCAAAAGGATTCTTTGGCAGATTGTGGGCAAGCTTAGTATTGTGGTTCAGAGGTTTATTTGGCCTAGGTGATGCCTAAATTAGCATCTTACAACGGCAAAGTTGATTCAATAGAAAATATTAAAGTCTCTCCGATGTCGAGAGCGTTCCTTTTTTCAGATAGCGTTTACGAAGTTATTTCTTTTTATAAGAAAAAGTTTATTGATTTTGAAACTCATCTTGATCGTCTCAAACACAGCCTCAATGAAACTAAAATATCTTGTTCTATTGAGGACTGTAAAACTGAAATAGTAAAACTTTTAAATGAATCCAGATTTGAAGATGGATATATTTATTACCAAGTTTCAAGGGGGGTTGATTCTATAAGATCTCACTTCTTCGAGGAGAGTGATTGTGAAAGATTTGGCTTTATTGAAGAATTTTCTTTTTTTAATCAATCACCCTTAAAGGTCATGTTGGTTGATGATATTCGTTGGCAGAGATGCGATATTAAATCAACCTCATTGCTTGGTAATGTGCTTCAAATGAATGATGCCAAAAGTATTGGTTGTAATGAAATATTAATGCATAAGAATGGTGAGCTCACTGAGGGTGGTGCAAGCAACATATTTTTTGTTAAAGATAAGACTATTTTTACACCTGAACTTTCTACTAACATTTTGCCAGGTATAACGCGATATCAGGTTATTAAAATAATTAAAGACAAGAAGCTAAATTTTGAAGAAGGATCTTATGGCATAGATGATTTAAAGGAGGCTTCATCAATTTGGTTTACCAGCACCACAAAGGGAATTGTAGGCGTTGAAGAAATAGTTAATCTTGAAACTAAAATTAATCCCGAATGTGAATTACTTGAGATTTGTAAAAATGCATTTGTAAAAAGGTATTTTAGCTAGTACAAATTCTAATTATTAGTCTCTCAACTTCCTTCCATGTATCAAGCCTTTTAATGCCCTTAAAAGTTTTCTCAATCTCAAAAATATCTTTACTTAGATTTAATAGATTAGATTCCATTTTTTTTATAAAAGATAAGTAGGAACCAATCTTTGAGTTCCACATTTTTGTATTTTCAAGATATCCTTTTGGCGAAGCGCTTTTCTTTGCCATAAGAGACGTACTTATTAACTTATCTAAAACCCATATCACTAGCGCAAGAGAGTTTGGATCATTTTGTTTAATTTGCCTAAGGATTTTAATTGATCTCTTTTCATCTAAATTCAATAAACAATCTTCTAGCTCATAAGCAGTATGGATTGAACTACTTATGGAGTTTTCAAGTGAAACCGAATCTTTTTCAGCTGAATATAATATCTTTAGGGTTTCAATATCATTTCTATGTGCAACTAAGTTACTAGAGTTCAATTCAAATAAATGCCTTGCAACCCTATCTGCATCTTTTTTATCAAGAAAGTTGAGCTTATCTCTTAACCATTTTTTTTCATCGAGTGGTTTTAATTTTGTGCATTCAACAATTTGTATAAATTCTTTATTATCTTTGATCCATTTTGTGTTCGGGCTTATAGATTCAGAAACACTATCAATAATAATCTTAATATTATTCATGTTATCTAAATCAATCTTTTCTAATGTTTCGGAAAGAGCCTTTGGAAACCTTCCTTCACTATGAACTATCTTAATTATTATCTGTGACCCAAATAAACCACCTCCAAGATTGTTTTGAATTGCTGACAAAAGATCATCTGATTCATTAGCCTCAAAGATTATTGTTTCACCATAGCCTTGGTTAGCAAAATCTTTTGTCAAAAAGTCTTTTACCTCATTCTTTAGTATCATCTCTTTTCCATGAATTAGACTGAGCACAGCGCTTCCTCTGAGATTATTTTTGAAGTTGAGACTACTTATCTTCATGGGTCTTTAAATAAAGGACTATTTTTTTATTTAAATCTTCAATAATTTCAACACGCATTAATTTTTCTAATTCTTTTTGTGCCAAAGGATTAAGACTTTGAGTATTAAATCTTCTTGAGGAACTAATCTTTTTAGAATGCTCTTCGTCATTAAGGATGTTTACCTGAATACTCCCAACAACTTCACTTTCAAGGGAGCCTAGATTTTCACCACCATAAAAATTATTTTCTTTGAACTCAAACTTCATAATATTTACTTCTGTTGACGATGCCTCATTTTCTTTAACAAAAATACTTAGATTATTTTTTATCTTTACAGGTACAGATAGATCAAACTTAATTTTACTCACAATAATTTCAGAGTCTGAATTAATTGGACTAAATGAACAGCTAAGAATTGCTATATTAAGGAAAATTAGGGTTGCTAGATTACGAAATTTATTAGTTTTTCTTTTACATAGATACATTTCTTGATTTCCTTATCGCCAAGTAAATCATCCACATTTTTAATAGACTTAGCAACACTTTCGATTTCGTCTTGTTCTAAGTTTGATGATATTTCTATTTTTCCTCTGACTTTTCCGTTAATCTGGACAACTAACTCAAATGTATCAGTGACCATTAAATCTTCATCAAAAGTCGGCCAGCTGTCCTCAATTTCTGAGCTATTTTCAAAAAAGTTATTCCATAGAGTTTCACATATATGCGGCGCTATCGGATAAAGCATTTGCAGGATTGATGCGATGAATTCATTGAGGCAGAATTGATCATTTTCAGATGATATTTCACCTTTAATTTGATCTGGCGTTGAATTTAAAAGCTCCATGCAAGCTGCAATTACTGTGTTAAAAGCATATCTATTTTCATAGTCATCAGTAACTTTTTTGATAGTTAAATGAATTTTTCTTCTAAAGTCTTTCTGACTGTTATCTAACTCGCCTTTTATCTTTACTTTTTTAAACTTTTTATCATGGGTAAAGCTCCAAAGTTTTTTTAAGAATCTAAAAGCTCCTTCTACAGCAGTTTCAGACCACTCTAAACTTTGCTCCGGAGGAGCAGTAAACATCATGTAAAGACGTATCGTGTCTGCACCATAATTATCAATATACTGTTGTGGATCAACCGTGTTGCCTTTTGACTTTGACATTTTAGACCCATCTTTAAGAACCATTCCTTGAGTAAGTAATTTTTTAAAAGGCTCATCACCCTCTACTAAGCCAATATCTCTCATAGCTTTATGGAAAAACCTTGAATAAAGAAGATGTAAGATAGCATGTTCAATGCCGCCAATATAAAGATCAACTGGAAGCCAATATGCTGAATTTTCATCTAAAGCTTTGTTGTTGTTATCTGCTGCTGTAAATCTTGCATAATACCAGGACGAATCTACAAAAGTATCAAATGTATCAACTTCTCTTGTTTCATTGGGGCTAATTTCAGAGAAATTAGTATTTTGACTGAGTGGTTTTGGAGACTCTCCATCGTTTATTTTTGGTAATTCAACAGGCAGATCTGTTTTCTCTAAAAAAATAGGCTCATCATTTTTATAGACTACTGGTATTGGACATCCCCAAAATCTTTGTCTGCTGACGCCCCAATCACGTAATCGAAAATTCTCAATACCTTTACCTATTTTTTCTTTTTCAAGATAGCTATTAATATCTTGGATTGCATTTTCTGAAGTCAAACCATTAAATTTCTCAGAGTTAATGAGCTCACCTTTTTCAGTGGAGGGCACTTCATCAGCTTTTATGACTTGCTTGATATCTATATTATATTTGAGAGCAAATTCATGATCTCTTTCGTCATGAGCTGGAACTCCCATCACTACTCCTGTTCCATAATCCATTAGGACATAATTGGCAATCCAGACATCAAGATCAATTCCTGTAAAAGGATGTTTAACTTTTAAATTCGTTTTTAATCCCAACTTATCAGCCTTAGCCATATCTGCTTCAGCCATCTTTGTTTCATTGCATTTTTTAATAAAGTCGTCTATATCAGTATCTTGATTCGCTAAATTCTGTGAAATTGGGTGGTTTGGTGATATCGCAAGGTATGTAACCCCATATATAGTATCAATTCTTGTTGTAAAAGCAGTTAGCTTCTCTCCGCTAGAGAGAGAAAAACTTATTTCTGATCCAAAAGATTTACCAATCCAATTTTTTTGCATTGACTTTACATTTTCAGGCCAATCAAGGTTTTCTATGGAATTAAGAAGTTCATCAGCATAATCTGTAATTTTTAAAAACCATTGATCAATTTCTTTTAACTCTACAGTTGCTCCCGATCTCCATCCTTTTCCATCTATAACTTGCTCATTTGCAAGCACTGTCTCATCAACTGGATCCCAATTAACTAGAGATTTCTTTCTATAAACTAGACCCTGCTTGTGAAGAAGACTAAAAATTTCCTGCTCCCACTTATAATAGTTTGGGTCACAGGTTTTAAGCTCTTTTGACCAGTCATAGCTGAATCCAAGTCTTTTGAGTTGTGATTTCATATTCTCAATGTTTTGTTCTGTCCAACTTTGTGGATCAACTTTATTTTGAATAGCTGCGTTTTCAGCAGGCAGTCCAAAGGCATCCCAGCCCATGGGCTGAAAGACATTGAATCCTCTCATCCTTTTATATCTAGAAATAACATCCCCAATTGTATAATTCCTAACATGCCCCATATGAAGTTTCCCGGAGGGATATGGGAACATGGACAAGCAATAATATTTCTCTCTATCATCCGGAGCAGTCTTATATTTATTTGTATTTTCCCATTCAGATTGAATGGTAGATTCGATTTGTTCTGGATTATATTGTTCTTCAAGCATTTTTTAGAAACTCATTTTCAAGATAGTTGATTGTGTGTTTGTTTTCTAGAAATTTCTCATCTTTAAGCATTTTTTGATGGAATTGATGTGTTGTATTTATCCCCTCAATAAAAAACTCATCAAGAGCACTTGACATCCTTTTAATTGATGATTTTCTGGAGCCAGCAAGTGAAATTATTTTTGCTAACATTGAGTCATAAAATGGCGGAACTTCATAACCGTTATAAATGTGTGAGTCATATCGGATACCAAACCCTCCTGGAATGTGCATCCTAGTAATCTTTCCTGGATTTGGAATAAAATTCACAGAGTCTTCAGCATTTATTCTGCATTCAATTGCATGTCCTCTGAAATTTATATCACTTTGATTTAAAGTCATTGGCATGCCCAATGCAATTCTTAGCTGAGCTTTTACTAAATCAAATCCAGTAATCATTTCGGTCACAGGATGCTCTACTTGAATACGAGTATTCATTTCAAGGAAGTAAAAGCATTCATTTTCATAGAGAAATTCTAGGGTACCAACACCTTCATAATTTAAGTCTTTACAAAGATTTACGCAGTTTTCTAAAACTTCATTGAGCTTCTCTTTATTTACGTCTCTCGCAGGAGCTTCCTCAATTAATTTCTGATGTCTTCTTTGAATTGAACAATCTCTGGTACCTAAATGAATAGCATTTCCTTTTCCATCTCCTACGACTTGCACCTCAATATGCCTAGGATTTTCAATAAATTTCTCAAAATAAACGACATCACTACCAAATCCATTAAGCGCTTCTTGCTTTGCAATTTGTACCGAATTAATTAGCTCCTTTGAGCTCCGTACAATTTTCATTCCTCTTCCACCACCACCTGCTGTCGCTTTCACAATAAGTGGATATCCTATTTCGTCTGCTATTTTTAGAATTTCTTCCTCATTATTAGGTAGCTCTTTATCATAACCAGGCACTCCATCAATACCATATTTGGTAACGATAGATTTTGCAGTTATCTTGTCTCCCATTTGTCTTATAGTCTGTGGGCTTGGGCCAATGAATTTAAATCCACTAAGATTGCATTGCTCAGCAAAAGAGTGATCCTCAGCTAGAAATCCATACCCAGGATAAATTGCATCTGATCCAGTAACATCTGCAGCAGATAAAATAGTAGGCGCATCTAGATAGCTTTTAGTAGGATCAGCAGGGCCAACACAAACTGACTCATCTGAAAATCTCAAACTTTTAAGTTCTTTATCACCTTCAGAATAAATACATACAGTTTTTAAACCAAGTTCTTTGCATGCCCTTATGGCACGTAAAGAGATTTCTCCTCTATTGGCAATTAGAACTTTTTTTGACATTTATTCAAAGGTGATTAAATCTTGAGAAAATTGAACTGGTTCACCATCTTCAACTTCAATTGAAACTATTTTCCCGCTAAATTCAGATTTAATTTCATTCATCATTTTCATTGCTTCAACAATGCAAACAACTTGTCCAGCATCAATCACATCTCCTACCTTTACATACGGATCCTTATCTGGTGCCGGCCTTCTGTAGAAAGTACCAACAATTGGTGATGTAATAGTTTTTGAGCCAGATGTTGAGGTTTCTTTGGTTTCAGTATTAATAATAGTCTCAACTTTTCTGTCTGAAGTTGGCTTCTCGACCACAATATCATTTGAAGATTTTCTTGAAATCCTTACAGCTTCCTCGCCCTCAGTAACTTCAATTTCTGTAAGGTCTGATTCTTGAAGCATTTCGATTAACTTTTTAATTTTTCTTATATCCATACTCATAAAATTTAATTAGAATTAATTGCTTTTTCTAGGGCAAATTCATAGCCCTTAGTACCCATTCCACATACAACACCCTCTGCAATATCAGAAAAATATGATTTATGTCTAAATTCTTCTCTAGCAAATATATTTGAAATATGGATTTCATAAAACGGAATGCCCACACCAATAAGAGCATCTCGTATTGAAATACTTGTATGTGTAAATGCGCCTGGATTCATGAGAATCTTTGAAACGTTATCTTCCTTAGCCGCATGAATTTTTTCAACAATTTCATGTTCTGCATTACTTTGAAAGGATCCAAAAGAAACACCGTTCTCTTTGCAAATTACTGAAAGATTTTTTTCAATATCTTCTAAAGTATCGTTCCCATAAATAGAGTTTTCTCTACTACCTAGAAGATTTAAGTTAGGTCCATTTATTAAAAGGATTTCCATCAGTCGATTTTATATGCTTTTTCGTGGAAATTAAAAGATTATTGCAGTACTTATAAAGACGATAACTTGACTTTTATTGGTGTATAACAGAATCTTTTTTCAGCACATCCTTGAAAGATTACCTCATAATTCTTCAGATTTCGTTCTTTTTGGTCTGATATCTTTAAAGCTAGGTTATTCCTAAATATTAAGGCTTCTCCTAGGAATTCATCTTTATGTACAATTGGATCACCAATTAGATCAAATGCAATCGACTGGTCTTTATGAATAACTTTTATTGAGTTTTGATATAAATAATACGTTTTTTCTATTTCCCAGTTTATTAAAATAGAATTTTCAATTTTAGTGATTGTCATCTTAAAAGCATCTTCGGGATCAAGGATCTCATTACCTAAACCTATTTGATTTAAAGCTAAAATATTATTTGAAAACATGGATATCAAGATTGCGTATAATGAGATTAGAGATTTTTTATTGCGCAACGGAACAAAATGAAACATTTTTTTATTAATTTTCTCTTAAATATTTTCTTTATTTTACCTAACTGGGCTCTAAAAGTACTAACACTTAGAAAAGAGATTACATATAAGAATGAGGTTTTTGATTATCAATCCATGATCTATATCTCATTAATATCTTGGTTCATTGCAAAGTTTGGATTAGCTTTAGATATGGCTGATTTTTCAAATGACATGCGTTTAAAGATGTCTAATTTTAGAATGAAAATTAATAACAGCCATCTACCTAAAAGTACAATTAATAAGGAAGATCATATTATCGATAAAAATAATAATCTGACTCTTAGACAATACTCACTTGATTCACAAATGTCTGATAAAGCAGTTTTATTTTTTCATGGAGGCGGTTATGCAATTTCTAATATAGATGTCTATAACCCGGTTATATCTCTAATGTGTGAAGAGCTGGATTCTAATATTTTTTCATTAGAGTATAGCCTCTCTCCAGAAAATAAATTTCCAAAAGCCCTTGAAGAGGCCAACATAGCTTTTAATTGGTTAATTAATAATGGCTATAGCAAAGAGCAAATAATTATTTGTGGAGATAGTGCTGGAGCTCACTTAGCTGCATCATTATTGCATGACCTTAAAGCTAGAGATGAAGAACTTCCTTTTTTGCAGGTCTTAATTTATCCAATGGTGTCTCCATCACTAGATTTTCCTTCTCTAGAAAGGCTTGGTGAAAATTTCTTACTCACAAAGGAGCAGATGAGGTGGTTCTGGCATTATTTTAGGGCAGAAGAAGCAAATAATTTAGATTCAAGGTTTGATTTGCTGAAAATTGATAATAATAATAAATTTGATACCAAAACAGTTATAATTACCGCCGGTTTTGATCCACTATGCGATGAAGCAGAAGCATATGCAGCAAAATTGAATGATATGGGTAACAATGTAAAACAAATTCATTACCCAAGTTTATTTCACGGCTTCATCAATATAACTAGATTAAAAACAGCTAAATTAGCAACAATAGATATATTAAGAGAAATAAAAAGGAATATATGAGTAATTTATTAGAAGTAAAAAATCTCACCGTTGGGTTTAAAGTAAGAGACTCTATTTTTACTGCTGTAGAAGATGCTTCTTTTGAAATAAATAAAAATGAGACTATGGCACTGGTTGGAGAATCAGGATCAGGAAAGTCAGTCTCAGCGATGTCAATATTGCAACTTTTGCCAGAGGGCAAAACAATCTTTAGTAAGGATTCATCTATTAAATTTCACGATTCTGAGATATTGGAAATGTCCAACAAGCAACTTCAATTAATCCGTGGAAAGAAAATATCTATGATTTTCCAGGAACCAATGACATCCCTTAATCCCTATCACAGAGTAGGCAAACAAATTACCGAATCCATTCTAAGTTATGAAGATATTTCAAAAAAAGATGCAGAAAAGAAAGCAAAAGAGTTGATGGAGCTTGTTGAGATTCCTGAACTAGAAAGAAGATATAAATCCTATCCTCATGAACTCTCTGGAGGGCAGCGTCAAAGAATAATGATTGCAATGTCTTTAATTAATGAGCCTGAGCTTTTAATTGCTGATGAGCCAACAACAGCCTTAGATGTAACTATTCAAGCCCAAATTCTTGATTTAATGAATAGGCTTAAAGAGAAGCTTGGAATGTCAATCCTATTTATAACCCATGATTTAGGACTAGTTGAGAAGTTTAGTGACAGAGTTTGTGTTATGAAAGAGGGTAAAATTGTTGAACAAGGTGTTACAACGGAGATTTTCTCTAATCCAAAACATGAATACACGATCAAGCTTTTAAAATCAGAGCCTCAAGAGAAGGATCATTTACATGTTTCAGACGATAATATTTTAGATATTTCAAATCTCAGTGTTTTTTACAAAATACCATCAAAACAGCTATTTAAAACTGAAAGATTTTGTGCGGTTTCTAACATTTCTTTAAAAATCCCAAGAAATTCAACAGTTGGTGTGGTTGGAGAGTCAGGTTCTGGTAAATCAACACTTGGAAAAGCGATTATAAATCTTCTTGATTTTGAAGGATCAATTAAATTTAATGGTAAATCAATTAAAGATCTTCGCTCAGCTGAAAAGAAATTATTAAAAAAAGATATTCAAATAGTTTTTCAAGATCCCTATGGATCCCTGTCACCAAGAATGACAGTTGGCGAAATCATAGGAGAGGGATTGGATATACATTTTGATTTTTCCAAAGAAGAAAAGATAGAAAAAATATCAAATGTTATGAAAGATGTTGGATTAGATGACAACCTCATTTTTAAATATCCACATGAATTTTCTGGTGGTCAAAGACAAAGAATCGCAATTGCTAGATCAATAATCTTAAACCCGAAATTCATGATCCTTGATGAACCAACTTCAGCGCTTGATAGATCCATTCAGATTCAAGTGATAGACGTTTTAAAAAGATTACAAGACAAATATGAATTAACATATTTATTTATTAGCCACGATCTTAAAGTAATAAGATCTATGTGTGATCAGATTTTTGTTATGAGTGAGGGAAAGTTAGTAGAGTATGGTAAAGCCGATGAGGTTTTTGAAAATCCTCAACAGGAATATACTCAAAAACTTTTAAGAGCAGCACTGAAATACTCATCAAATTAAGATGCCAAATAGGAAGTACTCAAAAATATTACATGACGGTCCCCAGCAGGCAGCATCAAGATCGATGTTGCGTGGCGCAGGATTCAAAGATGAGGATTTTGAAAAATCTATTGTTGGAATTGCTTCGCTTGGAGCAAGTGTAACTCCATGTAATATGCACCTAAACTCCCTTGCAGAAATTGTTGAAGAGTCAGTCAATAATTCAGGATGTAAGGCTGTAACATTTAACACAATTACTGTCTCTGATGGAATTTCTATGGGTACGGAGGGCATGAAATATTCTCTCGTTTCAAGAGAAGTCATAGCTGACTCAATAGAAACTGTTGTCGGTTGTTTGGGCTATGATGGAGTAGTAGGTATTGGGGGCTGCGATAAAAATATGCCAGGTGTAATTATTGGTTTGGCCAGACTTAATAGACCATCCTTATTTATTTATGGCGGCTCTATTAGACCAAGCCAGCAGAATACTGATTATGTGACAGTTTGTGAAAAAACTGGAGAGTTCTCAAAAGGCTCAATCTCTGAAGAGGAATTAATCTCTGTTGAAAAGGTTTCAGTTGTGGGGCCTGGATCATGCGGAGGAATGTATACGGCCAATACGATGGCATCTGCAATTGAAGCTTTAGGTATGTCTCTTCCTGGAAGCAGCAGTCAGGATGCAGTTTCTGATGATAAAAAGAATGATTGTATAAATACAGGGAGGGCAATTGAGAATCTCCTTGAAAAAGACATTAAACCCTCTGACATTATGACCAAGGAGGCATTCGAAAACGCAATCACGGTAGTTATTGCGCTTGGAGGATCAACTAATGCAGTACTTCATCTTATTGCGATGGCTCATGCTATAAATGTTGACTTAGATTTAGATGACTTTACAAGAATAGGTAAAATAGTTCCTGTTGTGGCTGACATTAAACCATTCGGTGAAAATTATATGTCCTCACTGAATAAAGTTGGCGGCATTCAGCCGCTAATGAAAATGTTACTCGATGCAGACTTGCTTCATGGCGACTGTTTAACAGTTTCAGGAAAAACTATTTCAGAAAATCTTTCAGAAGTTGATCCATATCCGGATAATCAGACAATTATTAGAGAAATATCTAATCCAATTAAAAGCAGCAGCCATTTGCGTATCCTTTATGGCAATTTAGCTCCTGAAGGAGCAGTAGCTAAGATTACAGGAAATGAAGGGCTAAAATTCACTGGCACGGCCAAAGTATTTGACTCTGAAGAAGATGGAAATGAGGCAATTCAAAATAACCTAATTAATGAAGGAGATGTGGTTGTTATAAGATATGAGGGACCAAAAGGAGGCCCTGGCATGAGAGAAATGCTTAAACCTACCTCTGCAATAATGGGACAAGGCTTAGGCGATAAAGTCGCATTTATTACTGATGGAAGATTTTCTGGCGGAACTCATGGTTTTGTTGTTGGACATATTTCCCCAGAAGCATATGTTGGCGGACCCATCGGAGTCATTGAAAATGGCGACAAAATAACAATTGATGCTGAGACAAACTCAATTTATATCGATATATCTGATCAGGAGCTTCAAAAAAGATTAGATAACTTTAAACCAAATAAAGAGCTTCCTAAAAAAGGCGTCTTATCAAAATACTCAAAAAGTGTACAATCTGCATCCCTAGGAGCTATTACTGATTAATTTATGATTTCAAGGAAATATCCATCAACTAGATTACGAAGATTAAGGCAGTCAGAATCCATAATTGATTTGACCAGCGAATGTGCGGTGACTAAAAATGATCTAATCCAACCTGTATTTGTAAAAGAAGGTTTAAGTGATAAAGAGCCTATAGAATCAATGCCTGGTATCTTTAGATTTGGCGAAGACTCTGTTTTAAAAGAGATTGAAGAAATTAACGAACTGGGAATAAGAGCAATAGCTATATTTCCTGTTATAGATCCTTCAAAAAAAGACTCCAAAGGCACCGAAGCCACAAAAAGAGATAATTTTATTTCAAGAGTATTAGGTTCTATAAAATCTAAATTTCCTGAGATGTTAGTCATTGCTGATGTTGCCTTAGATCCTTACACAGATCATGGTCATGATGGAATTTTGGAGAATGATGAGATCTTAAATGATCAAACACTAGATGTTCTCGCAGAGCAATCTCTTGTTCTAGCAGAAGCTGGTGCAGATATTATTGCTCCTTCAGACATGATGGATGGCCGCATTGGAGTTATTAGGAAAAAATTAGATGAAAATAACTTTGAAGACAAAATAATTCTGTCATATGCGGCAAAATATAATTCAAAATTCTATGGACCCTTCAGAGATGCTGTTAATTCTAAAAATAATCTAGGTACTTCTGACAAATCTTCTTATCAGATGAATCCTGCAAATTCAATTGAAGCCCTTAACGAGGTTGCTATGGATATTGAAGAGGGTGCTGATATCGTAATGGTAAAACCAGGTATGCCTTATTTAGATATTATTTCTAAAATTAAAGAAGAATTTAAGGTTCCAACTTTTGCATATCAAGTAAGCGGAGAGTATGCAATGATAATGGAATCAGTTAATAAAGGATGGCTTGATAAAGGTGTTATAATAGAATCTTTGACAAGCTTCAAAAGAGCTGGTGTAGATGCAGTTCTTACATATTTCGCTAAAGATTTAATAAAGGAATTTAATTTATGAGTAATGTAAAAGAAGTAACAACAGAAACATTTGAAAAAGAAGTTTTAAGTTCAGATGTTCCAGTATTAGTAGATTTTTGGGCTGAATGGTGTGGTCCATGCAAGCAACTGGCTCCAAGAGTAGAAGAAGCAGCGCAACAATACGGCGAGCAAATAAAGGTTTGCAAAGTTGATATTGAAGAGCATAGAGATCTTGCTGTTCAATATGGCATTAGATCTATTCCTTCCTTAATAATTTTTAAATCAGGTGAAGTTTCAGGAGTTCAAGTAGGAGCTCTAACCCAAGAACAATTAGGAGAATTTATAGATACAGAAATATAGGTTTTTTTTTGCAAAATACTAAAAAAACTTATATTATCAACCCTTCTTAGATATCTTTTTGGTATCAATTCAAATTTTCAGAGGAATTTTCTATACAACTAATGAACTTAAGTGAAGTAAAAACTAAAACGATTACCGAGCTTGTTGAGATAGCTGAAAAGCTAGGCTTAGAAGATGTAGGCAGACTCAAAAAGCAAGATATCATTTTTCAAATTTTAAAAAAGCAAGCAGATGATGGCATTGATATATTCGGTGGCGGAGTCCTAGAAATCTTAAATGATGGTTTTGGCTTTTTAAGGTCAGCAGAAGGCTCATATTGTGCTGGACCGGATGATATTTACATCTCACCAAGTCAAATAAGAAAGTTCAGTCTTCGAAAGGGAGATGAAATTCAGGGGAAAATAAGGCCTCCAAAGGATAAAGAAAAATACACTGCTCTTGTTCAGGTTGAAACAATTAATGGCGAGACTCCAGAAAACGCCAAAAAGAAAATACTATTTGAAAATCTAACCCCATTATTTCCTAATGAAAGATTAGTTCTTGAGCAAGGTAGTGGCTCTAATGAAGATTTATCTGCAAGAATAATAGATTTAATAGCACCTGTTGGTAAAGGACAGAGAGGTTTAATAGTTTCACCTCCAAAAGCTGGTAAGACACTGATGCTACAAAGCATTGCGCATTCAATTACTAGCAACAATCCTGAAACCAAGCTGATAGTACTTTTAATAGATGAAAGACCTGAAGAAGTTACTGAGATGACAAGAACTGTAAGGGGTCAAGTAATTGCAAGTACTTTTGATGAGCCGCCTTCAAGACATGTTCAAGTGGCTGATATGGTTATTGAAAAAGCAAAAAGATTAGTTGAGCATAAGCAGGATGTTGTAATTCTTCTTGATTCTATTACTCGACTTGGAAGAGCTTATAATTCTGTTCAGCCTGCCTCAGGAAAAATTTTGAGTGGTGGTGTTGATTCAAATGCTCTTGAAAGACCAAAAAGATTCTTTGGTGCTGCAAGAAATTTAGAAGAAGGCGGAAGTTTAACAATTTTAGCTACAGCCTTGGTAGATACAGGTTCTAAAATGGATGAAGTTATCTATGAGGAATTTAAAGGCACGGGAAATATGGAAATCCATCTTGAAAGAAAGATTGCTGAAAAGAGAATTTATCCTGCTATCAATGTAAGAAGATCTGGAACAAGAAGAGAAGATCTCCTAACTTCTGAAGAGGAGTTAAGACTTATGTGGGCTGTTAGAAAAGTAACAGATCCTATGGAAGACTCTCAAGGAATAGAATTTTTAATTGATAGATTAAAATCATTTAAAACCAACTCTGAGTTCTTTGATTCTATGAAAAATGGAAATGGAAAAAAGAAATCTAAGTAAGATTTAATATTTCAGACTCGAAGTTATCAGCAAAATAATCTAGCTGGGAGTTCTCAAAGCCCAGAGAGTCTACATAATCCTTAATCCTTGATGAGATAGTTACAAATTTACTATTTATATCTGGATTATAGATTTCTTGGAAATATATCTCAGCGGCCAGTCTGCTTGGAAAGATTACAAAATCTGCATTATCAAAATCCTTACTTAGATCTAAATAAGATGAAAATCTCACTCGTTGATAATTCTGTATAGTGTCAACTTCAGCTCCCTCAGCTTCAAGATAATCAGAAATAATATTTAAGCCGCCTTCACCCTTAACAATTAAGAACTTCCCGGAACCAATACTACTCTTAATAAGTTTTTTTAGACCCTCAGATCCAGGATCTTCAGGTATTTTTGAGGAAATCCCTTTTGTAACCAAAGAGGATTGTGTTCCTGGCCCCATTGCAAAGACATTTTTATCTATTAAATCCTTGTGATGATTAAAAAACTCAACAGAAGGAGTGCTTTGGAATATAACATCAGTATAGCTAGAAATATCTATTGAGTGATCTAAAAAAGAAAGCTCAAAAAGAGGAATATTTTTTATATTCTTTCTTTTAACAAAATTAAAAGTATTCCTTGCTCTTGTATCAACTATGTTCATTCAGCAACCTTAAACCATCTAACTCCTTAAAGCGTTTAAAGGCCTCCTCTGCATTAAGTGCAGAGAACTTAATGTATTCATTCTTACCATACACCTCTGCTTGCAAAACTTCATCCTTAAAATCTACTGCAACTGCTGAATTGCAGTCAGCATTAATAAGATTAAGAAAATTATTACACTCATCAATCCTTCTTTTCATTTCATCATCACTGAAAGGTTCTAATAGGTTAAGGATTTCCTCTCTTTTCTTATTAAAGCGTAAACAGATTGAACCTTGAGAAATATTTGTAAGGTGATCAAGCTCTGAATAATTTAGATCAAGCTCAAGCCTCTTGCATCCTGCCTTTGCAAGAATAATGCAATCATATTCACCATCATTTAATTTTTTTACTCGAGTATCAACATTCCCATTAAGATTAACTATTTCTGTAGCTTCTAAGAAGAATTTAGATTGCAACTTACGCCTTAAGCTTGAAGTACCTATTTTCATATTTTTTTCAAATACTGGGTCTTCATTCTTTCTGAATATGAGGATATCATTTCGAGAGTTATATTTTTCATCTCTTTGGGCTAGGTCATTAGATATATATATTTCATCAAGATCAGAAAGATTTGAGACAGCTGGCATATCTTTTGCAGAATGAATAGCGATATCTATTTTTCTGTCCACAAGTAGATCATCTATATCCTCAACAAAGTTTTTTTTATCAAACTGAACTTTATTTTCTCTACTTCTCTTATCTCCAGCAGTATCTACACCTACAATTTCAAAACCAGGTACTCCGATTCTATTCATGGCTATTTCTACCTGTTTTACAGCAAGCTTTGAAGTTCTTGATCCAATTTTGATTGTCATTTTTCTAATAAAAGTCCCTCAGCATCTCCAACGCTTTTCGATTTAAGTAACTTCAATGTATCGGGAATATCTATTTTATCAAAAGTACTTTTTTCAAAATATATTAATGTACCTTTTTTTATTTTTAGGGATTCTAGAGAAGCAAGAAGACCTTGAATTCTCTCATCAAAAAATGGTGGATCAAAGAAAATTAAATCTAATTCCTCCAGACTTGCACTCTTTAACCATTCAAAAGCATTTTTGATTTCTATTTTGCAACTTTCAGAAATATTCAGCCTTTCAAGATTTGCCTCGATACTTGCAGCAAACTTTGGCGTTTTTTCAATGAATGTAACTGATTTTGCTCCTCTTGAGATTGCCTCTATGCCAAGCGCTCCAGATCCAGAAAAACAGTCTGCACATTTAAGACCCTCTATCTCAAAATTCAACCAATTAAAAAGAATTTCTCTTAACTTATTTGATGTAGGCCTGAGTTTTGAGGAGGAGGGGAAAGAAATATGATTTCCTTTCAAAGCACCTCCAATTATTCTTATTTTAGAAGTTTTCAAAATAAATCTTCTATAAATTGTCTAAGGTTATCTCTCGCTCTTTTAATAGATCTTACTGGAATTGGCATTTCGCTATCGGGCAGGGCTAGGGCAACATCCATTTTTTTTGAAATACTTGTTATTCCATGTAAAAAAGACCATATATGAACCGCTTTGTTAGACGCGCTGAGATCATTGAGACCTTTATCATGATCTTTTACTGACTCTAAAAGGGTCTGAAAAGCATTATCAGCAACCTCCAAGATATTTGGGAACTTTAGAAATTCAACCACTGATTGGCTAAAAAGAAGGTCATAAATATTCTTATTATCAAAGGCAAACTCTAGATAATTATCGCACTTTTCAAAAATATCAGCGTCTTCACTTCCTTCTACGAATGTATTAAATTCAATAAAACCTTTTGCAACTACGTCAGCTAATAGATGCTCCTTTGTTTTATAGTGTCTATAGATTGCTGTAGCAGAGACATTGCATTCATCAGCAATTCCTCTAAGGCTCATTGCTGCATATCCATTCACTAAAACAAAATTATAAGCAGCCCTTAGGATTTCATCCCTCAAATTACCATGATGATACTTATGATTTACTGAATTCATAATGTTGACAGTGTTAACTTATAATATATAATTCATGTTTACAACGTTAACATTATGACAATTTATAAGCATTTTTGCAAAACTCTCTTTTTGGTAGGGATTTCCCTGTCTTTTTCACTATATGCTGATCAGCAGCTTGAAGTGCTTGAAGTAAAAACTAGTCAATCATATGAAATCTCAAAAAACCTACCAGGCGAGCTTCTTCCTTTTCAGCAATCAAAGATTGCCTTTGAAATTACTGGAAGAATATCAGCAATCTTTGTAGATATTGGAGACAGAGTAAAAAAAGATGAGGTGCTGGCAAAGCTAGATGACAGCGAAGTGAATGCAAATCTTGAGCAGGCAGTTGCAAGATTAGATCTAGCTAATCAAGTTTTAAATAGATTCGAGGATTTAAGAAAAAAAGGTTTTATTTCAATTCAAGAGTTTGATAAAGCTAAATCCGAATATTTAGTAGCAAAGTCTCAAGTAAAGTTTTTTGAAGTGAAAAAATCTCAGACTATTTTGAGAGCTCCTTATGATGGTTTTATTCAAAATAGGTTTGTTGATGAAGGGACAGTAATAAATGGTAGTAATCCAATATTAGAAATACTTGATGCTAATAAAGTTGAAGCCCACGTTTCTATACCTGAAAATCTCATTACAAATTTTGAAGTATCAAATGATTATGCTTTTGATATAGGTCAAGAAAAGGTTTTTGGAAAATTCAAGAGATTAGCTCCAATGTCAGCAAGTGGATCAAATAGTAGATTGGCAATCTTTGAATTTAATGATTTTTTTATTCCTGGATCAGTTATCGATTTGATAATAAAGATTAAAAAAAATGAAGAGGGTATCTGGCTTCCTATAAATTCATTATCACAATCTGAACAAGGCCTTTGGTCGGTCTTTACAGTGTCAAATGATGGATTAAACAAGGTTGAAAGAGATTTAGTGCAAATTATACATTTTGAAAATAATTATGCTTATGTATCAGGCACCTTAAAAGATGGTGATTTAGTTCTCCTTGGAGGTTTGTCAAAGATCATTGAGGGGCAAACTCTCTAGTAATATGAGCCTAATAAAAGTTTTCCTTGAGAGACCTAGAATACTTATTCTAACTTTGATATTTTTTCTTCTAGTTGGTTATTCTGGTTTTAATAATATCCCTAGACAAGAAATGCCTGAGCTGGCAGAGAGATGGGGAGTAATTATTCAAGTCTATCCAGGTGCGACACCAGATCGAATAGAAACTCAAATAACAGAGATTCTTGAAATTAATTTAAGAGAAATACCAGAAATAAGAAATCTAAACTCAAATTTGAGGCAAGGATCTGCTACAACCCTTGTCGAACTTAAAGATGAAGTTTCATTTGATTTAGTTGAAAAAGTTTGGAGTGAAGTACAAGATAAGATTGATCTTACTCAACAAGAGATCCCTGATAATGCCAGGCTTGAGCTTAGTCGGAACTCTGGCCCACCAATATCTGCTCTTTATTCTATTCAGTGGAGAGGTAGCGGCGAAGCGCCCTTGATACTAATGTCTAGATTGGCTGAGCAATTAAAAAGAAAACTTGCATACCTTGGATCAACAGAAGAAGTTGAGATTCATGGTGAGGCTAATGAAGAAATTTTAGTTGAGGTAGACACGAGAAAGTTATCTAATCTTGGAATTTCATTACAAAATTTATCAAATTCGCTCACATCATTTGATAACAAAAGATCTGTAGGTTTAATTTCTAATATAGACGAAGAGATTTTAATAAAGCCTAAAGATAATCTTAAAACTATCTCACAACTTGAGGATTTACCTATTGCAAAATATGATTCTCAGCTAGTCAAACTGTCCGATATAGCAAGTATTTCTCAACAGGCTGTTACTCCAATTGAAAGTTATTCGATTGTTGATGGAAATCCTTCAGTTATTGTTCAAGTAACTGGTTCATTTAATCAAAGAATAGATGAATATGTTTCCAGAGCAAATAAAGTTGTGGAAGACTTTAAAAAAGATCTTCCGGAAGAAATATATGTTTCATCTATATATGAAGAGTCTTTTTATGTTGAGAAAAGATTTGGCGAGTTAACTTCGAGCATAGGTTTTGCGCTTTTTTTAGTACTTGCACTAAGTGCATTTTTATTGGGTTTAAGATCAGCAGTATTGGTAGCATTGATTCTTCCCTTAACACTCTGCTCTGTCTTATTTATTTGTCAAATGACAGGATTGCCTCTTCATCAAACCTCAACAGTTGGCATGATAATTGCTTTGGGCCTCTTAATAGATAATGCAATTATTGTTGTTGAGGATTACAGATATAGAAGACTTGATGGGCTTAGCTCAAAACAGGCAATCTTTAAGTCCGTCAGACATTTATTTATGCCTTTGTTAGCTGCCACTGCAACAACTGCATTAGCATTTATGCCAATAGCAGTCGGAGAGGGGCCGAGTAATGAGTATGTTGGGGGTATGGCAAAGACGCTTATTATGGCTGTAACATCCTCACTTTTTCTTTCCTTAACTGTTGTTCTTCCAACACTTCATTATTTGGAGAAGATGCCAATCTTTTCTTCAGATTATTTTAATCAGGGCTTCAGTAGTAAAAAGCTTTATGAGTATTATAGATCTGCTCTATTTTGGGCTTTATCAAAACCAAGAAGAGCTTTTTTAGTCTCTTTTTCAATGCCATTACTTGGTCTATTGTTATTTAACACTCTTGATAGGGATTTTTTTCCAGCAAATGATAGGAATATGTTCCAAGTGAGAGTTGAGTTACCTAACAACAGTTCAGTAAATGCAACAATTGAGAAAGTCAAAGATATTAGAGAGCAACTCGCTAAATATGATTTTATTGAGAATGATTTTTGGTTTGTTGGTAGAAAACTTCCAAGAATCCTTGGAAATGTTGTTGGAGGAAATAGTAAGCTTGGAAGCAATAATGAAGCAAACGCAGTTTATTTTACTTCTAGTTATTGGACTATGGAAAACAATATTGACATGATTGCCAAAGATTTAGTTAATAATAATCCTGAAGTAAGAATTATAGTTGATCAATTCTCCTCAGGTCCTCCAGTTTTTGCAGATATTGAATACAGAATTATGGGTGAGGATCAATTTATTTTGACAGAACTAGGAGACAGGTTAGAGCTTATATTAAGTAGAGCACCTGATGTGTATTTGACTCGCTCTCAATCAAATGAATATGAAACAAATCTTGAAATAGATTTTGATAATTCAAGTATTGCTTACTCATCAAGCAACATGGATTCACTAATTAATGAGATAAGCTTTGCGAGCAATGGAGCAATTATTGGAACCATGCTTGATGGTAAAAAAGAGTTGCCTATTAGACTAAAAAGAGATCAAGAAGCTGCATCAGATATATCACAAGCATCTCTTTTATCAATTTCTGGTAATAATGGAACTGAATATATTGAAAATTTTTCTGATATAAAGCTTTCGAGAAAGCTTGGGGCATTTTCTAGATATAAAGGTGAAAGAGAGAATGGAGTTTCTGCATGGACATGGCCAAGATCTCTACCTTCTGTTTCCGAAGAATTTCTTCGTGAAGATATTATTAAATTTAAAGAAAACCTGCCAATAGGATACAAGCTTGAACAAGCAGGAGAAGCTGCTGAAAGCGCCGAATCTAATGCACAATTATTTGCTTCAGCGATTGTTTTTTTTATTTTAATTCTTGTTGGACTTGTTTTCGCTTTAAATTCATTTAGACAGACACTTTTGATATCTTCCGTTGCAGGATTATGCTTGGGTTTAGCAATACTAGGGCTGGTCGTTGGAATGCAGAATTTTGGTTTTATTGGATTAGTTGGAGCCATCGGTTTAGCCGGACTTGCAATAAATGATTCTATTGTTGTGCTAGCAGCTCTTGAGGAAGATTCTAAAAAGGGTCACTATGATTTGGATGGCGTAATTCAGACGGTTACTAGAGCTACAAGACATATTGTTACAACAACAGCTACAACAATAGGAGGATTATTTCCTCTGATTCTAACAAGTATCTTTTTCCAACCATTAGCATGGGCGATGTCTGTTGGTGTTATAGGAGCATCTCTTATAGCCTTATTTTACATTCCTACAATGTTCATGATTTTAAGAAAAATACCCAGGACTACTTAGTACATTTTTCAGAGCAATATATATTTTTACCTTTTTTAACAGCTAAATCTTTTGAAACATAAGTTCCACAGTTAACACATGAATCCATATCATTTCTCGGTATCCGATCAACTTTTTTTAGTTTAATAAAATATCTTATTAAAAAAAAAGCTATTACAAGCAAAGGAGCAAGTAACTTCAATTAATTAATTGCGCCCCATATTGCTCCACTTACTACTAATGGAATGGGGTCAGGAAGCGGAACATTTTGAAGCAGTCCATTTGAACTCTCTGAACTAGGAGGTGGAGGATTAAGAGCTATTAACTTCTCCGTATCCTCAAGAAGTTCAATGTATCCTAATTCCTCATAAGATGTTTTTAATATCTGAAGAGCTCTATGATTTTGATTTGAATTTGGAATATTTTCTAATACATATGAAGCTCTTCTAATGGCAGCAACATATGCTTTTCTGGTTACATAATAATCAGCAGCTGCAAGCTCATTACTCGCAACGAGATTTCTTAAATAAATTAATCTTTGTTTAGCATATGGAGCGTATTGACTGTCAGGGAATCTTGTTAGGAATTCAGTTAATTCTGAAAATGCTAACTTAGCTCCGGAAACATCTCTAGATGAAAGATCAGTCTTTGCTACTCTTGCTAGAAGACCAGCATCTTTTGTATAGCTTGAAAGACCTTTCATAAAATAAGCATAATCAATATTAGGATGTCTTGGGTGAAGTCTTATGAATCTCTCTGCAGCCGAATGAGCGGCTTCAGTTTCTCCATTCATGAAGTAACAATAAACAAGTTCAACTTGAGCTTGCTCAGAATACTTGCCAAAAGGATATTGAGTTTCTATTCTTTGAAGCGATTCAATGGCGCCAAAATAATTGCTGACTTTCATTCTTCTTTGTGCTGTGTCGTAGTAGACTTTTTCGGGTCTCTCAATTTCTACTTCATCTTTGCTACATGAGGAAATAAAAAAAGCACATGTAAAAACGAATGGAAGCAACAAAATATTTTTTAGATTTCTATTCATGGGTGTTATTTTACTCTAATATTTGATTATAAATCTCAAAAAAAGTTCATTATGGCAACAACAAAAAAAGTTTCAAAGGATTTAATCAATTTGAGGCTTGATAAAGCAACATCAGTTTTATTCGAAGAGTTTTCAAGAACCAAGTTGAAAGAGTGGATTTTGAATGGAAATATCCTGCTAAATGGTGAGATTGCATCTCCCAGAGAAAAAGTAAATCTTGATGATGAAATTGAAGTGAATCCAGTAAATGAGGTTTCAACAGAATGGTATCCTGAAGATGTCAATTTTAGTGTGTTGCATGAGACTGATGATTTCTTGATAGTTGATAAACCTATTAATTTAGTAATTCACCCTGGAGCTGGCATTTCAAGCGGAACATTAGCCAATGGTTTACTTTTTAAGTTCCCAAAACTTGAAGAACTTCCAAGAGCTGGAATAGTTCATCGTTTAGATAAAGATACTTCTGGATTATTAGTTGTGGCCAAGAATGAGAAATTTAGACTTTATTTTATAGATCTTCTTCAATCCAGAAAGGTTAAGAAAAACTATAGGGCTATGGTTATTGGAACACTTAGAGGGAATCTTGAAATAGACGTGCCTATTGGTAGGGATAAAAATAATAGAACCAAAATGACATGTAGAGAAGATGGAAAAGAAGCTATCACTTATGTAAAGAGTATTGAGAGTTATGGGGGTTACTCACTGCTTGATGTTGAGATAGAAACTGGGAGAACTCATCAAATAAGAACTCACTTGGCCCATAAGAAGCTACCTATAATAGGAGACAAGACCTACAATACAAGAAAAATTATTGCTAAAGATACCCCAGATGAACTTAAAAATTTTATAAGATCTTTTCCAAGACAAGCTCTTCATGCGCATAAAATAGGGTTTAAATTGCCAGACACTGAAGATGATGTTGTATTTGAGAGCAAGATTCCAAAAGATTTTAAAGAATTGATAACAACTTTGGAAAAATTTAATGTTTCTTAAATATGCTAAAAAGCTTGTTTTTACAAGCGATTTTAATGTATAAACCTCAAGCTAAAAGTTTTTTATTATGAAAATTGCTGGAAACGACATATTAATTCAGTCTTTAATAAATGAAGGAGTGGAGTATATCTTTGGTTACCCTGGAGGTGCTGCTCTTCATATCTATGATTCAATCTTTAATCAAAAAGAGATGCAACACATTCTAGTAAGGCATGAGCAAGGAGCTACACATGCTGCTGATGGTTATGCAAGAGCTACTGGTAAGCCCGGTGTTGTTTTGGTTACCTCTGGACCGGGAGCTACTAATGCAATAACTGGGATTGCAACTGCCTTTATGGATTCAATTCCTATGGTTGTTATATCTGGTCAAGTCCAAAGTCATTTAATTGGAACTGATGCTTTCCAAGAAACAGATATGATAGGAGTATCAAGGCCCATAGTAAAACATAGCTTTACAGTAGATAAACAAGAAAATATTGCACAAATTGTTAAGGAAGCTTTTCACATAGCAACTTCCGGAAGACAAGGTCCTGTAGTTATTGATGTGCCAAAAGATTTAACAAATCCTGATGAATTATTTGATTTTAACTATCCTGAAAAGGCTAACATCAGATCCTATAATCCCCCTGTCAAACCAGAAAACCATCAAGTTTCTAGGGCTGTGGATGCAATACTTAATGCTGAGAGGCCTGTAATTTATGCTGGTGGTGGAACAATCTCGAGTAATGCATCTGATGAATTAAGAGAGTTAAATGAACTGATTGATTTTCCAGTAACAAACACTTTAATGGGTTTGGGAGTCTACCCAGGAACAGGAAAAAGATTCTTAGGTATGCTGGGTATGCATGGAACTTATCAAGCAAATATGGCAATGCATAATGCAGATTTAATTATTGCTGTGGGAGCCAGATTTGATGATCGAATCACTAACACGCCAGAAAAGTTTGCTCCAAAAGCAAAAGTTATTCACTTTGATGTGGATCATTCATCAGTATCAAAGATAATTGAGGCAGATATTGCTGTATTCGGGCAAGTCAAGGACTCCTTGAAAGCTATTAATAACCATTTAAGGTCGAGAAAGGATGAAATAAATAAAGAAAAGCTTTCTCCATGGCATCAGCAAATAAGAGAGTGGAAAGAAAAGCACGGTCTTGATCATGAGCTCTATAAGAATGATTCAGATGAGCATGCAATTTTACCTCAAGCAGCTGTGCAACATATATATCAAGAATCTGAAGGCAAAGCATTTGTTACATCAGATGTTGGTCAGCACCAGATGTTTGCTGCTCAGTACTATCACTTTGATGAACCTAGAAAATGGATAAATTCTGGTGGTCTTGGGACTATGGGTTTTGGTCTTCCATCAGCAATGGGAGTTAAGCTCGCTTATCCTGAGGAAGAAGTAATCTGCATTACTGGAGAGGGAAGTATTCAAATGTGTATACAAGAACTCTCAACATGCTCACAGTACAAACTACCAATAAAAATATTTAATATAAACAATCTTGCCCTCGGTATGGTAAAGCAGTGGCAAGATATGAACTATGATGGAAGACACTCATCTATTAGTTATGAGGATTCATTACCAGATTTTGTTGGATTAGCAGAATCTTATGGACATGTTGGCATTAAAATTACTAAAAATTCTGAACTCAAAGAAGGAATTGCTAAAGCATTTGCCATTAAAGATAAGTTGGTTTTTGTTGATATATATGTTGATCCAAATGAGCATGTGTATCCAATGCTTGTTGCTCCCAACGGAAGCTTAAAAGATATGTGGCTGGGTAAAGGTGAAAAAACATGATCCAAAGAAAACTTACTCTTGTAATGGAAAACAAACCGGGTGCATTAGCAAGAGTTGTTGGTCTTTTCCATCAAAGAGGATACAACATTGATAGCTTACATGTAGATCCAATTGAAGACTTTGAACCCTTTAGATTTATCGAAGATGAGCTAGGCATAAAATTTCAAGTTGGCGAGGTTTCGAGACTTACAATTCGGACAACAGTTGGAGATAAGCTTATGAGGCAAATTCTCAGACAGATAAATAAACTTATTGAGGTTATCGCTGTAAGTGATGATGAAAGCACATATTTAAAAGGAATATTAAGAAATGAAAATCTATTATGATGAAGATGCAAATCTAGAAATTATTAAGAGCCTTAAAGTAGCAATAATTGGATATGGCTCTCAAGGACATGCACACGCAAATAATTTACATGATTCTGGAGTAGATATTACAGTTGGTCTAAGAGAAGGATCAGCTTCTTGGGAAAAAGCAAAATCTGCTGGTGTAAAAGTTTCAAGTGTAGAAGACTCAGTTAAAGACTCAGATTTTGTAATGATTCTAGCACCGGACGAATTTCAAAGCGATTTGTATACAAAGAAAATAGAGCCAAATATCAAGCAGGGCGCTATTTTAGCTTTTGCGCATGGATTTAATATTCATTTTGGCAAGATCAAACCTACTGATGATATTAGCGTAGTGATGATTGCTCCAAAAGGGCCTGGACATACTGTAAGAAGTACATATATGTCTGGAGGAGGAGTCCCATCATTAATTGCAATATATAGAGATTCTATTTCTGCAAAAGACTTTAATGCTAAGGAAGTTGCTCTTTCTTATGCAAAAGCAAATGGTGGAACTAGAGCGGGCGTTTTAGAAACTTCATTTAGAGAAGAAACAGAAACTGATTTATTTGGAGAGCAAGCTGTTCTATGTGGTGGAATGACAGCACTAATTAAAGCTGGTTATGAAACATTAGTAGAAGCAGGCTATAGCCCTGAAATGGCATATTTTGAATGCTTACATGAAACAAAACTAATTGTTGATCTTCTTCATGAGGGCGGAATCTCTAATATGCATTATTCAATATCAAATACTGCAGAGTTTGGTGATTACTTAACAGGTCCAAGAATCATTACTGAAGAAACTAAAAAAGAAATGAAAAAAGTACTCGAAGACATTCAATCAGGTGATTTTGCCGATAAGTTTCTTGACGATTGTCGTCAAAGTAACGATGGGAGTGGTGGCCCTTTTTTAAAAAATAATCGAGAAAAAACAAAGGAGCACTCAATAGAATCTGTGGGAAAAGAACTTCGATCTAAGATGAAGTTTTTGAGTGAAAAAAAGCTTGTTGATAAAGATAAAAATTAACTTAAAAAAGTGTTTCCTTTTATCATAAATAACGTGTAGAATTCACCTTCCGGCCTAGAGTCGGCAGTTCTTTAAACATATTTGGTTACTCGTGTGGGTGTTCAAAATACGAGAAAATTATAAAAAACTTTGTCACAGTTTTTAAACGTGACACATTGATCATAATTGAAGAGTTTGATCATGGCTCAGATTGAACGCTGGCGGTAGGCTTAACACATGCAAGTCGTGCGAGAAAGTACCTTCGGGTGCGAGTAGAGCGGCGGACGGGTGAGTAACGCGTAGGAATCTACCTAGTAGAAGGGGATAGCCCGGGGAAACTCGGATTAATACCGTATACCTCCTTAGGGAGAAAGAGGGCTTAGCTTTGATGCTCTCGCTATTAGATGAGCCTGCGTAAGATTAGCTTGTTGGTGAGGTAATAGCTCACCAAGGCTACGATCTTTAGCTGGTCTGAGAGGACGATCAGCCACATTGGGACTGAGACACGGCCCAGACTCCTACGGGAGGCAGCAGTGGGGAATATTGGACAATGGGCGCAAGCCTGATCCAGCCATACCGCGTGTGTGAAGAAGGCTTTCGGGTTGTAAAGCACTTTAAGTAAGGAGGAAAAGATTGTAGTTAATACCTGCAGTCCGTGACGTTACTTACAGAATAAGGACCGGCTAATTCCGTGCCAGCAGCCGCGGTAATACGGAAGGTCCAAGCGTTAATCGGAATTACTGGGCGTAAAGCGCGCGTAGGTGGTTTTTTAAGTTGGATGTGAAAGCCCTGGGCTCAACCTAGGAACTGCATCCAAAACTAGATGACTAGAGTACGAAAGAGGGAAGTAGAATTCACAGTGTAGCGGTGGAATGCGTAGATATTGTGAAGAATACCAATGGCGAAGGCAGCTTCCTGGTTCTGTACTGACACTGAGGTGCGAAAGCGTGGGTAGCGAACAGGATTAGATACCCTGGTAGTCCACGCCGTAAACGATGACAACTAGCTGTTGGGAGACAAGATCTCTCAGTGGCGCAGCTAACGCTTTAAGTTGTCCGCCTGGGGAGTACGGCCGCAAGGTTAAAACTCAAATGAATTGACGGGGACCCGCACAAGCGGTGGAGCATGTGGTTTAATTCGATGCAACGCGAAAAACCTTACCTACTCTTGACATACTTGGAAGCTCTTGTAATGAGAGTGTGCTTTTAGAGCCAAGATACAGGTGCTGCATGGCTGTCGTCAGCTCGTGTCGTGAGATGTTGGGTTAAGTCCCATAACGAGCGCAACCCTTACCCTTATTTGCCAGCGGTTCGGCCGGGAACTATAAGGGGACTGCCGGTGACAAACCGGAGGAAGGTGAGGACGACGTCAAGTCATCATGGCCCTTACGAGTAGGGCTACACACGTGCTACAATGGGGAATACAGACGGACGCTAAAGCGTGAGCTGGTGCTAATCCTAAAAAATTTCTCGTAGTCCGGATTGCAGTCTGCAACTCGACTGCATGAAGTCGGAATCGCTAGTAATCGCGAATCAGCATGTCGCGGTGAATACGTTCTCGGGTCTTGTACACACCGCCCGTCACACCATGGAAGTGTGTTGCACCAGAAGTAGGTAGTCTAACCTTCGGGAAGGCGCTTACCACGGTGTGATCCATGACTGGGGTGAAGTCGTAACAAGGTAGCCGTAGGGGAACCTGTGGCTGGATCACCTCCTTAAAATAATTTTGTATTTGAGGCCCACACGAGTAACCAAATTTAAAGAACATGATATGTATGATCTTTGGTATGTAATTTTCTTGTGTAAAATTTTTTTTACACATAGATCACTGCAAGTAATTAAAAGTAATTAATATATTTTATTAAGTTACTCTCAAAAACCTATAACCTTTTTAAGGTTATATGATCAAGTAAAGGAAGAGCACAAGGCGGATGCCTTGGCAGCTGAAGGCGATGAAGGACGTAGTAACCTGCGATAAGCTTCGGGGAGCTGGTAAACAAGCTTCGATCCGGAGATGTCCGAATGGGAAAACCCAATATACATAAGTATATTATTCTATTCTGAATTCATAGGAATAGAAGGCAAACCTAGGGAACTGAAACATCTAAGTACCTAGAGGAAAAGAAATCAATTGATATTCCGTTAGTAGCGGCGAGCGAAAGCGGATCAGCCCTTAAGCTTTAATTAATTTAGCAAAACATTCTGGAAAGTATGGCCATAGTAGGTGATAGCCCTGTATGCGAAAAGTTTTTTAAAGTGAAATCGAGTAGGTCGGGACACGTGAAATCTTGACTGAATATGGGGGGACCATCCTCCAAGGCTAAATACTCTCAGCTGACCGATAGTGAACCAGTACCGTGAGGGAAAGGCGAAAAGAACCCCGGCGAGGGGAGTGAAATAGAACCTGAAACCTTGTGCTTACAAGCAGTAGGAGCCCACTTGTTGGGTGACTGCGTACCTTTTGTATAATGGGTCAACGACTTAATTTTAGTAGCAAGCTTAACCGTTTAGGGTAGGCGCAGGGAAACCGAGTCTTAATAGGGCGCTAAGTTGCTGGAATTAGACCCGAAACCGGGTGATCTATCCATGGCCAGGGTGAAGGTTAGGTAACACTGACTGGAGGCCCGAACCCACTTATGTTGAAAAATGAGGGGATGAGCTGTGGATAGGAGTGAAAGGCTAATCAAACCCGGAGATAGCTGGTTCTCATCGAAAACTATTTAGGTAGTGCCTCATGTATTACCATTGGGGGTAGAGCACTGTTTCGGCTAGGGGGTCATCCCGACTTACCAAACCGATGCAAACTCCGAATACCAATGAGTATGAGCATGGGAGACAGACTGCGGGTGCTAACGTCCGTAGTCGAGAGGGAAACAACCCAGACTGTCAGCTAAGGTCCCAAATTATGATTAAGTGGGAAACAATGTGGGAAGGCACAAACAGCTAGGAGGTTGGCTTAGAAGCAGCCACCCTTTAAAGAAAGCGTAACAGCTCACTAGTCGAGTCGGCCTGCGTGGAAGATATAACGGGGCTAAATCATAAACCGAAGCTACAGATCTTTTTAAGATGGTAGATGAGCGTTCTGTAAGCCGCTGAAGGTAAGCTGTGAGGCGAACTGGAGGTATCAGAAGTGCGAATGTTGACATGAGTAACGATCAAAGAGGTGAAAAACCTCTTCGCCGAAAAACTAAGGGTTCCTGTCCAACGCTAATCGAGGCAGGGTGAGTCGGCTCCTAAGGCGAGGGCGAAAGCCGTAGTCGATGGGAAACAGGTTAATATTCCTGTACTTTTTACAACTGCGATGGGGTGACGGAGAAGGTTAGACTATCACGGCGTTGGTTGTCCGTGTTTAAGGCTGTAGACTGACAATTTAGGTAAATCCGGATTGTTAAGGTCGAGAGCTGATGACGATTACCTATTGGTAAGAAGTAGTTAATACCATGCTTCCAGGAAAAACCTCTAAGCTTCAGGTTGTAAGAAACCGTACCCGAAACCGACACAGGTGGTTAGGTAGAGAATACCAAGGTGTTTGAGAGAACTTGGGTGAAGGAACTAGGCAAAATGACACCGTAACTTCGGGAGAAGGTGTGCCGTAGTTAGTGATTAGACTTGCTCTATGAGCTGACTATGGTCGAAGATACCAGGTGGCTGCGACTGTTTACTAAAAACATAGCACTCTGCAAACTCGTAAGAGGACGTATAGGGTGTGACGCCTGCCCGGTGCCGGAAGGTTAATTGATGAAGTTAGCTTCGGCGAAGCTTCTGATCGAAGCCCCGGTAAACGGCGGCCGTAACTATAACGGTCCTAAGGTAGCGAAATTCCTTGTCGGGTAAGTTCCGACCTGCACGAATGGCGTAACGATGGCCACACTGTCTCCACCCAAGACTCAGTGAAATTGAAATCGCTGTTAAGATGCAGTGTACCCGCAGCTAGACGGAAAGACCCCGTGCACCTTTACTACAGGTTCACACTGGACTTTGACTTTATTTGTGTAGGATAGGTGGGAGACTTTGAAGCCAAAACGCTAGTTTTGGTGGAGTCGTCCTTGAAATACCACCCTTGTAAAATTGAGGTTCTAACTTAGGCCCATTATCTGGGTTGAGGACAGTGTGTGCTGGGTAGTTTGACTGGGGCGGTCTCCTCCCAAAGAGTAACGGAGGAGTACGAAGGTATCCTCAACACGGTCGGACATCGTGTGCAGAGTATAAAGGCAGAAGGATGCTTGACTGCGAGATCGACGGATCGAGCAGGTAGGAAACTAGGTCTTAGTGATCCGGTGGTTCTGAATGGAAGGGCCATCGCTCAACGGATAAAAGGTACGCCGGGGATAACAGGCTGATACCCCCCAAGAGTTCACATCGACGGGGGTGTTTGGCACCTCGATGTCGGCTCATCACATCCTGGGGCTGGAGCAGGTCCCAAGGGTATGGCTGTTCGCCATTTAAAGTGGTACGCGAGCTGGGTTTAGAACGTCGTGAGACAGTTCGGTCCCTATCTGCTGTGGGCGTCGGAAATTTGAGGGAAGCTGATCCTAGTACGAGAGGACCGGATTGGACGAACCTCTGGTGTTCCGGTTGTCACGCCAGTGGCATTGCCGGGTAGCTATGTTCGGAAAGGATAACCGCTGAAAGCATCTAAGCGGGAAGCCTCTCCCAAGATTAAATTTCCCAGAAACTTCGGTTTCCTAAAGAGTCGTCATAGACTATGACGTTGATAGGCGAGATGTGTAAGCGTTGTGAGGCGTTGAGCTAACTCGTACTAATAACTCGTGAGGCTTGATCATGTAACCTTAAGAAGGATTTACATGCGAAGTAACTTAATACATAAACTTAAGTGATTTAAAAATTGCATACCAGTTTGCCTGATGACAATAGCAGTTTGGTCCCACCTGATCCCATTTCGAACTCAGAAGTGAAACGAACTAGCGCCGATGGTAGTGCAGGGCTTCCCTGTGTGAGAGTAGGACATCGTCAGGCTTTTGATTTAAAAGCTCTCAAGAAATTGAGAGCTTTTTTTGTTTTAGGCTAGATTTATTATTAAAAGTACACATAATTTAACTATGAGTATTAAAGAAGAGTTCAGACTAGCTTTGAGAGAGCTTGTTTATCCTGTATGTGTCGTGTCTGCATATAATGATGAAACTAAAGAAAATCATGCTATTACAGTTTCATCCGTTACATCATTATCGTTTGAACCACCCTCTATTCTTGTTTGCATAAATAAAGATTCAAGCATTCATTCATCTTTAAAAAAAGATTCCAATTTCAATATTAGCTTTTTATCCTCATCACAAACCGAAATATCAAATCTTTGCGGAACAGACGAACTGTCTGATAAGAGATTTGATAATGATTTTTGGAATTTTAAGAATAATATAGGCTTCATAAAAAATTCACAATCTGTTATTTCGTGCACCATAAAAGAAATTACCAGTCACGGATCTCATAGTGTTTTTTTTGGAGATGTACTTGAAGTGATAAAAAATAGTAATACCAAACCTCTTCTTTATGGGAAGGGAGAGTACTTGGATATTTAGAGATGCTTATTGGTTTAACAGGTGGAATTGGATCCGGCAAAAGCTTAGCTGGAGATTTTTTTAAAAGTAAAAATATTGATGTAGTTGATGCTGATGATCTTGCCCATCATGCTTTAGATAGAGAAGGAGAGGGATACAAAAAGTTTTTAGACATTTTTGGAGAAACTTTTCTTGATGAAAACTCTGAAATAGATAGAAAAGCTCTTAGAAAGTATATTTTTCAAAATCCAGAAATGAAAAATAAGTTGGAGGAAATAGTTCATCCAATTGTGCAAAATGGCATATTAAACTTTATCAATAATTCAAATAGTATATATAGGATTATTATTGTTCCACTCATAGCAGAAACAAATAGTTCCTCATTTTATGACCGGGTTTTGGCAATAGATTGCAAAAAAGAAATCCAAATAGAAAGAGCCTCAAAAAGAGATAACTCCAATGAAGAGCAGATCTTAAAAATAATTCAATCTCAGGCTTCATCTGAAGATAGGAATAAGATCGCTAACGATGTAGTTGAAAATAATGATACTAAAGATGAATTTTTAATGGATCTAGAAGATATTCATAAAAAATACTTAATTCTTGCAAACAATGATTAACTGTCCAAATTGTGAAAAAAAAGTGAGCATTGATAGCTCCAATGAATATAGACCTTTTTGTTCAAAGAAATGTAAGCTCATTGACTTGGGTGAGTGGGCTAATGAAGAAAAAAAGATCTCTAGACCTATTCAGTCAGAAGATTTCTATGAGGATTGATTAAACATTGAGATTCCTGCTATTCCACATGCATAGTGCTTGGAAGCAATCTCTAAATCAGCATTGCTTAAACCCCCAATAGCGTAACTTCTTATCGGGGATTTTTTAGCCATATCTGAAAATTGATCCCAACCCATTCCTTTCGTAATAATTTTTTTGTCTATAAGCTTGTCTTTTACAGGACCCAAAATACAATAATTTAAACCTAAACTGCTAGCCAAAGATATCTCCTTTTCATTGTGACAAGAGCCACCAAACACCTTCTTTTTTTTAATATACCTTAGGAGATCATTCTTCTTTAATTCTTTTAAAAGAGAGCTTGTAAAATGCACACCATTACTTTTGGAAATTAGATCATTCATCCTCACAAAGGAATCTAAATTATTAAAATGAAGAATACATGGCAGTTTCCCATTTAATAATTCCATTATTCTCTCAGCTAATTCTCGATACTGGTCTTTTTTTAAGGATTTATTTCGAATTATAAGAAACTCAACTTTATGAGTATTCTTTCTAATCAATTCAAGGTTATTTATGTATGAATTTATACTTTCAGGGGAGAGGTCAGGTGTTATAGCAATGCTGCTATGTTCTCTACCTAAATTATTCTCCATCCATCAGTCTCGATTAGTGACTTAGCTTTTTTATACTTCATCTCTTTTGTTTCTTCACCATTGGTTATTTTTACAAGCTCATTTCTTCCAATCTTTTCTGATGCTATGACTTGTTCAGCCTTATGATGTTTTTCAGGACTTTGAGCAATCTGAGATGGATCTTCATTCTTTTTCAGCTCCAGATTTTTTTCAGCATTTTTAAGATTATCTTTTTCAATTTTTTCTATTTCTTCTTTAGTAGCAATTTGAATATTGAATAAGATTCTTACAGTTTCTGAATTTATTTCATCCAGCATGTTCTCAAACATATTAAAAGCTTCTCTTTTGTATTCATTCTTAGGATTTTTTTGAGCATATGCTCTCAGACCTACACTTTGTCGAAGATGATCCATTTCTGCTAAATGTTCCTTCCAGTGGACATCAAGTACCTGCAGCATGATTTGTTTTTCTAAAAGCTTCCTTTGCTCGCCAATATGTTCAAATTTTGTTTTATACATATCTTTAGCTTCTGAAATAATAATATTTTTAATTTCTTCAACACCTAAAGACTTATCATTGTCTATGACGGGCTTAAACTCTTTATTGAATTGAAAACTTTCTTTTAGGAATTGATCAAGTTCTGAAGTTTTCCATTGTGATTCAACCGATTCAAATGGAATAAAGGAATATATTGAATTTTCAAAGCTTTCCTCAATTAGCCCCTGAATTGTTTCTTCAATCTCATCCTCTTCAAGCAGATCATTTCTAAGAGCATAAATTGCGGTCCTTTGATCATTTGCAACATCGTCATATTCAAGCAAGTTTTTTCGAATATCAAAATTGCGGTTTTCTATGCGCTTTTGTGCATTCTCAATTCCGCGCGTAAGCCTTTTGTGCTCAATATGGTCATCTCCCATTCCTATTCTCTCAAATAATGCTCTCCTACTATCTGTAATGAAAAGCCTTAATAGATCATCCTCTAAAGATAGGAAAAACTGAGAACTACCTGGATCTCCTTGTCTTCCAGAACGTCCGCGAAGCTGATTATCTATTCTCCTTGACTCATGCCTTTCAGTACCCAATATACATAGACCGCCTGCATCCAAGACTGTCTGATGGTTAGATTCCCATTCTTTGTTATCCTCTTTTTTACCTCCAAGGACAATGTCTGTTCCACGACCTGCCATATTGGTAGCGATCGTAACAACTCCTGGCTTACCTGCATTTGCAATTACTTCTGCTTCTCTTTCGTGCTGTTTAGCATTCAAAACCTGATGAGGAATATTTTTCTTCTTAAGAAGATTTGAAACTTCTTCAGAGGACTCAACTGAAACTGTTCCAACTAGAACCGGAACATGACTTTCTCTCAGCTCCTCAATCTTTTTAATCAGAGCTTTATACTTGGCAGTTTTAGAAAGGAAAACAAGATCATTCTGATCATCTCTGATCATTTTTTTATTTGTTGGTATTACAACAACATTAAGACCATAGATCTGATTGAATTCTAATGCCTCAGTATCAGCAGTACCGGTCATTCCAGATAAGGTATCAAAAAGCCTAAAGAAGTTCTGGAAAGTAGTAGATGCAAGAGTTTGTGATTCTCTCTGAATAGTTACATTTTCCTTACATTCAAGTGCTTGATGAACACCCTCAGATATTCTCCTGCCTGGCATACTTCTTCCCGTATGCTCATCAATCAAGACTACCTCACCATTTCTTACAAGATAGTGAACATCTCTGTTATATAAAAAATTTGCTCTTAATGTAGCTTGAACAAATCTCATTATCTTTATATTTGATACAGAATAGAGATTTCCAGAACTAGATAATATATCCATATCCTCTAAGAGAGACTCAACTAACATATAACCTTCATCAGTGAGGTCGATATTTCTATTTTTTTCATCAATTATGTAATGGCCAATTTCGCTCTCCTCTAATGGCTCTTCTTCAGTCTCTTCTCTTAACTGCCTTTTTAGTTTGGGGACAATTGACTTAATATGTGAATAAATCTCTGAGCTTTCATTACTCGGACCAGAAATAATAAGAGGCGTTCTTGCCTCATCAATCAAAATTGAATCAACTTCATCGACAATTGCAAAATCAAGTGAGCACTGAACTCTATCCTCTGCTCTAAGAGCCATATTATCTCTTAAATAATCAAACCCAAGCTCATTATTTGTGGCATATATGACATCGCAGTCATAGGCTGCTGCTTTCTCACTTAATTCTTGACCAGAATAAATAACACCTACAGAAAGACCTAAGAACTCATAAATAGGACGCATCCATTCTGCATCCCTTTTTGCAAGATAGTCATTTACAGTAACTAAGATAACCTTATTACCCATTGCAGAATTAAGGAAAGTTGGGAGTGTAGCGACAAGTGTCTTTCCCTCACCAGTCTTCATCTCAGCTATATTTCCCTCTGCAAGAGCAATTCCACCAAGCATTTGTGCATCAAAATGCCTGAGACCAATAGTTCTTTTGCCAGCTTCTCTTACAGCAGCGAATGCTTCAGGAAGTATCGAGTATAAGTCATTATTTTGGGAGAACTTTTTAGATAAATCCAATTTTAATGCACTATAGAAGCTATCTTCTTTAGAGCTATAATCTTCATCCAGGCTGTTGATAGCATCAACAAACTTTTGCATTCTTTTCAGATTTCTATCGTTACTCGTTCCAAAGATTTTGCCAATAAAACCGAACATTTTTTTATTCTAGAGACCTTCGAAAGGCGGCCTTACATATGAAATTGGAGCCTCATCAATATTATCAAACTCAATTATCTCAAAAGCATCATCTGTTTCGCTGATCTTTCTCAGTAAACTATTATTTAATGCATGACCTGACTTATATCCAACATACTGACCAATAAGGTTGTGACCCAGCAGATAAAGATCTCCAATTGCATCAAGAATCTTGTGCTTCACAAACTCATCATCAAAGCGAAGACCTTCTTCATTTATAATCTCTTCCTCTCCAATATTAATTGCATTTGCAACACTGGCGCCTAAAGCTAGATTATTTTTTTGTAACATCTCAACATCTTTATTAAAACCAAAAGTTCTTGCTCTGCAAACTTCTCTCACAAAAGAGGTTGATGAAAAATCGATTGTTGATTCAGCAGGAAATCTTCTTTGTACTGGATGATTGAAATCAATTGAAAATGAAACCTTAAAGCCATCAAATGGTTTTATAAATGCGTATGCATCGTCTCGCTCAACTCTTACCTCTTTTAAAACTTTTATAAATTTCTTTTTTTCATCTTGGTCAGCAATACCTGCAGCTTGGAGAAGAAAAACAAAGGGTCCTGCGCTTCCATCCATGATAGGCATTTCAGGGCCATCAACTTCAATAAGACAATTATCTATACCAAGTCCCGCAATTGCCGATAAGAGGTGCTCTATTGTTGATATTTTGTGCTCGCCTGATCCTAGCGTAGTAGATAATGTTGTGAAACCTACCTCTCTAGCAGTAGCATGAATCTCAAGATGTGGTTCTAGATCAGTCCTTACGAACCTAATTCCAGTATTTGCATCAGCAGGATGGAGTTCGATATTAACTTGTTTACCAGAATGAAGTCCTATTCCTGAAGCTTTTATGGAATTTCTAAGTGTCCTTTGTTTAAGCATTGATCAAGTCTAATCTAATATATATTTTCTAGCCATTAGTTTTTTTTATTTCACTTAAGGCTATTCCTGCTGCAACAGCAACATTTAAGCTATTTATTTTATCATTTCTAACTAAATTTACTTTATGATCACAATTAGAGAGCGTTTTTTCTCTTATACCTTTTTCTTCAGATCCCAATACAAGCGCTGTTCCAGATAAATTTAGTTGATCAATTGTTTGATCAGAATGTTCGCTTAAACCAATTACTTCGATTCCGAAGTCTTGAAGCGCTTTAACACAGTTTATAAGGTTGGAAACCATATAAATCTTTAGTAAATCTGACCCACCACTAGATGTTCTATGAACAACTTCTGTTAAGGGGGAGCAATGATTTTTGTTAATAATAATTCCATCTACCCCATAAATTGCAGAAGATCTCATTATTGCACCCATATTTCTTGGATCAATTACATTATCTAACACCACAAATATTGGGACGCCATTAGAAAGGTTTTCTAAATAATTTTTAAGATCTTTTAGATCACCAATATCCATTGAAGATACAATTGCTTGTGGGTTTTTTTTAATTTTCTTTGATCTTTCTACAGCAACACCGTTATCGGAGCACGCTTGAAGTAACTTAAGCATTCTTGCATCTTCTCTTGCCTCAGGAACAAGAACTTTTTTAATAACTTCTGGCTTATTTTTTAGAAGAATTTCGATTGAATGAAAGCCTTCTCTTATTTTGCTGTCAGTTTTCATTATTTATTTTTAGACAATATTATTTTTCTTTCTTCTGGAATAACTGCATCAATCCTTACATTGAATTGATCTCCTATCTTGAATGTTTTACCAGATCTTCTACCTTTCAGTATATTATTTCTCTCACTATATACATAATGATCATCTTTAAGGTCTGTTACGTGCATTAATCCCGAGACAAAGAAACCTTCTAATTCACAAAACACTCCAAAATGAGTTACGCCAACTACTCTTGCTGGCATGATATTTCCAACTTTATCTTTTAAGAAAAAACAAATTAATTGCTGAGTTACTTGCCTAGATGATTTTTCAGCTCTTTTTTCTAAATCAGATAAGTTTCCGCACTCTTCCTCGAAAGCTTCTTCATCAAAATGTACTTTTTCTTTCTTTAAAATTGATTTTATGAGCCTGTGAATTATTAGATCTGGATATCTTCTTATCGGGGATGTGAAATGAGAATATTCCTCGAGCTGAAGGCCAAAGTGACCAGATTTTTTTGAAGAATAAATCGCTCTTGGAAGACCCTGCAAAATAAGACTTTGAAGAGAAGTTGCATTTTCACTCCTTTTTGCAATCTCAATGCATCGTTGTAGCAAAATTATTGGATCATCAGATTTCTTTAATCCAAAGCTTTGAAATTTTTCAAATAGTGCCAATAACTTATCTGCATCAGGCTTATCATGAAATCTATTTATTGATAACTCTGATGATCTTTTTACGAACATGATCGCGCATATATTTGCGGCTATCATGGCTTCTTCAATCATCTGATGGGCAAACATTCTCCTTGAAAGGTTTATTGCTTCAACTTCTCCTATATTATTTATTTTCAATATTGGTTCATTTGATTCAATTTCTAAAGCATTCCTTTTAGCGCGCTTATCAAGGAGGGTGATTGTTAACTCTTTAAGAGCATCGATAGACTCATTAACACTTGTTGAACCAACCTTTTTCTTTCTTAGAATAGCTTCCTCAACCTCTGCATATGTCAGCCTGTATTTTGATTCAATCTTAGCTTCATAAAAATCATAATCTTTAATCTCACCATCAGTATCAAAAGTAATATCTGAAACAACAACATTTCTGATTTTATTTGGTACAAGAGAACACAAATCATTACTTATTTCTTCCGGCAACATGGGTATAACAGTATTTGGAAAATAAATAGAAGTTCCTCTTTCTTTTGCTGCTTTGTCTATTTCACTCCCAGGCCTAACAAGGCTACTAACATCAGCTATTGCAACTGATAGTTTGTATCCTGTCTTTAACTTTTTGCAGAGGACTGCATCATCAAAATCTTTTGCATCCTTTCCATCAATAGTTACAAAATCTGCCCCTGACAAATCTTTTCTATCTATATTTTTTTCAAGCTCTAACCCGGTCACCTCATTTTTAACTGATTTGGACCAAGTATGAGGAATTTGATTTTCTTCTAAGATTTGATCAATAGAGTATTCTAGGAAATTCACTAATTTGCTCTTGCTATTATGAAGTTAAAAATTATATTCCAGATTTAGATTAACAAGTCTTCCACGAGGATCATGAACTCTTGTATCAAAGCTGAAATCGGGAGCATCATATAATCTAGGAGCAGACTCATCCAGCGCATTGATTATTGCAACACCAAAATTGATATTTCCCTCATCAAGATCTATTGATTTTCTAGCTGAGATATCAAATACCAAAAAGGATTCAACTTTATTCTCATATCCAAGACTTGCTCCAAGACCTGTAATTGGTCGCTCATTGGTATATCCATCTACATATCTTGCAATTAAGCTAAACAGATAGTCATTGTGCTCCCAGTCCATAAAAGCATTCAGACGTTTTTTTGGAAGAGAGTGGGTATGGGAATCATAATTAAATTTACCAACCCTGTTAACCATTTTTGATAAGCCATCTGCAGTAATTTGCGGCGTTAAGAATTCATCAAATATAGTTCCTTTTAGTCTGAGATTTATCGGCGAGTAATTATTTAATTCAAATATATAGTCAAATTGAAAATCTGTACCACTTATCTTCGTATTTTCCTCATTGAAGTAAGTCGTCGTCACACCAATGAGATCACCAAATTCATTTCTTGTGATACTAGGCCCAAAGGGATCTTGAGTTAGAAGGGCTTGAGCACTTTCAACTTCAATTCGATCTTCGTAATCAACTTCCCAGTAATCGATTGAGATTTTATAACTGTCTTTTTGGAAAATTAATCCAAAATTTTGATTAGATGACGTCGAAGGTTTTAAGTCAGGATTACCGATCGAAGCCTGCCTAACAAACACTGAGTCATCGATATCTCTTACGCTACCAAGATTAATTTGGCTAGAAAACATTTGAGCCATAGATGGAGCTGAAAATGCACTTCCCCTTGAAAATCTTAATGTCAAAAAATCATTGAATTTGTATTTCATTGATAATTTTGGATCGAATGATGATTCATTTTTCATCTCTTCGTAACGTCCTGCAATTCTGATATCAAGTGCTTCAAGAAATCTCCTCTCAGCTTCAACAAAAAGGGCCTTACCATTTCTACTTTTTGATACATTTTTGCCTCCACCAAGAAAGAAGAGGTCAGCTGTTTTGATGAGCTTTCCATCAGCATCAAATTCAGCTCGGCTTATTTCATCATAAAATATATCGAGATTCTCATTATTAATTTGAAATCCATAAGCATATTTAATGTTTTTAGTTTCTGCTCTAAAAATACCATTAAGACTGAGCAGATCAGCACTTTTATTTGATACCTCAGCACCTCTTACAAAATCTATTAGTGATTGAGAGTTTTGCGAAGAATCAAATATATTCCACATTTCATTTCCACCGGGACCTCCATTTCCTTGTATTGCAGCTAAGAATCTTGAATCAATAATATCAGGCCTATAATGGAAATTTGAGTGGTCACTTTTGGTTACTGAAATTTCAGCTTCTGTTTGATTAGCTAACTCAAAGTATGCAGTTACCCCGAAATGCTTTTGCTCGATATCTTTTGGAGAGTAAGGAGATTTGTATTCAGCTCCGAGCGGTCTTCCATACCAAACAACTGGAACATTAAATGGACTTCCGCCTTCGCCAGGCAGGATGCTTCGAGATAGAAAAGGAAGTGCAGGGTAGGAGGGTGATTGGGGATTATCATTCACTTTTACATTTGAAGATATAAAGGTGAAATTTATATCTACTAAATTATTATCTGAATAGAGATTTATATAGTTTTTCTTATGACTTTCATCATTTACGATATTGAATCTTTCCCCATAAAGAAACCTACAAAATGATCCATCAAGAATGCCTCCATTACTTTCACAATTTGGATCAGGTACAAATGTAGTTTGGTTTGGATAATCTCCAGCATAAATTCCTGATTCAACAGTATCTGGACCCAAAAGTTTAAAAGTTTTACCAAGACCACTTAAACCAAGCTCTGCTATACCGGGTATTTCTTTAGCTGAGAGAGGCGATCTTTCTAATCTGTTATGCCCAATCACATAATTAATATTTCTAAATTTCCCGCCATAAAGTAATCCAATAGTTTCATCATTTTGATCATAGCTAGAGGTAGACTGCCTCCCAGCTTTTACTCGTAAACCATTAAACTCTCGATAGGTTATAAAATTAACAACTCCTGCAATTGCATCTGATCCATAAGTTGATGTTGCTCCTTCCTTCAAAATTTCTGTTCTTTGTAAAGCTATCTCTGGGACTATATTTATATCAATATATCCTTCGCCCTCATTTGAAGGCGTTCCAGCAAATGTATGTCTTTTAGAATTAATTAATATTAGGGTAGAGGCTTGCTCAAGTCCTCTTAAAGTTAATGAGGCCATCCCTTGATCAACACCCTCGAGGGCATTGGATTGAAATCTTGAGCCTGAACTTATATTTAAATACTTACTGATCTCGGCAACATTAGTTATATTCAGCTGATCATATTCCTCAGAAGTTATAACTTCTATTGGAGATGAATCATCTTCTAGAACTTTGATGAGACTTCCTGTTACAACTACCTCTTCAATATCTGCCTCAATAAGTTGAAACAAAAACACAAATGAAGTTAAAAAAGAAAGAATATATTTTTTGTTCATTAAAATTTGATTGAATAAGAGCATTATAAATAAAAAAGCCCCTTAAAAGGGGCTTTTAATTAATGCTTATATATTAAAAAGTTAAGTTAAACCTAATTCCATAATTCCTTCCAGGAAGAGGAACCTGATTTTTAACAAATGATGAATGATTTCGCGCAACTTCATCAAGTAAGTTGTTAGCGAAAACAGATACTCTTAGAGAATTACCATTTAAATCAAAAGTCTTAACAACTTTTGTATCTAACATTTGATAACCCATTGTAGGAGTCTCCTCTTCAGCAACATCTTTCTGATCTTCAACATCTTTAAAGCTCAGATCAAAAAGATAGTCATTTATAGTATATTCAACAGAATAAATGTTTCTGGCAGGACTTAATCTTGGAATATTCATTCCATCAGCAAGCTCTCCATTTACAACATCTCTTGAAAATGAAACCTCTAAATCTCCAGAATCTAGGTTAAAGACTCTACCAACTTGAAGTTCATAACCATTCAATTCAGCATTTTGCTGCATGTATTGTGCTGCAATTAATCCTTCTGCATGGCCATGATCATCATGATCTTCATCATGATCATCTTCATCCATAGCTTCCATATGGTCGTCATGATCATCTTCATCATGCATATCCATTAAGTAAATATAATTATCAGTATCGTTTCTAAAAATTGTTAGTGATGCATAAGTATTATCTGCTTCATAACTTAAACCAATATCAAAATTACTTGAAGTTTCTGCGCTTAGATTTACATCTCCTGTTTCAAACCTACCTGTAGCCAAATGTGGTCCGTTCATGAAAAGCTCAACAACTGAGGGAGCTCTTTCAACATTTGAATATCCTAGATTTAGGCTCAAGTTTTCATTCAATGGCCTACTTAAATCTAATGCAAAGCTGAGATTGCTGGAATCAAAACTATAATTTGTAGTTTCTTCTTCATGTTCTTCATGATCTTCATCATGGTCTTCTTCATCATGACCATCTTCTTCATGGTGCTCAGTCAGTGAACCACTAGTGTCTATTTGGTCATAACGAACTCCAAAGCTGACTTCAAACATATCAAAATCACGTTTTGCAAAATATCCAATTGTTAACTCTTCTCTGTCAGCTGGATTCATAAATGCTTCATCACCAAAAATCTTAACTGTCTCCTCTGATGAATTTAATGAAACTTTTTGAGTCATTAAGTCATTAGAAAGATCTACAATAAAACCAAACTCAGAAGAGTCATTACTGAATGTAGTAGGGCCTTCTTCACCATGACCATGATCATCTCCATCTTCATCACCATGTTCATCACCATGCTCTTCTTCAGCATGCTGCTCAGTATGTGAATATTCAGAATCTTGGAAGAAAAAATCTACCTTTCCAACCTGTCCTTTAATATTCACTTTATCAGATTCAGTATTTGAGAAAATTCTCTCTCCTTCATGCTCATCATGACCTTCTTCTTCGTCACCATGCTCATCACCGTGGTCTTCATGACCTTCACCATGATAGGGAACTCCAAAGGTACTCTCTGAGCTTGAAACAGCGAGACCAACGTAACCCCAATCAGCTACTTTTGAAACACCAAATCTTGTTGCCTCTTGTGCAGAGTCAGAATTATCTAGATATCCCTTATCTTCCTCATGTTCGTCATGGTCATCATCTCCATGATCATCCTCATCATCATGGTGCTCCTCTTCTTCATGAAGAACTGCACCACTTGGAATATCATAATTTCCAAAGGAAGAATCGCTATATGAGAAATATAGATTTAAACCACCAAGGTTATCTGCAACAGAAAAGCTTTGCCCATCACCAGAATTAACTGATTGAGTTTCAAAGCCTAACTTAATTAATCTCTTTTCAATATCTGAAGTGGCAATTGTATTGTCTACGATATTGATAATACCTCCTGTTGCTCCATTTGCATAAAGCAGTGAAGATGGACCTCTAACAACCTCAATTTGTTGAATATCATTGAGATCTACTTCATTTTTATGATCAGCACCAATTCCTGCAACATCCCTGTTGACTAAACCATTGGTAAGAATCTTAACCCTCGAACCACTTAAACCTCTTATGATTGGTTGCCCTACAGCAGCACCATAATCAGATGTTGTGACACCCAATAGAGAATCTAGGGTCCCGCCAAGGTCAGTTGTTCCAAAATCAGAAATATCGGTACCACTTAAAATATGCAATGGATCACCAATTTTATCTTGAGTTACATTCAATATTGATGCTTGAACAACAACTTCTTCAATTTCATCAGAATGAATATAGTTAGCTGAGAAAACGCCCAGCAACGCTAAAATTAATATTTTATTTTTCATGTTTACTCCTAAAAAAATTTAAAATTTAAAATTTAAAAAATCAAAAAATTAAATTTTTGGCGGAGCTCTCTGATGATAATTTTTAGATAATGATTGATCAGTAAGACTCACAAGTTTAGAGTCTTCAATATCAAAATCTATAAAAGTTATATTTGTCTTAGAATTTACTAAGTCTTGAGATTGGGTTTCTTCACAATAATCACAGCTAAGCTCAAAACCTTCATCTTGAACCTCAAAAGCTTCTGAAATGTGTTCAACTTCATGAGCTGTTACGAAAGCAAGAAATAAGAGTCCAAGCAAAAACGGCGTTTTATTTTTGAAATCAGTGATCATGTTTGAGACATACTAAACCATTAATGGAGCCACTAGCAAGATCTTTAATAGTTTTATCGGCTTCGGAAACATTTCTTGCTTCAACAGGAACAGGATCAATCTTCCCAGATCTAACTAAATCCATCAATTCACCCATCTCAGCTAAGCTTCCAACATATGTTCCAGTGAGTGTTCTTGCTGTTAATGTTACTAGCGGCAGTTGAAGCGTAGTCTGACCACCAAGCAGCCCTACTAAGACATAAGTACCGCCTCTTACTAGACCAAAAAGACCATAAGCAAATTCAAATGCTGGAGCTGCTCCAACAAAATCAATAACGCTTTTAGCGCCTCCGCCAGTAATCTCAAATATTTTCATTGCAGCATCTTCATCATTAGAGTTTATTGCTGCTGATGCTCCTGCCTCTTTTGCAATGGCCAACTTCTCATCATCGATATCAACAACAATTGGATTAATATCATAAACAGCTTTTAATATTTTTAATGATAATAAACCCATCCCTCCGGCGCCAACAATCACAACTGATTTCTGACCTTCAACAAGATTAGCTTTTTTAATAGCGCTGTATGCAGTTAATCCTCTACAAGCATAACTTCCAGCAAGATTATCGTGAGTATCTCCGGCATCAAAAAGATATTTTTTATCTGGTACCAAGACATATTCACCATATCCCCCATCTCTAGTAATGCCGATATTCCTGTTTGTTGTGATTCCACAATAATGCTCATTTCCACTTTCACAAATTTCGCAATCACTGCATCCAATCCATGGATAGACTACATATTTTTTACCTATCTCAAGATCTTTAACATTTTCGCCAAGCTCAACCACTTCTCCAAAGACTTCATGACCCATAGCAAGATCCTTTGCCGGTGTGGGTAGTTTTGCACCTCCGCCTAAATCAAAGAAACCTTCATAGATATGAACGTCTGAATGACAGACCCCACATGAAACTGTTTTAACTAGAATTTCATCGCCTACAGGAATAGGCTTTTCAATTTCAACCTGTTCAATAGGCTTACCGTTTTCTATTATTTTGTATGACTTCATAGTTTATTTTGAAACTTCATATTTAATTATTGTACTATTTTTTATATCTTCCCATCGCTTTTTTTCAGTCAGATAACACAAGATTGAATCAGATTCTCCGCTTTGATTAAATGAGTATCCCTCCGGTATTAAGTTTTTATTAAGGGAGCATTTTTCGGTAATTGTTCTACCACTTTTTAATGACTTAAAAGTTATTTCAACCTCAGTAGACTTTAAAAGTTTTTTAAGATCTTTTATCTCCATTTGTAGGCATTCTAACTTAGCGAAACAAAGTTTTGTGAAGTTTATTTCTTAAAATTATTAGATTAATATATAAATATGAAAAAGCTTTTCTTTGTTTTATTTTCTCTGACAATTAATGTTGATACTTTTGCAGCTTTTGAATCAACATATGAACCACTCCAATCCGAAAAGATACTATTTATTAATGGAAATATTCTTGATGGAGAGGGTAACGAATTGCTTGATACTGATCTTCTTATTGCCGATGGAAAAATAATTGCTATTGGAAAAGGCATTAGTGTTGATGACAAAGATGTAAAAATTATTGATGCAAAAAATAAATGGATAACGCCAGGAATTATAGATATTCATTCCCATATGGGTGTATATCCAGCTCCCAGTGTCAGAACCAGTAGCGATGGCAATGAAGCAACTAGTCCGGTAACAGCAGAGGTCTGGGCAGAGCACTCCATGTGGGTTCAAGATCCTCAATATGCTCTGGCACTGAAGGGAGGAATAACAACCTTTCATGTTCTTCCAGGATCTGCAAACCTTATTGGTGGAAGAGGAGTAACTGTTAAAAACTTACAACGTAACACCATCCAGTCAATGAAATATCCAGACGCAAAACATTCGTTGAAGATGGCGTGTGGTGAAAATCCAAAAAGGGTGTATGGAAATAGAGGACAAGCACCTTCAACAAGAATGGGTAACTTTGCAGGTTATAGAAAAGCTTGGATTGAGGCTGAAAATTATTTAAATAAGTTAGAAGCATATGATGCAAAATCTGATGAAGAAAAAATGGTTGAGTCTCCACCTAAAAGAGATCTAAGACTCGATACACTCAGTGATGTACTCAAAGATGAAATACTAGTCCATATCCATTGTTATAGAGCAGAAGAAATGGCTTTAATGATAGATGTTGCAAAAGAGTTCAATTATAAAATTACTGCTTTTCATCATGGTGTAGAAGCATACAAGATTGCAGATTTATTGGCAGATAATGGAATCTGCGGAGCCCTTTGGGCAGATTGGTGGGGCTTTAAACATGAGGCTTACGATATGGTTCAAGCAAACATTGCAATCGTTGATCAAGCAAGGGGTGGAAAGGGCTGTGCAATTGTTCACTCAGATGATGAGAGAGGGATTCAAAGACTTAATCAAGAGGCAGCAAAAGCAAGAGCTGCCGGCAACAAAGCAGGATATGATATCTCAAAGGCCAGAGCTATGAACTGGATAACCAGTAATCCTGCAAAAGCAGCTGGTATTTATGATGAAACCGGTTCCTTGGTTGCTGGGAAAAATGCAGATGTTGTTCTTTGGTCAGATGATCCATTTAGTGTTTATTCACTTGCTGAACAGGTCTTTATCGATGGAGCCTTAGCATTCGATCGCAACACAGGATTTGGGCCTGTTTCAGATTTTGACGTTGGTATAGTTGATCCAAGAGAGGACAGGGTCAATGATTAGAATAATATACTTCCTTTCATTATGCTTTATATCAATAAGTGCCGTTTCTCAGACTATTGTTATCAAAGGTGGGGAAATTCACACAGGGCTGAATCAAGAATCTTTTATTGGAGATATTCTTATCGAGGGAGATACTATTTTAGAAGTATCAACTAAACCTTTAAAAGCTGATGTCGTTGTTGATGCATCGAATAAAATTGTTACTCCTGGAGTGATAGCTCCTGATACGCAAATTGGTATCTTGGAGATAGGCGCAATCAGCGAGACCAGAGACGGTGATAGCAATATGTATAGTATGGGTTTTAGTGTTTTTGATGCTATAAATCCAAACTCAACTTTAATTCCATGGAATAGATCAAATGGAGTTACTTCAGCAATTACTCTACCTGATTTTAATTGGGATCCTTTAAGTGGAATGGCATCATATTTTCTTCTTGATGGAAGTCTAAGGGTTAATGGTGTGCCTGACGTTTCACTAACAGGCGAGATAGGCGCAGTAAGCTCTGGGTCTCGTGCAGAGAGTCTTATTTTATTGAAGGATCTTCTAGAGTTTGCGTCAACGTTAGATGAGAAAGATATCTCATCATCAAAGAAAATATCTGAGGTTATGGAGGATTTTGAAGTTGCAGATTTGATGGAATTGCAGCCTAGAGATGTAATTGCGCTTTATAACCTTTTGAATAATAAGCTTCCATTGGTAATAAAAACTAACAGGGCATCAGACATCTTGAAACTGATAGATATTAAAAAGCTTTATGGACTTAATTTAATTCTTATGAGTGCTCAGGAGGCTGAATTAGTTAAAGGTGAAATTGCTGAAAACAATATTCCAGTCATAGTTAATCCTTTTGATAATATTCCTGATTCATTTGATGAACTTGCTTCAAATATTCGCATAGCTGCGTCTCTTGAAGAAGCTGGTATCAAAGTTATGTTCAGTGAATCTAGAACTCATAATTATCATTTGATTAGACAAGGAGCGGGGAATGCTGTTGCTAATGGGATGTCTTATACTGGAGCAATAATGGCTCTCACATCAAATGTTGCCAAAAGTTTTAATATTGCCGATAGAGGCATTCTTAAAAAGGGCATGAAAGCTGACATCGTCATATGGGAAGACGATCCATTGGAGCCTGCAACGTTTCCAACAAAAGTCTTTATTGATGGAAATGATATGGATCTTACGACAAGATCATCAAGACTTACTGAAAGATATACAGATAAAAGAGATTTACCTAATACTTATAAATAATATAATTTATAAATATTTATGTTAAATTAAAAGACATATTCACATAGGAGATATAAATATGACATTTGGAAACGGAGTTTTAGTTTTTTTAGCTATCTTAATAATATATGTAATCTATCTGGGAATAAAAATTGTTCCACAGTCAAAGGTGTTTGTAATTGAAAGATTTGGTAAGTTTACTCGAATACTTGAATCAGGATTATCAATTATTGTCCCATTTGTTGATAGGGTTGCTTTCAAAGTTGATATCCTCGAAAGACAGTTACCACCTTTTAAAATGTCGGTTATTACCGAAGATAACGTTGAAGTTGAGCTAGTCTCAACTGTTTTTTTTAGAGTTTTAGATGCAGCAAAATCAGTTTATAGAATCAGAAATATAGATCTTGCTATCGAAAATACAGCGATATCAATAATTCGTTCTGCAGCTGGAAAGCTTGAGCTTGATGATCTTCAATCAAGCAGAGAAGCAATGAACCAAGAAATTGCAGCTCGATTAACTAAAGCAGCAGAAGTTTGGGGAGTTGAAGTAACAAGAACAGAAATTTTGGATGTTTTAGTTGATGAAAAAACTAAGGAATCACAAAGACAGCAGCTAAATGCAGAAAGAGAGAGAAGAGCTACAATTGCAAAAGCAGAGGGCGATAAAAGAAGTGTTGAGCTAAAAGCAGATGCAGAACTTTACGAAGCCCAAAAGCAAGCAGAGGCTGTGAAGGTGCAAGCTGATGCTGATGCTTATGCTGTCAAAATAAAAGCAGAGGCGGATGCAGAACAGACGAGATTAATTGCTGAAGCTATTAAAAATGATGGGCAGCCTGCAATTAATTATGAAATTATGAAGCGGCAGGTAGATGGCTTGGCAGAAGTAGCATCCTCAAATCAGACAAAAACACTTGTTGTTCCAACTGATATTACAAAGGCTCTTGGTACAATTGAATTATTTTTAGATAGTTTAGATAAAGGTAAAACAAATGATGCTTGATATTCTCTTATACTCTGGAAATGTTTGGTTAATAATTGGATTATTGCTTGCCATCTTGGAACTGACTAATGGAACCCTTATATTTTTTCTTCCTACTGGAGCAAGCGGACTCCTCACAGGCCTTGTTCTTAAAATGCAGGAAAGCGGCTCTTTACCAATTCTTTTGGACAGTTGGTCTGGAGCTTTGACTCTTTGGGCAATACTATCTTTCATACTTTCCCTTGGTCTCAACTTCATTGTGAAGCGAAAAGAGACTTCAGATGATATAAATGATTACTAATAACTTTTGATGAAAAAGTTCTCTGCACTTTCAGCATTATTTTTTGTTAGCTTTAATCTAAGTTCAGAGATAAAACAATTAAATTTTCTTTACACTAACGACTTACATGCTCACTTGCAACCTCATATTGAGCAGTGGATAAGTAAGACAAGACCAGTCGGCGGGTTTGCAAATCTAGCTACACTTATAAAAGAGGAAAAATCTACAAATCCAAATACCCTATATATCGATGCAGGCGATTATTTCTCTGGTCCTTACATAAGTACTCTCACAGAAGGCGAAGCTGTAATAGATACAATGAATTTGCTTGGAGTTGATGCTGCTTGCATTGGTAATCATGAATTTGATCATGGTTGGGAAAGCATGCTTGATAAATTTGAGATGGCAACTTTTCCTATTGTTAATGGAAATATTTTCTATGAGGGAACTGATGAACTTATTTGGGATAATCCATATGTCATTCTTGAAAGTAATGGATTGAAAATAGGGGTCATTGGACTGCATGGCAAGTTTGCATTTTATGACACAACGAACTTTAAAATGGTTGATGGATTAGAAGCTCGTGATGAAGAATATTACTTGAGAAAATATATTGAAGAGCTTGAGCCAATAACCGATTTAATTGTCCTAAGTGTTCATGAGGGCGTCCCTGGCAGGCAATCAACCAAAGGTTTATCTGATGTTGAAAGAACTCTTAGCAAAGATATTGATCTAGCAAAAAATGTTCCTGGTGTAGATATTATGATCACAGGGCATGCTCACAAAGGAACACCTGATGCACTGCTTTCCAACGAAACGATTATAGTTTCAACTAATGCGTATTCGATTGAGTTAGGAAAGCTTGTTGTTAGCTATGATACTGAGAAAAATAAGATTATTGATTACTCTAATGAGCTTATTACTATCTTCGATGATGAAATTGAGGATGATCCTGAAATGTCAAAAGTTATTGATTATTGGGAGAGTCAGGTTCAGAAGATCGCACTTAAAGAAGTTTCATTCACTTCAGATAAAATGGTAAGAGCGTATGGTGAAGAGTCAAACATGGGGAATTTATTTGCTGATGCTGCAGAAGAGTATGATAAAAAAATTGATTTCGCAGTTATTAACAGTGGCGCACTCAGACAAGACTTAGATCCGGGAGTTTTAACAAAGGGCGACTTAATATCCGCTTTCCCTTTTCCAAATACACTCGTGATGACCAAAATAACAGGAGCACAAATAGAAGGTCTTTTTAATCATGCTGCTGGAATGACGAATGGTGTATTGCAAGTTTCTAAAAGCTTTAAATATGTTATTGATTCTAATGGTGAGATTAAAGAGCTAAGACTTAACGGCAAACCAATTAATAGAAAGAAGACTTATTGGGTAGCTTCAACAAATTTTGTCACCCTTGGAGGTGATGGCTACTGGGAGTTTACTGAATCAATTGAATACGAAGATACAAATATCTTCATAGTAGATGTAGTTGAAGATTATTTAAAAGATAAACCAATATATAGCCCAGTTTACGAAGAAAGAATTGTAATAGAGTAGAGTGGAGCCACCTGTCAGATTCGAACTGACGACCTGATGATTACAAATCAACTGCTCTAGCCAACTGAGCTAAGGTGGCAAAGATTGCTATTATATACAAATTAATTATTAGGGAAAGAGCAACCAGTTCCCCCAAGCCCGCAATAGCCATTTGGATTTTTTGCTAAATACTGCTGATGATATTCCTCAGCTAAAAAGTAATTCTTCATCATCGAAATTTCAGTAGTAATGGGACCGTAACCATTAAGCTCAAGTTCATCCTGATAAGTTTCCAAAGATGATAGAGATTCATCTTTTTGTAACTCTGAATTAAGAAAAATCACCGATCGATATTGTGATCCAATATCATTGCCTTGTCTCATTCCTTGAGTTGGATCATGACATTCCCAAAAAACTTTGAGGAGATCTGCCAATGATATAACTTCGGGATTAAATACAACTTTTACAACTTCTACATGATTAGTTGTTCCTGAACACACAATTTCGTAAGAGGGATCTTCTAGTTCGCCGCCAGAATAACCAACCGAAGTTAGCCAAACTCCATCTAGTTGCCAAAACTTTTTTTCAACTCCCCAAAAGCAACCAGCTCCAAAAATAATTGATTCATAATCTTGAGGAGTTTCACTATGAAGATCTAGATTTGATAGAAAATGTTTCATCTATTTATTATAGATTCCTTTTATTGACACTTCACCAGATGAAAAAGAAATAATATCTCCTATTTTTTTTTCTAGCAGAAGCTCACCAGAATCATTTATTCCTAAATATTTTCCTTTAATGATCTCATCATTCCTAGCAACAGAAATGATGGCATCGTTATGAATGCAAGACTGATTCCAAAGATTCTTCCAATCACTGAGACCATCCCTAAACAGAGCCTCAAACTTTACTAATATCTTATTAATGATTTTATCTCTCAAGTTTTTACCATTGAGATCTCCGAAATCTCCCCACCAAGATTCTTTTTTATCCAACTCAAGATTTATTCCAATACCTACTATGGCTTTTGTATAGTTAGAAAAAACCTCCTTTTCAACTAATATTCCTCCTATTTTCTTTTTTTCAAACACAAGATCATTTGGCCACTTAAGCTTGATTGAGTCTAGATTAAATACTTCTGTGAGGGCATCTTTAACCAAAATACCTGTAGCAATACTTATTGGTACATCGAATTTTCTATCCGCAAAGGCTATGGAAAGAGAAATATTGCCCTCTGGACTGTGCCATTTCTTTCCTTTTCGGCCTTTCCCCTTAGTTTGCTTATCTGCAGTTACTACTAGAATATCTTTATTTGAACTTATTCTTTTGCACTCATCATTAGTTGAGTCTATTAATTGATGAGTTTTGAGCTCAAAATTAGTCAAATTTAGGCCTTTTAGGATAATTTCCTCATTAAATTGCATGAAAATAAAAAATTAGTTGACTTAATGCTATTCTAGATCAAAAATACACTCCTTTAAATGGAGGGGTTGGGGAGCGGTCAAACCCAGCAGACTGTAAATCTGCCGCCTCGTGCTTCGAAGGTTCGAATCCTTCCCCCTCCACCATTTCTAACCCTTTTTTTTAGTATATTTTTTTATCAAAAAAAGGTTGAGTTTATGGACTTTTAGAGGGATAATACGCCACCTTAAATTTTGGAACTGTAATTCGGGCTCATATAGCTCAGCGGTAGAGCACTTCCTTGGTAAGGAAGAGGTCACCGGTTCAAGTCCGGTTATGAGCTCCATTATTGGCAATTTTTTTAGAGAGGCAAAAAATGGCAAGAGAAAAGTTTGAAAGAAATTTACCACACGTCAATGTGGGAACAATTGGTCACGTTGACCACGGAAAAACTACTTTAACAGCAGCATTAACTAAGGTTTGTGCTGAAGTTTACGGTGGTGAAGCAGTTGCATTTGATGGAATTGATAATGCTCCTGAAGAAAGAGAAAGAGGTATAACAATTGCTACATCTCACGTTGAGTATGTATCAAATGCTAGACACTATGCACACGTTGACTGTCCAGGTCACGCAGACTATGTAAAAAATATGATTACTGGTGCTGCACAAATGGACGGGGCAATTCTAGTTGTAAGTGCAGCTGATGGTCCAATGCCTCAAACAAGAGAGCACATTCTTTTAGCAAGACAAGTTGGTGTTCCAAAGATTGTAGTATTTCTAAACAAAGCTGACCAAGTTGATGATCCTGAACTTCAGGAATTGGTTGAAATGGAAATAAGAGAGCTATTAAATGAGTATGAATTCCCAGGTGATGACACACCTATCATTACTGGAAGTGCATTAAAAGCCCTAGAAGGAGACACTTCAGATATTGGCGTCCCAGCTGTTCAAAAATTAGTTGAAGAACTTGATGTTTCAATACCTGAACCAGCAAGAGATACAGACAAGCCTTTCTTAATGCCTGTTGAAGACGTTTTCACTATCTCAGGAAGAGGAACAGTTGTAACTGGAAGAATAGAAACTGGTATTGTTAAAACTGGAGATGCTCTTGAAATAGTCGGTATTAATGATACTACTGAAACAACATGTACTGGTGTTGAGATGTTTAGGAAATCACTTGACGAAGGAAGAGCCGGTGAGAACTGTGGTGTTCTTCTCAGAGGTATAGACAGAGATGCAGTTGAAAGAGGGCAAGTTTTATCTGCTCCTAAATCAATTACACCGCATACAGAATTCGAAGCTGAAATTTATGTACTTTCAAAGGATGAAGGTGGAAGACACACTCCATTCTTTAAAGGTTATAGACCTCAGTTTTATTTTAGAACTACTGATGTTACAGGCGCCTGTGAATTACCAGATGGGGTTGAGATGGTAATGCCAGGTGATAACGTCAAAATGACAGTAACACTGATTGCTCCTATTGCTATGGACGAAGGTCTTAAGTTTGCAATACGTGAAGGTGGGCGAACAGTTGGTGCTGGAGTTGTTGCTAAGATCATTAAGTAAAAGAATTTAAGCGATTGCCAAGACATGGAAGCCTTGGCGCGCCTTTTTTTTAATGGGGAAAGTAAATAACGTTTTTAGGCCAGTAGCTCAATTGGTAGAGCACCGGTCTCCAAAACCGGGGGTTGGGGGTTCAATTCCCTCCTGGCCTGCCAATGAGGAAGAGTTTAGGAAGAATTATGAGTAAACAAGAGTCATTTAAATTCTTAGACAAAGCAAAGTGGTTAATTTCATTATCCTTCTTTGTAGTTGCTGTTGTTGGCAACAGTTATTACACAGAAGTTGCATTCCTTTACAGAGTTTTGGGCGTTGTTGGTCTTATTGGCCTCGGTATACTTTTCATGGCACTGACTGATTTTGGAAAATCGTCAATAAAACTTATGGCAGAATCAAGAACTGAGTTAAGAAGAGTTGTTTGGCCTACAAGGGTTGAAACAACTCAGACATTTTTAATTGTTTTTATCTCTATCCTTGTTCTTGCATTACTTTTATGGGGATTAGAGTCTTTATTAAGCTGGTTAACAAAACTAATTTTAGGATAAGAGATGGAGTGGTTTGTAGTTCAAGCATATTCAGGATACGAACAGAAAGTTAAAGCTGCTATGGAAGAAAGAATTATGTTGGCAGATCTAAAAGAGAAGTTCGGAGAAATTCTTGTACCTACTGAGCAGGTTGTTGAGCTAAAAAGCGGTGAACAGAAAAAAACAGAAAGAAAATTCTTCCCAGGATATATCCTCATTCAAATGGAGCTTGATGATGACACTTGGCAGTTAGTCAAACAAACTCCAAGAGTTTCAGGGTTTGTTGGAGGAACTAGAGAAAAACCAAGTCCAATCACTGATGCTGAAGTTAATAGCATTATTAATAGGATCGAAGTAGGCGAAGAAGCTCCTAGACCAAAAACTATGTTTGAACCAGGTGAAGTTATCAGAGTCTGTGATGGACCCTTTAACGATTTCAATGGCGTTGTAGAGGAAGTTGATTATGAAAGGAACTCAGTAAAAGTTTCTGTTCAGATTTTAGGGAGATCAACTTCTGTGCAATTAAATTTCATGCAAATAGAGAAAACTTAAATGGCTAAAAAGAAAAAAGTTGCAAATATTTTGAAATTACAAATACCCGCGGGAGCAGCTAATCCAAGTCCACCTGTTGGTCCTGCTTTAGGACAAGCAGGACTTAACATTATGGATTTTTGTAATGCATTCAATGATAAAACTAAAGATTCAGAGAAGGGCGTTCCTCTTCCAGTTGTAATAAGTGTTTATGAAGATAAATCCTTTGATTTTGTTGTTAAAACACCACCAGCAGCTGTGTTAATAAGAAAGGCTTTGAACATTCCTAAAGGAAGTGGAGAACCTAACAGAGAAAAGGTTGGAAAAATCTCAAGAAAACAACTAGAAGAAATTGCAAAAGCAAAAGAGCCAGATTTAAATGCCAATGATCTGGATAATGCGGTAAGAATTATTGCAGGTACAGCAAGAAGTATGGGAGTCGATGTAGAAATATAATTATGGTTACAAAAAAACAAAAAAGTATTTTAGAAAGCGTTGATAGCATGACTGATTACTCATTAAGCGATGCTGTTAAGATTCTACAAGAACATAAATCACCAAAATTTGATGAGTCTCTAGATGTAGCTATTAAGCTTGGAGTTGACGGGAATAAATCTGATCAAAATGTTCGAGGAGCTTTAACACTTCCAAACTCTCTTGGTAAAGAAGTTGTTGTAGCTGTTTTTGCTGATGGTGATGCAGCTGAAGATGCAAAATCAGCCGGTGCTGATTTTATAGGTATGGATGATTTGAGTGAGAAGTTTACAAAAAATGAGATCGCTGTAGATGTCGTAATCTCAACACAGGTAGCTATGAAAGTCGTTGGTAAGCTTGGCCAGGTTTTAGGACCAAAAGGGCTTATGCCAAATCCGAAAACTGGAACTGTTACTGATAATGTTGCCGACGCAATAAAGAATGCAAAATCTGGACAAGTTAGATTTAGAACTGATAAAAGCGGTATTGTTCATGGTTGCATAGGAAAAGTTTCATTTGATGATGGCAAGGTAAATCAGAATTTAACTGCACTTGTTGAAGAATTAAAAAGATTAAAACCAGCATCCGCCAAGGGTGTATATATAAAAGGTATTTCAATTAGCAGCACAATGGGGCCAGGATTGAAATTAAATATATCGGAGCTGGCATAAGTTTTTAGAGTTTTTTAAAACTCTAGATTGTTGCGTTTATTCGCAGCCGTCGAAGACCGTAGGTGCTTATTAGCTTAATTTCCTACGCAGGTGGTGACTCAATTGCATTAGCAGTTTGTCGCCAAAAATGACCGAAAGGTCTAAATAGGAGAATTGTATGGCATTAGCCAAAAATGAAAAAGAAAGGATTGTTGAGGAAGTAAAAGCTGTTGTTGCAGATGCATCTACATTGGTGATATCTGATGCAAGAGGATTAAAAGTTTCTGAACTATCTGAAATAAGAAAGGAAGCAAACGAAAAAGGTGTGCATATTCAAGTGATAAAAAATTCACTTGCAAAGCTTGCATTTAAAGATACCGATTTTGGTTGCACAGAAGAGGCTCTCAAGGGTCCTTCATTATTTGCTTTTTCTTTTGCTGAGCCAGGAGCTGCTGCAAAGTTACTCAAAACATATGCTAAAAACTTCGAAGCTCTCGAAATTAAAGCATTATGTGTTGAGGGCCAACTGCTAGATGGAAGCCAAATTGATTTATTGGCAACACTTCCATCAAGAGAAGAGGCTATTACTTTAATTGCATCAGTTCTTCAAGCACCTATGGGTAAGTTTGCTACTTTATTAAATGAAGTTCCAAGTAAGCTTGCAAGGGTTCTTGCTGCAGTTCGTGACAATAAACAGGCTAGTGCCTAAATCGGAGAATTATTATGGCAACAATAAAATCTGAAGACATTCTTAAAGCAATTGAAGAAATGTCAGTTATGGAGTTAGTAGAGCTTATTTCTGCTATCGAAGAAAAATTTGGTGTTACTGCAGCTGCTGCAGTCGCTGCTGCACCTGCTGCAGCTGCTGGCGATGATGCTGGTGGTGATGCTGCTGAAGAGAAAGACGAATTTGATGTTGTTCTTTCTGCAGCTGGCGACCAAAAAGTCCAAGTTATTAAAGCTGTTAGAGCTATAACAGGTCTTGGTCTTAAGGAAGCTAAAGACTTAGTCGATGGCGCTCCAAATACTCTTAAAGAGGGTGTTAAAAAAGAAGAAGCTGAAGAAATGCTTAAACAGCTTTCAGAAGCTGGAGCTACTGCAGAACTTAAATAATTTTACTAATACTTAAAGGGCAACATATATGTCATATAGCTACACTGAAAAAAAGAGAATAAGAAAAAACTTTGGAAGATTCCCAAAAGTCATGGATCTACCAACCCTGACAGAAACACAGCTGAATTCATATGCTGAGTTTCTTCAAGCTGAGGTCGATCCCGATAAAAGGGAAAAAAAAGGTCTAGAAGAAGTTTTTCAGTCTCTTTTCCCTATAACAAGTGTTTCTGGCAATGCTGCCCTTGAGTACGTCTCATATGAGCTTGGTAAAAATAGTTTTGATGTTCAAGAATGCCTCATTCAAGGACTAAGTTACTCAGCACCACTTAGAATTAAAGTAAGGCTTGTAATTTATGACAAAGAGTCTAACTTCGAAGAAGTTAAAGATGTAAAAGAAGGTGAAGTTTTTATGGGAGAGGTTCCTTTAATGACTTCAACAGGATCCTTTATCATTAATGGAACAGAGAGAGTTGTTGTTTCACAGCTCCACAGATCTCCTGGTGTTTTCTTTGATCATGACAAAGGAAAAACTCACAGTTCTGGAAAAGTTTTATATTCTGCAAGAATTATTCCTTATAGAGGTTCTTGGCTAGATTTTGAATTTGATCCAAAAGACAGTCTTTTCTGTAGGATAGATAGAAAGAGAAAGATACCTGCAACTATTCTTCTAAAAGCATTGGAAATGACTACTGAAGAAATTCTGCAGTCATTCTTTGAAACGGAAACTTACACACTTGATAAATCAAGAGTAAAAACTGAATTAAGGCCAGAGAGATTAAGAGGCGAAGTCCTTAGTGAAGACATAAAAGTTAAGAACAAAGTTATAGTCGAAGCTGGCAAAAGAGTTACTGCAAGACATGTTAAATTGCTCAGAGACTCTGGAGAGAAAGAAATTTCTTTTTCAAATGAATACCTTTTAGGAAAAGTTACTTCTAAAGATATATTTGATGAGGAAACTGGAGAGGTTACTTTAGCGTGTAACAGTGAAATAGACGAAGCAGTGTTATCTCTTCTTTTGGAAAAAAGCATAACAACAATTGATACTCTCTATATTAATGAGTTAGAGAAGGGGCCATATATAGCAAATACGCTCAGAATTGATCCAACATCAAATAGGCTAGAGGCTCTTGTTGAAATATATAGAATGATGAGACCTGGCGAACCGCCAACTAAGGACTCAGCAGAAACTTTATTTAGGAATCTATTCTTTAACCCTGAAAGATATGATTTATCTGAAGTTGGAAGAATGAAATTTAATAGAAGGCTAAAAATAGAAGATGAAAGAGAGAATCCAAATGTGCTTGATCTCCAAGACATTATCTCTGTTATGAAAGGCATATTAGATATTAGAGATGGTCATGATTTTGTTGATGATATTGATCATCTTGGAAATAGACGAGTCAGGTCTGTCGGAGAAATGACTGCAAACCAATTCAGAGTTGGGCTTATTAGAGTTGAGAGAGCTGTAAGAGAAAGATTAAGCATGGCCGAAGCAGATGAGCTTGGCCCGCAAGATCTAATTAATGCCAAACCAGTTACTGCAGCAATAAAAGAATTTTTTGGGTCAAGTCAGTTGTCACAGTTTATGGATCAAAATAATCCATTGTCTGAAATAACTCATAAGAGAAGAGTTTCAGCATTAGGTCCTGGCGGACTTACTAGAGAAAGAGCGGGCTTTGAGGTCAGAGATGTTCATCCAACCCATTATGGAAGAGTTTGCCCAATCGAAACACCGGAGGGACCAAATATTGGTCTTATAAATTCCTTTGCCTCTTATGCAAGGACTAATTCTTATGGATTTATAGAAACTCCTTATAGAAAGGTTGTGAAGGGAACAGTTACTGATGAGATTGTTTATTTGTCAGCCATTGATGAAGGCGAGCATATAATCGCTCAGGCCAATGCTACATTGGATAAAAAGAATAAATTCGTCGATGATCTAGTCCCTGTTAGACACGCTAACGAGTTCGAATTGATGTCTTCAGATATGGTTGACTTAATGGATGTTTCGCCTCAGCAAGTAGTTTCTGTTGCTGCATCATTAATTCCGTTTTTGGAGCATGATGATGCAAATAGAGCTTTAATGGGTTCAAATATGCAACGTCAAGCAGTTCCTGTCTTAAGACCAGAGAAGCCTCTTGTTGGTACTGGCCTTGAAACAGTTGTTGCAAGAGATTCGGGAGTCTGTGTAGTTGCAAAGAATAAAGGTGTCGTTGAAAGCGTTGATGCAGGGAGAATCGTTGTTAGAGTCACAGATGCAAAAAATAAAACTGCTGAAGTTGATATTTACAATCTCGTTAAATATACAAGATCAAATCAAAATACCTGTATCAACCAAAGACCACTTGTAAAGGTTGGCGATAAAGTTGTTGAAGGTGATATTCTTGCTGATGGACCATCTGTAGATAATGGAGAGCTTGCATTAGGACAAAACATTAGAATTGCCTTTATGCCATGGAATGGTTATAACTTTGAGGACTCAATTCTTATTTCTGAAAAAGTTGCAAGAGAGGATAGGTTTACATCAATTCATATCCAAGAACTAACTTGTGTTGCCAGAGATACAAAACTTGGTTCTGAAGAAATTACTGCTGATATTCCTAATGTTGGAGAAGGATCATTATCAAAACTTGATGAGTGTGGAATAGTCTATAAAGGTGCAGAAGTTAACCCTGGAGATATCCTTGTTGGTAAGATTACTCCAAAAGGAGAAAATCAATTATCTCCTGAAGAAAAACTTCTAAGAGCGATATTTGGAGAAAAAGCTTCTGATGTTAAAGATACATCATTAAGAGTTCCAACAAGCACAAAGGGAACTGTTATCGGTGTAGAAGTCTTTACAAGAGACGGACTAGAAAAAGATGACAGAACCGTATCCATTGAAGAAGAGCATTTAGCGCAAGCAAAAAAAGATGCTGATGATGAAACTAGGATTGTTCAGGAAGCAACAAAAATTAAAGTTTCTGGATTCCTTAATGGTGAGACAGTTACTAAGGCTCCTGGTTTAAAAAGAGGATCTAAGATCTCATTGGATGACCTTAAAGAAATGTCTTTAAACGATATTTTTTCAATAAGAACAAAAAAAGCTGATGTAAATACAAGGCTAGAGGAATCAGAACAGGCTCTTAAAAAGGTTCTAAGTGAAATCAAAGAAAGATTTAATGACAAAAAATCAAAGATTATAAGAGGTCATGATCTTGCTCCGGGCGTTATTAAAATAGTTAAAGTATTTTTAGCTATTAAAAGAAGAATACAGCCTGGCGATAAAATGGCTGGAAGACATGGAAATAAAGGTGTTATCTCAGAAATAATGCCAATTGAGGATATGCCTTATGATGAGGATGGTAATCCGGTAGATATTGTTTTAAATCCGCTAGGAGTTCCATCGAGGATGAATGTGGGTCAGATTCTTGAAACGCATATGGGATGTGCAGCAAAAGGTGTCGGTAAAATCATCGATAATATGATAAAAAATAAAGAATCAAACGCTGACATCAGAAAATATCTTGAAACTTTGTATAACAAAGATGCTGCAAATCTTGAGGATCTTGGCTCTTTGACTAATGGAGATATTGATCAGTTAGCTAACAACCTAAGAGCTGGTGTTCCAATTGCATCACCAGTTTTTGATGGTGCTGCAGAATCTGAAGTTAAAAATATGTTAAAGCTTGCTGGTCTTCCTTCCTCAGGACAATTTACCTTGTTTGACGGAAGAACAGGTAGAAAATTTGATCGTCCAATTACTGTTGGTTATATGTATATGATTAAACTCAATCATTTAGTTGACGATAAAATGCATGCAAGATCAACCGGATCATATTCTCTGGTTACACAACAACCATTGGGTGGAAAAGCTCAGTTTGGAGGCCAAAGATTTGGTGAAATGGAAGTTTGGGCACTAGAGGCATATGGAGCAGCTTACACTCTACAAGAAATGTTAACAGTTAAGTCAGACGATGTTTCTGGTAGAACTAAGATGTACAAAAATATTGTTGATGGCTCATTACAGATGGATGCAAATATCCCTGAATCCTTTAATGTTCTTACTAAAGAGATTAGATCATTGGGAATTAATATTGATTTAGATACAGAAGAATAGGAGAAATATTTTGAAAGAATTACTTAACTTATTGCAATCAAACCAAGACGATTACTCATCTATTTCTGCTGGCTTGGCATCTCCACAAATGGTTAGATCATGGTCATTTGGCGAAGTAAAAAAACCTGAGACTATTAACTATAGAACCTTTAAACCAGAAAGAGATGGTCTTTTCTGCGCAAAGATTTTTGGACCAATTAAAGACTACGAGTGCGTATGCGGTAAATATAAGAGAATGAAGCATAGAGGAGTAGTATGTGAAAAATGTGGCGTAGAAGTCACTCTTGCAAAGGTAAGAAGAGATAGAATGGGTCATATTGAGCTAGCAGCTCCTGTTGCTCATATATGGTTCTTAAAATCATTGCCTTCAAGAATAGGCCTTCTTCTTGATGTAACTTTGAGAGAAATTGAGAGAGTTCTATATTTTGAGAGTTTTATAGTAACTGATCCAGGAATGACTGATTTAGAAACTGGAGACATTCTTACTGAAGAAGAATACATTGAAGCTTATGACCAATATGGAGATGAGTTCAAAGCTGGAATGGGTGCAGAAGCAGTTAAATTATTACTCGAAGAACTCGATATAGAAGAAGAGATAAGAATTCTTAGAGAAGAAATTCCTCAAACAAATTCTGAAACAAAACTAAAAAAGATCTCAAAAAGATTAAAGTTACTTGAGGCATTTAAGGCTTCTGGTAACAAACCAGAGTGGATGATAATGGATGTTCTTCCAGTATTACCTCCAGACCTAAGACCGCTTGTGCCTCTTGAGGGAGGAAGGTTTGCTACTTCTGATCTTAATGATCTATATAGAAGAGTAATAAATAGAAACAACAGATTAAAAAGACTATTGGAGCTAAATGCACCTGACATCATTGTAAGAAATGAAAAAAGAATGCTGCAAGAATCAGTTGATGCTCTCCTTGATAATGGAAGAAGAGGAAGAGTTATAACTGGCACCAATAAAAGACCTCTTAAGTCTCTTGCTGATATGATCAAAGGTAAGGGTGGAAGGTTCAGACAAAATCTTCTTGGTAAGCGAGTTGATTACTCTGGAAGATCTGTAATTGTGTCTGGACCAAATCTAAAGCTTCATCAATGCGGATTACCAAAAAAAATGGCATTAGAGCTATTCAAACCATTTGTCTACGGAAGGTTGGAACATAAAGAGCTTGCAACAACAATTAAAGCCGCTAAGAGGCTTGTTGAAAGAGAGACCCCAGAGGTTTGGGAAGCTCTAGAAGAAGTTATCAGAGAGCATCCAGTTCTATTAAATAGGGCTCCAACATTGCATCGTCTTGGTATTCAGGCATTTGAACCCCTATTAATTGAGGGTAAGGCTATACAACTTCATCCATTGGTATGTGTTGCTTATAATGCAGACTTTGATGGCGATCAAATGGCTGTCCATGTTCCATTAACAGTTGAAGCTCAACTTGAGGCTAGAGCATTAATGATGTCGACTAATAATATTCTTTCTCCTGCTGATGGAGCTCCGATTATTAATCCAACTCAGGATGTTGTTCTTGGTCTTTATTACATGACAAGAGAGAAAGTAAATTCTCATGGAGAAGGGAGAGTATTTTCAAACCCTGACGAGGTTCAAAGAGCTTTTGAGTCTGAACAAATAGATCTTCATGCAAATATAAAAGTAAGAATAGAAAATGCTGAGAAGGGTGTTTTTATAGAAGATACTACCGTTGGAAGAACCCTTATCTGGAGAATCACACCAATTGAAGTTGGATTCGACAATGTAAACAAAACACTAGACAAAAAAGCAGTTTCGTCGCTAATTGATCTTTCTTACAGAAAAGCTGGTTTGAAGAAGACTGTAATCTTTGCCGATCAATTAATGTACCTTGGCTTTGACTTCTCAACTAGATCAGGCTCATCGATTGGTGTAGATGATTTTGTTATTCCTGAAGAAAAATATGAAATTGTAGACAAGGCAGAGGATGAGGTTAAGGAAATTGAGAACCAATTCTCATCTGGGTTGGTCACTAGAGGTGAAAGATATAACAAGGTAGTTGATATATGGTCTAGAGCAAATGAAAGAGTTGCTAAGGCGATGATGGAAAAAATCAGCAAAGACAGTGTTGAGGATTCTGATGGCAATGAAGTTGAACAAGCTTCTTTTAATTCAGTATATATTTATGCTGATTCAGGAGCTAGAGGATCACCGGCTCAAATTAGGCAGCTATCAGGTATGAGAGGACTAATGTCAAAACCAGATGGCTCAATTATAGAAACTCCCATTACTGCAAACTTCAGAGAAGGTCTTTCTGTTCTTCAGTACTTTATCTCAACTCACGGAGCTAGGAAGGGTCTGGCAGATACAGCATTAAAAACTGCAAACTCAGGCT